>NZ_DATCVK010000028.1:0-58434 GCF_036566905.1 Microbacterium sp. | reverse complement strand
GCCGGCGTGAGCCCGACGGCGGCCAGCGTCTCCGCGACGCGCGCCGCGCGATCGCGGCGCGCTCCGACCCGGTAGCGCTCGAGCGGCTCGCGCACGATGCTGCCCACACGCCACGACGGGTCGAGCGAGGTGAACGGGTTCTGGTACACCAGCTGAAGATGACGACGGATGCCGCGTACGGCGTCTGCGCTGCGTCCGACGACCGACTCGCCGTCGACGAGGAGGGCGCCGGCATCCGGCTGCTCGAGGCCGAGAAGCGCGCGCAACGCGGTGGTCTTGCCCGAGCCCGACTCGCCCACCAGTGCGTGGGTCGTGCCCGGGGCGACGGCGAACGAGACGTCGTCGAGCGCCTTCAGCGCGCCGTCGCCCACGGAGAAGGTCTTGGTGAGCCCCGAGACGTCGATCCTCGGCGGAGCGCCGACGATGGCGGGGCGGTGCACGCGCAGCGCGCGGTAGCGCTCGGGGTTGAGCGCGGGCGCATCGGACTGGAGACGCACGGTGTAGTCGGATCCGGGCTGAGCGAAGACGTCGGCGGTGGCTCCGGCATCCTGAACCCGCCCGTCCTTGAGGACGACGATGCGATCGGTGCGCTCCCCCGCGATCGCGAGGTCGTGCGTGATCAGGAGCAGGCCGATCCCTCGCTCGGTCTGAAGCTGGGTGAGCAGGTCGAGGATGCGCTTCTGGATCGTGACGTCCAGCGCGCTCGTCGGCTCGTCGGCGACGATGAGCGCGGGTGCGGGGATGAGGGCGAGCCCGATCAGGACGCGCTGGAGCATGCCACCGGAGAGCTGATGCGGGTAGGAGTCGTAGACACGTCGGGGGTCGTGCAGCCCGACCTTCTCGAATGTGTCGAGAATGAGCAGGCGACGGGCGCGCGCGTCGCGAGGCTCGACGAGCGCGGCCGCTTCGTGCGCCTGTGCGCCGATGCGCCGGACGGGATTCAGGGCGTTGCCCGGGTCCTGCGGGACGAACCCGATCTCACGGCCACGCAGGGGCCGGAACCGTCGCTCCGGCAGAGCGAGGGTCTCGGTTCCTTGGAAGTACACGCTCCCGCGCGCCTGGGCGCCCTCGGGCAGCAGACGCAGTACCGAGCGGGCGATCGTGGACTTGCCCGATCCGGACTCGCCGATCAGCGCGAGGCTCTCGCCGCGTGCGAGCCGGAAGCCCGCGTCGAAGACGACCTGTGCGGCTCCGTACGAGACGGACAGGCCTTCGACGCGAAGGAGGTCGTGGTTCGTCATGATGGAACCCTTCTGTGGGCGCGGAGGGCGGGGGTCAGGAGGTCTTGCGCAGCCAGCGGCTGAGGCGGTTGATCGCGAGCACCGTGGCGACGGTCACGAGGGCTGGGTAGAGGAGCAGCCAGGGCGCGCGCGGATAGTCCTTGCCGGAGGAGATGAGCAGCCCCCAGTCCGATGCGGGCGGCGGGTCGCCGTAACCGAGGAACGCGAGCCCCGCGATGACGAGGATCGAGAGGCCGAACTGCAGCACCGCGAGGGTGAGTACGGATCGGGAGGCGTTGGGCAGCACGTGACGGAAGAGGATGTGGCCGCGTGAGCCCCCCTGCAGCGCTGATGCCTCGACGAAGACCGCGCGTCGGGTCTTGATGACCTCCGATCGCATGACGCGGGCGAACACCGCGACAGCGGAGACACCGGTCGCGATCGCCGCATTGATCGTCTGGAACCCGAGTGAGCTCACGATGACGACGGCGAGCAGGAAGCTCGGGATGGCGAGCAGCACGTCGACGACGCGCGCGAGCGCGACATCGGTCCAGCCGCCGAAGAAGCCCGCGACGAGCCCGATCGCGCCGCCGACGACGACACCGATGACGACGGCGACGAGCGCGCTCAGCACCGAGGACTGCGTGCCGAAGACGACGCGGGTGAACTGGTCGCGTCCGAGCTGGTCGGTGCCGAAGAGATGCTCGATGCTCGGCGGGAGGAACTTGTCGGCGGGCACCCCGACCGCGGGGTCGTACGACGTGAACAGGCCAGGTGCCGTCGCCCAGGCGAGCACGATGGCCAGCGCCAGGATCGACATCACGACTGTCGGGGGGATCGCTGTCGCCAGGGCGCGGCCGGCAGCGACGGACCGCCGGCTCGTGAGTACTGCGTCGGTCATACGACGCTCACCTCCTCCTGGAGCGGGGTGCGGATGGGGCCGTCGCCGACGCGTGACGCGCCGCGCGAGCGGAGCGTCCGTTCGAGGTCGACGCGCGGGTCGAGCAACGGGTAGGCGAGGTCGGCGATGAGGTTCACGACGACGAAGACGATGGCTGCGAGCGAGACCACGGCCTGTAGTACCGGGAGGTCCTGGCTGGCGACGGCGCGCTGAACGAGCGTGCCGATGCCGGTGCGTCCGAAGATCGTCTCGGTGATGAGCGAGCCGCCGAGCAGCTCGCCGACGATGAGCGCGAGCACCGTGATGGTCGGCAGAGCGGAGGGCTTGACGAGGTGCCGCGCGAACAGGCGCGTGCGTCGCAGGCCCTGCGAACGGGCGACGGCGACGTACTCCTGCCGGGACTCGTGGTCGAGGTTGGCGATGAGCACCTCTGCGAGCTGCGCGGAGACCGGGATGCCGAGGGCGATGGCCGCGAAGAACGTCGACCACGGACTTTCCGCGTCGATGATGCGGAAGACCCCGAGCCCGAAGGCGAAGACCTGGATGAGGAGCAGGCCGATGACGAAGTTCGGCACCGACAGGAACAGCGAGGGCAGCGCCCGGAGCAGTCCCTGCCCGTACTTCGCGGGCAGCACCTGCGTGCCCCACGCGATGAGCGCGGCGAGGACGATCGCGACCACGAGTGCGGTCGACGCGAGGATGAGCGTCGAGGGCAGCGCCTCGGCGATGAGCTGGTTCACCGGCAGATTCGAGCGCAGGGAGATCCCGAGATCGCCCGTCACGAAGCGGGTGAGCGATGTCCAGAGCTGGGTGAGCAAAGGCTCATCGAGGCCGTAGTAGGCGATGATGCGGTCGATGTCCTCCTGGGTGAACCCGTTGTCGGGGTTCTTGAGGGTGCTCGACACCGGGTCGCCGGGCAGCACGCTGATCACGACGAAGGTGAAGACATAGGCGAGCAGCACCACGACGATCGCCTGCGCCGTGCGCGACACCGCGAAGCTCGCGTATGGGGATTTCATCTCGGCATCCTCCGGAGAAAGGGATGCCGGGGCGCCGCGGAGAGACGGCGCCCCGGCTGGGTCAGCGGTCGAGCCAGGCGGTGTAGTAGTTCGCGTAGGCGAGGCCGTTGTAGGCGACGTCCTTCAGATCCGGCGTCTGCACGTACACCCGCTGCACGATCTGCGTGATCGGCACGAAGTACCCCTTCTCGAGCACGTACTGCTGCAGCTCGTCGAACACAGTCGCCCGGGAGTCGCGGTCGGTGGCGGAGGAGACCTGGGCGGCGAGGTCGTTGAGGGTCGCGTCGGTCGTGCCGACCTTGAACCAGTCCTCGTCGCCCGGGTTACTGGCGGTCAGGACGCCGGGGATCGTACCGATGTCGACGAAGCTGCGGGTGATCTCGGTGGCGGCGAGGGTCTTGTTGCCGATGACCTTCTCGCCGTACGTCACGACGTCGTAGGCCTCGATGTCGACGGTGAAGCCGATCTCGGCGAGCTGCTGGGCGACGAGCTCGTCGATCGCCTTAGAGGTAGCGAGGTACGGATTCGGGTAGAGCGTCACGGCGAGCTGCTGCCCGTCCTTCTCGCGCACGCCGTCGGCGCCCTCCAGCCAGCCGGCGTCGTCGAGCAGCTGCTCCGCCTGGTCGGGGTCGTAGGCGAAGGCGTCGGTGTGGTCGGTCGCCTCGGGGACGTTGCTCTGCACGAAGGTCTCCGCCGCGTGCCAGTCGTCGGTGTAGACCGTGGAGAGGATCTCGTCGCGGTCGATGCCGTGGGAGAACGCCTGACGCACGGCCTCGTCGCCGAACGGAGCGGTCGTGACGTTCAGGGCGTAGCCGTTGACGAAGCCGAGGTAGCGGGGCACCGACACGACGAAGCCTTCGTCCTTCAGTGCGTCGAGCTCCTGCGGCGACGCGTTGTAGGCGACATCCGCCTGTCCGGACTCGACCGATCCGGTGCGCAGCGTCGGCTCGGCCACGATCTTGTAGGTGATGGAGTCCAGGTACGCGGGACCGGTGTGGTCGAGCGCCTCGGGACCCCAGTCGTAATCGTCGCGCTTGGTGAGGACGACACTGTCGCCCTCCTTCCACGACTCGACGACGAACGGGCCGCTGCCGATGTCGTTCGACAGATCGGCCTGCTCCTCGGCCGGCAATGCGAGCGTCTCCGGCGAGATGAGAATCGAGCCGTGGTACGCGAGCGTCGGGATGAAGCTCAGCGTCGCCTTCGAGAACGTGACCTTCACGGTCGTGTCGTCGACGGCCTCCGCGCCGACGTAGTTCGCCGAGGGGAACAGCCCGATACGTGCGATGCCCTTGTCGGGGGCGCCCTTCGCCCAGATGTCGATGTTCGCCACGACGGCGGCCGCATCCAGCGCCGTGCCGTCGGAGAACGTGACGCCGTCCTTCAGGTGAATCGTGAACTCCGTCGCCGCGTCGTTCTGCTCCCAGCTCTCGGCGACCCACGGGCTGAGCTCACCATCGCCGTCGACGTAGATGAGCTTGTCGGTCAGGTGCCCCCAGACATGGCCCTGATAGCTGGAGATCGAGCTGGAATTGGGGATCCAGGTGGCACCCAGCGAGTCGATCAGGAAGGTGATGTCGCCGCCTTCCTTCGGCTCGTCCGAGCCGGTGCTCGTCTGCGGCGCGGTGCCGCTGGCGCAGCCGGCGACGAGGGCGATGGTCGCGAGCGCTGCGGTGGCGACGAGCGCGGCTCGCCTGAGCGGATTGCGGATGTGGGTGGTCATGTCGGTTCCTTGCTGTGAGGGGTCAGGCCGGCGTTGGTGCGTGTGCCGACGACTTCGCGGTCGGTCTCCGCGAGGGTCAGAGGGCTTTGCCCGGGTTGAGCAGCTCGAACGGATCGAAGGCGGCTTTGACGGCGAGCTGGGCGTCGCGGCTGCGGGGCGACAGCTCGAGCGCCGCGAGCTCCCGCTTGACCGTGCCGATGCCGTGTTCCCCGGTCACTGTGCCGCCGAGCGACAGGGCGAGGCGCACGAGCTCGTCGGCGGCGTCGTGCAGTTCGGTCGGCGGGGCGAGCGGGTCGGCGCCGTCGGGGATGGGCTTGGTGATGACGGGGTGCAGGTTGCCGTCGCCCGCGTGCGCGACAGCCCCGATCTCGACGCCGAAGCGCTGTTCGAGCTCGCCGAACGCGGCGTACACGTCGGGGATGCGCGACTTCGGCACGGCGATGTCGCCGCCGGCGAACCACGACCGCTCGTCGAAGCCGCGGCCGCCCCGGCGCAGCGCCCACAGGGCCTCCGCCTCGGCATCCGTCTCGTGCCGGACACGTCCGCCGACGGCTTCGAGGGCGTCGCGGAGGTCGGCGAACTGCTCGTCGATCCCGTACCCGTCGAGCTCGATGAGCAGCAGCGAGCCGCCGCGCCGGCTGAGATCTGTGCCGCTATGGCGATCGATGTTGACGAGGGTGCGGCCGTCCAGGAACTCGATGACCGCGGGGCGCACCGAACTGCGCGTGATGGCCGACAGAGCGGATGTTCCGGCCTCGGTCGTGTCGAAGAAGGCCGACACCGTGCGGCGAGCGACGGGAGTGGGGCGCAGACGCACGGTTGCGCGCACCACGATGCCGAGCACGCCCTCCGAGCCGACGAAGAGCGACACGAGATCGAGCCCCGTCACGCCCTTGATCGAGCGGTGGCCGACCGTGATGAGCTCGCCGTCGGCGAGGACGACGTCCAGAGCGAGCACCGACTCGCGGGTGACGCCGTACTTCGCACAGCGCAAGCCTCCGGCGTTCGTGGCGATGTTGCCGCCGATCGTCGAGATCTCATAGCTCGCGGGATCCGGGGCATAGAACAGGCCCCATGGCGTGAGGTGCTCGTTGAGCGCGGCGTTGAGCACACCCGGCTCCACGACCGCCACTTCGTCCAGCGGCGACACCTCGACGATGCGGTTCAGCCGCTCCGTCGACACCACGAGCTGATCGGCGGTCGCCGACGCGCCGCCCGAAAGGCCCGTGCCGGCCCCGCGCGCCACGATCGTCACACCGTGACGCGCGGCCGTCCGCACGATCTCCTGCACCTCCTCGGCCGAGGACGGGAGCGCAACTGCCGGACCGGATGCGGCGCCCCGCCGCGAGAACCGCGTCGCAGCATCGTCGAGGTAGTCGCTCGTCTCGACGGAGGGCGCAAGCACGGTGAGGTGCGGAAGTTTCGCACCGAGCTCGTCGAGCACGGCGCCGAGCGCGCTCGTGCGCGTGGGTTCGCTGACGGGGGCCGTCGCAGCCATAGGGGTGCCTTTCGAAGGGAGTACGTGCGGAGCAGGTACCCCTCCGCGGCTTCCCCAGAAGGTAGGGAAGATGGCGGGTTCGGTGCGCGGGCGTGTGTCACGGCCCGTCGAAGTGCGTCATGATCCTTCCCGGGACGTCACGCGAGGACACGGAGGATCGGATCGGAGCGTTGGGTACGAGCATCGGGACGGCCGCGTGATCGGTCCACCGCGACCCGGGTCCTACCACCTCACCCGGCCGATCACCCACATCGCGGGAGCTGGGAGTGAGCGCGATTCGGTGCGATCACCGGTTCTCCGTCCGACTGCGGGCGGGATGCGGCACGGCAGCGTTTCGGGGCAAAGCAAAAGCCCCGCGATCCCAGTGTTTCCAAGGGTTCGCGGGGCTTCGACGCTGGCGGTGACGGTGGGATTTGAACCCGAAGAGGTTCGATCCGTTCCAGTCCGTCTCGACCGAGAACCGCGGATTTCCGCGGCTTGCGACCGCCGAGAATCTACTGCCGTTCCCTCTGGACCCGTACCCACCGTGATAGTCCGTGGGCACCATGTGGGCACGAACGCCCGACCCGCGGGAACGCGTGTTGACGGATCGGCGCTGTTCGGGTGTTCGCAGATTCTTCGCAGGAGCCGCTGCTGCCCCCGCGTCAGTTTTCAGGCCGTGGTGTGCCGAATACCTCTTTGGCGACGCTCACGGCTGCCATGGCCTTGGGCCAGCCGGCATAGAAAGCAAGGTGCGTGAGCGCTTCGATCAGCTCGGTCTCGGTTGCGCCGTTCTGCCGGGCGAAGTCCAGGTGGAAACGGAGCTGATCGGTGCTTCCCAGGACGGTCAGTGCCGCCACGGTCACCAGACTTCGGTCCCGCTTGGAGAGCTCCGACCGCTCCCACACCTCGTCGAACAGCACTTTGTCGGTGTAGTGAGCGAGAGCCGGAGCAATATCGCCGACCGCCTTCTGTCCGCCGGTCCAGCCCGTTCTTGCAGTGTCCGTCATGATGATCCTTCCGTCTCACCCATCGAACACCTGTCTCCGCGTGGCCGGGAGGTACCACCGGAACGTGTACTGCCAGAGCATTCCTCGACATCCGGCGTCGGCGTAGTGTCCGTCAGGGGTTCAGCCGGTGCGATCGTCGCGCAGGCTGACACGGAGGCACAGCATGAATGAGACCGAGGTTTGGCTCGTCACCGGCGCGGGCCGAGGCATGGGCGTCGACATCGTGCGGGCGGCGCTGGCTGCCGGCCACCGCGTCGTCGGTTCGGCACGGGATGCCGCAACCGTCGAGGCGGCGGTGGGCAAGCACGCCGACCTGCTGCCCGTCTCGCTCGACATCACCGACACCGCTTCGATCGACGCGGCCGTGAACGCGGCGATCGATCGCTTCGGTCGTATCGATGTGCTCGTCAACAACGCGGGGAACTTCCAGGCCGGGTACTTCGAGGAGATCAGCCCCGAGCGATTCCGAGCGCAGATGGAGACGAACTTCTTCGGACCGCTCAACGTCACCCGCGCGGTGCTGCCCGTCATGCGTCGTCAGCGATCCGGGCACATCGTCACCATCACGTCGACCGCGGGAGTCGTCTCCGGAGGATTCGGCAGTGCGTACGGCGCTTCGAAGTTCGCGTTGGAGGGGTGGACCGAGTCGCTGCGGGAAGAGGTGGAGCAGTTCGGCATCCATGTCACCGTCGTCGAACCGGGCTTCTTCCGCACCGAACTGCTCGTGGAGGGATCGTCCACCCTGTGGCCCGATCTGTCCATCGACGACTACGCCGACACGGCGAGCACGATCGAGGCGTGGAAATCCATGAACGGGAAGCAGAGCGGCGACCCCGCGAAACTCGCCGCCAGCCTCGTCAAGATCCTCGACCTGGATGAGCCCCCCGCGCGCTGGGTCGCCGGCGCCGACGCGGTACAAGCCGTGAAGCAGAAGGGTCAGACCCTCATCGACCAGGCCGAGGCCCACCTCGACCTCTCCACAGGCCTCGACCACGCCGACGGCGGCGCCTGAGCTCTGACGGACCAATGGACGAGCGCCGAGTCACCAAGGTGCTGCACACCGGTTGAGACACCCCACCGCACTCGACTCCACCTCTCGGGGGTCGCGGCGGCACGCACCGGTATCACCCGGTCTGCGTCGCGACCGGCAGCCGCGACTTAGAGCGTCTGGGCGTAAGGCTCGAAGTCCTCGGGTAGCGCGGGCACGGGCGGGACGGAGCTGTTCACAGTCACGAACTGGCCGCACTCAACGGACTCTTCCGCTGAGAGCATGATGTCGAGGACGTGTCGTCCAAGCTCTCCGGAGGCGAGATGAGGTCGGCCTTCCGCGATGGCGCGGACCATCTCCAACAGCCCGAGACCGCGGCCGACGACGGCCCCTCTCTGCGGGATCTCGATCCATGGCTGCTCGAACTCTTCTCCGTCGCGCAGTTCCGCGAGAGGTTTCACGTATGCGGTGCGGCCGGCGAACCTGTTGGGGTCGGGGATGACGATCGAGCCCTCTGTGCCGTGGATCTCCACGACGCCGTGCCGCTCCAGCGCCGAGTCGAAGCTCAGCAGACTGTGCGCCTGTTGCCCGCCCTCGAATACCGTGAGTACCTGGAGGGTCGTGGGCACCTCGACTGGGAACCGCGTCCCGGCGTTCGGTCCGGTGCGGATCTGGCGTTCGGTGCGCGCCTTCATGCCCGCGGCCGCGACGCGGTCCACGGGGCCAAGCAGACTGACCAGCGCGGTGAAGTAGTAGGGGCCCATGTCGAGCAGCGGACCGGCACCGCGAGAGAATAGGAACTGCGGACCGGGATGCCACAGGTCGGGGCCTTGGGTTTGGAACGAGGTGTGCGCGAACAGCGGTGCACCGATGACGCCGCTCTCGATGGCGCGCTTGGCGGTCTGGAACCCAGGCCCGAGAACCGTGTCGGGGGCGGAGCCCACCCGAAGACCGGCCGCCTCCGCGCTCCGGAGCAGCCCGTCGACGCCGTCTCGTTCGGGGCCGATCGGCTTCTCCGTCCACACGTGCTTCCCTGCCGCGATCGCCGCCGCCGACACCTCCACGTGGGCGGCAGGAGTCGTCAGATTCGCGACGACCTGCACGTCGGGGTCGGCGAGGATATCCTCAGCGGTCCCCCACCGCGGAACGCCATGCCTTTCCGCCCGCGCGCGAGCCCGCCCGACGTCCAAGCCACCGATGCTCACGACCTCGACGTCCGGGAAGGAGCGGAGGTTCTCCAGGTAGGTGTCGCTGATGACGCCGCTGCCGATCAGGCCGACGCCGACCGCGCTCATCGGACGAACGAGGCGCTGCGGAGGAACGCCAGGCTCGCGGCCACATCGTCGAACACATCCCCGGGCGGGTTGTCGTACTCGATCACCGCGTAGCGGATCGCACCGGCACCCGCTCGGAGCGAATCGGCCAGGGGGACGTCCCCTTCGCCGGCGTGACGCTGATCGAGCGAGTCGGACGCGAACGCGGGCGCGTCCGGCGCGAACGGGTTGCTCGGCGGCACCACGCCGTCTTTCACGTGCACGGCGACGAGCCTCGAGCCCAGTCGCGACACGAGCGCCGGAACATCCTGTCCTCCGGCGAGGGCCCAAAACAGGTCCAGTTCGATCTCCACGGTCTCATCGGTCAAGGACACGAACCGCTCGAACGCGGTATTCCCGTCGAAGCTCGCGAAGAACTCCTGCGCGTGATTGTGGTACCCGACGCGAAGGCCGAACCCCGCGGCGACCTCCGCGGCACGGTTCAGGCGCTCCGCGATATCAGTCACACCGTCTTGCGTGAGCCAGCGGTCCACGGCGACGAACGGGTCGATGACGGTCGTGATCCCGACGGTCGCGGCTGCCTCGAACACCACCTCGGGGGCGGGAGTCGGGATCGACCCGTCGGGCGTCCACAGCTCGTCGGACAGGAGCGGCGCATGGCCTGTCGGGGACGCGAGCCCGGCACCATCCAACGCCGCTCGGATCTCCTTGGGGCGTCGCACGAAGTCGAAGGCTTCGACGTTCTGCAGTCCGAGCGCGGCCAGCTTGTCGAGTGAGCCGTGCGGGTCGGCGGAGAACTCCGCGGCCAGCGTGTAGAGCTGGACGGAGGCAAGGGGCAAGGCCATCGATGCTTCTTTCATTTGTCGTGTCAGGAGGCTGGAGATTTCGGGGCGGGCGCTGGTCCATGCCGCACCGGATTCTCGGGCGGATCGAGCGCGGGGGGCACGGTGGGCGGAGCCAGTATCGCGTCGGCGATGATCCGTCTGGGGTCGTACTGGCGCGGGTCCAGGGCCTTCCACGGGATGTCGTCGAACTCTTCGCCGATCTCGTCGCGCGCACGCTGCTTCGCAGCCTCTGTGAATGCTCGCAGTTGCCGGACGGCGCCCCCTAGCCATGCCGCCGCTGCGGTCATTCGGGAAGGCCCCAACAGAAACGCAGCCAGAATGGCGAGCAGGAAGAACTTCGTCGGGTCCAGTCCGAACATCAGGGGGCCATTCCGGTGAGCGTCAACGCCTGCGGCCGCTGGAGCGCAGCGATCGCTCTTCCGCGCCGCTTGTCATTTACCCACGCGAAGCCTGCCGCGGCGAAGTAGAGGAACACCATCGGGAGGGCCAGGAGGAACATCGACAGCACGTCTGCGGCGGGGGTAGCGAGCGCCGTGAAGACCGTGATCGCGAGGATCACGTAGCGCCACGAGCCGATGATGGCGGAGGCGCTCATCACGCCGACGACGTTGAGCAGGACTAACAGCAAGGGCAGCACGAACGCGATACCGACGATGAGCATGAGGCGCAGGATGAAGTCAACGTAGCTCCGCGCGTTCAGGATCGAACTCGAGTTGCTGGGCGCGAAGCCGACGAGGAGAGAGATCATGTGTGGCAGCACAAGCCAGCCCGCGATGCATCCTGCCGCGAACAGCGGGACCGCCGCGCCGACGAAACCGAGCGCGTATCCCTTCTCCCGCCGCGTCAACGCCGGCACGATGAACGCCCATAGTTGGTAGAGCCACACCGGTGAAGACAGGACAACGCCTACGGTGAAGGCCAGCTGCAGCCGCAGGTCGAATGCTGCCGTGATCTCACCGAAGTTCAGTAGCGCCATCCGACCCTGCTCGTCCTCGATGGCACCGATGAACATCTGCACCGCATCGAGCAGCCACCCGGAGAGAGCGAAGCCGACCACCGTTCCGACCACCAGTGCCAGTGCGGCGATGGTGACCCGCTTCGCCAGCTCGTGAAGGTGCCCGCCGAGACTCATGGAACCCTGTGGGTCTCGACCGGCTCGCGCCTGCCGTGACATGAGGACTCACACTCCGGAGCGGGACCCGTGCGGCACCACGGGCGTGTCCGCGCTGTCCACTCCACTCGGCGTGGCAGTTCCCACATCACTTCCGGTCGCGGCGCCGGCGCTCTCCTCCTTGAGGTTCTTGGTCTCCGAGCGGAAGATCCGGACCGACTGCCCGACGCTGCGCGAGAGGGCGGGCAGTCGGGTGGCGCCGAACAGCAGAAGGACGACGGCGAGAATGATGAGCAGGTGCCAGCCAGACATGTTGGCGAACATGGATAACTCCTTCGTTATGGGTGGTGAGGGTACGGAGGGTCAGCGACCGGCGAGCGAGCCGCCGATGCCACCGACGCTGAAGTAACGGTTGAGGACGGCGAACACGACCACGGGAGGAAGCAGCATGACCACGGCAACCGCCATGACGGCCCCCCAGTCCGTGACGTTCTGCTGGAAGAACGACTGCAGACCGACAGGCATGGTGTAGCTCGTTTCGGTGCGCAGGAACACCACCGCAACCAGATAGTCGTTCCAGGACAGCAGGAAGGTGAAGATCGCAGTGGAAAGGATTCCGGGCAGGCTGTTGCGCAGAACGATGCGAGTGAAGCTTCCGAACACCGATGCGCCGTCAATCCATGCGGCTTCCTCGAGCGACACCGGGATGCTGTCCATGTAGGCGGCCATCATCCACGTCGCAACGGACATGCTGGCGCCGACGTACACGATGATCAGTCCGGTCAAGGTGTCAACCAGACCCAGGTTCGCGAACAGGATGAACAGCGGGATGACAGCTGTGATCACCGGCAGCGATTGGATGACGAAAAGCAGTAGCGCGTAGCCGGAGACCAGCCTGTTACGACCGCGCGATAGTACATATCCGGCGGGGGCCGCGACGACCACCGACACCACGACTGTCGCGAGCGCGACCAACAGGCTGTTCTGCAGCCATGTCGGTGTGAGGGTCTGGGTCAGCACGTAAATGATGTTGTCCAGCGTGAGCCCGGACTTTCCGCTGGCCGCGCTCGGAGTCAGCGCGAGCAGCACCACAGCGGCCACGGGCACCAGCACGACGACCGTCAATACGGAGATGAGGGTGAATCTTCCCCACTGCCCGCGCTTCTCCTGCTCGCTCACGGGCGGCTTCCCCCGCTTGCGCCGGGGCCGGGTCGTGATCGTGCGGGTCTCGGACTGAGGCACCTCACCCTCGAGGTGGGTGCGCAGGACACTGCTCATTCGACGCTCGACTTTCGGATCTGGCGGTACAGCACGACGGAAACCACGACAAGAGCCAGGGTCATCATGAACGCGATGGCCACGCCGGGTCCGAGCTGGAAGTCCTGGAACACGGTCCGGTAGGCAAGAACGGTCAGCGACGTGGTGGCGTCCACCGGGCCACCGCCGGTGAGGAGATAGATGGTCGGGAAGTCGTTCACACAGAAGATCGTCATGAGGATCCAACTGATGTAGGTGGATCGGGCGATCAAGGGAAGCGTGATCATCCGGAACTGCTGCCATTTGCTGGCACCGTCCATCTGGGATGCCTCGTAGACGGTGGGGTCGACCGCCGCCAGCGCAGACGCGGCCATCATCATCATGAAGGGAAAGCTGATCCACACCTTGAAGACGCATACCGTGATCGCGGCGAGCGTCGGGTCGGCGAGGAACAAGACGTTCTCGATGCCGAACAGCCGCAGCAGGCTCGGGACCGGACTCTGCGGCGTGGCGACGAGCCAGTTCCAGGCCGTCGCCGACACCACCACGGGGACCACCCAGGGGAGCAACAGCAACACTTTGAACACACCGTTGCCGGGGATTCGTGTGCGCAGCAGCAGCGCGAACGCGAGACCCAGCACCCACGACCCGAAGACTCCGACGACCGTGAAGATGAGCGTGAACCGGGTTGCCTTCCAGAACGCCTCCGACGTGAGCACGGTGACGTAATTGTCGAAGCCGACGTAGGCGCCCTCGGAGATCAGCGACCCATCGTGCACCGACTGGGATGCGGCGACGACGAACGGGTATGCGTTGATCAGTACGAGCAGCACGAGGGACGGGATGATCAGCGCGGAATAGGTCCGTCGGGTCTGCGCGGCGATGACGTTGCGACCGCGTCCCGGCCGACCCGAACCGCCGACGCCGACGCCGGATCTCGCCCGGTGCAGGCGTGTGGCGGCATTTTGTGTGGTGCTCATTGCTGTTGCTCCCCTGAGTGGTGTCGCGACTACGAGGTGGCCGACTCCAGCTCGGTCTGCAGCCCCTCCAGTGCGGTCTTCGAATCGGTCTGGCCGCCGAGGATCGCCTGCGTGAACTGCTGAAGCCCTTGACCCCCATCGACAGCTGCAAGATCGGCGAACAGCGTTTCCGCCTGCCAGGACAGCGGCTTGACCACCGGCTGCCATTCGTCGATGATCTTGACCCACTCGGCATCGGACTGGAACGCGTCCGAGTCCACGATCGACCTCAGCACGGGCAGCTGATCGATCACATTGTTGTCCCAGTAGGTCCCAATGCCATCCAGGTAGGCGGTAAGGAACGCTTCGGAGCCCTCCTGGCTGGGCGTGTTGGTGTACATCATCAGGTTGTTCACGTATCCGAGCGTTCCGGTGTCCCCGCTGTATGCGGTCAGCGGTGATGCGACCACCACGTCGTCATCGTTGACGAGGTGCTGCAGGCCGGCGGTGTGCCAGCCCATGCCGACGCGCCCGGTCTTCCACTGCTCGATGATGTTGTCAGCGGTATAGCTCGGCGCGCCCGGGTCGACGGCCTTCAACGCGATCAGGTCCCGCACGAAGTCCATCGCTTCGATGTTGGCGCCGGTGACGGCATCGGGCTTCTGGTCCTCGTCGAAGAGGCCTCCGCCGTTGTTGATCATCAGCGAGATGAGGGCCTGAGAGCCGACGCTGTTACCCGCGCCGGCGCCGATGCCGAACCCGTAGACTCCGATATTCGCCAGCGCCTTGGACGCCTCGATGTAAGACGCCCAGTCGGTCGGCACCTCAACGCCCGCCTGTTCGAGGAGGGACTTCCGGTACCAGAGCACGCGGTAGTCCGCCTGCCACGGGATGGCGGCATAGCCGTTCGGCGTCTTCATCGTCTCGACCGTGCCGGGGAGGAAGTCGTCGAGCTTGCCACTCTTGCGCAGGGAGTCGATCAGATCGTCGGCGTAAGCGATCGCGCCCTGCTCAGCGAACTGGAACGCCTGGAACCCGGCACCGCTGCTGACCGCCGGTCCTGTCTTGGACGCGATCGCGGAAGAGAACGTCTGGTAGAAGTTGTTCCACTGGATCTGCTGGTAGCTGGCCGACGGAAGTCCGTCGGCGGGCGAGTAACCAGTGACGACGGACTTGGCGGCGTCAGCATAGGACTGCGGACCCCACGGCATATCCCAGAATTTCAGGGTGCCGCTGCCGCCTCCCCCGGTGGCGCCGCCGCCGCCCCCGCCGGGAGCGCATGCGGCAAGTAGCGGAACGGCGGCCGCAGCGGCTGCGATGCCGAGGAAGCCACGACGGGAGAACGTGGCTGGCGTTGAGGTGTTCATCATTGGACTCCTACCCGACCTTCCGGTCGGCTCTCTGTGGTGTGTTGGGTGTGGGCTGTGAAACGAGTGAAACGGTTGGCAGTTTGGGTGGGATCGGATGCGGCTGGCTAGGCGAGGGAGGCTCGGGTGAAGAGCAATTGACTGGCCTCATCGAAGTCGCGCAGGTCGTCGGGACGGTCGCCGCTTTCGACAGCGGCGACCACTCGCCGCCACGAGGCACGGTGGGCAGACTCCCACCGCGAGGGAAGCGTGGTCGACCCGTCGGTGTGCACGATGGTGACGAGCCCGGGTGCCGCCGTTTCGGGATCGGGCACGGACAGGTGGACTCCACCGAATCGAGCTACGACGCGGACGCGGACGGGGCCATCGATCGCGGGGCCAACGGCGATCGTGATGGTCAGCGGTGCACCGTTTCTCACCATCCCGCCCAGGAGCACCGTCCGCGATTGGCGGTGAAGGACCCGGAGATCTTCCACAGCCCCCATGAGGTAGTGCGCGATCTGGACGGTTTCGTGAATCGCCTTCTCGACGTCCTCGGTGGTCGGTACATTGACTGCGATCTCGGCAAAGGAGATGGGACCTTCGAGGCTGCTGACCGCGTCACGGGCCTCGGTCAGGACGGGGTTCGCTCGCCAGCGTTGGTCGAGGATGACGAGGGCGTTCTGTTCGGCAGCGGTCTTGCAGAGGGCATCGATCTGCTCCGCTTCGGGCGCGACGACAACGACCCCAGACGCTCCCGCAAGCAGCACCTGGCTTGCTCGTTCGGTCCAGCCGGCGGTGCCGTTCACTGCGTGGATGTCGGCGCGGTCCGTGACGAGCTCGAGAGTTCCGGGCAGCGATGCCGTCACCCAGGTGAGAGCGCCGCTGGCGCGCGTCTCATTGTCGGCGGCGATTCTGAGGACGTTCATGCGACCGCCTTCCGGTTGCTGCGGATCTGGCTGGATGATTGGTCGGCGAGCGCGATCGCGAACCGGAGGTCGTCGATGAGGTCGACAGTGGGAAGGGGCGCCGCCTGACCTCGTGCGATCCGAGCAAGGGCGATCCACTCCGCCTCGTACCCGCTGAGGGCAAAGGGACCGAACGTTCGGCTTCCGGCGGTGGAGTGCAGCGTGGCGACCGCCGAACCTCCCTGCACGTACGACGGCGTGAACGTGACATGCAGGGACTGGTCGTCGCCAATGACCTCCAGTGTCCACTCCGGCGCCCACGTATTGGTGGTGACGGCCTGCAGGTGGACGACCTTGCCGGACGCGGTTCCGGAGACGACGTAACCCCAGGGCGATGCGAGTTCGGCGCGCAGCACCTCGAGGTCCGCAAACGAAGGAAGGAACTGACGGATCAGGGGCAGATCGTGGATGGCCAGCCCCATGATGCCGCCGGTGACAGCGCGGACGACCGCCTCTACGCCGGTGTCGTCGGAGGGCGGAGACGAAGGACGCGAGACGATGTCGGTGGCGAGATCCTCGAACTGTGCATTGGGCGGAATAACCACCGAGGAACGAATGGTGTGCGACGTTTCGGTCAGCGCGCCCCATTCCGCCTGCGCGGCCAGCCAAGCCGGATCGAACACGTGCATCGCCCCCACGATGATCGGCACGCCCGTCTGCTCGGAGACTTCCGCGATCTCACTCGCCTCCGCCGCCGTCATCGCAAAGGGCTTCTCACAAAGGATTGCTTTGACGCCCGCCCGGCACGCCGCGATGACCTGCCCGGCGTGAAACTGTGACGGGCTGCAGATGACGACCACATCGACAGTCGGGTCGCTGAAGACGTCTTCTGCTCGCGTCGTGAACGCCGCCCCGGCTCTCCGCGCCACGGTCTCAGCGGTGGCGGCATCAACGTCCATGACCACACGCACTTCGAAGTCGTCGCTCAGCCGAGCAAGCGTCGGGAGGTGGATGGCCTGAGTCACCGGCCCCGCCCCGAGAATCCCAACGCGCAGCCGTGCGGCCGTATCGCGGTCACCGGACATCGACATGCCATCTCCCCTTCGAGTCTCAAACATGACCGAGTGATCATCTTTCAGCCGACTATAACCGAACGATCAAGTTTCACGCAAGTGGCGCGTAGGGTGCTGCTTGGAGGTTTCAATGAGCGCGGAGACACAGCTCGGGCGCGGTGCGCGCGGCCCTTATCGCAACGGACTCAAGCGTCGTCGCCAGATAGTGGCCGCCGCTGCCATTGCATTCGGGCAATACGGCTACCACGGCGCCTCCCTGCGGCAGATCGCCGACCAGGTCGGCACGACGAACGCAACACTGATTGCCTACTTCGGCAATAAGGAGGGGCTGCTCGTCGCGGTTCTCGAGCACTGGCGCGACGAGACTGCACCCGAGACCGATGTCTTCCACGGTCTGGACTACTTCCGTTCGTTCGCGTTCTTGATGCGATACCACGCCAAGCGGCGGGGGCTCATCGAGCTCTTTCTGACCATGTCAATTGAGGCCGCACAGGAAGATCACCCCGCTCGCCCGTTCATCCTCGAGCGGCAACACGCCGGCATCACGATCATGGTCGAGAATCTCCGTTTCGCCGTGGAGCAGCAGCAGATCGAGTTCATGAGTCCGGAGACCATGGAGGCGGAAGCTCGCTTGATGGTCGCGACACTCGACGGCCTCGAGATCCAGTGGGTCCAGGCGGATGACCTCGACCTCGAGGCCATGGTCCGGCGACACGTCGACTCCGCCATCACACGGTGGACCGGACGGCCGTTGGAGGAGGTCCGCCGAGAAACCGACGAATGGCTTGCGACACACCACAAGGAGTCCTTCCTCGACCTCCCGGCCCGCTGAACCTCAGAACCGCGCACACACCGCTGGAACTTAGACCCACTGATCGAGGCGATGCCGGCGAACGTCGAGCCCGCCTCGACTGACGCCCATGTGGCCGCGGCGGCCGGCCCGTCTTCATGGACGAGTGGCACCCTCTCGCCTACGACTGCGCCGTCGCGTCCGGGGCGAGTGAACACCAAGCGGAGGGACGGGCCCACACGGCCGAGTCCTTGCGCTGCTCTCTTGCCAAATCACAACCACATAGTTATGGTTGGCGAAATCGAAGCGAGCGGTTGCTTTTCGGAGGGAAGCGCACGCAACGACGCAGGTGTTCAGATCAATGAGGAGATGTACATGTCCGCTGTTGAACAGCAGGAGAAAAGCCCAACCTTGCTTAGACGCCACAGGCTGAAAAGGCGCCTTGCCGCCGTTGCTGTTGCAGCCGCCGTGGCCGCCACGGTCATCACAGCGGGCCTAGCGTCGCCACCCTCAGCGCGCGCCGGACAACCGGCGGGGCAATCGGCGCTCGGTGACGCCGCATACCAGCGACCTCTGGGCGTCATTGGAAGCACTCCATGTAGCGCTCATGACTGGCAACTCTGCGCAGGCTATATCTCCGCACCCGACACGGTGCCGTACGCGCTCGGCAACCCCATGGCTCAGCCCGGCCTCGGGATTCCGCTCGGCGGACTCGGTGCAGGCTCGTTCATGATCAACCAGGCCGGGACCTTCGGCCCGTGGAACATGGGTGGATCCACGAACTCGAACTACGAGAAGCGCATCCTGCCTCAGGCCGCCATCCACATCCGGGAACAGCAGCCGGGCCGAACGGCCACGACCAAGACGCTCGCCGTCAACAGCTCCGAGTTCGGATCCGTCCTGCCGGCTTGGTCGACCCTCGACGCCGGGAACGGGACATACAGCGCGCTGTACCCCTTCGGCCGCATCGACTACGCGGACCCCGTGCCCTCGACATCCGTGTCCACATCGTTCTGGACACCTATCGTGGCCGGTGACGACGAGTCCTCCTCTCAGCCCGTGGCCTACTTCGAGGTGGAGCTCACGAACGAAACGAGCAAGACGACGAAGGTGTCGACCATGTTCACCTTCCCCAACGCTCCAGCTCACGTCGCAAGCACAGTGCAGAACACTCCCAGTCCCGTGCCCAGCGTCCGCACCGGCTACACCAGCCATAAGACCGTGGATCACCGCAACAAGATCACCGGGATCACGCTGGGGGCATCCAGCCCCAGCAACACCGCAGACTCTCAGAACAGCGAGTGGACCACTGCTGTGCAAAGCGAACCCGGACAGCGAGTCACCTACGCAACGTCCTGGAACGCCGACGGCGACGGCTCCGACATCTACAGCCCGTTCAGTGCAACCGGGCGCCTCCCCAACGCTGCCCTCGACGGCAGCAACTCCGCCAGCGCCCTCGCGGTTGACATGAACCTTAAGCCTCATCAAACGGAAACCGTTCGCTTCGTCCTGGCCTGGGACTTCCCACAGATCACTTTCGGCACGGCCGGCGACACCTCCTGGATGCGGCGCTACACCTCCTTCTATGGAGCCCGCGAAGACGCACAGAACAACTACATCGCGGGCAGCTATCCCGGCAACCAGGGCTTTGCCATCGCTGCCCGGAATCTCGCCCGCGCGGACAAGGCGGCGGAAGCGGTGGCGCGCTGGTGGAAGCCGGTGGCATTCGATGACACGGTATCGCCCGCCATCCGGATGGCGGCGCTGAACGAACTCGGTCAGCTCTCGTTCAACGGCTCCTTCTGGGAATCGGGCCTGGTCTCCTCTCCCTACAAGACGGATGGGCGACCGGGATCGGCAGTCCCGGGAACCCACCTCTTCCACACCGTCACGGGTGGCGGCTGGGCCGACGCCGGGGAGACCGACGTTCAGGGGCAGATGGCGATCGCCCTGCGTGAACTGTTCCCCTCCACCGAAGCCGCATGGGTCCGCGCGACCTCCGACATGATCAATCAAGACCCGAACGGCCGAGTACCCGGCAGCCCCGGCTTCAACCCCCCAGTAGGCAACTACATCTGGTGGCAGCTGGAGGCGCCGTGGCTGCTCTGGGAGAAATCGACCAGCCCAGCCGCAGCCGAAACCACGTTCTTCGACCGTCCAGTCAAGTACCTGATCCGCGCATACGGCGCGTACAGCAGCACTGGGGACGATGCGCTATTGCGCGACATCTACCCGGCGATGCTTCGCCTCTGGACCCACGACGTTGTCCCGCGGATACCGCAGGGCGACACGCTTCCCACGGAGGCAGCCGTCTTCGCCAGCACCTACGACGTGATGGGACAGTCCGATGGGGTGCACGGGATCTACACCTCCGGGCTGTACATCCTGGCCGCGGACATCATGGCGGCTGCTACTGAGGACGCGCAACGGCTCGGAATTCCCGAGGCGTCGGCGGTAGACGTCGACACCCTCAAAAAAACGGGGGCCACTGCCCGAACTGCATACGAGGCCGCCTTCTGGACCGGGGACTACTACAAGTTCACCGATGCAGGTGAGAGGTCCACCGACGTCTTCGTCGACGTGCTGTGGCCTCAGCACGTGGCCGAGCAGCTCGAGCTGGCCGACATCAATCCGCCCGAACGCGTGGCCACGCACCTAACCCACGCCTTCGACCAACTCACGCAGCTGAAGGACTCGACCGGGCACATGCTCGGAGCGCCGAACCTCGTCCCGAACGGGGGCAAGCCTTACCCGGTGCTGCCTAACCGGCCGAGGGAGCTCGGTTTCCAGGCCGCGGAGGTATGGACCGGGACGAACTTCGAATTCGCCGGAACCCTCATCCAGGAAGGCCGACGGCTCGACCGCCCCGACCTGGTCGCCGACGGCAACGAGCTCGCGGAGGGTGTGGTGCACCAGATATACAGCCCCACTGCACCCGCAGGTGGCGCCTTCGCCTTCAACACCCCCGAGGCATGGAACGGCTACGACCCCACCACCTACCGAGCGGCCTACTACGCGCGAGCGCTAGCAGCGTGGGACCTGTACGCATCGGCGCGCCAGTGACAGCGCAGAGCTAACGCGCCGCACGCCTGAGGACGCAGGGTCAGATCATGACCCTGCGTCCTCCTCATCGAGTTCCGTCATCGGCGGACGCAGCGCGGCCGTCGCTTCCAGCGGAGCAGCCCCGAAAGGGCGGTCCAGCCGAGAGGCAGGCCTACGCCAGCACCAGCTGCGCACACGCGTCCTGCGTGCGGGACTCGTACCTTGCGGACGCTCGCTACGCGAAGCAGCACTGGATGGCATCGGGCTGCAATAGCTCAACGTCCCGCCGAGACGCAGTCGGGGATGCGGTCGACGTCTCTCCTGCCGAGCGGCGCCCATTCGCGGAGCGTCGCTGACTCGATCAGTCGAGGTGGGTCGGAGTATCTCGATGTTTCTCGGCGTCGTACCCGATGCTCGCAAACGGGTCGGCTTACGGGCGGAGCTTCGTCGTCGCGGGATCAACGCACGGGGATGGGGCGATCGACAGCGCTGCAGCGGGGATGCCCGCGACCGCGAAGCGATCGATGAGGTGCCTCGGGCTGATCGGGCGGCGTGATGATCGCCTCTGGTGTGATCCGCACACGGGAGTGCAGCATTGTCGGGTTGACCAGCCGTCAGCTGCGGCTGCCGAGGAGGATCCAGCCTGGCGGTCATTCCACCGAATCGAGAGTCCAAACACGCACGCCGGATACCGAGGCGGTGGCCAATAGCGTGCCGTCGGGACTGAAGCACACGTAGTCGACTTCGTCGTCGTGAGGGAGGACGAAGAGCGACGCTCCCGTGGTGGCGTCCCATACCGTCACTTTCTCCTCGCCCCCAGTTGCGACCAACGGGGGGTCAGCGCTGAAGGCGACGATCGGACCGGCGTGACCGTACTTTTCCTCGGCCGCGGCTGTGCGGCTTTCCGGGTCAACGGTCAGGAAGCCGCCTGAGTCCAGGGGGACCAGGATCGTGTCGGACGGCGTGAACATGGCCTTGTCGGTCATAAGGTCCCCGAGCACATCGTCGTAGTCATCCACGGTGCTGCTTACCCAGTCGCAGAGGATGACCCTGTACTGGCTCGTGATGAGGAGTCGTCTGCCTCCGCCGGCGAAGGTGGCGTAAGTGCATAGCGGTATCTCATCCTCTGAGGGTTCCCAAACCAGCGCGCCCTCGCCCTCAACCGCCCACAGACGAGGGAGACAATCGGAAACCGTTAGTAGATTGGCGCCGTCGGGGCCGAATTCCACGTGCTCCACCGTGTCCGGATGCACCCAGCATCGCGCTTCCGAGCCGTCCCGGACACGCCAGAGGCGCGCCGTCGCGTCGTCCGCACCTGTAGCGAGGAACTGTCCGTCCGGCGAGAATGCAATGGCGTTCACAATCGGATCGTGGTCCGCTGCTCCCTCCTCCCGCGGGTACGCGAGCTGAAAAACCTCCTGCCCCGTCCCGCAAAGCCACAACTTGACGACGCCGCCACTGTGAGCACCCGCCAGGAAATGACCATCCGGGCTGAACGCGACAGCCGTGGCCCATCCAGCCACGTCCTCGAAGCAGAACCGCGCCCGTGGCCCAATAGGCATAGCAGCCAGTGCACTTCCCGCGCTCCGGCGGGCGCCCGGCGGAGTCGAGCTGGCGAGCTCGAGGGCCGAGCCTCCGGACTCCAACACAGAGCGCCAGACCTCCCGAGCTTCCTTGGCGCGACGCATCGTTCCAGGCATGTCGAGCAACGACCTGACACCCTTCACGATGGAGACGGGATCCAAGTCCCCCATGACGCGGTCCATATTGAGGTCGTTGAGCGCAGCCTGCCCCTCGCCCCGGTCTCCTTGGAACACAACGATGCGACGCTTGCCCGCGAAATCGACCCGCAAGGCCAGAGCCGCGAGTGAGTGGCTCCCGAAGAACGGCGGGGCGTCGCCGAGACAGGCGACGTCGGATAGGGGGAAGGCCCAGGTATCCCTGTCTCCGTCCTCCACGAACACGACGAACAACTGCCCATCGTCGCCCACGAGCGCCAACTCACCGACGATCTGCAATAGCCGAACGCCCCACATGGCGCTCTGCCGGTCGCTAAGGAGTTCGACACGACTGGACAACAGAACTTCCTGACCGCTCATTCGCACTCGCCCCCGTTCGACGCGCTTCATGTAGGAGAGCGATACAAACCGCTGGAGATACGTCACGGCCAGCCGGTCCGTTCGGCTCGCTATCGGCTGCTCACCGCCCGCAAACCGGTCCTTGAGCGGTCGGTGACGCGCTCGCTCGGCATCCTCGGGAGCTAGCGTCAGAATGGGCTGACGTGAGCATCCATTCACGGGTGTCGGCACTGCGACGCGCGGTCCGCGACGATTGACGTGTGCCGCCTTCAGATTTCAACATGCTCGGCCCCATCGCCGGACTGGGTTCGTTTCAGCGCACGAGGGTTCGCAGAACCGCGATCGTGGTAGTAGCGATGGCTCTGGTTTGTGTCGTGCTGATCGTGGTCTCGATCTTGACGGTCGGTATCGAGGCCACGTTCGGAGCGGAGACACCCGCCCGGTTGCCGATTCTTGCGCTGATCGCGGCTGTGATTCTGACGCCGGTCGTATGGTCGGCGGCGTTTCGCTCCCGCCGGTACGGGCTGACTCTCACGAAGGATGAGCTCATCGTCGTGTCGTGGTGGCGCACCCGGAGGTTTGAGCGTGGTGAACTGTCGGCGGCCGAACCTTTACCTGCTGTCATGCGGCTCAGCGACGGCTTCTTCTCGGGAAACGGTGCCGACGCAGCACCGTTCGCAGTCTGGCTGTGGCCGAAGAGTCCTGAGCGTCATGAATTTCCTCTTGGGATAACCACAGGCCCGTGGGAAATGACGGCGGTCGCGGCCGGGAGAATCAACGCTTGGCTGGGCGTCGACGTCGACTTTGACGAGGCTCGGGTCGACCTGTTGCTCGACGGGGACTGACGTTCGAGAGCGGGTCGCTGATCCTGCACGGAGGGCACGCAGCGCCGTTTTGTGCGCCTTCGCGTCTGAGCAGGTCACCGCCGGATTCCCGACCGAAGCTACCCCTCGAGCAGCGCCGCGAGCGCAGCTAGGTCGCGCTCGAGGCTGTGCTGAACTTCGGCAGACATGCGCGTCGCCGACTGCACTTCGCGTGGCCCATCCAGCCATGCGGACAGTTCCACCTCTGTACCGTCGAGTCCTTCGACGGCCTGGTGGTGCACGGTTAACTCCACCCCATCCAGTTCGGTGGTGTCGGCATAGACGAAACCCGGACCGACCGTCGTGATGCGGAACGGCGACTCTTCACCACCGACCGCCTTGAGAATCCCGCGTGCCCCTACATCGAAGGGCTCGAGCAGCCGGAAGTACTCCATGCTCGGCGCCCATTCGGGATGCGTCTCGATGGCGCACCAGCGCTCGAAGAACAATGCGGCCGAGGCGGTAGACGTGCGACGGGTACGTGCGATCTCGATCACGCAATCGACGCTAGCGGCATCCTCCGACAGTGGAGCAACCCCTGTGTCTGAGCGCTCCTATACCGCTCGCGGCTCTCGGTTGACGGTCGTTGAGCGGGCCGCGGCGAGCCTGCGCGAATGCAGATCTGTCGGAGAACCCCACGCGCAAGTTTCTCAGTGTCAACGAACCTCCGCCATCGCCCAGTTGTCGTCGGTGGAGGCGAAGTTAGCACTACCGGCGATGTCGGGTACGTTTACCCCACCGTCTGGCAGAGAGAAGTGAGCGCCGGTGATGGACGTTGTCGTTGGTGCCGCGGTCGCGGTCGTACTCATTGCGGTCATCTTGTGGTGGCAGCAACGATGGCGGAGCCGGCTCGAGAGTGCGATGACCGGATCCCGCCGCGTGGGCCCCTCTGCACTTGGCGTATCAGTGGTGGGGAGCTTCGGACCCAACAACAATCCGGTAGGAATGACGTATCCGTTTGAGGGGGGCCGCGACACTCTCGGTCTAGTCGTCACCAACGGCCGGTTGGAGATCTGGGGGTACGTCAGTCGAACTCCCAGGAAGCTGTACGCGCTGCCGACGGCGGTAGACGTGCGCTACGACTCCAAGCACGCCATCCCCGCGATTTGGATCGAGTGGAAGGATCCCGCCGGTCGCGGCAACATGGGGTTCATCCCCATTCGGATGATCTGGGTGATCCGCCGGGCGGCCCGCCGCAAGGACATCTCTTCCCTCGCTGATCATCTTCGCCAGACGGTCAACGAATCCCGAATCTAGGGCCACCTCGACCCGGGCGAGTTCGGTTCGTAGCGCCCGATAGCCGGTCTCTTAGCGTGCGGCGATTGGGCTGGAAGTCTTGCGATCGTGCCGTCGGCCGTACCAGAGCAGTAGCGTCACCAGCCAAGACACGACGGCGACCATCGATGCAACGATCCAGAGCACTGTGTCGGGCGGGGCGGTCGTGCGATCCCAGTCGATGCTTTGTGCAGCATCGATCCCGAGGACGGCGAGATTGCTCGGAACCAGCCACCATGTGAACCACCATGAGCCCAGTGCGACGGGAAGAAGCCACCCCTCCCGGCGGTCTGGTGAAAGCACTCGCCACGCCCACGCCGAGGACAGTGCGGTGAAAGCGAGGGTGACAAGTGAGGGGACCAGCGTGCTCGTCCAACCGACGGCGGTCAGGTTCGACACCCACGTCCAGTTGTCGTCGTAGGACACCAGGAGGAGCAGCGTGAGTGATCCGCCGACAGCGAATCCGACCGCGGCGGCCGCAATCGATGCTGCCCGCTGAGATCTCATCATTCTCACCTCCTCCACAGGTGGTAATCCTGGGCGAGTGCCCGTCGCTAGCATCGCAGAGTGGCCGAAACGGGGATCGCTCGCAAGACAAACACTCTGGCGCTTGTCGGATTCATTGCCGCGTTTGTGATCCCGATAGCCGGGCTTGTGATCGGAATCGTCGCCCGACGCCAACTGGATGCGCGGGGCAACTCGGAGTCGGGGCGAGGGTTCGCTCGCTGGGCGATGATCATCGGCGCGCTTGGTGCGCTTGCCCAGCTGGCGTTCTTCATCGTGTGGGTGTCCCTATTCGCGACTGCTCTCAGTAACGCCCCAACCCTCGGCTGACGCGGCGGCGTCTGGAGGCTGCTCCTCAAGGCGGTCTATCGGCGAGCGCCTCGTCAGTCGTAGTGGCACGATTACGGACGTGCCTACCCGCCACCCGAGCGCGCTACGACTCGAGATGATGCAGCGCATGAACGACGGATGGTCGGTGCTGGAACTGTCCCCGGACCGCCTCACAATGCGCCACCTGGTCTCACCACCCGCCTGGCGGATAGTCCTAGCCGCGATCAACCCCGTCGAATGGATCGCCGGCCCCATGTGGCCGGAGGTGCACAGGGTGCTTCACGTCTGGCCGGACAAAGAGGGAAACCTCCATCGCCGCACCACCGGAGACATTCCTCCGCGCTGGCCACAGACGCACGATTGGGACATCGAGGACGGACCCCTCCCGGCCCGCGCGTAGCCGGGTCCCTCAGCACGCGTGCGTTTCCTGTACCAATAGTTCGCGCGTGAGGGATCGGCTTTCGGTACTGCACTCTCGGGTCAATGAGGCGTGGTGCCTCCTGCATCGCGGGCATCGTCGGGCGATGCTTGTTCGACTTGGGTGGTGTTCGGTGGGTGGTCGCGGCGCCAGTGCGATGGTCGCGTGTCCCATAGGACGCCGCCGGTGTCAGTGAATGACCATCGCGTCCGCGGGCGACGGCCATCCCATTCCTCTCGACGAACCCCGCGGTGTGCCTGTTCACTGATCCATACCACAGCCGCTTCAGCGGCGCGCTCGGGCGTCGCCCCCGAGTGCAAATCAGCCCCCGGCCTCCGATCGGTCGCGTAGACGTTGCCGTCGATCGGTCCCCAGTCATCGAAACGCGTGTAGTCACCCCATGCGCAGGCGAGCAAGCCGGCCTCGACTGTGTCTCGATACGTGACCCATAACCAGCGCAACGGCGCGATGAGGTGGTCGAGCTCGACGCCGACGAATGGTCCGGCGGCCCAAGATTCACCCAGGGACTTGTCGGCCGATAGACCGGCCTTTGTCAACCTCGGCGTCAGCTCGCGCAGACGAAGGAGAAAGCGCGCATCACCATCCGTCGCGGCTCTCGCCCCGGCGAACCATCCCTCGGGTACATCCCTCACGGTTCCATTGTGCAATCACGTTCGATTGGGCCACGCACCCGCGAAGCCCGGTTCCGGCCCGCGGCCCGCTGAGCGGTCCGCTAACGCGCCGCTTCTACCTGCAGTTCGACCGTGACGTATCCCATCCCGCGGTACTTGCCATCTGAGGCGTACCCCACGGGAAACTCACCATCGGGTCGGTCCCAGCCGAGAGTGACCTTGTGGAGCTCGGATCCCATGTCAATGCTCCACCTGCCGGAGTTGGTGAGCATGGTCATCGTGCCAGCGACCGGGTGTAGTTCCACCGATTCATCGGCCAGAACTGTGGCTCCGTCCCATACCTCTGCCGCATTCTTGCCACTGAGCACAACTGAGATCCCAATGTCCTGCCCTGGGTCGAAGATGTCGAAGTCCGCCTGAAGGCCGTGGATGGTAGCGGCGCTTCCGTCAAGATTGTCTGCTGCGTCATTTCCGACGTAGACGGAGAGCTGAAGGCGATCACCGGGTGCGACGCGGATGAAGTCTGTGTAGTTGCCTTCACCCTTCTGCCGGATGCGAACGAAGTTGCGTTCGTCGCCGACGTCGGGGTGGTCCGTGATGGAGTTGAGAATTGCATACGGAGCGGGCGTTGAGACAGTGAACGTATCGCGCTCCGGCCCCCAGCCGACGTGGACGGGTGGCGCCGACGGTTCGGGCGAGGGGGCTGGCTCAGCCGTGACCACCGGTGCCGGGGTGTACGAGTCAGCAGAATCAGCCAATTGTGCCGGGGTCTTGCCGAAGAAGGCCCACGCGGAGAACACGATGCCGATTATTGTCAGCACAAGCATTGAGACTTCGATGACGAACTGAGGCCGGTCGCGGCGGCGGGGCCTTGTGCTATCGGCGTCGCGACTAGACGTTGCACCCATCCGTCCGGTCGCCTCGCTACGCTGAGCTGCAGCCGTGGCCGCCGAAATCGCCGGCTTCGGTGGGGCCGACCTCCCCAACGAAGGGCCCGCAGTATCTCCGATACCGGTCGAGCTTATCGGCGCGGGCGGTGCCGACTCATCGCTTACGGCCCCCACCATGTGGCCATAATGGTCTGTTCAAACTGCGGCACGCAACTTCTGGTCTCACCCACGACGCGGGTGGCATGAGGGCGCGGGCCACTGCGTGCTGGTGTAACGCCGCGCTGCGAACGAAGGTTGGTGTGGCAGAACCAATCCTTGTGGAGAAGTCGTTCTACATTCGGGTAGTAGCGCGAGAGCACCGCCTCAAAGGTGAGCGCGAAGCCGACGAAGCGTTAGTGCACGCACTGGACTCGACTTCTACAGATCCGCTTCGCGTGGAAGACGGCTATCGCGACTTCTTCTGCGAGATCCACTGGAGGAACCACCCGAGCAAGAAGCTGTTCTCAAGGGCGGGAATTGAATCTGCTGGCCACGCGGGCGAGCTCGAGACATGGTTAGTCGATCTCGGTAATGCCGACAAGCAGGAGCACCTCGAGGATGAAGTGTCGTGACAATTGCCCCGACGCTAGGTCAGAGCGCCCGCAAGCCCGTCCCTCTGAGATCACGATCATGATGCGAGATCGTGACCGAGCTCGCACGCTTCGATCCCTATGATCGTGGCGTGCTCAACCCCGAAGGACTGCTCAGGCCTCCCGTGCCGGTCGGTCGCGTAGTGGGGTGGGCGATAGTCTCCGCACTCGCAGCCTGCTGCGCAGGACTGCTTGTTCTCTGGGCCGCACAGATCGCCGCAGGTTCAATGGGCGAACTGATCGAGTCGACGCCAGTTGTAATGCCATGGATATTGAGCCTGTACTTCGCGGTCGCTGGGGTGGTTGGCGGCGCAGTATGTCTTGCCTACTCAGGCAGGGTTTACGAACCGAGACGAGCACGCATCGCCGCATTCACGACGAGTGCGGTTGCACTTGGGGTGTCGATCGCAGCATTGATGGTGGGCGTTCTCGTCGTAATTCTCTAGAGCAACGGCGGTACCGCCTATCGCAGTCGGCGTCACGGGGCGGGACGGCCCAAGTGACGTCGGCCATCGTCCGTAGTTCGCAAGTCGGTCGCTCTGCGAGCGCCAATCGGCGACGCTGCCGCGGTAGCTGCTGGCCGAAGGGATCGACTCCAGTGCCCCGACGGCCTGTGGCAACATGACAGGCAGCCGCGAAGCGGCAGGATCGGACGGAACGGCGATGGTCCTCTGTGGACAACGTCCGTCACGCTGTCGGCACCGTCTTCCTCGTCAAGGGAGTGTATGACCTAGGGTCGAACGTCTATCCGACAGCGACAGTTAGGAGGTTGTTCTGAAGTCGCTACTGGACTACGCACTGAGATCAGGTTTCTTGTGGGGTTACATCGTCGCGGCTCCCGTCCTCGCGCTGTCACCCGGCGAGGCTTGGCTCAAAGTCGTCCTTTATGTGCTCGCTGCCCCGATTCTCCTCGGGGTCGCGGCTCTGACGCGCCGCCACGCGCGCTCACAGGGTCGCGTTTACCCTTCGACATCTGAGTCGTTTCGCAACTCGCTGGCCCAGGTTCCCAAGCTGCGCGAGGGTGATTCGTGGGTCGGTATCGTGGCGTCTGGGCAGTTCAAGGAGTGCCACTTTCTTGTTCTGATTACCGGAGGAAAAACGGTGGAGCTGCTCATCGTGTCTAGGCACTGGCCGCACCGAGCCAAGTACGCGCGATCCTTTTCGTCTTCGGCCGAGTGGCGAGCATGGGCCCACCAGAATGACTTGAGATTCATCGGTGCCGGAAAGTACTCGGACTCTGCTCTTAGCAGTTACTTCAAGACTGCGCTGGGTGCAATTCCGGATATCACTCAACCCCAAGGTTGAGCAGCAGTCCTCGGCGCCTTGCATGCCTGCCTCGAGAGGATGTGCCCTGTCCGCCGGCGACACCGGATGAGTGTCGGCCAATGGTGATCGTGTGCAGATTGAGTCAGACGCGATGAGCGATACCGACAACGGCCGCCGTGCGTGGCGAGCCCGCACCGGGGTGAAACCCAGGCGGCTCGATATTGTGTGGGACTTCGTTGGTCATCACTCTTTGCGGGTGTGGCAATGGTCTTCGCAGCGTTCGGTGGTGGCCGACGCGGGCCGCGGATGGGCGTCGATGAGACCTGGGCATGGATGCTGATCGGCGCCCTGAGCACGTTTGTCCTCGTGCTGGCAGTAGTCGGCCGACGCGCGTCGCGGGTAGTGCGCTCGCGGCTCTCGGTTGACGGTCGCTCTCCGCGCATGGAACTGCTCTACCAGGTGGAGAATCGCGCAGGCCTTACCGGATCTGGCTTTCGTCTTATGGGATCGCGCGAAGCTATCCGCAGTGGTCTCTGCCCGATACCTCTCCCCAAAGAGCAGCCCACTGCCCCGGGCGCAGGTCACGCGGCAGCGCGTTGTCGGCGACGCCGAGACCATGCAGCACCATCCGCGCGGTGCGGCGACTGAGCTTGGCGCTCCGCTGCAGGATCGCGGTCAGGTCCCCGCCCGCTCCGGTGAACATGTCGCGCACGAACCGGTCGTACCGCCCACGATCGCGGGCGTCCACGAGAGGCGACGCACGACGGGTGATGCCCAGGATGCCGCCGTCCACACTGGGCATGGGACGGAAGTGCCGGGCGGACACGCGGCCATGCAGTGCGAACTCGAACCACGGAGCCGACTGCGCCGTCATCATCGTCGCGCCCCCCACGCCGGCGCGCTTGCGCGCCACCTCCCACTGCGTCAGCAGGATGGCGTGGTGCCAGCCGGAGCGCGCGAGCATTCGTCGAAGAATAGGGGTGGTCAGGTGGTACGGCACATTGCCGACCAGCACCGGACGATCGAGAGGATGCCGCAACGCGTCGGCGCGCTCGACCCGAATCTCCGGCAGGCGCTGCCGGAGCATGCGCACACGGTGCTCGTCGATGTCGATCGCGGTGAGGTCGCGTCCGAGACTCGCCAGCGGCTCGGTCAACGCTCCGTCGCCGGCGCCGATTTCGAGGATCGGGCCTTCCGTCGCCGCGACGAGATCGACGATGCCCCGAATCGTGGGGCGGTGGATGAGGAAGTTCTGGCCAAGTTCGTGACGGCCCCCGTGCACTGAACGACTTCCGGGACGGAAAGAGGGGTGGGTAGATCGGTTTCGCATGAGCGCTCCAGAGAAAGAAGTGGAGCACCCCGCCACAGGCGTCGAAGAGCAGTCGGCTCAGGGGTGGAGGGGACGCGCGGCCGGGGTGCGAGAACTCCGGACGACGGCGCGCTTACGCGGAAACCAGCGAACGCGCCGTCAGGCGCGGCGGTCGCGAATATAGAACGCGCACGCCATCATCGGCGCGCTGCAGATCGTTCCCATACCTCGAGCGTAGCCCGGTGACGATCAGCTACACCACTCCGGACTCGGCAATTCCCGGACGGTCAGCGACGAAAGAGGGTCCACCAACGCACGTGGGCCCGCGCAAGATCGCCCGGATGTGTTTCTGACAGGCAGAATCGGTCCATGACAGTCAGCCGCGGGACACCAACGACCTGGTTCGGAGTGATTACGCACCCGGGTCGGGAACTCACGTACACCGTCCTGGTAGCGGTGCTAATCGCCGCGGCCACGGTGCTGTCAGTCCTGTTTCCGCCGCTCGGATCATGGTTATTCATGCCGGCGGGAGTCGTAGCGATTGCGTGGTACACGCATATGATGCGGCGCTGGCGCGAGGTACGGGCTGACGCCTGAGCCGGGTGCATGAGGGTTGGGTTCTTCTACCTCGGGTACGCATGCATCAGGACGTCGGTGAACCGGTAGTCGACGGGCTGATCGAGTTGATCGAATGTGCACGATGCGCGGTCCGTGAGCGGGCGTTGTGCGAGGCAGGGCCGGACTCGTGTGCCTATGCGATCCCTTCGATGACGCGCGCCCTGCGGACGAAGTCGTCGAGTACGGCATCTAACTGCGCGGTTCGTGGCACGTCGTAGAAGGCGAAGCGCGCAGTCTGTCCCGGCGTGTACAGGAAGTCCAGCCCGGCGTTGGCGGCGAACTCGCTGCCGGCTACGCCGTACGAGCGGGGGTTGTCGTTGGTGAACTTTATGGTGACGTGACGTTCGGTCCGTTCGACTTCGACGTGTGCGGCAGTCGGGGTGAGTTCGAAGACGAGGGTCTTTCCTGATCGGAGGATGAGCGCTCGGCGGTCGGTTATGACGTAGCGGGTTCGACGTTTGAGTCGCGACTTGACGACGAATCGACCGGCCAGGAGGAACAGCCCGACGGACGTCCAAATGATCACGCTGACGACATGCGGAGCCGTTGGACCTTGTAGGGAGATCACGATCCCGCCCACTGGGACGAGTACGCCGAGCGGTAGCAGCCATGCATCCGCGATGGTGAGCAGCCTCCGCGGGTCAGGTGCCCCCGTCCACATGATCACTTCGCCACCCGCATCGGCAGATTCGTCGGCCACCGAATCATCGTCACACACGCGTCGGCGAACTGTCCGCAGGGCCGTCATTCGGCGTGCGGATGCCGGTCGTCAGCCGTGCGGGTTAACTCGCGTGGGCGGATCGCCATGCTCGAATGATGTCGGCCCCGGCGTTGACGTCGGCTTCGTGCGAGTTGCTGGCGAGTAGGAGAGGTTCCCTCCCGCCTGCCAGGGATAGTTGCAGAGTGTACTCGACGTCGCGGTTCATGAGCATCCCAAGCAGCGCACTGGGCCAGAACTTGAGGGCCACGGCGTTGATGGACACGATCTCGTGCCTCGGGTAACGCCGGGTCCAGAGATAGCCGCGGGCGATCAGGTGTGTCGGCGTCAGTTCGACACCGTGCAGAGCGCTGCGTAAGACGAGCCCCACCAGCCCGACGCCGAGCAGCGTCAGGGCGAGCGCGAACGGCAGAGCGATCCAAAGGTTCACGGGAATGCCTGAGCTCGAGCCTAAGGCGGTCGCGATGGGGAACGGTGCGAAGGCGGCCAGGAGACCGCAGACGGGAGCTGCGAGCATGTTCCACATCCGGAACCGTCGGCCCAGCGGCCACACCAACAGCCGCGACGAATCGAAGGGGCCCGACCGGAGCGCGAGCACCCCTCGGGGTGGCAGTAGCATCAGCGCCACAGCTCCCACCCAGACCACGAGCACGCCGGCCGACATTGGGATGTCCACTCCGAACTGGTACTCGTCGCTACCGACGCCCCACACCAAGATCGAGCGAATGATCAGGACGGCGCCGGCCGCCATCCCGACGAGCATGACAGCCGGAGACCACGCGAGCAGCAGCCAGTAAGCACCTGGCGAGAGTGGGCTGTCGTCTCGCCGCACCCTGACCCTCTTCGTCACCGAAAGAGCATAGACCGCAGCTCAAGGTCACAGTGAGCATGCAACGTTGCGGGTGGCGACGGCGACACCGATGGCCGACTCCATCCAGATCACGTTCGAAAGCCGGTCGGCGAACGGTCCATGCGCGGAAGCGGCCCGTCGAAGTTCGCGATTCGCGACGAGCCATCACCGGTGGTGCAACGGACGTCCGCCACGCTTCTGCTCGACGACGACGACGTCGGCGAACGCGGCGCCCTCGCTGCGAAGCCGTGCGGCGCGGGCACGGAACGGCTTGGCCTATGCTTGGTCGCCCCATTCGGCCAGGAGGGCTCTCACCGTTCCTTCGTATTGGGCGCGATCGAACGTGATGCTGAACGATGGCACCTCCTCAACGTTGACAGCCTCGGTCATCCCGTCATCACTGATGCCACCACCCTGGTAGGCAATGTCGCGCCATTCCACGGTGGTTTCCGTATACCTCACGTCCGCGCTCACAGCCCCGCAGGCGAGGTCGCCGCACCCAGCACAGAAATAGATTCCCGCCCTGCCGTCCGTGAACTGCACCCATGGATCAAACCCCGACTCACTCTCGAGCAGGAGCGCTCGCAGGCTTTCGATAACGAACGGGTCGCCCTCGCCGCCCTCGGTCATAAAGGTGATGTCAGGGCACTCGGCGCCGTCCGCAAGCGTAAGTCGGTCACGCAAAGGTACGCCGTCAATCGTCCAGTCGAGATACCGCAGCGGAGGAGCAGGAACGAACTCCGGACGCATGCGGAGGAAACCCCGCCACTTCGTTTCCCACTGTTCACACTCTGTCCAGTGGGTGCCGAGCACCGCCAACGGTGCGGTCGTGTCGGCGGGCATGCCCTGAAGCGTAGCTCGCCTTTCCCGGTGTCCGAGCGTCATAGGGTCCGGGTCGCCAGCGATCCTCGTGACGTTCCCAGAAGGCATACCAACCCGCCATGTCCTCCGAGAGTCCTGCGCCGAGCAGACGCTAAGCGTTCACTTTCGGCGGACGTTAGTGAGGAAGCGGGTCACGCGGTCCCCCGCAAGGACCTCACGTGGCCACGCACGACCCGGGAAAGCCCGCCCGCTGTGGATACCTGGGTGGCTCCAGAGCGCTCCTCACCGAGAATGGACGACGTGACCCAAGCGCCCGACGTGTACCGCTCGAAGACGTGGCGGGTGCGCCTCTGGATTCAAGCGGGCTGCGTGCTCCAGGCGGTTGGCTGGGTCGCGTTGTTCGGCGTCCTCGGCATCAGGGGCAACGAGGGCCTGCTGACATGGGCGGCCGCGGTGGGGTTCGTCGTCGTTGTGCCGTTCCTCGCGCTGTGGCCCGCCATCCGCCTGCGGCGAGACGGTGCGCTTGTCCTCCGTGGGTGGACGCAGGTGAGACTGGCCCACGTAGCGGAGATAGCGCGGCTGTCGATGACCGAGTACGGGCTGCGCTTCGAGTTCGAGGACGGCACGACGTTCACCAGCGTCATCTTCCAGGCGACGCACTATTTCAAGCGGCCGCGCGTCCTGGAGTTAATCGACGCTCTGCGGGGTGACGGTGAGAAGCTCTACGACCCCTGGGACGTGCTGAAGCCCGGCGGAATCGAACTGTACTCGAGGCCCGGTGATGACCGTCCCGGTGATTAGGAATCGTCTGCCGGCGCCCTGGTGGGCATCGCGCAATTCTCGGCGTAGCCTTTCGCACCGCGCGCTGACCGGTCGTTCCTCGGGCGGGCTACGCAGCACACTGGGCTCACGACTTGTTTCTCAAGAGCTCTTTGACGGCTCCGTCGTTCGTGACCACTCGCCAGAGCTCGGCGGCCGCCTCGGACTCCTCAGCAAACACACGTTCGTTGTTTCGCCTGCCGCGTTCGCTGTAGTAGACGTGCCAGCCATCGGACTCTTCGACAAGGCAGTACCTCTCGTTCTCGTCTGCCCCGATGCTAAAGACGGAGTGGGGCACGCCGAGCTGCTTGAATCGTGACGCGAGATCCATGGCCGAAGCGGACGCCGCGAGGTGAAGAGGCGAGGACAGTGTGCCGCGCACGCAGGCGCGGATGGAGTGCGACGCGAGCCCGATGGTCGGTCGCTAACCAGACGTTGGCCGACGCGCGATCACCGGTCGGCCAACGCGCGCCGACGACCCCGTGGGGTTACTCGTCACTGTCATCCAGGTAGACCGTTGCGTAGACATCGACACCGAGCTCCGAGAGCTTGTCGGTCAAATCCACTGGGAGAACGAACCCGCCCTGGGTCGAGTCTGAGTCCATTGACCACAGGATCCGGGCATCGCAATCCTTCGGCAGGTTCGCGACCCGCCCGAACGCCGGATCGCTGCGCATGAGAAGCGCTCGCAGGGCTCCCGTACCGGTTTGGTCGGCGCCGGTGTTTGCGAGTGAATCGACGTCGATCGACCAGGCGTGGTTCTCGCGGACGCGACCAGAGGGCGCCACGGTGCCTTTGTGCTCGACTCTGGTCGGCGTAAGCGCAAGCATCGCCGATATGGCGGCGGGCTCAGTGTCGGTAGAAAGCACAACCAGCGACGCTCGGCCGGACTGAATCATGAGCCGAGCATAGGTGTAGTCGCACACCCGTCCCGACCGGCACGCAGGTCGGTCCTCCGCAGCTCATCCCCAACCGGTTGCGCGCAAAACGCGAACTGCGGTGCCTGACGGGCGTTAACCGCTCCCCCGCTGTGCCGGCCGCCGGCGCTCCACCCGCTCTGGCGCCTTGAGAACGGCATGGATGCACGTTTACCCTGCCCGGTGATGCTGCGCGCTCAGGAGCGCTAAACGTCCGGCCAGACGTACGTCTAGTGAGAAACGGGCGCAGTCTTGGGTCGCTGACACTCACCCTGCGGCGGACACGGGTGGACATGAGACGTCGATCTCCGGTGGGCAATCTACTCACGTGAAGTGTTGTGGGCAAAGTGTGGGCAAGGTTCATGTGCGGGCCGATTCGACGTCCGCGCCGATCGTTCTCGACGCGTCTGAGTCGTTCTCGTTCCGCCTCATGCCGACGGCCCGACCGGGACCGCCGGCGTGAGAAAAGCCCTGACCACGGCCGTGCCCACATCCGAGACGGAACGAGACGGAACCAAAAGGAATGGGCCAGATCGAGACCGTCCGAGAAGGACGTCGATCTGGCCCAAAATGGCGGTGACGGTGGGATTTGAACCCACGGTAGGGGGTTACCCTACACAACTTTTCGAGAGTTGCACCTTCGGCCGCTCGGACACGTCACCGCCGACAAGCTTACGACACGCGGGCGGATGCCGCGAATCGGCGCAGCACCTCCGCTACAGCGCCGGCGATGCCGGCCTCACGCGTCGAGGAAGGCCTCGTGGTGATACCCCTCGGGGTCGAGCACCGCGACGGTCGACTCGGGGACCTCGAGGAAGACGCCGGGAAGGTCGTTGAGCGGCTCCGACACGACGACCTGCGCGTGGTCGCCGAAGAGCGAGAGCCGGTCGGCGTCCGGGTACATGGCCCGGATGGTGGGAACGTCGGCCGAGTGGAACAGCGAGCGGGAGCGCCCCTGCGACGAGTAGCGGAACGCCCACAGCGTCTCGCCGTCCGACACGGCGAGCGTGCCCTGCATCGGGAACTGCACGCCGGCGGCGTGGCCGGCCTCTTCCACGCGGCGGACGGCGGCTCCGACCGCGCCGATCGGGTCATCGGCGAGACCGAGGGTCAGCGCGAGGTGGAAGAGGACCTCGGTGTCCGTCGTGCCCTGCATCAGCGAGTACAGCGACGGGTCCACGGCGAGCGCGAGCTCGCGCTTGATCAGCCCGAACTGCGAGATGGCGCCGTTGTGCATGAACAGCCAGTTGTCGTGACGGAACGGGTGGCAGTTCGTCTGCTGGATCGGCGGGCCGGCCGCCGCACGGACGTGTGCGAAGAACAGCGGGCTCACGACGGCCCGGCTGATCTCGCGCAGGTTCTGGTCGTTCCACGCCGGCTCGATGCTGCGGAAGACGGACGGATGCCGCGGCCCGGCGGCATCCGCATCCGCGACGGGGTACCAGCCGAAGCCGAAGCCGTCGCCGTTCACGGTCTCCGCGCCCAGCGGAGAGTTCTGCGCCATCGCGACGACCGAGTGCTGCGCGTCGAGGATGAGGGCTGCCGGCCGGAGCGGCTCCCCCGTGTACGCCAGCCAGCGGCACATCGCAGCTCCCGAAGTCGTCGGTCGACACCGCAGCGCGGCGCTGCCGCCATCGTAGGGCGGTGCGCTCCCGGCCGATACCCGCATCCCGCGAAGCGGCCCTCGGTGTCGTCGGCCGGGTCTAGCGTGGGCTGGTGACCGATCATCAGCCTGCCTCCGGCACGTCGGCGCCGGTCGGCCGCATGACCGCGATCCAGCGGTCGGTGCTGTGGATCGCCGTGCTCGGGTCGTTCGTCGCCTTCCTCGACGGCACGATCGTGAACGTCGCCCTCCCCTCGATCAGCGAGGAGCTGGGCGGCGGGATCACGACGCAGCAGTGGGTGGTCGACGCCTACCTCATCACGCTCGGCGCCCTCATCCTCGTCGCCGGCTCGGTCAGCGACGCGTACGGCCGCGTGCTCGTCCTGCGCATCGGCCTCATCGGCTTCGGCATCGCCTCGATCGCGATCGCGGCCGCGCCCACGGCCGAGTTCCTCATCGTCGCCCGCGCGGTCCAGGGCGCGGCAGGCGCGTTCCTCGTCCCGAGCTCGCTCGCGCTCATCACGTCGAACTTCACCGGTGCCGCGCAGAGCCGCGCCATCGGCATCTGGACCGCGATGACGACCTCCGCCATGATCGTCGGCCCGCTCATCGGCGGCGTGCTCGTCGACCTGGTGTCGTGGCGGCTCGCGTTCCTGATCAACGTGGTGCCGATCGCCGTGACCCTCGTGCTGCTGGCGCGCGGCGGCTTTCGCGACACCCGGCATCCGGGAGCATCGATCGACTGGATCGGCGCAGCGCTGTGCACCCTCGGCCTCGGCGGCATGGTCTACGCCCTCATCGAGCAGCCCAACCTCGGCTGGGGCTCCCCCGTCATCTGGCTGACGCTCGTGATCGGTGCCGGCATGTTCGCGGCGTTCATCCTCCGCCAGCGCACCACGCGCCACCCGATCCTGCCACTCGACCTGTTCCGGGTGCGCAACTTCTGGACGGGCAACGTGGCGACCGCGTTCATCTACGGAGCACTCGCCCTCAACGGCCTCGTCGTGGTCGTGTACCTGCAGGAGGGCGCCGGGCTGCCGGCCACTCTCGCGGGACTGGCGAGCCTGCCCATGACGATCCTCATGATCCTGTTCAGCTCGCGCGTCGGCGCGCTCAGCGGCAGGTGGGGTCCGCGGTTCTTCATGACCGTCGGCCCGATCACGATGGGCATCGGCGCACTGCTGCTCCTCACGACGACCACCGAGTTCTCGTACTGGTGGCAGATCCTCCCGAGCATGATCGTGATGGGCGCCGGCCTCGCCCTCACCGTCGCGCCGTTGACCTCGGCGATCCTCGGCGCGATCGAGCCCGAACGATCCGGCATCGCGTCCGCCGTCAACAACGCCGTCGCGCGCGTCGCGGGACTCATCGCCGTCGCCCTGCTCGCCACCATCGTCGGCGGCAGCCTCGACCTCGACGGCTTCCACCGCGCGGCCATCGTCACCGCGGCGCTCATGATCGCGGGCGGCGTCACGTCGTTCCTCGGCATCCGCAATCCGCAGCGCACGGTCACCGCCCCACCCTCCCTCTGACGACGACGGATGCCGCGACCCGGCGGTCGGAGTGGGCGTAGGCACCGCCCCCTGCAAGACTGGCCACATGGCCGTCATCGAGAACTCGAAAGTCACCATCGTCGGAGCCGGCAGCGTCGGCTCGAGCGCCGCGTATGCCGCGCTGATCCGCGGCTCCGCCCGCCATGTCGCCCTCTACGACATCGCCACCCAGAAGGTGGAGGCCGAGGTCCTCGACCTCGCCCACGGCACGCAGTTCACCGGTTCGAGCGACATCACCGGCGGCAGCGACCTCTCGGTCGTCGAGGGCTCGCACGTGGTCGTCATCACGGCCGGCGCCAAGCAGGACCCCGGCCAGACGCGCATCGAGCTGGCGGGCGTGAACGCCCGCATCATGAAGACGATGATGCCGCAGCTGCTCAGCGTCGCCCCCGACGCCATCTACGTCATCGTGACCAACCCGTGCGACGTCCTCACCGTGCTGGCGCAGGAAGACACGGGACTGCCGTCCGAGCGCATCTTCGCGTCGGGAACGGTGCTCGACACCTCGCGCCTCCGGTGGAAGCTCGCCGAGCGCGCCGGCGTCTCGACGTCGAGCGTGCACGCCTACATCGTCGGCGAGCACGGCGACACCGAGTTCCCACTGTGGTCGAAGGCGACGATCGGCACCGTCCCGATCCTGGAATGGGTGACGCCCCGCGGCGACCGGCTGACCGTCGAGGAGCTCGACCAGATCGCCATCGACGTGCGCGACGCGGCCTACAAGGTCATCCAGGGCAAGGGCGCGACGAACTACGCGATCGGCCTGTCCAGCGCCCGCATCATCGAGGCGATCCTCAACGACGAGCGCGCGGTCATGCCCGTCTCGCCGGTGCTGCGCGACTTCCACGGCGTCGACGGCGTCGCACTCTCGGTGCCGTCGATCGTGAGCGCGGCCGGCGCGGTGCCGGTCCGCGAGACCCAGTTCGACCCGCACGAGCTCGAGCTGTTCCACGCCTCCGCCGATGCGCTGAAGCAGGTCGCCGACTCGCTGCGCTGATCGACACCCCGGCCGCCCGGCCCGCCGTCGGGGTCATGTCGTGCCCCCGCCGTACGCTGGCCACATGCCCGCTGCCAGACGCCCGACGCAGACCGCGCCCTATCGGTGCACCGAGTGCGGCTGGACCACCATCAAGTGGGTCGGGCGCTGCGGCGAATGCCAGCAGTGGGGAACGGTGGTCGAGGCCGCTGAGCAGACCGGCATCCTGCGCTCGATCACCCCGGTGTCGCCGGGTGCCGCGCGGGCGGCGCAGCCGATCACCCGCATCGACACGTCCGATGCTCCGCGGCGCACGAGCGGCGTCGGCGAGTTCGACCGCGTGCTCGGCGGCGGACTCGTGCCGGGCGCCGCGATCCTGCTGTCGGGCGAGCCCGGCGTCGGCAAGTCCACGCTGCTGCTCGAGGTCGCAGCGCGGTCCGCGAACGCAGGGCGCCGTGTGCTGTACGCGAGCGCTGAGGAGTCGACGGCGCAGGTGCGCCTTCGCGCCGAGCGCACCGGCGCGCTGCACGACGAGCTGTACCTCGCGAGCGAGACCGACCTGGCGACCATCCTCGGCCACGTCGACGAGGTGGCACCCGACCTGCTGATCGTCGACTCGGTGCAGACGGTGTCGTCGGCGCTGTCAGAGGGCATGGCGGGCCACCCGTCGCAGGTGCGCGAGGTCGCGGCGACCCTCATCCGCGTCGCGAAGGAGCGCGGGCTGCCGACGATCATCGTCGGCCACGTCACGAAAGACGGCTCGATCGCCGGACCCCGCATCCTCGAGCACCTGGTCGACGTGGTGTGCCAGTTCGAGGGGGATCGGCAGACGTCGCTGCGCTTCGTCCGCGCGCTCAAGAACCGCTTCGGCCCGACCGACGAGGTCGGCTGCTTCGACATGACCGGCGCCGGCATCGCCGAGGTGCCCGATCCGAGTGCGCTGTTCCTGGGCCACGGCAGCACCGAGCCGGGAACGTGCGTCTCGATCGCGCTCGAGGGGCGTCGTGCGCTCCCGGTCGAGGTGCAGGCGCTGACGATCGACAGCAAGTCGCCCAACCCCCGCCGCATCGTGAACGGCGTCGACGCGGCGCGGGTCGCGACGGTGCTCGCGGTGCTCGAGAAGCGCGTCGACATCAAGACCTCCGACAAGGACGTCTATGTCTCCACCGTCGGCGGCGTGCGGTTCGTCGAGCCGGCGGCCGACCTCGCCATCGCCCTCGCGGTCGCGGGAGCGGTCAAGGGCTGGAACATCCCGCGGCACATCGCGGCCGTCGGCGAGCTGAGCCTCGCGGGCGAGATCCGGCCGGTCACGCAGGCCGCGCAGCGGCGCACCGAAGCGGCCCGGCTCGGCTACCGCGACCTCATCGACGACCGCTCCGGCCGCCTGCGCGGTGCCCTCGACGACGTGCGCACCCGCGCGAAGGGGCGACCGGGGGAAGACGTCCCCGAGTTCTGAGCCGACCCGGCGCTTCAGCGGCAGCGTAGGTCCTCAAGACCGCCACAACGCCGGAACCCCAGGCCGCCGCGCGACGCCGGCACCCCCGTGTGGCCGCCGTTCCTCAGCGCCCCGCGCTTCAGCCGCCGGGCCTCAGCGGCCGCGAGGCCGCCGGCGACGTGCCGGATCGACGAACCCGAGCACCACCGGGATCACGAGCCCGGCGGCGCAGACGATGCCCACGAGCAGGTAGTCCACCCCGCGAGCGTGCCAAACCCCCGGGCGAAAGGGGCGAGGCGCGACGGAGTGTCGCGAATGCGCCGGCCACAGTCGTGACGGCGGCCGCGGCATCCGTCCCCGCGTGATGCAGTCAGGCGTCCAGCGCGGCGATGAGGTCGGTGGGCGACGCCTGCATCGGGTGCGGCCCGGCGATGTCGAAGAAGACCGTGGTGATCTCGTCCTCGTGTGCGGCGAGGAAGGTCCGCAGCCATGCCGGCGACTGCAGCGCGACGCCGGGCGGCAGCGAGGCCGGCTTGTGCGCGGCGTCGCTGAACAGCAGCAGGGCGACGTCACCGGTCTTCGGGTCGCGGTACGTCCACACCTCGCCGACGTCGAGCGGGTTGTCGCGGTCGCCGGCACGCATCAGCGGCGCCACCGTCGGACCATGCCGCAGCGCGAATGCCACCGCGGCCATGTCCTGCGTCTGCAGCGCGTCCGCGAGTTGCGTGTTGCGGAACTCGAGCGGTTCCTTCTGCTTGTTCGCGCGCTTCTTGCCTGCCACCCGTCCAGCGTAATCGCCCCCAGAACCGACGGCAGGGCGGCCGATCAGACGAGGAACCCGCGCAGCAGTGCTTCCGAGCCGGCCAGGTGCTCGAGGATCGCCGCTTCGGCGGCATCCGGTCGCCCGGCGAGGATCGCCGTCACGATGTGCTCGTGCTGGGCGTTGGAATGCTCGATGTTACGCGGCAGCAGCGGGAACGTGTCGAGCCATTCGTTGACGCGGGCCCGGTTCTCCGCGGCGAGGGCGACGAGCGACGGGATGCCGGCGAGCTCGGCGATCGAGAGGTGCAGCAGCGTGTCGAGGCGGCGGTAGTCGGATGCCGATGCCTCGGCGACGACCTCGTACCGCGCCCACAACTCGTCGCGCGCGGCGGCGTCGAGGCTGCGGGCGGCGGCGGCTCGGGCGGCCCCCGCCTCGAGCACGCGACGCAGGCCCAGGACGTCTTCGAGCTCGGCGGCTGTGACATCGCGAGGATGCGGGGGCTGCGGGAGCGGGTCGGCGACGAACGTGCCGCCGTACCGGCCGCGGCGGCGCACGAGGTAGCCGGTGTCGGCGAGCTCGCGGATCGCCTCGCGCACGGTGTCGCGGCTCACGGCGTACATCACGGCGAGCTCCCGCTCCGACGGCAGCGACTCTCCCGGCGCGACGACGCCGAGCCGGATGGTCTGCACCAGGCGGGCGACCGTGTCTTCGAGCGCGTTGCCCTCACGGACCGGGCGGTAGACGGCCCTGCGCACCTCGTGGAGCGGGGCGTCGGTCATCTGGTGCCTCCATCGTCGGCCATCGGTCGTTGAGCGAGGGAGCGCAGCGACCGAGACGAAACGCACCGGACTTTCCGCACCCGCCCGGGGCGTTTCGACTCGCTTCGCTCGCTCAACGACCGACCTTTCACAGGGGCGTGACGTACGCGTTGGTGATGCCGCCGTCGACGACGAACGCGGTGGCGGTGATGAACGACGCGTCGTCCGAGGCGAGGAACGCGACGGCGGCGGCGAGCTCCTCCGGCTCGGCGAACCGGCCCATCGGCACGTGCACGAGCCGGCGCTGCGCACGCTCGGGATCCTTGGCGAAGAGCTCCTGCAGCAGCGGGGTGTTCACCGGTCCGGGGCACAGCGCGTTCACGCGGATGCCCTGCCGCGCGAACTGCACGCCGAGCTCCCGGGTCATGGCGAGCACGCCGCCCTTCGAGGCCGTGTACGAGATCTGCGACGTGGCCGAGCCGAGCAGTGCCACGAACGACGCCGTGTTGATGATCGAGCCGGTGCCCGCCGGCACCATGTGGCGCAACGCCGCACGCGAGCACAGGTAGACGCTCTTGAGGTTGACGTCCTGTACGCGGTCCCACGCCGGCAGCTCGGTGGTCTCGATCGAGTCGTCGTCGGCGGGCGAGATGCCCGCGTTGTTGAACGCGATGTCGATGCGGCCGAACTCCGCGGCGACGCCGTCGAAGACCGCGTTGACCTGGGTCTCGTCCGCGACATCCATGGCTCGGAACACGCCGTCGACCTCGTCCGCCGCGAGCTCACCGGTCGCCGGATCGAGGTCGGCGATCACGACGCGCGCACCCTCCGCGGCGAAGCGCCGCGCGGTCGCGAGGCCGATCCCGGACGCGCCGCCGGTGATGATCGCGACCCGGTCCTTCAATCTCGCCGTCAGATCCATGATGTTCCCTCTCAGTCCGTCGCGAAGAAGACGTTCTTGGTCTCGGTGAAGTGCTCCGCCGCGTCGGGGCCGAGCTCACGGCCGAGCCCTGACGCCTTCATGCCGCCGAACGGGGTCCAGTACCGCACCGAAGAGTGCGAGTTCACCGACAGCACGCCGCTCTTGACGCCGCGCGAGACCCGCACGGCTCGGCCGAGATTCTCGGTCCAGATGGAGCCGGCGAGTCCGTACACGGTGTCGTTCGCCAGCCGGATCGCGTCGGCCTCGTCGTCGAAAGGCAGCACCGCGACGACCGGGCCGAACACCTCTTCGCGCGCGACGCGGTCATCGGGCTCTGCGAGCACGACGGTCGGCGCGAACCAGAAACCCTCTCCGTCGGGCGCGGAGCCGCGGAACGCGACGTTCGCCCCCTCGAGGAATCCCGCGACGGTGGAGCGATGGGATGCCGAGATCAGCGGTCCCATCTCGGTGCCCTCGTCTGCGGGGTCTCCGACCCGCCACGCCCGCACCGCCGGCTCCAGCAGCTCGAGGAACCGGTCGTACACCTTCCGCTCGACCAGGATCCTGCTGCGCGCGCAGCAGTCCTGTCCGGCGTTGTCGAACACCGCGCCCGGCGCGGCTGCCGCCGCCTTCTCGAGGTCGGCGTCGGCGAACACGATGTTGGCGCTCTTGCCGCCGAGCTCGAGCGTCACGGGCTTGAGCTCGCGGGCGCAGCCGGCCGCGACATCCGTCCCCACCGAGGTCGAGCCGGTGAAGACGACCTTGCGCACGTCCGGGTGCGACACGAACCGCTGCCCGACGACCGAGCCCGATCCGGTGATCACCGTGAACAGCCCGTCGGGAAGCCCCGCCTCGAGCGCGAGCTCACCCAGGCGGATCGCGGTGAGGGGCGTGAGCTCGGCGGGCTTCAGCACGACGGCGTTGCCGGCGGCGAGCGCCGGCGCGAAGCCCCACGACGCGATCGTCATCGGGAAGTTCCACGGCACGATGATGCCCACGACGCCGTACGGCTCGTGGAACGTCACGTCCAGCCCACCGGCGACCGGGATCTGCTGCCCACTCAGGCGCTCAGGCGCGCCGGCGTAGAAGTTCAGCACCTGGGCGACGTGCGACGCCTCCCAGCGGGCCGAGCCGATCGGGTGCCCCGAGTTCAGCACCTCGAGCTGCGCGAGCTCCTCGATGTGCGCCTCGACGACGCGCGCGAAGGCACGCAGCGCATCGGCTCGGCCCACCGGCGGCAGCGACGCCCACGAACGCTGGGCGATGAGGGCACGCGCGATCGCGGCATCCGTCTGCGCCACATCGGCGCGCGCGATCTCGCGGATCGGCTGCGCGGTAGCCGGGTTGATCACGGTGAACATCGACGTCATGCCAGGACCCCGTTCGCCGCCTCGGGACGCGTCGTCTCGCTCGTGGTTCCTGAGCTCGTCGAAGGGCGCTCGCTCGGCGACCGCGAACCCGTCTTGGCATAGACCGACGCCTGGGCGACGAGACCGGCGAACAGGCGGCGGTCCTCGCGATTCTGCTCGGGGTGCCACTGCACGCCGAGGACATACCCGTCGCCGTCGGACTCGAACGCCTGCACCAGGCCGTCGTCGGTGCGCGCGGTGGCGACGAGCCCCGCGCCCAGCTGGTCGATGCCCTGGTGGTGGTAGCTGTGCACGTCGAGTCCTCCGGGGCCGACGAGCTCTGCGAGACGCGACCCCTCATCGACGACGACCTCGTTCGTCGCGAACACGCCGCCGCCGATGCGGAACCGCTCGGTGCCGAGCGCCTCGGGCAGGTGCTGGTGGAGCGTGCCGCCGCGCGCGACGTTGACGAGCTGGAGCCCGCGGCAGATCGCGAGCACCGGCATCCGTCGCTCCTCCGCTCCGCGGAACAGGGCCAGCTCCCACGCGTCGCGGTCGTGGCGGGCCGGGTCGGTGAGCGGATGCCGCTCCGCGCCGTACAGCGACGGGTCGACGTCGAGCCCCCCGGTGAGGATCAGGCCGTCGAGGCCCTCGAGCACCGCCGCGGCCGCGGCATCCGGCTCGGGCTGCGGCGGCAGCAGCACCGCGATGCCGCCCGACGCCGTCACCGAGTCGAAGTACTGCTGCGGCAGGAAGGCGGCGCGGACGTCCCACACCCCCTGCTTCGCCTGCTCGAGGTAGGTCGTCAGGCCGATGACCGGCCGGCGCCCTTCGCCACTAGAGCCGTTCGAAACCACGGACCCTCTCCCAATCGGTCACGGCCGCGTCGTAGGCCTCGATCTCGATGCGCGCCTGGTTCAGGTAGTGCTCGACCATGTCGTCGCCGAAGGCGGCGCGGGCGATGGCCGACTCGTCGAACAGCTGCGCGGCCTCGCGGAGCGTCGTCGGCAGGTGGTCGACGCCGGACGTGTACGCGTTGCCCTCGAGCCGGTCGGGCAGCGGAAGCTCGTGCTCGATGCCGTGCAGGCCGCCCGCGATGATCGCCGCGATCCCGAGATACGGGTTGACGTCGCCGCCGGGCACCCGGTTCTCGACCCGGAGCGAATGACCCCGGCCGATGACCCGGAGCGCGCACGTGCGGTTGTCGATCCCCCACGCGATGCCGGTGGGGGCGAAGGAGCCCTTTGCGAACCGCTTGTACGAGTTGATGTTCGGCGCGAACAGCAGCGAGAACTCGCGGAGCGTGGCGAGGATGCCGGCGATCCAGTGCTCCATGAGCGGGCTGAAGCCGTGCTCGCCGTCCCCCGCCATCACGGGGTCGCCTGCGACCGACCGCACCGACAGGTGGATGTGGCAGCTGTTGCCCTCACGCTCGTTGAACTTCGCCATGAACGTCAGCGCCTTGCCGTGGTGCTCGGCGATGGCCTTCGCGCCGTTCTTGTAGATGGCGTGCTGGTCGGCGGTCTCCTGCACCTCGGCGTAGCGGAACGCGATCTCCTGCTGGCCGAGGTTGCACTCGCCCTTGACGCCCTCGGTGTACAGACCGGCGCCGTCCATCGACAGGCGGATGTCGCGCAGCAGCGGCTCGAGGCGGCCCGAGGCGAGCAGGTCGTAATCGACGTTGTAGTCGGTCGACGGAGTGAGCTCGCGATAGCCCTTGGCCCAGGCATCCCGGTAGGTGTCGTCGAAGACGATGAACTCCAGCTCGGTCCCCGAGAAGGCGACGAGACCGCGGTCGGCGAGCCGGGTGCGCTGGCGGTTCAGGATGTCGCGGGGCGACTGCACGACGGGCTCGCCGTTCTCCCACGTGAGGTCGGCCATGACCAGCGCCGACCCCGGCAGCCACGGGATTCGGCGGAGGGTCGCGACATCGGGCCGCAGCATCATGTCGCCGTACCCGGTCTCCCAGCTCGACATGGCGTAGCCGTCGACGGTGTTCATGTCGACGTCGACCGACAGCAGGTAGTTGCACGCCTCCGCGCCGTGCGGCAGCACCTCCTCCTGGAAGAGTCGCGCCGACACGCGTTTGCCGACCAGACGCCCTTGGGCATCGGCGAAGGCGACGACGACGGTGTCGACGTCGCCCGCGGCGATTCCGGCGTTCAGCTGCTCGACCGTGAGGTTGCCCGGCATCCGTTCCTCCTCCTGTGTCGACGTGCGACGAGACTCGTGGGCGCGGTCCCCCCGAACCGCGCGCACCCGCACACTCTAACCAAAATCCCGTTCAAAGGTAGACACAGCCCACCAATAGGCACCACAATCGGCGAAAAGCGCGTCCGCGCACCCGAGCGCACCTCCCATCGCTAATCCTTGGAGGACCGATGTCCCAAGCGAGCAGTGCACCACGGCCGGAGTCACCGGCATCCACCGCCGGAAGTTCGTCGAAGGTCGCAGGAGCGACCTATAGGCGAGCCGGTCAGGACTACTTCCAGAAGCGCACCCTGAAGCGCTCGGCCGGCGTGTGGGGCCTGTGGGGCCTCGCGGTCGCCGCCGTCATCTCGGGCGACTTCTCGGGATGGAACTTCGGCATCGACTTCGCCGGCTTCGGCGGCATGCTCATCGCCTTCGCCATCCTCGTCGTCATGTACTACGGCATGATCTTCTCGATCGGCGAGATGGCCGCCGCGATGCCGCACACCGGCGGCGCGTATTCGTTCGCGCGTTCCGCGATGGGGCCGTGGGGCGGCCTGGTCACGGGCGCCGCCGAGACGATCGAGTACGTCGCGACGACAGCGGTCATCGTGTACTTCTCCGCGTCCTACGCGGACGCGATCACCACCGAGCTGCTGAACTTCTCGATGCCGACGTGGGTGTGGTGGATCATCCTCTACGCGGCCTTCATCGCGCTGAACGCGGCCGGCGCTGCGATCTCATTCAGGTTCGCCATCGTGGTGTCGATCATCTCGATCGCCATCATCCTGGTGTTCTCCGTGATGGCGATCTTCTCCGGCCAGTTCAGCTGGGACAAGCTGTTCGACATCGCCCCCGATCCGGGCCAGAGCGCCTTCCTGCCGCACGGCGTGATCCCGATCCTGTTCGCCCTGCCGTACGCGATGTGGTTCTTCCTCGGCATCGAGGAGCTCCCGCTCGCGGCGGAGGAGTCGCACAACCCCGAGCGCGACATCCCCCGTGCCGGCTTCATCGCGCGCACCACCCTGATCATCACCGGCCTGCTCGTGCTGTTCCTGAACACCGGTGTCGTGGGCGCCGAGGCGACCGGCACCGCGGGCGAGCCGCTGCTCGACGGCTTCCGGGCGATCGTCGGCGACGAACTGGCGGCCGTGCTCGCCCTGTTCGCCCTCATCGGCCTGCTCGCCTCCCTGCAGGGCATCATGTTCGCCTATGGGCGCAACATGTACTCGCTGTCGCGGGCGGGCTACTACCCGAAGTTCCTGTCGCTCACGGGCAAGCGCGCGACGCCGTGGGTCGCCCTCGTGGTCGGCGCGGTGATCGGCTTCGTCGCCCTCGTGCTCGTCGACTCGCTCGGCGGCACCGCCGGGGTGGCCGGAGCGATCGTGCTGAACATCGCGATCTGGGGAGCGGTCATCGCCTACGCGCTGCAGATGACGTCGTACGTGATCCTGCGCCGCAAGTACCCCGACGCCAACCGTCCCTACCGCAGCCCGTGGGGCATCCCCGGTGCCGTCATCGCGGGCGCCGTCTCGGTGCTGATCTTCTTCGGGTTCTTCATCAACGAGCCGGCCCGGCCCGCCATCGTCGCCATCGCCATCGTCTACGTCGTCATCCTGGTCGGATTCGCGTTGTATTTCCGGCACCGCCTCGTGCTCTCTCCCGAAGAGGAGTACGCCCTGTCAGGCGGCACGCATGGGGACCCTCAGGAAGAGGGGTACGACGCGATGGAGACCGAGGTGTTCGGCGACAAGCCCTAGAGAGTTCGGCCAGAACCTCACAGCGGGGAAACAGGAGCGGGGCGGTCTGGGGGCCGCCCCGCTCCATCGTTCGCGCGAGGCACGACGGCGAACGGATGCCGTGGCCCGCGGCGTGCGGAGGCGGTGCGGTCTGGGCGGCGTGCGCCGGAGGCGGCGGGTGTGCGACGGCCGGTGCGCCGAGTGGCGGTGGCTCTCAGTACAGGAGGAACTGCTTCGGCTCGGTCGATGCGATGCCGCCGATCTCGACGGAGAGGTGGTACGACGCGCCGCCGCCCGGCGCCAGCGGGCGGTTGCCGTCGGCGCAGGTGCCCACGGCCGAGCGGGTGCGATCCCACGTGAGGGGAGCAGCGCTCGACACGGTCTGGCCGGCGGCGATCAGCACCACCATGTCGCTCGGCTCGCTCTGGCAGTCGGTCGAACGCCACCAGACGTCGTCGCCGCTCGTGACCGTGAACGACTGGGCGGTGGTGCCGACGTTCAGGGTGCAGTCGGCGCCGTTGTTCGTGAGGCTGATCGAGAACTGCGGGTTCTGGTCGCCCGCGTAGGTGTCGGCGCTCGTCACCGCTTCGACCGTGATCTCGCTCGCGACGCAGGGCAGCGCCGTCGGGGTCGCGCCGGGGGTCGGCGTCGCACCCTCGACCACCGCGCCCTCGACGGCACCGGTCTCGGTGCCACCGGTGGTCGCCTGCCCCGACGGCACCGGAAGGGATTCTGCCGTGTTCTGCTGCTGCCCGGGGTCGGGCTTGTCCGACGAGTCCGTCGCGGCGACCGCCCAGGGCTGGGCGATGAGCAGCCACACGACCCCCGCGATCACCAGCAGGGCGATCAGCAGCACGAGACGCCGACGACGGTACACCGCCGGAGAGGGGCGACGTCGCGGAGTGGTGCCGGTCATGCTCACAGGTTAACTGCGGAGCCTGTGTTCTCCGGTCGGCGCGCCCCGCATCCGGCGAGCCGGTGCCCCGTCGGCGTCACGAGCACGGTCAGAGGCGCTTCATCATGCGGGTGTTGCCGAGGGTGTTCGGCTTCACGTGCGCCAGGTCGAGGAACTCCGCGACGCCCTCGTCGGGCGAGCGGATGAGCTGGGAGTACACGTCGGGGTCGACGACCTGCTCGCCGATCGGCTCGAAGCCGCGACGCGTGAAGAAGTCCACCTCGAACGTGAGGCAGAACAGCCGCGACAGGCCGAGGGCTCGGGCGTTCTCCTCGAGCGCCTCCACGATCGCGCGCCCCACGCCGTGGTGCAGCCAGCCGTCCGCGACGATCAGCGTGCGGACCTCGCCGAGGTCCTCCCACATGACGTGCAGCGCACCGCAGCCGATGAGCTCGCCGTCCGCGTCTTCGGCGACGAGGAACTGCTGCGTCGCCTCGTACAGGACGACGAGATCCTTGCCGAGCAGGATGCGCCGCTGCACGAACGGCTCGAGGAGCGCCTGGATGCGGCGGACGTCGCGCGTGCGCGCGGGCCTGACCGTGAACTCTGCCACCCGTCCAGCGTAGATGCCCACCCTCGGTCGTTGAGCGAGGGAGCGCCAGCGACCGAGACGAAACGTCGCTGGCCGGGTGCCGAGCGTTTCGTCTCGCTCGTTCCTCGCTCGCTCAACGACCGGGATCGAGGTGCACGCCCCCACCCCGAACGACGAAGAGCGGATGCCGCGGCACGTGGCCGCGGCATCCGCTCTTCGTGTTCTGTCTTACGCGTTCGCCGCGAGGTCGGGCGTGGCGGTGATCTCGCCGTTGTGGACGACGCCCACCGCGACCTTGTCGCCGCGCGGGCCGTGCTCGAACACGAACTCGCCGTTCTGCGCGTCGACCTTCACGTGGTCACCCGCGTCGAGCTCACCGTGCAGGATCTTCTCCGACAGGCGGTCCTCGACCTCGCGCTGCATGGCGCGACGCAGCGGACGGGCGCCGAGCGCGGGGTCGAACCCGATCTCGATCAGCTTGTCCTTCGCGGCATCCGACAGCTCGATCGTCATGTCGCGGTCTAGCAGCCGCTCGCCGAGGCGCTTGGTGAACAGGCCCACGATCTGGCGCAGCTCATCCTTGTCGAGCTGCGGGAAGACGATGATGTCGTCGACGCGGTTCAGGAACTCGGGCTTGAAGTTGCGCTTGAGCTCCTCGTTCACCTTGCCCTTCATCCGCTCGTACGTGGTGCCGCTGTTGCCCTCGACCTGGAAGCCGACCGGCCCGCCGGCGATCGCCGACGAACCGAGGTTCGTCGTCATGATGATCACCGTGTTCTTGAAGTCGATCACGCGACCCTGACCGTCGGTCAGGCGACCCTCTTCGAGGATCTGCAGGAGCGAGTTGAAGATGTCGGGGTGGGCCTTCTCGATCTCGTCGAAGAGCACGACCGAGAACGGCTTGCGCCGCACCTTCTCGGTGAGCTGGCCGCCCTCTTCGAATCCGACGAATCCGGGAGGGGCGCCGAACAGGCGCGAGACGGTGTGCTTCTCACCGAACTCCGACATGTCGAGGGCGATCAGCGCGTGCTCGTCGTCGAAGAGGAACTCGGCGAGCGCCTTGGCGAGCTCGGTCTTTCCGACACCCGTGGGGCCGGCGAAGATGAACGAGCCCGACGGACGCTTCGGGTCCTTGAGGCCCGCGCGCTGGCGGCGGATCGTCTTGGACAGGGCGGCGATCGCCTCCTCCTGGCCGATGACGCGCTGGTGCAGCGCCTTCTCCATGAAGACGAGACGGCTCGACTCCTCCTCGGTCAGCTTGAAGACCGGGATGCCGGTGGCCTGCGCGAGCACCTCGGCGATCAGGCCCTCGTCGACGACCGCGTGGGTCGCGACGTCGCCCGAACGCCACTGCTTCTCGAGGCGGAGGCGCTCGGCGAGGAGGGACTTCTCCTCGTCGCGCAGCGACGCGGCCTTCTCGAAGTCCTGCTCCTCGGAGGCGAGCTCCTTGTCTTCGCGCACCTTGGCGATCTTCTCGTCGAACTCGCGCAGCTCCGGCGGGCTGGACAGGATCGACAGGCGCAGGCGGGCGCCGGCCTCGTCGATCAGGTCGATGGCCTTGTCGGGAAGGAAGCGGTCCGAGATGTAGCGGTCGGCGAGGTTCGCCGCCGCGACGATCGCGCCGTCCGTGATCTGCACCTTGTGGTGCGCCTCGTAGCGATCGCGCAGCCCCTTCAGGATGTTGATCGCGTGGGGCAGGCTCGGCTCGGCGACCTGGATCGGCTGGAAGCGACGCTCGAGCGCGGCATCCTTCTCGAAGTGCTTGCGGTACTCGTCGAGTGTGGTGGCGCCGATCGTCTGGAGCTCGCCACGGGCGAGGAGCGGCTTCAGGATCGACGCGGCGTCGATCGCGCCCTCGGCGGCGCCCGCACCCACGAGGGTGTGGATCTCGTCGATGAAGACGATGATGTCGCCGCGCGTGCGGATCTCCTTGGTGACCTTCTTCAGGCGCTCCTCGAAGTCACCGCGGTAGCGGGAGCCGGCGATGAGCGAGCCGAGGTCGAGCGAGTAGAGCTGCTTGTCCTTGAGCGTCTCGGGCACGTCGCCCTTGACGATCGCCTGCGCGAGGCCCTCGACGACCGCTGTCTTTCCGACACCGGGCTCGCCGATGAGGACGGGGTTGTTCTTGGAGCGGCGCGACAGGATCTGCATGACGCGCTCGATCTCCTTCTCGCGTCCGATCACCGGGTCGAGCTTGTTGTCGCGCGCGGCCTGCGTCAGGTTGCGGCCGAACTGGTCGAGCACCTGCGAGCCGCCCTGGGTGGTGCCCTGGGTCTGCTCGCCCGCGCCGCTGGCGACGCCGGCGGGCTCCTTGCCCTGGTAGCCCGAGAGCAGCTGGATGACCTGCTGGCGCACCTTGTTGAGATCGGCGCCGAGCTTGACGAGCACCTGTGCGGCGACGCCCTCGCCTTCGCGGATCAGGCCGAGCAGGATGTGCTCGGTGCCGATGTAGTTGTGGCCGAGCTGCAGCGCTTCGCGCAGAGACAGCTCGAGCACCTTCTTGGCGCGCGGCGTGAACGGGATGTGGCCGGTCGGCTGCTGCTGCCCCTGGCCGATGATGTCCTGCACCTGCTCGCGCACGGCGTCGAGCGAGATGCCGAGGCTCTCGAGGGCCTTGGCGGCGACGCCCTCACCCTCGTGGATGAGACCGAGCAGGATGTGCTCGGTGCCGATGTAGTTGTGGTTCAGCATCTTCGCCTCTTCTTGGGCGAGGACGACGACACGACGGGCACGGTCCGTGAATCTCTCGAACATCATTCACTCCTCCAGGGCGATGCGGGTCTGCTGAGCCCACCTCGCCATACATCGAGGGTAACGACGCGGTCGAGAGTGCATGGCCGTGTTCGCCGTGGGCATAGCGCGCCTCGGACGGCACGGATGCCTTGCGCCGCGGCATCCGTCGGGTTTATCGTTTTTCGATAACAACGTTTATCGATATGCCGAGAAGGAGACGCAGATGATCGACACCACCGTCGGCACACTCCCTGACCGCGCCGACCGCATCACGATGCGGGTGATCGGCGGGCTCGCCGCGGCGATGGCCGTCGCGCTCGCCGCGGGGCAGGTCATCGTCGCCGCGACCTACGCCTGGGCGGACTCGGTGTCGCTCTCGCTCCTCGCAGACCAATCGCTGCCCGTCGAACCGGGCGAAGGCGTCGTCTCGGCGTCGGTCGAGGCGGTGATGCTCACCACCGACGCACTCCCCGCGGGCACGCGCGCTCTGTTCGCGACCGGCGCGGTGCTGCTGGGCGTGACCGCACTCATCGTCGGCCTGGCGCTGGCCTGGCTGATGGTGGCCGCCTCGACGGGCCGCCCGTTCCGCCGGGCCCTTTACCGCTTCAGCCTCGCGGCGGGGCTCGTGCTCGTCCTCGGCCCTCTCCTCGCGACGGCGCTCACCGGGCTCGCCTCGATGCAGGCGGCGTTCGATCTCGACGACGCCGTCGACGGCATCCTGGTGCCCGGCTTCGCGCTGTCGTCGTGGGGCCTCACGATCCCGATCGTCGGCCTCGCCGTGATCGCACTCGCCTACCTCCTGCGACGCATGGAAGGTCTCCAGCGCGACACCGAGGGACTGGTGTGACCCCCGCCGACGACGAGGGACCATCCGGCGTCCACTGCCGGCTCGACGAGCTGCTCGACGCGCGCGGCATGACCCTCACGCGCCTGTCGGAGCTGGTCGGCGTATCGGTGGTGAACCTGTCGATCCTCAAGAACGACCGCGCCCGCGCCATCCGCTATTCGACGCTGTCGGCGATTTGCCGCGCCCTCGACTGCGAGATCGGCGACCTGCTGGTGCGCGCGGACTGAGGCATTCCGGATGCCGCGGGCGGCGGCATCCGGAATCGCTCACGTCAGTTGGGGTAGATGGGGATGCGGACGTTGTCGAACTCGGCGCCGGTGAGGATCGCGAAGATCTCGGCGTCCTCGTCCTCGAGGCCGTTCACCGCCGTGACGACGCCGCGCGGCGCCATGTCCATGGTGCAGACCTGGTCAGCGGGCGGGGTCACGAAGGTCACCGTGACCTCGGTCGCGCTTGTCGCCTCGGTGTTCTCGATCGCGGGGGCGCACGAGGACGAGCCCCACGACAGGATCACGAACTGGCCGTCGACGTCGGTCCAGCCCGCGCTCGGCAGGTATTCGGTCTCACCGCCGGGGGCGAGACCGGGGACGCCCTCGAGGTCGGTGTCGCCGTGCCAGCCGTCGCCGGTCACCTCGATCTCCACACCCTCGACGGGGTCTACGCCCCCGGGCGTTGCGACGAGCGAGACCCGCGGGACGAGGTCGCTCGTGCAGGCGGTGTCGCCCTCGGCATCGACCAGGGTGACTGTCATCACACCGTCGTCGTAGGTGGCCTCCTCGGCGACGGGCACGCACGTGGAGCTGCCCTGCGTGACGATGCCGACCATGCGGCCACCGTCGAGCCAGGCCGCGCCGACCTCCTGCTCGCTGCTGTCGTCGCCCTTCGTGGTCGCGGACGACGAGGGCGTCCCGCCGGAGCCGGCGGGAGGGGCACAGGCGGTCAGAAGTCCGGCGGCGAGCAGCGCGAGGCCGAGTCCGGCGACGAGTGAACGGGAGCGGATGGGCATGCGAGGGCCTCCTCGAGATTCGCGGATGCCATCCCCCGCGGCATCCGTCACCCCTATGGTGTCGTAATCACGGCGGAAATCTCAGCACCGACGGTCACGCGCCGGTCACGATCCGCCGGGAGACGCCTCACTGCAGCGCCGACGTCAGGCGTGCCAGGTTGTCGAGCACGGTCGAGCGAAGCGGCTGCTTCTCCCACTCCTCGAGCGTCAGCTCGCGGCTGAGCGAGCGATACATGTCCTCCACGGACCGCATCTCGCGCACGAACTCCTCTCCGCGCACGAACAGCGAGATCTCCATGTTGAGACCGAAGGAGCGCATGTCCATGTTGCTCGAGCCGATGATGGCCACCTCGTCGTCGATCGTGAGGCTCTTCGTGTGCAGGATGAACGGCTTCTCGTACATCCAGATCTTCACGCCCGCCCTCAGCAGCGCCTCGTAGTAGCTGCGCTGCGCGTGGTAGACGATCGCCTGGTCGCCCTCCTCCGACACGAACAGCTCGACATGGATGCCGCGCTGGCACGCCGTCGTGATCGCGAGCAGCATCGCCTCGTCGGGCACGAAGTACGGGCTGACCACGATGATCTGCCGCTGCGCGGCGTAGAGCAGGCCGGCGAAGAGCTTGAGGTTGTTCTGGAATTCGAACCCCGGACCGGACGGCACGATCTGGCAGTCGAGGTCTCCGGGCCCGCTCGTCACGTCGAAGAGGTCGATCTGCTCGGTGAGGACCTCGTCGGTCTCGCTGTACCAGTCACTGAGGAAGACGGCGTTGACGGATGCCACCACCGGGCCTTCGATGCGCGCCATGAGGTCGACCCAGTGCAGGCCGCGGCGGATGTTCTTGCGGAGGTTGTACGTCGAGTCGGTGACGTTCTGCGACCCGGTGAACGCGACGCGTCCGTCGACCACGAGCAGCTTGCGGTGGTTGCGCAGATCAGGACGCTGGTACTTCCCGCGCAGCGGCTGCACCGGCAGCATGAGGTGCCACTGCGCGCCCATCGCGCTGAGCCGCTTGAGCGTCCGCCGGTAGTTCGGCTTGCCGCGGTTCGCCCAGTGGTCGAGCAGCACGCGCACCGTCACACCGCGTTCGGCCACCTCTTCGAGTGCCCGGAAGAAGTTGTCGGTCGCGGCATCCGCCTGGAGGATGTAGAACTCGACGTGCACGAAGCGCTCCGCCTGGCGGATCGCATCGGCCATCGCGTCGAGGCTGTCCTGGTAGACGGGGATCAGGTGCGCCGCGTTGTCGCCCGCGAGGGGCATGGCGCCGAGGTTGCGGTTCAGCGTGACCAGCGACGTGAACCAGGACGGGGCGTGCGGGCGCAGCGTGCCGAAGTCGAGCGATGCACTGGTGTCGTGGATGTAGTCGTTGATGCGCTCCTGCTTGCGCCGCCGCTTGCGCGGCAGGCGCGGGTTGCCGATCAGCAGGAACAGGAACACCCCGACGATCGGGATGAAGTAGATCGCGAGCAGCCATGCCATCGCGGCGGTCGGGCGCCGGTTGCGCGGCACGATGATGATCGCCGTCACACGGATCACGATGTCGACGATGAAGACGAGCACCACCCACCACGTCGCATCGAACGTGATGGTGATCATCGAGCGGAGCCTCTCGGCGAGGGTCGGCCGGACCGGATTGATCGGACGGACCGGCGGATCGGACAGTGTGCTCACACTATCGGGGGTGACGGACGCGACCTCGCACGCGGGAGCTCGCGGGTCGGCGGCATCGCGCAGCGTCGCCGTTCGCCCCGGTGCGGCGGGCGGCGGGAGTGCGTGTCAGCTGTCTGCGGAGCTGGAGCCGGAGGCGACCGGCGGGAGTCCGCGCTTGGCGCGCTCTTCGGCCTCGACCTTCGCGTACACGCGCCGTTCGGTGCGGTCGGCGCGGATGATGCTGCGGAGCACGAAGAAGAAGATCAGCGACACGAGGACGGTCGGCAAGAGCGTCCAGAGCGCCGCGACCCAGTAGTCCATGTCTCCAGGATACGCGGTGCGGGTATCCCTTCCTCCCCAGGCGGTGGTTCGACGCCGGGGCGCCCCTGATCCATCCCCAGGTCTTTCGCCGGCGCCGTGCCCGGCACGAGGCTCGTCGCTCATGACCCCCACCGTCGTGAAAGCCGCGGATGCCGCGCAGTTCCTGTCCGTCGTCCCGCGCATGCTGGGCTACCACCCGACGCGAAGCCTCGTCGTCATCCCGTTCCACGGTGCGCGGAGCCTCGGCGCCATGCGCTTCGACCTGCCCGACGGCGACGCCGAGTCCGTCGACCGCGTGGCCGCGACGGTGACCGGCATGGCGTGCCGCCTGCCGGAAGCCGATGCCGTCGCCGCGATCGGGTACACCGACGCGGCGTTCCACGAGAGCGGGCGGATGCCGCACCGCGACCTCTTCGTCGCGCTCGAGCGCCGAGCCGACGCGTGCGGTCTGCGCGTCACCGACCTGCTCTGCGTCGCCGCCGACGCGTGGGGCTCGTATCTCGACGACGAGTGCCCGGCAGAGGGCAGACCTCTCGGCGAGCTGGCCTGGAACGGACCCAGCGGCGTGCCTGCACCCGCGGGCGATCAGGGGACGGGGGCTGAGCTGCCCGAGTGGTCGGCCGTGGAGCGCGCGAGCGTGGCGAAGGCGATGACCGCACTCGGCGACGCGGTGGCGGTGCTGTGCGGTCCGGAGGCGGGCGGCGGCCGAGCCGGAGACGGGGTGCCGACCGAGCGCACCGCGCGGCAGACGGCGCGGGACTCCGAGCCTGCACCGACGCGAGCAGCGGGCGGCACCGGTGACCTCGGACCCGTTCCTGCCTCGGTGACGGGCGTCGCGGAGGAGGCGGCATCCGTCGGCAGCCCGTCCTCACGGATCGACCCGCAGGCGCTCGCGGCGGTGTGCCGACTCGACGACCTGCCGAGGTTCTTCGAGGACGCCCTCGCGCGCCCGCTCGACGGCGGGGACGTGTTCGACACGGCCGCCCTCGTGTGGTGCCTCGCCCGGCCGTCATTGAGGGACGTCGCGCTGGTGCAGTGGAGCGGCAACCTCGCGCAGGGCGATGAGGCGTTCGACGCGCAGCTGCGCTGGGAGTCGGGCGAGGAGTACCCGGCGCATCTCGCGATGCGCATGTGGGGCGAGGGCGATCCACCCCAGGTGTCGCGGCTCGAGACGGCACTCGCGCTGTCGCGCCGGGCCGCCGCCGTCGCGCCGCGTGAGGCGC
>NZ_DATCVK010000027.1:0-3592 GCF_036566905.1 Microbacterium sp. | reverse complement strand
CCGGTGGTGTGGACGCGCCGCCCGTGCTCCTCGTGCTGCCGTTCCTCGTCGGGGCCGGCATCGCCTGGCAGTCGGCGGTCAACGGACGGCTGCGTCAGCGTGTGGGCACACCGCTGACTGCGACGCTCGTGAACTTCATCGGCGGCACGGCGGTGCTCGGTGTCGCCGAGCTCATCCACACGGCGGTGGCGGGCGCGCCGACGTCGTACCCATCGGATCCGTGGCTGTACCTGGGCGGCGTGATCGGGGTGGCCTACATCTTCCTCGCCGCAGCCCTCGTGCCCTTCACGGGGGTGCTCCTGCTCGGCCTCGGCACCGTCGTGGGACAGGTCGTCACGTCTGTCCTGATCGATGCGATCTGGCCCGCGGCAGGCGGACCGGGGTTCGGGGCGTCGCTGCTGATGTCGACGCTCGCGATCCTGTCGGTCGTCGTGGCGGCGGTGCCCTGGCGACGGATGCCGCGGTCCCGGCGCTGACGCCGGCTGCCGCAGCGAGGTGCTCTCCCCGCGGGAGGACGACGCGCCTGGCCGGCGCTTTTCAGGGTCTCAGTCGCCGTCATATGCGCTGTCGGGCTCGAGAAGGTGATGGAATGGATGGCGGCGCGACCGTCGGACCACGGCGTCGTCAGCCGCCCAGACGCGTCGTGCTCCGCGTGGAAACCCCGCGAGTGCGCACCCGACGCGGTCGGCCGGAGCATCCGGCCGGCTGCCCGTCGCGCCCCGCGCGGCCGAGACCCCGACGGCCCGGGCCGCGCGGCACCCGAAGCACGGAAGAAGAGTGAGATGTCGGCAGATCCCTATGGCAACGGTGCAGAGGTCCTCGATCCTGAGGAGGATCTGCGCACCCTGATCTCGACCCGTCCGGGGCGCCATCGCGCCGTCGACCCGTCTATCGCCCGCTCCTGGCTGCTCGTACCCGGAACCCGCCCGCAGTCGTTCGACGACATGGCGGCCTCCCGTGCCGACGCCGTGGTCCTCGACATCGAGGATGCGGTCGATCCGAGCAACAAACCGCAGGCGCGTCAGGACGTGGTCGACTGGCTCACGGCCGGCGGCCGCGCGTGGGTGCGCGTGAACGACGCGGCGAGCCCCTTCTGGGCCGACGACCTCGCAGCGCTCGTCGGCGCGCCCGGGCTGCTGGGCATCATGCTCGCCAAGACCGAGTCACCCGACCAGGTCACGAGCTCGTTCGACCGCCTGCGCGCCAGCGTGCCCGTGGTGGCGCTGATCGAGTCCGCGCTCGGCATGGAGGACGCCGCGCACATCGCCCGCGCGCGCGGCGCATTCCGGCTCGCGTTCGGCAGCGGCGACTTCCGGCGCGACACCGGCATGAGCGCGGATGCCGAGGCCATGGCCTACCCGCGCGCCCGCCTGGTCGTCGCCAGCCGCGTGGGCGACCTTCCCGGCCCGATCGACGGCCCCACCGTGGGCAACAGCATGCCGACGCTGCGCGAGCACTCCGCGATCACCGTGTCGATGGGCATGACCGGCAAGCTGTGCCTGGCCGCCGAGCAAGCGCCCGTCATCAACGAGGTGATCTGCCCCACTCCGAGCGAGGTCGAGTGGGCGCTGGACTTCCTGGCCGATTTCGAGGGCCGGGGCCGCGTCATTCGCGACGGCAGCGACTTGCCTCGCCTCGGTCGGGCGCAGAAGATCGAGAAGCTCGCGATCGCGTTCGGCGTCCACCCGACGTCGTGATCGCCGCACCACCCCCGACCCCCGAAGGGACGCATGACATGGCTGACGACACCCGCCTGCACGAAGGCGACCGGAACCCCGGCTTCGCCCTTCCCGACTCCACCGGCACCATCGTGCGGCCGGAGGACTTCGCCGGGCGCCGCCTGATCGTGTACTTCTACCCGGCCGCCTTCACGCCCGGCTGCACGACCGAGGCCTGCGACTTCCGCGACAACCTCGCCTCGCTCCAGGCCGCCGGCGTGGCCGTCGTCGGCATCTCACCCGACCCGGTCGAGCGGCTCGCCGAGTGGGCGAAGGCCGAGCAGCTGGAGTTCCCGCTGCTCTCGGACGAGGACCACGCGGTCGCCGAGGCGTGGGGCGCATGGGGCACCAAGGTCGTGGGCGGCGAGGAACGCGTCGGTCTCATTCGCTCGACCTTCGTGCTGGCCGCCGACGGCACGGTGGAGTCCGCCGAGTACCGTGTGGACCCGCAGGGCCACGTCGACCGGCTCCGGGCACAGCTCGCGGCCTGACTCGGGTTCGGCCTACAGCCGACACCCTTCGGCGCAGGGGGCGGCTCGCGGCACACGCCGCGATCCGCCCGCCTCGGGCGCTCGCATCACGGCGTCGGCGTCGCCACGCGTGCCTCAGGGGAGGCGACTGACGAACGCGCGGGCGTCGACGGCCTTGCGCCGTTCCGGCCGCGATCTCGCCGGCTTGCCGCCGACGTAGAGCCAGCCGAGCAGCTCCTCGTTCTTCTTGAGACCGTGGGCCTTGGCGACGGCCTTCGCGCGCGTGTAGTGGCCGGTGCGCCAGATGACGCCCCAGCCCGCCTCGTCGAGCAGCAGGCTCAGCATGTGCGCGACGCCCGAGGCCACGGCTTCCTGCTCCCAGCGCGGCACCTTGTGGCTCTTGCGATAGCTCGCCACGACCGCGATGAGCAGCGGTGCGCGCAGCGGCTTCGATGAGGCGCCCTTGTCGCCCTCCGCCTTGTTGATCGCGCGGCCGAGTCGACCGCGGTCGTCGCCGCGCAGCTCGATGAGCCGCCACGGCCGCAGTGACGAGTGGTCGGCGACCCGGCCGGCAGCCGCTACGAACTGCAGCAGCTCGTCGTGGGTCGGAGCCTCGTCGGTCACCTTCGACCACGACCGTCGTGCGAGGGCGGCCTCCAGCGCTCCGGGCATCAGGCGGTGCCCGCGTCGTCGCCCGGCGTGAACTGCAGCGAGAGCGAGTTCATGCAGTAGCGGTCGCCGGTCGGGGTGCCGAAGCCGTCGGGGAACACGTGACCCAGGTGCGAGCCGCAGTTGGCGCAGCGCACCTCGGTGCGCACCATCCCGTGACTGTTGTCCTCGATGAGTTCGACCGCCTCGGGGCGGATCGACTCGTAGAAGCTCGGCCACCCGCAGTGCGAGTCGAACTTGGTCCCGCTCTGGAACAGCTCGGCGCCGCACGCTGCGCACGTGTACAGGCCGGCGCGGCTCTCGTCGAGCAGCTCACCCGTCCACGGCCGCTCGGTGCCGGCTTCGCGCAGCACCGCGTACTGCTCGGCGGTCAGGTCTTCGCGCCACTGGGCGTCGCTCTTGTCGACGGCGTAGGTCATGGTTCCCTCCTCGGCCGCGGATGCGGACACCCTCCATTCAACCGCAGCCGATGACGGTGTGGTCCGTCCTCGCTGGGCGTCGCCCGCGAACCTGGAGCGCCCGGCTCGAGGCATGCGGCAGGATGGCGGCGTGATGGACGACCCACGGCACAGCGCAGCGCACGAGGCACAGCAGGGCGACGCGGATGCCGAGACGGCGGCCGTCGTCGAGCGGTACTCCCGTTTCGCGCGCGATGAGGCCCCCGGGCGCTCCGAGCTCTACGCGGGCTGGGCCCGTGGGGTGGCCGCCGACCCGGAGGTCGCCGCTGTCCTCGCG
>NZ_DATCVK010000026.1:0-34966 GCF_036566905.1 Microbacterium sp. | reverse complement strand
GGGCTTCGACGACAATCCGGATGCCGCCTTCTACCGCCCGGCGCTCACCACCGTGGGCCTCGACCTGGCGGGGGAGGCCCGCCGCGCCGTCGCGGCCGTCCTCGGCGAGCGACCCTCGGCCGCCGGCGCACCGCGTCTCGTCGTGCGCGCCTCCACCGCCCCGCCGCGCTGATCATGCCGACGCGACCGCATGAGACCGCTCGCCTGTCGCAATTCGTGTCGAGCAGCCGCAGATTGCGACAGCCGAGCATTCGGATGCCGGTGGAAGCGGGTTGGCGACCGGCGATGTTACCGGTAACATCGATCCGCGCGACCGAGCGAGCCGCGCGACCGCACGAGACCCGACGGAGGACCCCGTGACCAGCCCCGAGCCGACGACGCCGGCACCCGCGTTCACCCCCGAGGTCGAGGCATCCATCGCCGCCGTCCGGACCGATGTCGCGAAGCTCCACGGCGAGCTCGTGCGCTACGGCCTCGTGGTCTGGACCGGCGGCAACGTGTCGGGACGCGTTCCCGGCGCCGACCTCTTCGTCATCAAGCCGTCGGGCGTCTCGTACGACGACCTCGCCCCCGAGAACATGATCCTGTGCGATCTCGACGGCAACGTCGTCCCCGGCACGCCGGGCAGCGACCGCAGCCCCTCCAGCGACACCGCGGCGCACGCCTACGTGTACCGCCACATGCCCGACGTCGGCGGCGTGGTGCACACGCACTCGACCTTCGCCGTGGCGTGGGCCGCACGAGGCGAAGAGATCCCCTGCGTCATCACGGCCATGGCCGACGAGTTCGGCGGGCCGATCCCCATCGGTCCGTTCGCGATCATCGGCGACGACTCGATCGGCCGCGGCGTCGTCGAGACGCTGACCGGCCATCGCTCCCGCGCCGTGCTCATGCAGAACCACGGCCCGTTCACGATCGGAGTGTCGGCGAAGGACGCCGTCAAGGCCGCGGTCATGGTCGAGGACGTCGCCCGCACCGTGCACTACGCGCGTGAGGCCGGTCCGCTGATCCCGATCCCGCAGGACGCGATCGACCGTCTCTTCGACCGGTACCAGAACGTGTACGGCCAATCGTCCGACGAACGTCGCGATGGTGCCGATGAGCCTCGCGACGGTGCCGATGAGCCTCGCGGCGCTGCCGACGAGCGCGCGGAAGAGGCCGGCCGATGAGCGCCGACGCGATCCGGGCCGGGCGCACGGCGCTCGGCATCGAGCTGGGCTCGACCCGCATCAAGGCGTGCCTCGTGGACGCCGACGACCCGGCGAACGTGCTCGCCGTGGGCTCGCACGCGTGGGAGAACCGGTACGAGTCGGGCCTGTGGACCTACTCGCTCGACGAGGTGTGGACGGGGCTGCAGGCCGCGTACGCCGATCTCGTCTCCGACGCGCAGCAGCGCCACGGCGTCTCGCCCGAGACATTCGACGCGATCGGCGTCTCGGCCATGATGCACGGCTACCTCGCGTTCGACGAGGCGGGCACGCTGCTCGTGCCGTTCCGCACGTGGCGGAACACGAACACCGGACCCGCGGCGGCGGAGCTGACCGACGCGTTCGGCGTGAACATCCCGCTGCGCTGGTCGATCGCGCACCTGCACCAGGCGGTGGTGGATGCCGAGTCGCACGTCCCCGACATCCGCTTCGTCACGACTCTCGCCGGCTTCGTCCACCAGCGCCTGACGGGGGAGAAGGTGCTTGGCGTCGGCGATGCGTCGGGGATGTTCCCGATCGACTCCGCGACGGGCGACTACGACGCCGGGATGCTCGCGCGCTACGACGAGCTCGCCGCGGGGCGGCTCGCGGTCGCCCATGTCTCCGAGCTGCTGCCTCGGGTGCTGGTCGCGGGTGCTCCCGCCGGCGCATTGACGGCGGAGGGCGCCGCCCTCCTCGACCCGACGGGGGCGCTGCGCCCCGGCATCCCGTTCTGTGCTCCTGAAGGCGACGCGGGCACGGGAATGGTCGCGACCAACGCCGTCGCACCGCGCACCGGCAATGTCAGCGCGGGCACGAGCATCTTCGCGATGGTCGTTCTCGAGGGGCCGCTCGAACGCGTCCACCACGAGCTCGACCTCGTCACGACCCCGTCGGGTGACGCGGTGGCCATGGTGCACTGCAACAACGGCGCCAGCGAGCTCGCAGCGTGGGCGGGCATGTTCGCCCGGTTCGCAGCCGCGTCGGGGACGCCGCTCGCCGACGACGCCGTGTACGAGACCCTGTTCCAGGAAGCGCTCGAGGGCGAGGCGGATGCCGGGGGGCTGCTGGCCTACAATCACCTGGCCGGCGAGCCGATCGCCGGCCTCACCGAAGGCCGTCCGCTGTTCGTGCGGACGCCCGACAGCCGCTTTACGCTCGCGAACGCCATGCGCGCCCAGCTCTACGGCGTGTTCGGCACGCTCGCCCTCGGCATGCGCGTGCTCGACGACGAAGGGGTCGGCCTCGACCGCATGTTCGCCCACGGCGGCATGTTCCGCACCGCCGGGGTCGCGCAGCGTTTCCTCGCCGGCGCGCTCGGCGCTCCGGTGTCTGTCGGCGACACCGCCTCGGAGGGCGGGGCGTGGGGCATCGCCGTGCTCGCCGCCTACCTCCCGCACGCCGGCGACCTGAGCCTCGCCGCCTACCTCGAGGACCGGGTCTTCGCGAACGCGGCGATCGTGACCGCCGAGCCCGACCCCGCCGATGCCGCCGGCTTCGCCGCCTATCTCGACCGCTACCGCGCAGGCCTGGCCGTCGAGGCCGCCGCCGTCACCGCTCTCTGAAACCCGAAGGAACCACGATGACCCGTACGCCCCTGTCCACCTCGCTCGACGCCTACGAGATCTGGTTCGTCACCGGCAGCCAGAACCTCTACGGCGAAGAGACCCTGCGCCAGGTCGCCGAGCAGTCGCAGGCCGTTGCGGAGGGCCTCGCGGGCCTTCCGGTCAAGGTCGTGTGGAAGCCGGTGCTCAAGGACTCCGACTCGATCCGCCGCCTTGCCCTCGACGTCAACGCGCGCGACGACGTCATCGGTGTCGTGGCGTGGATGCATACGTTCAGCCCCGCGAAGATGTGGATCGCAGGACTCGATGCGCTGCAGAAGCCCCTCCTGCACCTTCACACGCAGGCGAACGTCGAGCTGCCCTGGGCCGAGATCGACTTCGACTTCATGAACCTGAACCAGGCGGCGCACGGCGACCGCGAGTTCGGTTACATCCAGACGCGCCTCGGCGTCGCCCGCAAGACCGTGGTGGGCCACGTCTCGAACCCCGCGGTGCGCCGGCAGGTCGAGGACTGGCAGCGCGCCGCGGCCGGCTGGGCCGCCTCGCGCACGCTGAAGCTCGCCCGCTTCGGCGACAACATGCGCTACGTCGCCGTCACCGAGGGCGACAAGACCGAGGCTGAGCTGCGCTTCGGCGTGCAGGTGAACACGTGGGGCGTGAACGAGCTGGTGGAGGCGGTGGATGCCGCGTCCGACGCCGACGTCGACGCGCTGGTCGCCGAGTACCTCGAGTCGTACGACGTCGCGCCCGAGCTGCGGCCGGACGGCGACCGCCACCAGTCGCTGCGCGACGGCGCCGCCATCGAGGTCGGGCTGCGCTCGTTCCTCGAGGAGGGCGGCTTCGGCGCCTTCACGACCTCGTTCGAGGACCTCGGCGCGCTGAAGCAGCTGCCCGGTCTCGCCGTGCAGCGCCTCATGGCCGAGGGCTACGGCTTCGGCGCCGAGGGCGACTGGAAGACCGCCATCCTGGTGCGTGTCGCGAACGTCATGGGCGCGGGCCTCCCCGGCGGCGCGAGCCTCATGGAGGACTACACGTACGACCTGGTCGCCGGTGACGAGAAGATCCTCGGCGCCCACATGCTCGAGGTCTCGCCGTCGCTGACCACGGCCAAGCCGCGCCTCGAGGTGCACCCCCTCGGCATCGGCGGCAAGGACGACCCGGTGCGTCTGGTCTTCACGGCCGACCCCGGACCGGCGCTGGTCGTCGCCATGAGCGACATGCGCGACCGCTTCCGGCTCGTGGCGAACGTCGTCGAGAACGTGGACGCACCCGACCTGCCGAAGCTCCCCGTCGGACGCGCTGTCTGGAAGCCCGCGCCGGACTTCGCCACGAGCGCCGCCTGCTGGCTCGCGGCCGGTGCCGCGCACCACACCGTCATGACCACCGCGGTCGGCATCGAGGTGTTCCGGGACTTCGCCGAGATCGCGGCGACCGAGCTCGTCGTCATCGACGAGGACACCACGGCGCGCGGCTTCCAGCGCGAGCTTCGCTGGAACCAGGCCTACTACCGTCTCGCGCAGGGGCTCTGAGCCCGTCGCAGAATCCCCGGTCTCGATGAGACCGGGGATTCCGCGCGAAGCAGGGGGCACCGCCTCGGTCTCGGCGCACATCCCCTTGTTCGAGGCGCGCGACCCTCGCCGCTACTCTGGTTGGCGGCATCCCCGATCTCCAAGGAGCCCTCATGGCACGTCCCCCCGCATCCGGAATCCAGCACGCGCTCCGCGCCGGCGACTACGAAGCCGTCGTCGCGAGCGTCGGCGCGACGCTCCGCTCGCTCACGTATCGCGGCCGCGACCTCGTCGTGCCGTTCGAGGCCGACGAGGTGCGTCCCGCGCACCGCGGCGCGACCCTTGCGCCGTGGCCGAACCGCGTCGTCGACGGGCGCTACTCGTTCGGCGGCCGGGACTTCCAGCTGCCCCTCACCGAGCCCGCGCGCTCGCACGCGCTGCACGGCCTGGCGACGTGGCTCGACTTCGAGGCGATCGACAAGGGGCCGGACCACGTGACCCTGGCGGCCGTCATCCAGCCGCAGACGGCTTACCCGTGGCGCATCGTCGTCACGACGACCTTCGCCCTCGGACCGGACGGGCTGACCCAGTCCGTCACCGCCCACAACGAGAGCGACGAGCCGGCGCCGTGGGGGACCGGGCCGCACCCGTACCTCGTCGCCGGCGACGGCCGCGTCGACGGCTGGACGCTCGAGCTGCCCGCCACGCAGGTGCTCGCCGTCACGGCCGACCGCCTCATCCCGACCGGCCTCGTCGCGGTCGATGCCGAGGACCCGGAGCGCTTCGACTTCCGCTCGGCGCGGCCGATCGGCTCCGCCGAGATCGATCACGCGTACTCCGGCCTCACCCGTGACGCCGATGGCACGGCCACGGTGCGGGTGACGGATGCCGCCGGTTCAGGTGTGCAGATGTCGTGGGATGCCGCGTGCCCGTGGGTGCAGGTCCACACCGCCGACAAGCCCGACGCCGCGCAGAGCCGGCTGGGTCTCGCCGTCGAGCCGATGACCTGCGCACCCGACGCCTTCAACGGCGGGTCGTACGACTACGACGCGGGTCTGCTCGTCATCGAGCCCGACGCATCCGTCACCGCATCGTGGCGGATCGGCGCCATCGGCTGATCAGTCGCCGCTGATCAGCACCATTGCTGATCGGGCGGTCGCGGTCCGTTCCGCGATGTGCCGCACACGACGAAGGCGGAGCCGGCCCCCCGGTCGGCTCCGCCTTCATCGTGAGCGGGGTTCAGGTGCTGTCCCGCAGGTCTTCCTTGATGTCGTTGCGCGTCTTCACCGAGTCGCGCTCGGCTTCGGCCTTCTTGACGTCGGCATCAGCCTTCATCTCGTCGACCTTGTCGCCGACTCGATCGGTGGTGTCTTCCCACGCGTCTTTGATCTTCTCGCCGACGGCCGCAGCCGTCTCTTTCGCGTCGTCCATGAATCCCATCGATCTCTCCTCTCATGAGGGATGACATCGACGCTACGCCGGGGCCTCCGAGCTGGTCAGGGGGTTGCACTGACGCGACCCGCTTGATACATGGAGGGTCCGCCGCGGTCAGCGGATCGGCGTCGTGGTGTCGATCGCGTCGCGGAGCGGCCGACGCATCGGCGCCCAGTAGCGGGTGGGCGCGACGCGCGCGAGCACGTCGACCAGCCGCGCCTCCCGCCCGATCATGGTGCGGGGGCGACGGCGGATCGTCGCCTCGACGATGCGAGCCGCGGCATCCGCGGGTTCGGTGTGGTACATCGTGGCTTGCGCCGAGGCGGCGCGCTGGGCGATCGCGGGATCGATCGCCGCGGCATACCGGCCGTGCAGGATGATGCCGGTCTTCACCCCGGCCGGGTAGACCGCGCCCACGGTGATGGTGGAGCGCTCCAGCTCGTGCCGAAGCGATTCGGTGAACCCGCGCACGGCGAACTTGCTCATCGCGTACGGGATGCGTCCCGCCGGTGCGGCGAGGCCGTAGATCGACACCAGGTGCGTGATGTGGGCGGCGGGCTCGCGACGCAGCGCGGGCAGGAGCGCCTTCGTGACGTTGACCGTGCCCCACAGGTTGACGTCCATGAGCCAGCGCATCTCGGCCATCGTCAGCTGGTCGATGTCGCCCAGCATCGACGACCCGGCGCACGTGACGAGGGACTGCACGTGAAGATGGGATGCTTCGACGTCAGCGACGACGGCTGCCACCGCCTCGTCGTCGGTGAGGTCGACGACGTGTGTCGTATGACCAGTGCCCTCGAGGCTCGCAGCGACCGCGGTGAGCCCGTCGGCGTTGCGGTCGAGCAGCGCGATGCGGGCACCCCGCGCGGCGAGCTGACGAGCGACCTCGGCACCCATCCCTGCGGCTCCGCCGGTGATGACGGTGGTGCGTCCGCGCACGTCCAGGGATCGCGTTCTCGTCATCTGCTGCCTCTCGCTGCGCTCGTCGCCGTCGACGAGCCGTGCCTACGATTCTCGCTGACTCGGGACGCCGCTTCGGACGCTAGCCTTCATGGGGGAGGTGCGATGGGCAAGACCGCAGAGGCGATCGCCGAAGGGGTGTCCATCGCGTCCGCCGCCGCACGGCTGGCGATCCGCAACCGCATCCTCGTCGAGACGATCGCGCATGACGAACAGTTCGACGTGGTCGCCTTCACCCCGTTCGCCCGCGAGACGCTGACCGCGCTCGCCGACGAGCAGGACGAGGCGGCGGCCCTCGTGAAGCGCCAGCGCAAGAAGGCATGGGGCAAGTTCACCGACCCCGACGGCACCCACGACTATCGCGATCGCGACACCCGCAACCTCCGCCGCCGGGGCCGGCAGTACGCGGGAGTGGCGCAGGCGCTCCGCCGCATGGCCGACGACCCGCATGTCGTGCGCTCGCTCATCGAGCAGTCGCGCGACGCCGCCTGGGGCGACGTCGAGGCCAACCTGCAGCGCCGCCTGCGCGTCGAGGGCATGCGGCCCGAGCTGGATCCCGACTACGACCGCATGCGCGCCGCCCGCATGCAGTCGATCCGCCTCGTCGACCTGCCGCGCCTCGCCGCGCACAAGCGTCACCGCGACGAGGAAGACACGGATGCCGCACCCGCTGCCGGGCCTGCAGCGGCATCGCCGCGCATCTCGGGCGTCGACGTCAGCGAGCTCGACTCCTGACACCCGCCGGACGTGGGCGTACCCTCGAGCCGTGTCCGACGACGTTGCACCGCACCCTATGCGCTTCCCGCGGGAGCACCCGTTGACCGAGCGCGTGCGCCGGCTGTGCATGGCGTACCCCGAGGCGGCCGAGGTGCTCGCGCACGGCCGTTCGACGTTCCGTGCCGGCAAGCGCCAATTCGCCATCGTGGGTGCCGCCCACGACGACGCGGGTGCGGTGGAGTTCATCCCCGACGACCTGGAGCGTCCGGCGCTGCTCGAGCGAGACGATGTCTTCGTGCCGCCCTACGAGGGTGCTTACGGTTGGCTCGCCATCCGTGTGGAAGCGGATGCCGGCGACTGGGAGCTGCTCGCCGAGCTCCTGGACACCTCCTACCGTCGCGTCGCCCTGCAGCGGCAGCTGCGCGCACTCGACGCCCAGGACGCATGACGAACGAGCCTGGAGGAGGGGAACACGCCCGGGAATCCGGCATCCTGCCGCCGATTCGCGCCGCGGGTGGCCGTGAGGTATTCTTGACGACGTTGTGCGCTGCTGCGAACGACATGCGCCCGTAGCTCAATGGATAGAGCATCTGACTACGGATCAGAAGGTTAGGGGTTCGAGTCCCTTCGGGCGCGCACTGTGTTGAGACAGTAACCTCGAGAAAAGCGCCGGTTCGCCGGCGCTTTTCTTGTATCTCCGGTTCAACCACGGGGTGTCGGTGACGCCACATGATCACGGCACACCACAAGTCTGGGCACTTATCGAGGGTGTGAGTGCGCCGTCGCGCGTCCGCTGATCGCGCGAGGAGGCACCGGCATCGACTGCGGGAACCAATTCACTGCGGTTGCCGGTGCGCCCGGGTCGCAGACCGGGATGGATGCAGTTGATATCTCAGTGATGAGTCTCCCAATGTTCCGCTGGGTGATCCTGGCCGCGCGCGAGGCGGCCGGAGGTTCCAGTTGGCGCGCATCTCGGTGATCGAGGCGAGGTCGGTTATGTCGACGGGTGCGGCGAATGTTCCACCTCGCGTATGCACCGCGACGAGGTGTTCTGCCTCAACGCCGTGTCCAGAGGGGCGTGGCGTGTGGAGTCCGAATCAGCTGCGAGAGCGCATCGACCACAGGTCGAGACCTTGTTGTTTCACCGCTGTGGCTGCGGCGGCCACGGCGCCGGTAGCGACCACGTCGGCACCGAGCCTCGAGATGACGAGATCCGGGGCGGGCAAATCCAGATCGGTCGGGAGAGCGCGACGTGCGGCGGCCACTACCTCGTCGACTCCGGCCGAGATCGCGCCGGAGACGACGACGCGTTCTGGGTCGAACATGCTTCCCAGCACGCTGACGATGCGGGCGAGGACGGCACCGACGCGCAAGACGATGCGTCGCGCGTCGTCGTCTCCCGCCGCGGCCAGTTCGAGAACGGCGCGTCCGTCGACGTGCTCGGGGGAGAGTGAGGCGAGGGCACTGCCCGGCGCCAGCTCATTGCGGACGGCAGCCTCAGCGGCCCACGCGGCGGCGCGGGTACCCAGCCCGTCTGCGGCGCCGACGCCGTCCACGTGGTCGAACGCGACCATCTCGCCGACGCCGCCGTGACGCCCGCGGAGCAGATGTCCGTCGACGACCACACCAGCGCCGAGTCTGGCTCCCGCGAGGAGGGCGATGTAGTCGCGGCATCCGACAGCCGCACCGACGGTCCCCTCGGCGACAGCGGCGAGCGACGCGTCATTCTCAATCCGTGCGAGGGGCGCCCACGCGAAGGCGTCGACGAGATCGGGATTCATCCGTTCCCAGAATCCATCGGGATGCTTCGGAGAACGTCCGTGTTCGTTGACGGGTGCCGGCACTCCGGCATAGATCGCGAGCACGTCGCCGCGGCCCTTACTGGCGTCCGCGAGCGCGTCGTCGACGGCGGAGACGATGAGGCCGCGTCGCGTCTCAGCGTTGTCGCGGTCGAGTTCGAGAGTCCGCCGCTGCGTCGAGAGCGGCCGTGAACGAAGGTCGGTGACCACGGCAGTGACATGCACGTTGCCCGCGTCGACGCCGATCAGCACCGCTGCGTCATCGCGGAGCTCGAAGCGACGGGCCGGGCGGCCCTTGCGATAGGCGCCGGCCTCGCGCGCGTTGGGCAGCTCTCGCAGGAGGCCGAGTTCGACGAGCGAGTCCATCGCGTCGATCGCAGTGGTGCGCGTGAGACCCGTCGCCTCCATCGCGTCGGTGGCGGTGAAGCCGGCGACGTCCCACGCGTAGGCGAGCACGGTGTCGAGGCTCGCCGGCCGCGACGTGGTTGTCGGAAGCAATGTCGTCACAGATCTTGACCCTCTCTGTCCCGCCCTGCAATACTGCCCTGCGAGCATTGATATTGCGAGTAGATTTATTCACTGGCTATTCCATCGCGAGGATGCGAAACGGAGGACGAGGATGTCGGAAAGAAGACGCATGCGACGCGCCGCGGCGGTGGGGGCGGTGCTGGCGGTCGGCGCCGGGCTGCTTGCTGGATGCTCGGTCGACGGACGTGAGAGCATCCGCTTCACGTTCAGCAAGCGCGAAGCGCTCGACTTCATGAACGAGGTCGTCGCCGAGTACAACGCCTCCCAGAGCGGCGTACGCGTCGAGATGGACACCTCGGGGGTCGACGTCGTCTCGGCGAGCTTCGTGCGCGGCAATCCGCCCGACCTCATGCTCGCGAACTACAACTTCGAGGTCGCCCGATTCGTGCAACGGTGCGCCTTGAGCGACCTGTCCGAGACCCATGCCGCCGCCCGTATCCGCGACGACCTTCAACCGCTCATGGATCAGTACGGCACGTGCGACGGCCGCACGAGTGCACTGCCGTACTCGGTGATGGCGTCGTCGGTGATTTACAACAAGGAGATCTTCGCCGAGCACGGGCTGGACGTGCCGCAGACCTGGAGCGAGCTGCTCGAGGTGTGCGAAACGCTGCAGGATGCGGGCGTCACACCGTTCTACGCCACCTTCAAGGACGACTGGACGATCGGGCAGGGCTGGTACGACTACTCGGTCGGCGGCTCGCTAGACGTCGTCGACTTCTTCGACCGCCTCGCCGCGGAGGGCACGCTGGTGGGCCCCGATTCGGATGTCTCGTTCCAGAAGGACTTCGCCGAGCCGATGGACCGGATGCTCCAGCTCGCCGGGACGTACGTGAACGACGACGCGGCGAGTCGGGGCTACGGCGACGGCAACCTGGCGTTCGCGAACGGCGAGGCGGCGATGTACCTGCAAGGGCCGTGGGCGTTCAGCGAGATCGCGAAGACGTCACCCGATCTCGAGCTCGGCACGTTCCCCCTGCCGGTGACCGACGACGCCGACGATCTCGCGGTCCGCGTCAACATGGATCTCGCGGCGATGATCCCCGACGCTTCGCGCCACAAGGAAGCCGCCCGCGACTTCCTCGAGTACCTCTACGAACCCGCGCGCATCGAGGCCTACAACGCATCGCAGCTCGGCTTCACACCGACGACGGATGCCGCGCCGCCGGACGACCCGCGGATCGAGGGCATGCAGGAGTATTACGACGACGGTCAGGTCTACCAAGGTCCCTCGGTGCTGGTGCCCAAGACGATCCCGGTCTTCAACTACACCCAGTCGATGGTGCTGGGGGCGGATGCGGCCTCCGTGCTGCGCACCTTGGATCAGGACTGGGCGCGCCTGGCCTTCCGCCAGCCCGCGCCCTCCAGTGAGACGAAGGAGTCAGCACGATGAGCGCGACCACCACGATCGTCACCCAGGGCGACCCGACATCCAGGCGCAGCAGTCGCCGAGTCGAGCCGATCTACTACCTCTTCCTGCTCCCGAGCCTCACGCTGTTCACACTGGCCATTGCGGTGCCGGGTGCCATCGGCATCTTCTTCAGCTTCACCGACTCCATAGGCATCGGCGACTGGAACTTCATCGGCCTGACGAACTACATCGCGCTCTTCAGCGACCCGGCGATCCTGCAGAGCTACTTGTTCACGTTCGGCTTTGCGGTGGCGACAGTGATCGTCGTCAATGTGGTGGCGTTCCTGCTGGCGGTCGGGCTGACCTCCCGCATCCGGTTCAAGACGGGACTGCGCACGGTCTTCGTGATCCCCATGGTGATCTCGGGCATCATCATCGCCTACGTCTTCAACTTCCTGTTCTCGAACTCCATCCCGGCAGCGGGCGGTGCGCTCGGGGTGCCTTGGCTCGCGACCAGCCTGCTGGCCAACCCCGACCTCGCCTGGGTGGCGATCGTGATCGTCACGGCATGGCAAGCGATCCCGGGCACGCTACTCATCTACATTGCGGGACTGCTCGCGGTCCCGGGAGATGTGTACGAGGCGGCCGATCTCGACGGCGCGTCCACGACGCAGCAACTGTTCCGCATCACCCTGCCGCTCGTCGCCGGGTACGTCGTGATCAACGTGATTCTCGGCTTCAAGGGCTTCCTCAACGCCTACGACATCATCGTCGGCCTCACCAACGGAGGTCCGGGCACCGCGACCCGCAGCATCGCCATGACGATCATTGCGGGCTTCAACGGCGGCGACTACGCCTACCAGATGGCCAACGCGACCATCTTCTTCATCGTCGCCGTCCTCATCTCGCTCCTCCAGCTCTCGCTCACGCGCGGAAGGAACCAGTTCTCATGACCACCAGTCAGCCGGCGCTCGCCTTCGAGCAGGCAGACGTGTCCGTCGGCCTACAGAAGGTCCAGCCTGCCAAGCGTCCGCAACTCACCGAGCGGGTGAGCTGGTCGGGCACGATCATCCTCATCCTGTGCGCCGTCACTGTGCTGTTGCCCCTCTACGTGACGATCTCGATGGCGTTCAAGACGACCGGCCAGGCCGTCGACGGCAACGCGTTCTCGCTGCCCGCGCCCTTCAGCGTCGAAGGCTTTGTGGAGGCGTGGACCCTCACCAAGTTCCCGGTGGGCGCGGCGATCTCGTTGTTCGTCACCGCCGGCACCGTCATCGCGACGATCGTCCTCGCTGCGTTCGCGTCGTACGCGATCGTGCGCAACTGGGACCGCCGGCTGTTCCGGTACTCGTTCTTCTACCTGCTCGCCGCAATGTTCATCCCGTTCCCGGTGGTGGCGCTGCCGCAGATCCAGCTCACCGGACGCGTCGGGCTTGACAACCCGGTGGGAGTCATCCTGCTGGCGACCATGTTCCAGCTGAGCTTCAGTGTGCTCCTGTTCACGGCGTTCCTGCGCTCGATCCCGATCGAGCTCGAGGAGAGCGCGCGCATCGACGGCGCCACCACGTGGCAGACGTTCTGGCACATGATCTTTCCACTCCTGGCTCCGATGAGCGCCACGGTCGGCATCTTCGCGTTCCTCTACGCCTGGAACGACTTCATGATGCCGTCGCTGATCATCTCCGATCCGGCTATGCAGACGCTCCCAGTGCGGCAGAACCTGTTCCAGACGCAGTTCAGCAACAACTACAACGTCTCGTTCGCCTCGTACCTCATGGCCATGGCGCCCGCCATCGTCGCCTACCTGTTCACGCAGCGTTGGGTCATGGAAGGCGTCACTCAAGGCGCTGTCAAGGGCTGAGCCCTCGGGCCTCCGCCCTCTCGTATCCCTGTCCGTCACGCAACCATCGGAAGGACCCCTCAGCCGTGACAACCTCCCTCGACCTCGCATTCGACACGTCTCGAGACGCCGACCTCGCACCGTGGTGGCGTCAAGCCGTCGTCTACCAGATCTATCCGCGCAGCTTCGCCGACTCGAACGGCGACGGCCTCGGCGACATCCCCGGCATCGCATCGCGCGTCGAGTACCTCAGCGAGCTCGGCATCGACGCGGTGTGGCTGAGCCCGTTCTACCCGTCTGAGCTCGCCGACGGCGGCTACGACGTCGCCGACTATCGCAACGTCGACCCGCGCCTGGGCACGCTCGACGACTTCGACGCGATGCTCGCCGCGCTCCACGCGCGTGGCATCAAGGTCGTGGTCGACATCGTGCCCAACCACACGTCGGACCGGCACGCGTGGTTCCAAGAAGCACTCGCCGCCGGACGCGGATCGGCGGCCCGCGAGCGCTACATCTTCCGCGAGGGCACGGGCACGGACGGCGCCGAGCCGCCCACCGACTGGCTCTCGGTCTTCGGCGGATCGGCGTGGGAGCGCGTCGAGGACGGCCAGTGGTATCTCCACAACTTCGCCACCGAGCAGCCCGACCTCAACTGGCACCACCGCGACGTGCACGAAGACTTCCTCACGACGCTGCGGTTCTGGTCAGACCGCGGTGTGGACGGCTTCCGCATCGACGTCGCGCACATGCTCACGAAGGACCTCACCGAGCCGCTTCCCTCGCGCGACCAGCTGGCGCTCATCCCGCAAGACGGCAATCACCCGCTGATCGACCGCGACGACGTGCACGACATCTACGCGGAGTGGCGCACCGTGTTCGACTCGTACGACCCGCCGCGCACCGCAGTAGCCGAGGCATGGGTGCACCCCTCGCGCATCCACCTGTACTCACGACCCGAGAGCCTGGGTCAGGCGTTCAACTTCGACCTGCTCGTCGCGGACTTCGACGCCGACCAGTTCCGTCGCATCATCTCGGACAACCTGGCACTCGCGGCCCAGTCGGGATCCTCCAGCACCTGGGTGCTGTCGAACCACGACGTCGTGCGGCACGCGACGCGGTACGGCCTGCCTAACGCTGCCGGTGACGACGGGTGGCGTCATGACGACGAGCGGCCCGGCAACGCCTGGCTCGTCTCGGGCGGCGCTGAGCCGGTGCTCGACCGTGAGAAGGGCTCGCGACGGGCGAACGCCGCGACGCTGTTCCTGCTGGGACTCCCGGGATCGACCTACCTCTATCAAGGGGAGGAGCTCGGCCTGCACGAGGTGTCGGAGATCCCGACATCCGAGCGTCAGGACCCGACCTTCTTCCGCACAGCGGGCGCCGAGATCGGGCGAGACGGATGCCGCGTGCCGCTGCCGTGGCGTGCCGACGGGCGGTCGTTCGGGTTCGGTGACGGCGGCGCACACCTGCCGCAGCCCGCGTGGTTCGCCCGGCATGCCGTTGACGCCGAAGCTGACGATCCCATGTCGACGCTCAACCTCTACCGCGAAGCGCTGCGTTTGCGCCACGAACTGCAGACCGGCGAACAGCTGGAGTGGCTGCCGACCGGACGCAGCGACGTCCTGCGCTTCGCCCGCCCCAACGGCTGGCAGGTGGTGACGAATTTCGGCGTCGAGCTGTACGCGCTCGATGACGGAGGCGAAGTGGTTCTCTCGAGCTCCGGAACCTCCGCGGGGTCCGTCGCGCCCGAAACGACCGTCTGGATCGCTCCCGCGCGCCTCGGCTCCGTCTAGCGGGGAGCGGCACGGATCTCCTCGAACCTCGTCCGTCGCGGTTCGAGGAGATCCGTGGCCAGAGCGGGCAGCCCGTCTCTGGCTGAGCAGGAGACGCTATTGCCCCACGATCCGTGGACGCCGCCGTCGGGTCCCGCTCAACGCCCTTCCCATCGCCTCGGCCGACCGCTTGAGAAGTTCAGCCGGCATCGCGAAGTTGAACCGCACGAAACCCTCGCCGCCGAGCCCGCAGTCGGCTCCGCTGGAAGCCACCACGCCCGCCTCGTGGCGGAGGAAGTGCGCGGGGTCGACGTCGAGGTCGTAGGCGCGGAAGTCGAGCCAGGCGAGATAGGTCGCTTCGGGCATCCGATATCCGATGTCGGGGGCATGCTCGGCCAGAAGCGCTGCCAGTAGGCGGCGATTCGCGTCGAACACCCGCGTCGTCTCGTCGAGCCAGGGGACGGCATCCGTGTACGCCACACGTGCCGCGACGGCGCCGAGGATGCTTCCTTCCAGATACGGCACGATGTCGCGCTTACGCCAGAGCGTCTCGTCAGCGTCGGACGTGAGGATGAGCTGCGCGCTCTTGAGACCCGGGATGTTCCAGCCCTTCGAGGTCGCCGTCGCCGTGATGGTGTGCGCCGCCGTCGCCGGTGAAAGCGCCGCGTACGGCCGATGGCGGGCGCCGGGGTAGACCAAGGGAGCGTGGATCTCGTCCGAGAACACCCGAGCACCGTAGTGCTCCACCACGGCCGCGACGTCGCGCTGCTCATCGAGGTTCATCACCTGCCCGAGCGGGTTGTGGGGGTTGCAGAGCACCAGCATGCCCGCGCCGTCCGCGAAGGCCCGGGCGAGGGCAGCCGTGTCGATGCGCCACCGACCGGCGACATGGACAGACGGAACCTGGATGACGCGCCGACCGGCGCGCGCGGGCGCATGCAGGAACGGCGCGTAGCACGGCGTCGGCACCGCGATCGCAGCACCCGGTTGCAGGAAGTGCTCCATCGCGATGCGCAGTGAGGCCACGACGTCGGGAACCAGATGCACCCGGTCGGCGCCCACGTGCCAGTCGTACCTGGCCGCGAGGAAGCGGGAGCACGCGCTCTCGGCGGCCGCCGCGGCATGGTCGGGCAGGTACGTGAGGAATCCCTTGTCGACCGCCTGGTGTAGCGCCGCGCTGATTGCGGGAGCGGTCCCGAAGTCCGACTCGGCGATCCAGGCGCCGATCTCGGGATCGCCGACCTCCCACTTGCGCGTCGTCCAGGGATCGCGGCGGTAGGGCGGGGTCACCGGGACAGCTCCACACGCGGGCGGACGGCGACATCCGTGAGGTGCACGTCCTCCGAGGCGTCGACCACGAAGCGCACCGCCCGGGCGACGCTCGCGGGGCGCACGTACCGCTCCGGCTCGTATGGCGTCGCCGACGCGGCGAGGCCCCGGCGGTGACCCGGAGTGTCGGTCGGGCCGGGTGCGACGGTCGCCACGCGCACGCCGTGCGGCGACTCGGCGATGCGGAGCACGTCGGCGTATCCGCGCAGGCCGTGCTTGGCAGCGGTGTACAACGCCATCCTGGGGATGGCGCGCGTGCCGGCACCGGAGCCGATGAAGACCACGGTGCCGCGCGACTCACGCAGGCCGGGGAGAAGCAGTCGCGTCAGCTCCGCCGGCGCGACGAGGAACATCCCGAGCATGGCGTCCCAGGCTTCTGGACCGGCGGCGTCCGTGGTAGCGCCGGCGGCTGCGTGGACCAGCACGTCGACCCGGCCGAGGCCTGCTGCCAGCTCCTCGCGCTGCGCGGCGGAGGTGATGTCACACGACACCGCACGGATGCCGGGTCTCGCGTCCAGTTCGGCGAGCGCCGCGGCCTCACGGCCGAGGGCGATGACCTCGTGGTCTGCGGCGAGGTCGCACGCGATCTCCCAGCCCATACCGCTGGTGGCGCCCGCGATGACGGCGACCTTCCGGATCTCAGACATGCAGGACCTCCTGAGCGGACAGGGCGAGCGAGGGGAAAACCGTGCGCAGCGCGGCATGTGCGGCGCCGTCCGCCTCGCGGAGGAACGTCGCGTCGACGCGGGGCATGGGGCTGATCACAGTGTCGCCGCGGGTGTCCTCGACAGGAATTCCGATGATCTGGATGTGCCGCGTTACCGTGCCGTCAGCTCCGATCACCCGGCTGGAGCCGGGTTCGACGGCGTATCCGGGCCCCGGAGCGATCGCTCCATCGCGCATGTACCGCCGGTGCGGTCTGACGATCCCGCGCTCGGCGAGCCCGCGCATCAGCGGGTCGTTGCTCGCCCGTGCATCGTGGGCGTTCAGGAATGCGTCCACGAGCGCGTAGGCCGACACTCGCGACTTCGCGACGAGAGCCGACTCGACGTGAAACCCGTCGACGTCGACGCCGATTCGGCCGTCCGGCCCGATGAAGCGCACGAGCCCCGCGTCGGCGAGGGCCAGCAGCTGCGCGTTGCGAAACGCGGGCGGGCCGCTGCCGATCATCGCGCCGAACGACACGAACGAACGATGCAGTGCGCTGGCATGCGTCTCGGCCGTCGCCGTCGTGAACGCCATGTACTTCGCGGTCGGCTTTCGCGCGGCGTTGACCTCCCACAACGCGCGCTTGAGTGGACTCGCCATGCCTAGCGTGGCCTCGGCGAGGTCGTTCTTGACATGCTCGATGACCCAGTCCTGGAACGTGTCAGGCGACGACCAGGGTTCCGTCGTGGGCGACAGGAGGGTTTCGAGATGAAAGCGGTCGCGCCGATCAGGAACGATGGCGGCAATCGCGTTGTCGATGGCCGCGGCATCCATCACCAACGTCGGGTCGTCGATCAGACGCAGGATCTCCGCGAGGGACGCGTGCAGGGCGTATGGCCGCGTCTCGGCGATCGCGCGGTACCAGCCGGCGAGGGCATCTTGCACGATCAGAGGCCACAGGTCGACCTCGAAGTCGATCGGACGATCGATCGCGGTCGGGTCGAATCGCGAGAAGTAGGTTTGCCGGGCGACCGGCGGCAGTCCAGCCCACAACGACTTCGCATGGAAAGGGATACCGCGCCTCGACGTGACGTGCAGGACCGGCTCGCGCCCGCTCGGCTCGTACACGAGCTGACAGCCGTGACCGCGAAACCTGCCTCCCCGGCCGATCGTGAGCAGGGCCATCGCGTCGAAGAATCCCATTCCGAGACCCCGCACGATCGCGGGCTCGCCCGCGGGCACCGCGTCCAGGTCCTGCTCGACAGGACTGCCCTGGCGCACCCAGACGAGATCGCGCCGGCTGCGCACCTCCGAGGCCAACAGCCGGTCGGAGGCCGGGTCGGCACTCACGAGCCACCCAGGGGAGAGGATGACGTCGTCGGCGATGATGGTCGTGCCGCCGCTCAGCAGCACCCGCTCGCGCCCGCCGTCCGGTTCGAGCCCGATCGCGCGGGCGCGGTGCGTCACGACCGTGACCGACGACGGCAGCGCGGCGAGGGCGTGGTCGAAGCACCAGGTGATGTACGCGCCGTACAGCGCGCGGCTCGGGTGGCTCTCGGGTCGCACGCGCCGTGCCTCGTCGACGAGGTGCTCGCGTTCCAGGAAGCCGACAGGCAGTGGTGTGCGGTCAAAAGCTTCCCGGTGCGCCGGGGGTACACCCGCCGCGGCGTCCGTGCCGTCCAGCGCGTCGCGCGCAAGCAGGCACCACTCCTGCATCGTGGGTCCTGGTGAAATCGGCCCCATCACCGTGCTGGCGTCGTCGGTGAAGAGGGTGACCGCACCGCTCAGGGTGTTCATGCAGAGCTCCTGCGTCTGATCGAGCCGCCAGATGCGCCCGGCGCCGAACGGCGCATCGTCAACGAGGTGCAGCGTCCACGGACGGTCACCGAGCTCCGCGTGTGCAATCGCTCCGAGCCTTTCGATCACGCACGTGCCGCGGGGCCCGACACCGATCAGACACACCACGGGATCGGATGGAGGGGTCAGAGGTACGTCAGTCACGCGATCTGTATAGCGCGCCGCGCGCCGTGTCATGCAATCGCATAACGGGTGGTTATACAGCGGTGCACGCGGTGTTGCCTGCCCGAAACACGAGGGTGCTTGGCTGGAGTCATCCACCGCCGACCCGAGGGTGTGTCCTGACGACGGAGGTCGCCATGCCCCTCGAATCCGATACCGATATCAGCCTGGATCTGCAGACGCTGCGCATCGTGCGCGCCATCGCTGAGACCGGGTCGATCACCGGCGCGGCTCGCGCCCTCGGCACGACGCAGCCGGCCATCAGTCAGCACCTGCACCGCGCCGAGCGGCGGCTGTCGATGACTCTCGTCGTCAAGCAGGGGCGCAGCGTCGAGCTCACCGACATCGGGGTGCTGCTTAGTCGGCACGCCGGCGGGGTGCTGGACGCGCTGCAGGCGGCGAGCATCGAGCTCGCCGGGGCCGCTAACCTCCGTTCCGGTCGGGTGCGGCTAGTCGGCTTCCCGTCGGCGTCGTCCACGATCGTGCCCCATCTCTTGTCCGGGATGCGCGAGCGTCATCCAGGGGTGATGGTCCAGTACACCGAGAGCGAGCCTCCGGAGGCGACCGAGCTCGTGGTCGGCGGTGACGCCGACGTCGGCCTGGTATTCAGCTACCCCGGCGAGCGAAACCCCACCCACCATCCCGACCCGCCGCGCGGGCTGTGGACCGCCGATCTCTTCGTCGATCCGCTCTTCGTGTTGATGTCGCGCGATCACCCGCTCGTCGACCTGCCGCGTCTGCCCTTGGAGGACCTCGAAGACGACCCCTGGATCGCAGGGTGCCCGAGGTGCAGCACCCACCTCATCCGAGCGTGCGAGGCCGTCGGCTATGCCCCGAACATCGTGTACGAGACCGACAACTTCAGTGCCACGGTCGGCATGGTGGCCGCCGACCTCGGCATCGCGCTAGTGCCCCGGCTCACTCTGGGAACCACCCTTCTGCCTCCCAACGTCGCGGTGCAGAAGCTCGATTCGGAAATCACTCGGACGATAAGCCTGCTCGTCCCCGCTACCAAGCTGACACTGCCTGCGGTCGCCGCACTGACTGACGCGATCACCGCGATCGACGGCATGATCTGGCGGCTGCGGACCGCCGGGGACCTGCGCGGACGCACTCATAATGCGGACCGACGCATGCATGACGAGCGGCGATACAACGTAACCCCGAGTTAACGACGGCCCGCCTAGCGTCATCACCACGGCGACGAAACCCGACGCCGCTGCCCAGTCCGAACGCACGTCAACTACTCCGGAGACCGTGCACTCCCGAGACGGCGACCAGTCCGAATGGAGCTTTCCCGATGTCCATCGATGTTCTTGATCACGCGCTCGGCGTGGCGGCCGGCGATCGGCTCGATACCATCCGCGGCGCCCGCACCGACACGCGCGCCAACGCGCAGCGCAGTTACGATGCGATCTTCAGCCCGGCCGTGGGCAATGGCCTCTCCGTCGCGGAGCGCCTGGCTCTGGCCGTCGTCATCTCACGGTGGCACGGCGAGACGCCCCTGTCGACGCACTACGAGTCGGAGTTCTCGCGGGCCGAACCCTCTCCCGACATGATCGCGGCACTTCGCGAGATCTCCGCGGCCGGCACCACGTCGGGGCCCTACGGCGTGTACCGCGAAGCGGGCCTCGCCGGTGAATCGGTCGAGGGACTCCACTTCGTCGTGCCGGACGCTCCCCGCGCCGTCGTCGGCGACGAACTCAGCGCGCTCATCGAGCACGTGCACCTGTTGGTCTTCCGGCCCCGCGAGGCGAGCGCGGAAGCGCTGCAGATGCTCCTCGACGAGGGGTGGACCACGACCGACCTGGTGTGCGCGTCGCAGCTGGTCGCCTTTCTCTCGTTCCAGATCCGCTACGCGACCGGCCTCGCCGTGCTGCGCACCTCGATGGAGTCGAAATGACCACCGATCTCGATGACCTGCAGGAAGAGCACGTGCTGTCCACCGTCGACCTGGAGGGGCCGGACCGGTTCACCCAGGACGGTCTCGGCTGGACTCCCTGGCTTGCCCCGCTGCCGGTGGAAGAGTTCGAGGACCGGCACTGGGCGGGGGTGGTGGAGCGCGACCGCGCCAAGATGCCTTACTTCGCGCTGCTGGCCCGCGAGCCCGAGATCCTCGCCGCTCGCACGCTGACCGACTTCGACATCTTCCAGAACCCCGACGGCGGGCTTCCGTTCGCCGAGCGCGAACTGTCCGCCGCCGCGGCGTCTCGGGTGAACGGCTGCGTGTTCTGCGCGTCGGTCCATGCCAGCGCCGCGACCCGGCTCTCCGGTCGAGAGGCCGACGTCCAGGAACTCCTGGACCACGGCACGTCCGCGGCCGTCGACGAGCGTTGGGACGCTCTTATCGAGACGGCACGGGCACTCACGGTCACGCCGTCGGAGTTCTCGGCCGCTCACATCGACCGGCTGCACGCGCTCGGACTCACCGACCTCGATATCGCCGACGTCATCGCGGGGGCAGCCTTCTTCAATTGGGCCAACCGTCTCATGCTCTCCCTCGGCGAACCGACGATCCCGCGTCGGCGGCGCGCCTGACCCGTCCGTGCCAACACCACCCACCCCTCACCCGAACCCCAGAAGCGAGAACCCCATGGCATCTTCTTCCGACCGTCCCCTCGGGCGACGCGCGCGACGGCCGCTTGCCGCCGTCGCCGCCGTCCTGAGCACAGCAGTCCTGCTGTCCGCCTGCGCCGGTGGCTCCGAAGGCGCTGCGTCGTCCGGCGACCCGCAGTCCGGCGGCACGCTGATCTACCTCGAGCCTGACGCGTACGCGAGCCTTTACACCCCTGCGGCGGGTTTCTATCCGAACGGAGCGCTGGTCAACAACATCACGGACCGGCTCGTGTGGCAGGATCCCGAGACGCTCGAGTTTGAGCCCTGGCTGGCCACAGAGTGGGAGGTGAACGACGACGCCACCGAGTACACGTTTACGCTGCGCGACGACGTGACCTTCTCGGATGGGTCCGCGCTGGACGCGGCGATCGTCGCGAAGAACTTCGATCTGTACGGACTCGGCGACCCCGAACGCGCGCTTCCTGTCTCCGAAGCCGTCAACAACTACGAGAGCAGCGAGGTGGTCGACGAGAACACGGTGAGGTTCCACTTCTCCGCGCCGTCGCCGGGGTTCCTCCAGGCGACGTCGACGATCACGTCCGGGATCATGTCGTCCGAGACGCTGGACCGTGACTTCGAAGGCTTCGCGGCGGGCTCGGGCACCGAGATCATCGGATCGGGACCCTTCGTCATTGCAAGCGAGGAGCTCGGGACCTCGGTCACCCTGCAGGCGCGCGAAGACTACGCCTGGGCGCCACCGGACTTCGAGAACCAGGGCCGGCCGTACGTGGACGAGGTCCAGATCGTGATCACCCCGGAAAGCAGCGTGCGCGTCGGCTCACTGCTGTCGGGACAGGGGCAGGTCGCTCGCAAGATCGAACCGCAGGACGAGGCGCAGGTTGCTCATGCGCCCGGATTCACCGTCGACGGCCCGCAGACGAACGGCGTGAACAACGCACTGAATCTTCGATTCATGGCTGGGCCCATCGACGACCTCCGGGTGCGCCAGGCGATCATTGCCGCGGTCGACCGCCCGGGGCTGATCGACAGCCTCTTCACCGACAACTATCCGCTCGCGACCTCGGTGCTCTCGAGCACCGCCCTCGGGTACCTCGACACGTCGGATTACTTCAGCTTCGACCCGGACCGCGCTGTCGAGCTGCTCGAGGAGGCCGGGTGGACCGAGGGTTCAGACGGCATCCGCGAGAAGGACGGCGCACGGCTGTCGTTCACGACCGCCGAAGCTTTGGCGCAACCGCGCTCGTTCGATTTGCTCACTTCCGTCGCCCAGCAGTTGGCTGAGGTCGGTATAGAGATGAACATCCTGCGCGCCACCTCCGGCGACTACGCGGTGGCACTGCAGGACGCCAGCCGCGCGCAGGGCGCGCACTCGATGGTGGGCAGGGCCGACCTTGACGTGATCAAGAGCATGTACTTCTCGCGCAACCGCAACATCCTGCTCAACCGCAACCCGGCCGACGGCACTATTGCCGACCCCCAGCTGGATGCGCTGCTGCAGGACGTCGCCAGCGAGCCCGATCCCGCGGCGCGCGTCGCGGCGAGCCAGGCCGCGCAGGTCTACCTCGCCGAGAACGCCTACGTGCTCCCGTTCTTCGAGGAGCCGCAGACCTATGGGATCGCGGACGCGGTCCACGGAATGACCTACGAAGCGGTCGCCCGCCCGCTGTTTTCCCAGCTGTACCTCGCCGATTGACCCGCTTCGTGCGGGGGTTCACCGGGCCCCCGCACGGAGGTCGATGCCTCGGAAGGGAACATCATGAGATACGTCGCACATCGACTCGGACAGGCCGTGATTGTCCTCGCGATCGCGTTCACCGCGTCGTTCATCCTGCTGCAGGCGCTCCCCGGCGATGCGCTGGTGATCCGGTTCGAGAGCCCGGAGGCGGGTCTCGGTCCTGAAGAGGTCGCCCGGCTGCGGGAATCGCTCGGCGCCGACACCCCGCTGTGGCAGCAGTATCTGCAGACGCTCGGCGGCTTCCTTCGTGGCGACTTCGGCTACTCGGTGCAGTCGGGGACGGCGGTCAGCACGATCATCGGCGCCGCGCTGCCCAGCACGCTCGTGCTCGCTGCGACGGCCTTCATCGTCGCCACGATCCTCGCGATCGTGCTGGCAGGCCTGACGCAGCTGCCCGGGTTCCCGGGTCTGAGCCGGTTGCTGCGCTCGCTGCCGTCCCTGTTCATCTCGATCCCCGTGTTCTGGCTGGGCATCGTGCTGGTGCAGGTGTTCTCGTTCCGTCTCGGCTGGGTATCGATCATCAACCCGGACCCTATCGAGGGTCTGATCCTGCCGGTTCTCGCCCTGGCGGTGCCGATCTCGGCGCCGATCGCGCAGGTGCTGATCCGGGCCATCGACGACGTCCGGGCGCAGCCGTTCATCGAAGTCGTGCGGTCGCGCGGCGCATCGGATTGGTGGGTGATCACGCGCAACGTCCCCCGCAATGCCGTGCTCCCCGCGCTCACCATGGCCGGCCTGCTGTTCGGCGAACTCATCGGGGGTGCCGTGATCACTGAGACGGTGTTCGGCCGCGCCGGGATCGGACGGGTGACGGAGCAGGCCGTCGCGGCCCAGGACGCACCCGTGCTGCAGGCGGTCGTCGTGATCTCGGCGACTGTCTTCGTGGTCATCAATCTGATCGTCGATCTCTCCTACCCGCTCCTCGACCCGCGTCTGTCCACGAAGGGAGCACGCCGGTGACCGAGAAGATGCTCATGGGGTCGGCCACCCCGATCGCGCCGCTGGGGGTCCGAGCCAGGACGAGGCGGGCCAGCCGTTTCACCCGCGAGATGCGCTCGCCTGGCATGCTCGCGCTGGCGGCGGCGCTGCTCACGTTGCTGGTGGCGCTCAGCTGGGCCCTCGCGCCCCATGCGTTCGCGCCGGGCGACCCGGCGGCGGGAAGCCTCTCCCAGGCGCTCCAGCCGCCATCGGCTGCCCACGTCTTCGGTACCGACCCGACGGGACGCGACGTGTACACCCGCGTTGTCCATGGTGCCGGCTACACGCTCTTCAGCGCCCTGTGCGCCGTCACCCTGGGCATGGTGGTGGGAACCCTCATCGGGCTCCTCTCTGGCGCCGGCCCGCGATGGCTGGACACGACGCTGATGCGACTGGTCGACGTTCTGCTGTCGATCCCCGGGCTGCTGCTGTCGCTCAGCATCATCATCCTTCTCGGTTTCGGCCTGCTCCAGATCGCCGTCGCCGTCGCCATCACCAGCGTCGCGGCCTTCGCGAGACTCGTCCGCGGCGAAGTAATCCGCGTCCGCACCGCCGACTTCGTCGAGGCCGCCTACGCCAGCGGGGGCACCTTCAGGACGGTACTGTTCCGCCACATCCTTCCGAACTCGCTCGCGCCGGTGTTCGCGATGGCGGCGCTGCAGTTCGGTACCGCGATCCTCGCGATCTCGGCCCTCGGCTTCCTCGGCTACGGCGCACCACCGCCGACGCCAGAGTGGGGTCTCATGATCGCCGAGGGGCGCGATTATGTGGCGACAGCGTGGTGGCTGACGACGATCCCTGGGGCGATCGTGGTGCTCGTCGTGCTGTCAGCCAACCGCCTGTCTTCCGCCATCTCCGAGAGGAACTCCCGATGACCACACGTTCAATCGGACCACGATGGGATGACGCCGCACCGGCCGTGCAGGTCGAGAACCTGTCCATCGCCTACCGATTGCGGGGCGATGAGTCCACAGCGGTGCGCGACGTGTCGTTCCGCCTTGCGCGGGGCGAGACCCTTGCCCTCGTGGGAGAGTCGGGCTCGGGCAAGACGACGACGGCGCAGGCGGTCATCGGGCTGCTTGCGTCCAACGGGCGAGTGGTCGAAGGCTCGATCGCGCTCGGCGGTCAGGATGTCACGTCGTGGAATCAGCGCCAGTGGCGGGCGTTCCACGGCCGGCATGTCGCCCTCGTCCCGCAAGATCCGCACAATTCGCTGAACCCCGTCAAGCGCATCGGCGACAGTCTGTCGGAGGCCATGCGCATCCACCGGGCCGGCGATGGGCCGACGATCCGGCGACGCGTCCTCGAGCTGCTCGAGCGCGTCGACATCCCGGATCCAGAGGTGCGCGCACGACAGTACCCCCACCAGCTCAGCGGCGGGATGAAGCAGCGCGTCCTCATCGCGAGCGCGATCGCGCTCCGTCCCGCGCTCATCGTGGCAGACGAGGCCACGAGCGCGCTGGACGTGACCGTGCAGAAGACCATCCTCGACCTCATCGACGAGCTGCGCCGCGAGGACGGCACGTCGGTCATGCTCGTCACGCACGACCTCGCGGTGGCCGCCGATCGCACCTCGGAGGTGCTGGTGATGAAGGCCGGGCAAGTCCAGGAGCAGGGGCGGACAGCATCCGTTCTTGCCGCTCCGACGGCCGCCTACACCCGCCAGCTCGTGGATGATGCCCCGGCATTGGCTGAGGCGGTGCGTTCGAGCGATGAGGTGCATCGACAGCTGGCGGAGCCGGCGCACGCGGACGCCCTGATCTCGGTCCGCAACGTCGTGAAGGAGTTTGCCGTGCCTGGCCGTCGCGGCCCGTTGCGTGCGGTCGACGATGTGAGCTTCGATGTCCGGCGTGGCATGACCCATGCCCTGGTCGGCGAGTCCGGTTCGGGCAAGTCGACGATCGCCCGCATGGTCATGGGCTTCGAGCGGGCGACGTCCGGGCACGTGACAGTCGGAGAAACCGACATCTCATCCCTGCGCGGAGCAGCTTTGCGCGAGGCGCGGCGGCGTTTGCAGATGGTCTATCAGAACCCCTTCTCGAGCCTTGACCCGCGACAATCCATTCGCTCCATCGTCGAGGAGCCGCTGCGCAACTACGGCATCGGTTCGCGTGCCGAGCGGGCGCAGCGCGCGCGCGAGGCGCTGGAGTGCGTGGCTCTCCCCGCGGCAGTCGCGAACCGCCGCGCGCGAGAGCTATCGGGCGGTCAGCGACAGCGGGTGGCGATCGCACGCGCGCTTGTGCTGGATCCCACGGTGATGGTGCTCGACGAGGCGGTGTCGGCGCTCGACGTCACCGTCCAGGCGGGCATCCTGGACCTGCTCGCCGGCATCCAGCAACAGTTCGGTACCACCTATCTGTTCATCTCGCACGATCTCGCCGTCGTGCGCCAGGTCGCCCAGACCGTCACGGTGCTGCGCCGCGGGGTGCTCATCGAGTCCGGCGTGACCGAGGACATCTTCGCCGACCCCGCCGACCCCTACACGATCGCCCTCCTCGAGGCGATCCCCGGACACGCGGTCACGGTCGCGTGACCACCAGGAAGGATGCCATGAGCGCCGAGGGGACCATTACCGTGTACGGCACCAAGTGGTGCAGCGACTGCACGCGTGCGCGTCAGCAGCTGACCCGAGCCGGTGTGCCCTTCACGGACATCGACATCGAAGACGACTCGGCCGCGGCCGGCGTCGCCGCGGCCATTTCGGGGAGTCGTAGGATTCCGGTCGTCGTCCTCCCGAACGGGGAGGTCCTCGTGGAGCCGTCGCACCACGAGCTCGCCGACGCGTTGGCGGTCTGAAACATCCGAGCCGCCACCCCGGATCATCGCCCGGTCTGGGTGCTGAGGGCGTGCCCTCGCCGCCGCACGGCGTCGCAGCCGAGGCTGCGCCTCAGCCGCTGAACTCCGCGGGGTGCGGACCGCACCTTCGAGGTGAGGAACAGCTCGTCACGGGCGAGGCCGGATGTGGCGATGGCGCGGCCCACGCCCGCTTCGTTTCCGTAGATCGCTGCGGTGTCGATGCTGCGGTAGCCCGCCTCAAGAGCAGCGGCGACCGCGGTGCTGGTCTGATCGTCGGGGATTTGGAAGACTCCGAAGCCCAGTTGCGGGATCGTGACGCCGTTGTTCAACGTGATCGTGGGGATGGTGGGTGCGGTTGTCATCGGGGTTGCCTTTCGTCGGTGGGACGGAGTCGACTGCCGAGGGCAGAGGTCAGTTCGCGGTAACGGCGTCCCGCTGCGCGTCAGCGCCCGCGGCGTCGGCGGCGGGCTGGTGAGTAGTGTTGCGGCGGGCGCTCGCGGCGGCGAAGGCCATCACGAGGAAGGCCGCGGCGGTGATGATCGCGCCGATCCATATCGGCGAGGTGTAGCCGAAGCCCGCGGCGATGCCGAGGCCGCCGGCCCATGCGCCGAGAGCGTTGCCGACGTTGAACGCGCCGATGTTCGCGCCGGAGGCGAGCGTGGGTGCTTGGCCGGCGTAGTTCATGGTGCGGGCCTGAAGGCCGGGAACGGTGCCGAAGCCGAATCCGCCCATGAGGAACAGTCCGATGATCGTGGCGATGCCGGAGGCCGCGAAGGTGGCGAAGAGCGCCAGGATCACGACGAGAGCGCCGATGAAGACCAGCAGCGTGCCATCGATGGAGCGGTCGGCGAAGCGGCCGCCCAGCCAGTTGCCGATGACGAGCCCGGCGCCGAAGAGTACGAGCAGCCACGGGACGGCGCCGGTGGCGAACCCGCTGACCTCGGTGAGGGTGTACGCGATGTAGGTGAATGCGCCGAACATCCCGCCGAAGCCGAGGATGGTGACGATGAGGGACAGCCACACCTGGCCGGAGCGGAACGCGGCGAGCTCCCTGCGGAGGCTGACCTTCTCTTCGGGGCTGTGCAGCTTCGGGACGAGTGCGGCGATGCCGATGAGCGCGAGTACGCCGATCGCGGAGATGACCCAGAAGGTCGAACGCCATCCGAAGTTCTGGCCGAGGAAGGTGCCGAACGGGACGCCGAACACGTTCGCGGCGGTGAGACCGGTGAACATGATGGCGATCGCGCCGGCCTTCTTCTCGGGGGCGACCAGGCTCGCGGCGACGACGGAGCCGATGCCGAAGAAGGCGCCGTGGCTGAGTGCGGCGATGATGCGCCCGATCATCGCGACGCCGTAGTCGCCCGCGAGTGCGGTGACGACGTTACCGAGGATGAACAGCACGATCAGGCTGAGCAGCACCGGCTTTCGTGGCAGCTGCGTAGTCGCAGCCGTGAGCACAAGGGCGCCGACGACGACGCTGAGGGCATATCCGGAGATCAGCCACCCGGCAGCGGCCTCAGAGACGCCGAAGTCGGCGGCGACCTCGGGCAGTAGGCCCATGATGACGAACTCGGTAAGTCCGATGCCGAACGCGCCGAGGGCGAGGGCGATCAGTCCTAGAGGCATGAGGGGTCTCCTGTTACACTGGACGGATAGTTGCACGCGCTTGATATTGCATGAGCGGGATTATCATTGCACACGCAAGTATGCCGCGCAAGCAAGTATTTCTGGGAGGTGTGGTCGATGGGTATCGCTGATGATGCCGTGGAGATCCGTGCGCGCGGATGGCGGACGCTGGCAGCACTGCACGGGTTGATCGAAGCCGAGCTGGAACGGGCGCTGACGGCGGTGCAGCTGTCGGTGGTGGAGTACACGGTGCTCGATGCCCTGGACCGTCAGGACGGCTGGCACATGCGGATGCAGCAGCTGGCTCGGGCTGCGGCCCTTAGTCCGAGCGCGACGACGCGGCTGGTGAACCGGCTAGAGGATCGGGGACTCTTGACCCGGGTGCTGTGCGCTGACGACCGCCGAGGCATCTACACCGAACTCACTTCGCCTGGTCAGGCGCTCTACGAGCAGGCACGGCCGATCCACGATCAGACCCTCGAGCGAGTGCTGGCGGATGCCGCTACGACACCAGAGTTGGCCCCCGTCGTGGAGGCGCTGCACGGTGTCGCGCTTCCCGCGCTCACCGGACCCTGACGGGGAGTGGGCGCGGTCATCCTGAGGACGTGCTCGGATCGCGTCCCGTCCGCTCCCGAAGCAAAATGGGCATGGTGAGCCGTCCGAGCCTGGATCACCTGCGCACGTTTGTGACCGTGTAGGGGGTCGGTGACGGGTGTAGCAGAGCCGCTCAATGATCCTCCAGCACGGGTGATGCCAGCTGTGGTACCGAGTCGCTGCTTTCTGCCTGCCACCGTGTGTCAGGCGGGAGTGGATGCCGCCATCGAGGCTGTGACGGCCGAACGGTGTTCGTGAACCAGACGCCATACGCGCTCACGCGTGAACGGCTTCCGTGGCTCCGAAGGTGCGGATGGTCGTGGGCGCCGAAGAGAACGCCGCCGCGATCGTGCGGGACGGATCCTGGGCACAACTGACCGATGGGGGCAGCCTTGGGCCACCGTCGCTGGCCGGAGGTGGGTTCACAGCGGAGATCGCACGAAGTTGCGGAGCCGGGTTCTGTTTGGGCGGCACACCACACGACGCGGAACTTGTCACAGCGCATCTCTCGCGCCGAAACCCAGGGGAAACAACCGGCGGGCACGATTCTCGTATGGATCACTTGTCAGACAGCTGGACAGCTCAACCGGGGGGCCGGGTCGGTGCGGTCGAGTACGTGCTGCGGGATCTGCGGGAGGCCATCATTGCCGGAGTCGTGCAGGTCGGTGATCGGCTGCCGTCGGAGCAGGCTCTCGCCGCGCGGTATGGGGTGTCCCGCGCGGTGATCCGGGAGGTGTTAAGGGTGCTCGAGACCCGTGGCATGACAGTCACTCGCACTGGACGAGGCACGTTCGTCGCCGCTCGGGAACCGGCACGCGAGCTGAAGTTCGGCGACTACTCGGCAGCGGACCTGATGGAGGCTCGACCGCACATCGAAGTCGCGGCGGCGGGGCTCGCAGCGGTGCGGCGCAGCGAGGACCAGATCGGGAAACTGCAGGAGCTGCAGGAGCGGATGGAAGTCGAACAGGACGCGGCGAAGTGGGTGGAGTTCGACTCCGCGCTCCATGCTGCGATCGCAGCGGCCTCCGGCAATCCGGTGTTTGCAGATGTGCTCGATCACATCCGGTTCGCGCTTGCGCACCAGTCCAGTGTGATCAACCTCACCCCGGGCCGTCGGACGCAGTCCGACAGTGAGCATCGCGCGATCATTGCCGCGATCGCCCGCGGCTCAGTCGTGGAGGCGGAGGACAGCATGAGCTTCCACCTCGATCAGGTGAGGGAGGTGCTGCTCGATCTCACCGTGCTCGACGAACGGCGCTGACGGAGTCGCCCTGAGTCGAGTGGTCACTGTGCACCACCCTCCGAAAGGCAACTGACATGACCGACAACAACCCCGTCCAGAAGCTGGACCTTGAGGACGCACTCGAGAACGAGCGGGAACTCACTGGCGATCGCACCGAGGCGGTGCAGGACTTCTCAAGTGAGGAAGCCGGATACCACAAGGCACTCCGCCCCCGTCAGATTCAGATGATCGCGATCGGCGGTGCGATCGGCACCGGCCTGTTCATGGGTGCCGGTGGCCGGCTCGCCTCCAGCGGCCCGGCCTTGATCCTCGTGTACGCGGTGTGCGGGTTCTTTGCGTTCCTCATCCTCCGCGCGCTCGGTGAACTCGTGCTGCATCGACCAAGTTCCGGCTCGTTCATCTCCTACGCGCGGGAGTTCTACGGAGAGAAGCTGGCCTTCGGCGCCGGCTGGCTGTATTTCCTGAACTGGGCCATGACCTCCATTGTCGACGTCACTGCGGCCGCGTTGTATGTGAAGTTCTGGGCGCAGTATTGGGAACCGCTGCAGCAGATCCCACAGTGGGTGATCGCTCTTGTCGCGCTGGTCGTGGTGCTGTCGCTGAACCTCGTGAGCGTGAAGTTGTTCGGTGAGATGGAGTTCTGGTTCGCGCTCATCAAGGTCGCGGCACTCGTCATCTTCCTGATCGTCGGAACGTGCTTCATCGTCTTCAACGGTTCGACCGATGTCGGCGCAACCGGATTCACGGTGATCGCCGAGAACGGCGGCATGTTCCCTATGGGCTTCGTCGCGCCACTTCTCGCGATCAGCGGGGTCGTGTTCGCGTATGCCGGAATCGAGCTCGTCGGAACCGCGGCGGGGGAGACCGCGAACCCGGAGAAGGTGATGCCGAAAGCGATCAACACCGTCGTGCTGAGAATCGCGATCTTCTACGTTGGATCGATCCTGCTGCTGTCGCTGCTGCTGCCGTTCGACATCTACCAGGCCGGTCAGTCACCGTTCGTGACGTTCTTCACCCACATCGGATCCCCCGAGACCGGCGCAATCGCGGGCTCGGTGATGAACTTCGTTGTCCTCACTGCGGCGCTCTCCAGTCTCAACGCGGGCTTGTATTCCACCGGTCGGATCCTGCGCTCCATGTCGGTCAACGGGTCAGCGCCCGCCTTCACGGCGGCGATGAGCAAGAGCGGGGTGCCGTACGGCGGCATCCTGCTCACTGCCCTCATCACTCTCCTCGGCGTCGGCATCAACGCGCTCTGGCCGTCGCAAGCCTTCGAGATCGTCCTCGAGATCTCCGCGCTCGGGATCATCGGTGGCTGGGCTACCATCATCCTCTGCCAGATGAAGCTGAGAAAGTGGGCGTTGGAAGGCAAACTCACGCGGCCCGCGTTCCGACTGTTCGGAGCGCCATACACGTCCTACCTGACGCTGGCGTTCCTCGCATTCGTGCTCGTCACAATGGGCTTCTCCGAGACGGGAAGATGGGTGCTCGCGTCCCTGGTCGTACTGATTCCCGCCCTCATCGTCGGCTGGTTCGCAGCACGCGGCAAGATCCAAGCTGCGGCGCGTGCACGGGAGGGGTTCACCGGCGCCCACCCGGTTATTGCGACACGCCCCGCGACGGAGGCGCTCCGAAACCGGGACTGAAGTGGGTCCGGGGCGAGCGAGCGAGAGCTCGCCCCGGACCGCCCAGCCGGATCGTCGAGGTGTCCGATGAACCAGCCCGGGCTATCATCCGACGACCGGTGCCCGACTTGCCGCGACAACGTCGAATGGCTCCCACGATGCGCCCGGTTCGCTGACGATCGCGTCGTCTGCCCGACCAACGGTGAATGGGGAACTCCCGCCCTTGCAGCGAGATGTACCCGGTGACAAGGGGCCAGCATGCCCGGACGGCGCTCTCGTGGACGAGGCGGGGAGCCGGCATGACCGAGCGGCATCGTGAGCTGGGGCAGCCGCGGCATTAACGGCGCTGATGCCTCTCTGGCCCGCCTGCAGGACGGCGGGCCGACTTCTCACCCTCAGTAAACCGGAGAAACCATCGGGACTAGCAGAAGGTGTGCATGACGTCGGGCTTGAGGGCTGTTGGGATCTGAGTCGCGAGGGGAAGCAGCCTTGTACGATGACCAACAGAGATCGGGTGGTCCATCTCATGAACGGGGGCATCCGATGGCACGGCGGCGGGATCTTGCGGAGGTCCTCGACACGGCATCCGCTCTCCTGGCAGAGGAGGGCTTGGACGGGTTGACCCTGCGGGCGATCGCCCGTCGCATGGACGCCCACCTGAACTCCGTCTCGTTCCAGGTTAAGACGAAGGGGCGCCTGCTCGAGCTGCTCTCCGATCGGATGCTCGCCGATGTGCGGCTGGATGGGCTGCCCGCTGCTCCTCGCGCTCGTGCCTCCGAGATCGCGGCGCGATATCGGCGCGTGTTGCTCTCGCGGCGCGACGGGGCTCGGCTGATGGCGGGCACATCGGCGATCGAGCAGCACACCCTCGCGATCGGCGAGGCGCTGATCGGTGCGCTTCTCGATGGTGGAGCCGACCCCGTCACCGCCACGAGGACGTTCTGGTCCATGTCGTACCTCATCCTCGGGGCGGTGCAGGAGGAGCAGGGCGCGGATCCGTCCGCAGGCGAGCGATTGGAAGCCGCGTTGGCTGCCGGGTCCTTCCCCGTGCTGACGCGGGTGGAAGGATCCCTCGTCGACGACTCCTTCGACGCGCGGTTCACTTTCGCGATGGATGCGCTTCTCGACGCGGCTGGACTGCCCGTCGCCTGATCGGTCAGCGCGGCACGGCGATCACCACGTCAACCTCGATCAGGGCACCGGGGATGCCGAGGACGGCGACACCGATCAGGGTGCTCGCTGGCACGGGCGAGGTCCCGTCACGGAGGTTGTCGAACACGACGGAGAGCATGCTCGGCTCCCAGTCGACGATGTACAGCGTCTCCTTGACGATTGCCGATCGCTGGACGCCGAGGGAGGCCAGAAGTACGTCGATGTTCGCGGCCACTTGCCGGGTTTGAGCGCCGAGGTCATCGCCGACGAGTTCCAGGCTCGCGTCCCAGGCGACCTGGCCCGAGCAGAATACGAGGTCGACGTCCTTCGGCGCGACGACCTGCGAGATGAGGTGCGGGATCGACGGAGCGCCGTCGGGCTCGATGCGGGTGATGTTCATGTCTTCCTCGATTCGATGGGATGGACGGTTCAGGTGGATGCGACGACGTCGAACGTGGGAGCCGTGCGGAAGGAGCGCACGGCGGCGATGACCTCCGCCTCGGTGGGGTTTTCGGCGGCCCAGGCGACGTATCCATCCGGACGCACAAGGACCGCGGGGCCGTCGGGGCGCGACGCCGTGACGATGCCAACGGCCGCCGCATCGGCGGCCAGCGTCGCACCGATCTCGCTCGAGACGATCAGGAGCGCGGCGCCGGCGCGTGTCGCAGCATCCAACTCTTCGGTGATGATGCGGTGCCCCACGAGCGAATGCGCGCCGTCCTTGGCCGGATAGGCGACCGCCAGGCCCGACAACCGCTGGGCGAGTAGGCGGGACAGCTGCGGGTCGGCGGCGATGAGTTCGTTCATCAAGCCGCGCAGCTCGCGGGCGTCAGGCAGGAAGGCCGCCAGCAGAACCGTCTGCGCCTGAGTGTGGCGCAAGAGGTCGGCGCCGACTGCGCGACGCTCGCTCGCGTAGTCGTCGAGGACCGTGTCATCTGCCCAGCCCGCTACAACGTCGGCGAGGCGCCAGCCCAGTGCATGCGCATCCTGGATGCCGACGTTCATACCCACGCCGCCGGCGGGGAAGTGCATGTGCGCGGCATCACCCGCCAGCTGCACCCGACCGAGCCGATATCGTTCGGCCAGTCGTGCGGCATTTCCGAACCGGGAGATCCACTGCGGCGAGTGCATGGCGTAGTCCGAGCCCACGACGGCGACGACACTCTCGCGAAACTCTTCGAACGTGAGATCGTGATCCATCGGCGCGCTTCGCGCCGGGTCGATCCCGACGATGCGGTGGATGCCGCCTGCCATCGGCACGATCATCAGTTGTCCCGTCGGCCCCGAATGGGTAACCACACCCTGCGGGGGTGCGTCCAGGATGACGTCGCCCAGCATGCCGTAGAGCGTGGCCGATGTTCCGGGGAATCCGATGCCTGCGGCCTTTCGCACCGTGCTGCGCGACCCATCGCAGCCGACGAGATAGGCGGTCTCGATCGCGTAGGAGTCATCCACGGTCTCGACCTGCACCGTGACGCCGTCGACGCGGATGTCGATGGCGGTGACGCGATGCCCACGACGCAGGTCTACCTCGAGCGAGAGCGCGTGGTCCTCGAGCAGCTGCTCTGTGTGCGCCTGGGGCTGCAGGAGGGTGAAGGGGAATGCCGTGTCGAGCGCCGAGAAGTCGAGCCGCTGCTCGAGTCCGCCGAAGTGGCCGGTGGGTACTTGCGGGCCGCCGGCGAGGACACGCTCGGCAAGTCCGCGCTGCGCGAAAATCTCAATCGTGCGGGGGTGGATGGTCAGTGCCTTCGAGTGCGGCGAGATCGACTCGCGTTGCTCGAGGACGATGACAGGAACGGCGCGCAGGCGTAGTTCGGCCGCGAGCCAGAGGCCCACGGGTCCCGCGCCCACGATGACGACAGGATGCATTGCTTACCGGCTTTCTTGATCGTTGACCAAGTCAGTTGGTCAGTGATCAAGATAGGCATCGGCGGGGCGTTTCCGAACATGCGCAACGGGATCGTTACATCCGGAAACCAGCCC
>NZ_DATCVK010000025.1:0-5251 GCF_036566905.1 Microbacterium sp. | reverse complement strand
CCGAACGCGCAGCGGCCGAGCGCGACGCCGCGAAGCCGCCTTCGGCCGGAGGCCCCGCACCGGCGGTGCCCGCGAACCCGAACGAGGCGCAGGTCATCGCGCGCGACATGATGGCCGCCCGCTACGGGTGGGGCGATGACCAGTTCGGCTGCCTCGTGGCGCTCTGGAACAAGGAATCCGGGTGGAACGTCACGGCGGGCAACCCGGGCGGCGCCTACGGGATACCGCAGGCACTGCCGGGCAGCAAGATGTCGTCGGCGGGCGCGGACTGGCAGACGAGCGCGGCCACGCAGATCAGCTGGGGACTCGGATACATCGCCGGAAGGTACGGCACGCCGTGCGATGCGTGGGCGCATTTCCAGGCGAACAACTGGTACTGATCGCAAGTCGGATCCGCTACAGCAGCCGTCGCACGCGGTCGTCCATTCGCATGACTTTCACAGGAGAAGCTGAGGTTCTGTCCAGAACGCCTCGGCAGACTGGCCACTTCGCCCGGGCGCCCCCGCTCGTGGAACGTCGAACAAGGGTCGTCCAGCGCTCTGCGCCGAGATGATCCGCCGTGTGAAAGTCATGCAGAACCAGCCTTCATCTTCTGAAAACACCTCGTCCGAAGCTCGACAGACCGAAGCCCTCCGCCCACGGGCGCGCCGGAATCACCCCCTCTGGAGGAGCGGCCCCATGCTCGCAGCGGGCGCCGTCGTCGCCATCGGCGCCATGGTCGGCACGGGATTCGCCGTGCAGTCCGCCGTCGCCGCGACGAACGACAGCATCGCCGAGACCGACGCCCTGCGCGACGCCGCGAACCTCGATGTGGAGCAGCTCGGCTCGCACGCCGGCATCCTCGAAGCGCGTGCGGTCAAGACCGCGAACGACACGCTCGCCGCAGCGAACGACACGCTCGTCGCCGCGCAGGGCAAGGCGGATTCCTCGCAGCTCGCCTCCTCGACCGCCGCACTCGGCAACTACCGCCTGCTGGCACCCGAGCGCGTCTTCGAACTCGCCGACCGCATCGAGGCGCATGCTGCGCCGGTGCGCGCCGCGGTGGCCGAGGCCGATCGCATCGCCGCTGAGCAGGCCGCTGCTGCCGCAGCTGCCGCCGCGGCAGCTGCTGCTGCGGCCGCCGAGGCCGAGTCGGCGGCGGCGCCGTCGACGGGATCACGTCCGACCGGACCGGCGAACCCGAGCGGCGCACAGGCGATCGCCCGCGACCTCATGGCCGCGCAGTACGGGTGGGGCGACGACCAGTTCGGCTGCCTCGTCTCGCTGTGGGACCGCGAGTCGGGCTGGAACGTCTACGCATCGAACTCCTCGAGTGGCGCCTACGGGATCCCGCAGGCCCTGCCCGGCAGCAAGATGGGCACGGCCGGCAGCGACTGGCAGACCAACCCCGCCACGCAGATCACCTGGGGCCTCGGCTACATCGCGGGCCGGTACGGCACGCCGTGCGGCGCGTGGGACCACTCGGAGTCGGCCGGCTGGTACTGAGTCCGATCGATCGACGAGACGGCGGCGACGTCGGGCTGAGGCCCGCGGCGCCGCCGTTTCGCGTCAGCGGGTCGAGTTTCGCCGCATGTCAACCACTGCGCGAAGGGTGGGCGCCTCGGTAGCCTGACGACATGGACGAGCACGGGGGAACGGTCGGGAAGGGTGCGAAACGGGGGCCGTTCGCCGGAGTCATCGCGTTCGGCGCCCGGGTGACGGCGTGGGCCCTCCAACTGAAGCCGGTTCGGGCCTTCCTGCTCTACCTCGAGCGACACGGCGCGATGCTCGCCGACAGCGTCACCTATCGCGTGCTCTTCTCGATCTTCGCGGGCGTCTTCCTCGGCTTCGCGATCGCGGGCGTCTGGCTCTCGGGCAATCCCGACGCGCTCGAGGCACTCGTCGTGTCGATCGACGCCGCCATCCCCGGCCTGTTCGGCGACGGCGGGCTGATCGCCACGGACGACCTCGTGCAACCGCTGACGCTCAGCATCGCCGGAGTCCTCGCGCTCGTGGGTCTCATCGGCGCAGCCATCGGTGCGATCGGGTCGCTGCGCACCGCCTTCCGCAGGCTGGGATCGCAGCCCGACGACCAGACCTTCTTCATCTGGGTCATGTTCCGCGACCTCCTCCTCGCGATCGGGTTCGGCGCGGCCTTCGCCGCCGCCGCCGCGGTCACGGTCTTCAGCACGAGCGCGCTCGGCACCCTGCTCGGCTGGCTCGGCATCTCGAGCCACGACGCGGTCCTCGACGCCTCGTCCCGGTTCGTGTCGATCGCGGTCACCTTCGCCATCGACGCGCTCCTGATCGCGGTCATGTTCCGCGTGCTGTCCGGCATGCGGCCGAGCGCGCGCTCGCTCTGGAGCGGCGCGCTGCTCGGCGCCGTCGGGCTCTCGGTGCTGCAGGTGCTCTCCGGTCTCTTCGTGGGCGGGGCCGCGAGCAATCCGCTCCTCGCCTCGTTCGGTTCGCTCATCGCACTGCTCATCTGGCTGAACCTCTCGAGCCAGGTCATCCTCATCGCCGGCGCCTACATCGTGACCGGCGTCGACGACGAGCACGATCGCGTGAGTGCGAAGTACGGCGCCCCGACGATCGCCATCCGGCGCCTGCAGCGGGCGGAGCGCCGGGCGACGGATGCCGCGGCGGAAGTCGTCGCCGCGCGGGAGGCCGTCGAGAAGGAGCGCGCCGAGAGCTCCTGACGGCGAGAACCTGTCGTGACGTCGGGCGCCTCCCACGACACAATGGGTGGATGCCGACCGTGCTGCAGCTCGTCCGCTCCGTGGTGTCGCCCCTGACCCGCACGCGGGTCTTCCGTTGGTGCGCCCCTCGCGTGCTCCCGCCGGTCGAGCGCGCGATCGCCGCCGTCTCGGGCGGGCGGGTGCAGCTGAGCGCGCTGCTCGTGCCGTCGCTCGTGCTGCACTCCACCGGGGCGAAATCGGGCGAACCACGCGACTCCGCGCTCATGTACACGCCCGACGGGCACGGCCGCGCGATCGTCGCCGGCACGAGCTTCGCCCGCGACCGCCATCCCGGGTGGACGTACAACCTGATCGCGCATCCCGATGCCGCGATCACGGTACGGGGCAGGAGGATGCCGGTGCGTGCGAGCCGCATCACCGATGACGAGCGCGACGCTGCATGGGAGCGCATCGAGGCGCAGTGGCCGGGGTACCGGGCCTACGAACGGGAGTCCGGTCGGGTCGTGCGGCTCTTCCTCCTGCAGCCGGTCGCCGACGCGCATCACGCGTCGATGTGACGTCTCGACACGGCCCGCCCGGACGCAGGCCGCGCTCAGCGCCACGCTTTACGCTGGGCGTATGACGCGACGCCCGAGTGACCCGATCTACAGCACGGCGATCGTCGCCGGGCGCGCGCTGTTCGGCTTCTGGGGGTTGAAGCGCAGCGTGACCGGCGCCGAGCACGTGCCGACGACCGGCGGCGCGGTGGTCGCCATGACCCACTTCGGCTACTTCGAATTCGCGCTCGTCGAGTGGGCGACGTGGCTCGCCAACCGCCGGCGCATCCGATTCATGGCGAAGCAGGGCGTGTTCGACAAGCCGATCGTCGGGTCGATGCTGCGCAGCATGAAGCACATCCCGGTCGACATGAAGGCCGGAGCCGCCGCGTACGCGAAGGCGGTCGCCTCGCTCCGCGACGGTGAACTCCTCGGCGTCTTCCCCGAGGCCGGGGTCAGCGCGTCGTTCACGGTGCGCGAGCTCAAGACCGGTGCGGCGCGACTCGCGGCCGAGGCCGGGGTGCCGATCATCCCGGTGGCCGTCTGGGGCGGTCACCGGCTCATGACCAAGGGTCGCAAGGTGAAGTTCTTCGAGCGGTTCGGCGTGCCCGTGAGCTTCGCGTTCGGCGAGCCGATCGCGGTCGCCGCCGATGAGGATCCGCACACCGTGACCGAGCGGCTTCGCGCGACCCTGCAGCGCATGGTCGATCGACTGCAGGCCGAGTACCCGGTCGACGGCACGGGCACGTGGTGGCAGCCGCGGTCGCTCGGTGGCACAGCACCGACGCCCGAAGAGGCCGCTGCGGCGGATGCCGCGCGGGACGCCGCCCGAGAGGCGGCTCGCGCCGCCCGCGACGGAAAGCACTGAGCCGAGACATCCTCGACGCTGCGGGTTAGGCTCGTGGCATGTGCAGGAACATCCACACCCTCCACAATTTCGAGCCCGCCACCACCGACGACGAGGTGCACGCCGCGGCGCTGCAGTTCGTGCGCAAGGTGAGCGGTTCGACGAAACCCTCGAAGGCCAACGCCGAGGCGTTCGACCGCGCCGTGGCCGAGATCGCGCACGTGACCCGTCACCTGCTCGACGACCTCGTGACCACTGCGCCGCCGAAGAACCGCGACGAGGAGGCCGCGAAGGCGAGGGAGCGCGCCGCCCGACGATACGCGACGCAGGCGACGGCGCAGATCGCGTGACGCGCCGCGGCGCCGGAGCAGGTCACCCTCGAGGGGAGTAGCGTCGCCTCCATGGCAGATGCCGTCACTCTCACCGTCCCCGGTCCGCACGGCGATCGCGACGTGCGGATCTCGAGTCCGACGCGCGTGATCTGGCCGGAGGCCGGCATCACCAAGCTCGAGCTCGCCGAGTACTTCATCGCCGTGGGCGCCCCGTTCGTCGAGGCCAACGGCGATCGCCCGGTGTCGCTGCAACGATTCCCGGGCGGGGTCGACGGCGAGCAGTTCTTCTCGAAGAACCCGCCGAAGGGTGCACCCGACTGGGTGCGGTCGGTGCCGGTCACCTATCCGAGCGGGCGCACGCATCCGCAGCTCGTCATCGACGAGCCCGCCGGTGCGGTCTGGGCCGCGCAGATGAACACGATCGTCTTCCACCCGTGGGCGTCTCGTGCCGAGAACCCCGACAACCCCGACCAGTTGCGCATCGACCTCGACCCGCAGCCCGGCACGGGATTCGCCGAGGCGACGCCCGTCGCGATGGAGTTGCGGAAGCTGCTCGGCGAGGTCGGCCTGACCGCGTTCGTGAAGAGCTCGGGCAGTCGAGGCATCCACGTGTTCGCGCCCATCGAGCCCGAGCACGAGTTCCTCGACGTGCGGCACGCCGTCATCGCCCTCGGGCGCGAACTCGAACGTCGCATGCCCGACGAGGTCACCACCAATTGGTGGAAGGAGGAGCGCGGCGACCGCATCTTCATCGACTACAACCAGGCGAATCGCGACCGCACGATGGCCGGCGCCTACTGCCCGCGCCCGTTGCCGACGGCGTCGGTGTCGTGCCCGCTCGAATGGGACGAGCTCGAG
>NZ_DATCVK010000024.1:0-13880 GCF_036566905.1 Microbacterium sp. | reverse complement strand
GCGGGTCGCCGGTCGCGATCAGGGTGCCGCCGGGCTCCACCCGGAAGGCGGCGTCCTCGAACAGCACGACCTCGCCGGCGGAGCCGCCGGCATCGGCGCGGACGCCGACGCCCTCGCCCACGGCCGCGGCGGTCGTGTTCGGCTCGGGCCAGGCCTCGAGCGCGAGCTCGCGCTCGACGGCTTCTCCTTCGATGTCGAAGTGGGGGAGGATCCGGTCGAGCCAGCGCGGGATCCACCAGGCCTTGTCGCCGAGCAGCGCCATCACCGCCGGCACGAGCGTCATGCGCACGAGGAAGGCGTCGACGGCGATGCCGACGGCGAGGCCCAGCGCGATGGGCTTGATCGACGCGTCGCCCTCCGGAACAAACGCCGCGAACACGGCGAACATGATGATCGCCGCCGCCGTGACGACGCGTGCCGAGGCGGTGAAGCCCGAGCGGACGGCACCGAGCGCGATATCGCGACGGCTGCGCGTCGAGTGGCCGGCCGCGCCCCGGCGTGCGTGCACGTAGTCCTCACGCATCCGGCTGACCAGGAACACCTGGTAGTCCATCGCGAGCCCGAACAGCACGCCCATCAGGATGATCGGCATGAAGCTGATGACCGGTCCGGTGCGATCGACGTGCAGCAGGTCGGCGCCCCAGCCCCACTCGAACACCGCGGCGACGACGCCGAAGGCAGCCAGCACGGAGAGCAGATAGCCGACGGCAGCCTTGATCGGCACCCAGATCGAGCGGAACACGATCATCAGGAGCACCAGCGACAGCCCGACGACGAAGACGCCGAACGGCAGCAGGGCGGCACCGAGACGGTCCGAGATGTCGATGCCCACCGCGGTGAAGCCGGTCACCTTGAGGTCGACGCCGTACTCGTCCTCCAGCTCGGGGGCGAGATCCCGCAGCGCCCGCACGAGCTCGGCGGTCGCGGGGTCGTCCGGGGCGGTCTCCGGCACGATCTGGATGAGCCCGGTGTCGGCGGTCTCGTTCGGCGTCGCGAGCGCGACCTCCTTGACGCCGGGGACCTTCTCGACCTCGTCGGCCAGGTCGGCCATCAGTCCGAGCGGGTCGGTCGAGGTGACGATGGTGCCGGTCATGATGAGCGGGCCGTTGGCACCTGGACCGAAGTGCTCGGCGGTGAGATCGTACGCCTGACGCGCCTGGCTCGACTCCGGCTGCTGTCCCGCGTTCGGCAGTGCGAGGCCGAGACTCGCGGCCGGGATCGCCATGACCCCCAGCGTCAGCACGACCGCGATGGTCGTGACCACCGGATGGTTGGTGACCAGCAGGACCCAGCGGTTGGTCTTCTTGACCGGGGCGTGGACGGCGTCGGCCGCTTCGGGAGCGGGAGTGGTCCCGCGCGTCTCGGCATCCTCGACGGTCTCGTTCGAGCCCCCGGTCGCCGAGCGCGCGCCCGTGACACGAAGTGCGCCCTCGGGCGCCGCAGACGGTGCCGTCGCGGCGCGGCGGGGGAGCGGCATCCCTCGGCGCTTGCGGCCGTGACCCCAGCCGGCGACCCGGCCCTTCGCGAAGCCGAGGAGGGCAGGCGTCAGGGTGATGGCGACGACCACGGCGATCGCGACCGCCACGGCCGCGGCGATGCCCATCGTCGTCAGGAACGGGATGCCGGCGAAGCCCAGCCCGATGAGGGCGATGAGCACGGTGACACCGGCGAACACGACGGCAGAGCCGGCGGTGCCCGTCGCGCGCGCAGCGGACTCCTCGGGTTCGACGCCGGCGCGCACCTGGTCCTGATGTCGGGCGACGATGAACAGCGCGTAGTCGATGCCCACCGCGAGCCCCAGCATGATCGCGAGCATCGGCGTCGTGGACGAGATCGACGCGAACGCCGTCGAGACGTAGATCAGGGCGATCGCGAGGCCTACGCCGATCAGCGCCGACACCAGCGGGAACCACGCGACCGCGAACGAGCGGAACGTCACGATCAGCACGAACAGCGCGATGAGCACGCCCACCGCCTCGATCAGCGAGAGGGCCGGCACCGAGGTCGAGAACAGGTCGCCGCCCATGGCCACCTGGGAGCCCTCGGGGAGCGTCTCGCGCAGATCGTCGGCGACGTCCTCGAGGCCCGCCTTGGTCTCGTCTGACACATCGGTCGACTGCCCGTCGAACTGCAGGCGGATGATCGCTGCCGACTCGTCGTCCGAGAGCATGCCGGTGACCATCTCGTTGAACGGGTCGGTCACGGCGATCACGCCGTCGAGGTCCTCGAGATGCGAGACGGTGTCGTCGATCGCCGTGGCGTAGGGCTCTTCGTCGACCTGGTCGCCGTCGGCGGCGACGATCACGAGCTGCGCGCTCGTGCCGCTGGCCTGCGGAAAGCTGCGGTCCAGCAGGGCGATGCCCTCCTGGGCCTCGGTACCCGGAATCGAGAAGGAGTTGTCGGTGCCCTTCATGAAGAGGGCCGCGCCGCCGCCGGCGAGCGTGAGCAGCAGCAGCCACGAGACCAGCACCCGCCACGGGTGGCGGTACGTCCAGCGGCCGAGCGCATACAGAAGGGTCGACACAGCGCCTCCGTTTTACGGGTGAGAGGTAGGGGTTGCGTCGATACAGCGCTGTATCGGATACATGAGTGTATCGTAAGGCGGGTTGGCCGCCCGAACCTGAGTAGTCCGTGTGAGACTGGCGGCAGGAGGACCGATGAGCGACACCCCCGTGGTCGAAGTGGCCGGCACGTCACGCCGCCGAGAAGCGACCCGGCAGAAGCTGCTGGATGCCGCCGCCCTGGTCTTCGCCGAGGTCGGCCTGGACGCGGCATCCGTCGAGGCGATCTGCGAGCGCGCGGGCTTCACCCGTGGCGCGTTCTACTCGAACTTCGAGACCAAGGACGAGCTGTTCCTCGAGCTCGCCGGCTCGGTCGCCCGCGGGCGTGTCGCCGTGGTGCGGCAGCGCGTGGCGGCGCTGGAAGGCGAGGGCGCTCTCGATCTCATGCCGACCAACGCGTTCGATATCGTTCAGCAGATCCTCGACGTGTCGGCCGACGACCGCCTCGGCGTGCTGCTGATGAGCGAGATCCGGATCCGCGCCCTTCGCACGCCGGCGCTCGCCGTCGCCTACCTCGCGCAGGACGACGAGATGCTGCGCAACGTCGCGCAGATCATCTCCGACATCGGCGCAGCGCGCGCACTGCGATTCCGGGTTCCCGCACACGAGGCTGCGCGGCTCATGCTCACCGTGTGGGAGGCGGCGTCTGTACGGGCCGTGATGGCGGGGCTCGGCGACGAGGAGATGCATCTGCGCATCAACGAGGAACTCGCCCGCGTTGCGCAGATCATCATCGAACCGGTCTGAGGCGGTGAGCGGGTCGAGCGAGCGGGTGAGGCGCACGCCCATCGCCGCTCAGGGCATGCCGCCTGGCTCGCCGGCGCTCGGTCAGCGGCCGGAGTCGAGCACCGCGTAGCACCGCGCCAGGCGGTCGAGCCACCAGTCGCGGCGGTCGGCGGATGCGGCGTACGCGTCGAGCAGTGCCGCGTCGGGAGTGACCCGGCCCACAGAAAGGAAGCCGCCGCGCGGCGTCAGCGGCGGATCGGCCACGTCGGCGGTGAACAGCGACGCCGTCCCGAGCCCGCAGTCGTAATCGAGCTCGGGAAGCGCGGCGGCCAGTGCCACGCCCATCGACAGCCCGACTGAGGTGTCCAGGGCGCTGGAGACGACAGCCGGGAGCCCCGCCTCCGCCACGATCTCGAGCGCCCGGCGCACGCCGCCGAGGGGCTGCGCCTTGACGACCAGCAGATCGGCCGCCCCCGCACGAGCCACCGCCAGCGGGTCGGCGGCCTTGCGCACGCTCTCGTCGGCGGCGATCGGAATGCCCATGTACTTCACCCGCCGCCGCAGCTCGGCGAGCTCGTCGACGGTCGCGCACGGCTGCTCGGCGTATTCGAGGTCGAACTCCGCGAGGGCGTGCAGCGCGCGCTCGGCCTCGTCGACGTTCCAGGCGCCGTTGGCGTCGATGCGCACGCGACCCTCCGGGCCCATCGCCTCGCGGACGGCCCGGACGCGGGCGACGTCGTCGGCGAGCACCTGACCGGCCTCGGCGACCTTGACCTTCGCCGTCCGGCAGCCGTCGAACCGCGCCAGCACCGCGGGAACGGATGCCGCAGCCACGGCCGGCACGGTGGCGTTGACGCCGATGCGCTCGCGGCGGGCCTCCGGCCGCGGCATCCGGGAGTCCTCGATGGCCGCAGCGAGCCACGTTGCAGCCTCTGCGTCGTCGTACTCCGGGAACGGCGAGAACTCCGCCCACCCCTCGGGTCCCTCGAAGAGGAGCGCTTCGCGCACGTCGATGCCGCGGAACCTGGTCGCCAGCGGCAGGGCGACGACGCGCGCCGTGTCGAGAAGCTCGTTCAGTGCCGGCCGGGTCGCGTCGTTGCTCACGTCCCCATCCTCGCCCTCCTCCCGTTCGTCCGTCGTATATGTACCTGAATCGGCGCGCCGGGCGTACATATACGACGGACGAACCCCGAGGGCGAGGGCTGGGTGGAGAGGGGCGAGCGATCCGACAATGTGTGATTGACCATAGTGTGTGACACACAGTATGGTGTGAGACATGAGCGAAACCGACATCCTCGAGACGCACCTGCAGGAACTGCGGCGGGGCACTGTCGTGCTCGCGTGCCTGCGCCTGCTCGTCCACCCGGGGTACGGGTACGGACTGCTCGAAGAGCTGGGGGAGCGCGGCTTCCCCACCGACGCGAACACGCTCTACCCGCTGCTGCGGCGCCTCGAGAAGCAGGGGTTCCTCACCAGCGAGTGGAACACCGACGAGTCGCGGCCGCGCAAGTTCTACCGCACCAGCGCCGCGGGCTCACGGCTCGCGGCATCCCTCACCGACGACTTCCGCGCGATCGCCGCGGCGATCGACGACCTTCCCACCCCCGACGTTCAGCACTGACCCACGATCAGCATCTGAGGAGAACCGACATGACAACCGCGACGCTCACCGACCGTTACGTCGACGCCGCGATGCGCACCGTGCCCGAGACGCAGCGCGACGACCTCGCCGCCGAACTGCGCGGCTCGATCGACGACCAGATCGAGGCACGCCTCGCCGAGGGCGAGGACCACGCGTCCGCCGAACGCGCCGTCCTGACCGACCTCGGCGACCCCGACAAGCTCGCCGCGCAGTACACCGACCGGCCGCTGTGGCTCGTCGGGCCGCGCTACTTCCTCGACTGGTGGCGGCTGCTGAAGCTGCTGCTCTGGATCGTCCCGGTGTGCGCGGCCTTCGGCGTCTCGCTCGCGATGGTGCTCGACGGCGCCACGTTCGGCGAGATCGTGGGCGCCATCGTGCCGCTGCTCATCACGGTGGTCGTCCACATCGCGTTCTGGACCACCCTCGTGTTCGTGGTGCTGGAGCGGACCGGGCACGAGACGATGACGAGCGGACCGTGGACCCCCGATCAGCTGCCCGAACCGCGCCAGCGCGGCGCCGGACTCGGCGACATGATCACCTCGCTCGCGTTCCTCGCGATCATGGCCGGCGTCGTGCTGTGGGACCACTTCGTCGGACTGGTGCCGACGCAGCCCGGCCTGCCGTTCCTCGACCCGGGGCTGTGGCCGTGGTGGATCATCGGGCTGTTCCTGCTGATGGCACTGGAAGCGGTGCTCGCCATCGTCGTCTACGCCGTCGGACGCTGGACCCCTGCGCTCGCCGTGGCCAACGGCATCCTGAATCTGGTGGTCGCCGTGCCGGCGCTGTGGCTGCTGTTCGAGGGCCGGCTCATCAACCCCGAGTTCTTCCCGACGATCATCGTCGACGACGGTGCGAAGGTCGGCGTGATCGTGAATGTGGTGATCGGTTTCGTCATCGCCGGCATCGCGATCTGGGACACGGTGGATGCGGCGATGAAGGCCGCTCGGGCGCGCCGAGGCTGACGCCGGTGTCCTCGACTGAGAACATGCGCCGAGATGAGGACGCGCAGGTCACTGCGCGTCCTCATCTCGGCAATCCTCTTCGAACGAGGATCACCCCTTCGCAGCGGCCCTAGTCTTTTTGCCATGCCCCTCTTCGATACTCCTGTGCGCCTCGGCGTGCAGCTGCAGCCCCAGCACGCCCCGTACTCCGCGTTCCGCGACGCCGTTCTGCGTCTCGAAGAGATGGGCGTCGACGTCCTCTTCAACTGGGACCACTTCTTCCCGCTGTCGGGCGACCCCGACGGCCTGCACTTCGAGTCGTGGACCATGCTCGCCGCCTGGGCCGAGCAGACCGAGCGCGTCGAGTTCGGGGCGCTGGTCAACTGCAACAGCTACCGCAACCCCGACCTGCAGGCCGACATGGCCCGCACCGTCGACCACATCTCGGCCAAGGACGGCGTCGGCCGCTTCATCTTCGCGACCGGCTCGGGCTGGTTCGCCCGCGACTACGAGGAGTACGGCTACGACTTCGGCACCGCCGGCTCGCGGCTCGACGACCTCGCCGCCGGGCTGGAGCGCATCGAGGCGCGCTGGCAGAAGCTCAACCCCGCGCCCACGCGCGAGATCCCGGTCATGATCGGCGGCAAGGGCGAGCAGAAGACCCTGCGCCTCGTCGCCCGGCACGCCGACATCTGGCACAGCTTCGTGCGCCCCGACGAGCTGCCGCACAAGCTCGACGTCATCGAGCGCTGGGCCGAGCGCGAGGAGCGCGACACGTCGGGCCTCGTCATCTCCAACGAGCTGCACCAGCGCGGCGAAAGCGTCGCCGACGAGCTGTACCACGCGGGCGTGCGCCTGTTCACGCTCGGCTTCCAGGGCCCCGACTGGGACTACGACCTCATCCGGTCGTGGCTGCGCTGGCGCGACTCGAAGAACGCCTGACCGGAGGACGGATGCCGCGGCCCGCGCCCGCTGGCGCGCCTGCGCCTGCGGCATCCACCGGTCGTGGGTGGGCGTGAGGGGCGTCCGTCACGAACGGCAACGTGAGGGGGACCGCGACTAAACTCGCGCGGGTGACCGCTGCCTCGACCGCTCCCCGCTTCGCCCTCGACATCGACGGCGTGCCGCGGCCCGAGCGGTCGCAGCAGCTGCTGGACGGCGTACGGGAGCGGGTCGTCATCGCCGACGGGGCGATGGGCACCATGCTGCAGCGCTACGACCTCTCGATCGACGGCGACTTCCAGGGTCTCGAGGGCTGCAACGAGATCCTCAACGTCTCGCGCCCGGACGTCGTCGCGGCGATCCATGACGCCTACCTCGAAGTCGGCGTGGACGCGGTCGAGACGAACACGTTCGGCGCGAACTGGTCGAACCTCGGCGACTACGGCATCGACGACCGGATCACCGAGCTCGCCGCCGCCGGGGCGCGCATCGCGCGCGAGCGCGTCGAGGCGGCCGAGGCCGTCGACGGGCGCGTGCGCTGGGTGCTCGGCTCGATGGGGCCGGGCACGAAGCTCCCGAGCCTCGGTCACACGACGTATGACAACCTGAAGCAGACGTTCGCGCTGCAGGCGGAGGGGCTCATCGACGGGGGCGCCGACGCGTTCCTCGTCGAGACCTCGCAGGATCTGCTGCAGACCAAGGCCGCCATCAACGGCTGCCGCCAGGCGATCGTGAGCCGCGGCATCCGTCTGCCGATCTTCGTCGAGGTGACGGTCGAGACCACCGGCACCATGCTCATGGGGTCCGAGATCGGGGCGGCGCTCACCGCGATCGAGCCGCTCGGCGTCGACGCCATCGGCCTGAACTGCGCCACCGGCCCCACCGAGATGAGTGAGCACCTGCGGCACCTGTCGAAGTACGCCACCGTGCCGGTCGCGTGCATGCCGAACGCGGGGCTCCCGGTGCTCGGGGCGAACGGCGCGCACTACCCGCTCTCGCCTGGCGAGCTGGCGACGGCGCACGAGCAGTTCGTGCGCGAGTTCGGGCTGGGCCTCGTCGGCGGATGCTGCGGCACGACGCCAGAGCACCTCGCCGCGGTCGTCGAGCGGCTGAGCCCCTTCCGACAGGCCGAGGGACGCGACGAGGTGCGGTCCCCGAGCCTGTCGAAGGGCGCGGAGGAGGACCCCGGCGTCGCGTCGCTGTACCAGCACGTCTCGTTCCAGCAGGATGCCTCGTACCTCGCGATCGGCGAGCGGACCAACGCGAACGGCTCGAAGGCGTTCCGCGAGGCCATGCTCGAGGAGCGGTGGGATGACTGCGTCGAGATCGCGCGCGACCAGATCCGCGTGGGTGCCCACCTGCTCGACGTCTGCACGGACTACGTCGGGCGCGACGGCGCCGCCGACATGCGCGAGGTCGTGTCGCGCCTGGCGAGCGCCTCGACGCTGCCGCTCGTCGTCGACTCGACCGAGCCGGCGGTCATCGCCGCGGGGCTGGAGCTGATCGGCGGACGCCCCGTCGTGAACTCCGTGAACTACGAGGACGGCGACGGCCCGACCTCGCGCTTCGGCCGCATCATGCCGCTCGTGAAGGAGCATGGCACCGCCGTCGTGGCGCTGACGATCGACGAGCACGGTCAGGCCCGCACCACCGAGGGCAAGGTGCAGATCGCCACGCGCCTCATCGACGAGCTCGTCGGCGAGTGGGGTCTGCGTGTCAGCGACATCATCGTCGACTGCCTGACGTTCCCGATCGCGACCGGCCAGGAGGAGACGCGCCGCGACGCCATCGAGACGATCGAGGCGATCCGGCGGATCACGGCGAAGTACCCCGGCATCAACACCACGCTGGGTGTCTCGAACGTGTCGTTCGGGCTCAACCCGGCCGCGCGCAGCGTCCTGAACTCGGCGTTCCTGCACGAGGCTGTCGAGGCCGGGCTCACGTCGGGCATCATCGACGCGGCGAAGATCGTGCCGCTCGCCTCGATCTCCGACGAGCAGCGCAAGGTCGCCCTCGACCTGGTGTGGGACCGCCGCGAATACGACGCCGACGGCAACGTCACGTACGACCCCCTGGCACGGATGCTGGACCTCTTCGCCGGCGTCGACACGGCGGCGCTGCGCAACCAGCGTGCCGCCGAGCTCGCCGCGCTGCCGGTCGGCGAGCGGCTCGAGCGCCGCATCATCGACGGTGAGGGCAAGGGCCTCGAGGCCGATCTCGACCTGGCGCGCGCAGGCGGGCTGGCGCCGCTCCAGATCATCAACGACCACCTGCTCGAGGGCATGAAGATCGTCGGCGAGCGGTTCGGCGCGGGCGAGATGCAGCTGCCGTTCGTGCTGCAGTCCGCCGAGGTGATGAAGACCGCGGTGGCGCTCCTCGAACCGCACATGGAGAAGTCGGATGCCTCGGGCAAGGGCCGCATCGTGCTCGCCACCGTGCGCGGCGACGTGCACGACATCGGCAAGAACCTCGTCGACATCATCCTCACCAACAACGGGTACGACGTCGTCAACCTCGGCATCAAGCAGCCGATCGCCGACATCATCGCCGCGGCCGAGGAGCACAACGCCGACGTCATCGGCATGTCGGGGCTGCTCGTGAAGTCGACGGTCGTCATGAAGGAGAACCTCGAGGAGCTCCGCACCCGCGGGCTCGGCACGAAGTGGCCGGTGATCCTCGGCGGTGCGGCGCTCACGCGCGCGTACGTCGAGGACGACCTGGCGAGCCTCTTCGACGGCGAGGTGCGCTATGCCCGCGATGCGTTCGAGGGCCTCGCGCTCATGGAGCCGCTCGTCAAGATCGCGCGCGGCGCCGACCCGGCCTCGGTCGGGCTCCCGGCGTTGAAGAAGCGGCGCCACGCGGCCGGTTCCAAGCTCACGCTCACCGAGCCCGAGGCGATGCCGACACGCTCGGACGTGGCATCCGACTATCCCGTGCCGGCGCCGCCGTTCTGGGGCACGCGCATCGTCCGCGGCATCGCGCTGCACGACTACGCCGCCTTCCTCGACGAGCGTGCGACGTTCATGGGGCAGTGGGGCCTGAAGCCCGGCCGCGGCGAGGACGGCGCGTCGTACGAGCAGCTCGTCGACACCGAGGGGCGGCCGCGGCTGCGCTACTGGCTCGACCGCATCCTCGGCGAGGGCATGCTCGACGCGTCCGTCGCATACGGCTACTTCCCGGTCGTGTCGGACGGCAACGACGTCGTCGTTCTGCACCACGGCGACGATGCGTCGGGCGCCCTGGGTGCCGCGGGCCTGCTCGCGCCCGACGGCGGCTCCGGCGGCGAGATCGGCACCGACCGCCTGCGCTTCCACTTCCCGCGCCAGCGCCGGGACCGCCACCTGTGCCTCGCCGACTTCGTCCGCTCGCGCGAGTCGGGCGCCGTCGACGTGCTCCCCGTGCAGCTCGTGACGGCGGGCGCGCACATCGACTCGGTGACCGCCAAGCTCTTCGCGGAGGACAAGTACCGCGACTACTACGAGCTCAACGGCCTCGTGATGCAGCTGACCGAGGCGCTCGCAGAATTCTGGCACGCCCGTATCCGGTCCGAGCTCGGCTTCTCGCACGAGGATCCGACCGAGACGGCCGGGCTGTTCAAGCTCGAGTACCGCGGTGCGCGATTCTCGCTCGGCTACCCCGCGTGCCCCGACATGGAGGACCGCCGCAAGGTCGTCGAACTCCTCCGCCCCGAGCGCATGGGCGTCGAGCTCAGCGAGGAGCTGCAGCTGCACCCCGAGCAGTCCACCGACGCCTTCGTGTTCCACCACCCCGAGGCGAAGTACTTCTCGGTCTGACCCGACACGTGAAGGAGAGCGGATGCCGCGGGACGCGGCATCCGTCATGTCACTCCGTGGTGATCTCGACGGTGACGCTCGGAGGCGGCGTGGTGTGCACCCAGACGGCCGGATCGGCGGTGAAGAAGGCCACGAGGCCGATCACCGCCGCGAGGACCGGGAGGACCCACATCGCGGTGGCGGCCCGCCGGAGCACGCGCGTGACGATGGTGGTGTCGGTGGCCCGAGAGGCTCGACCCAGCGAGATGACGAAGACGACAGCCATCGTGAGCCACACCACCGGCGACGGATCGAGTGTCGCGGTGTAGCAGGTCGCCGCGGCGTCGGTGGCGGTGACGCAGCCACCCTGCGAGCCGCGCGCGAACAGCCCGTAGAGGACCGCCCAGAACAGTCCGCGCTTCGCGAGCGAGATGATCTCGGGCACGTAGGCGCCGATGAGAGGCGTCGGCGTCGGCGTCGGCGTCGGGGTCGAGGGGATCGCTGTGGTCACGTGGGCTCCTCCTGGCACGTGACCTTCACGATAGAGCAGACGCCCGCTCTCGCGGAGCGGAGGCGGGCTGCCGGTGCGGCGCCAGCGGCTTGGCGCGGCGCAGCGCGGCGAGGATCGGCCGGCCCACCACGATCAGGCCCACGACGGTCGTGATCGCGCGGAGGGTGTCCCAGCTGAGCGTCGACGTCACCAGCGAGTACAGCAGGAAGCTCGACAGGTTCACCTCCAGCGGCGCCGCGCCATCGTAAGAGATGCCGGTGCCGTAGCCCACGGCGAACGGCCAGAACCACAGGTTCATCAGCAGGCCGAAGACGTACGAGGCGATGACGCCGTAGACGCAGAGCAGCGCGATCTCGGCGGCGGGCGAGAGCCGGCGCGGCAGCAGCCCGGCGACGGCCCCGACCCACGCGCACGCGAACATCTGGAAGGGCGTCCACGGCCCGAATGTGCCGGTGATCACCGTGGACAGGGCGATGGTCGCCATGCCGAGGAGCATGCCGAAACGCGCTCCGTACGCGCGGCCGGCGAGGATCAGCAGGATGAAGACCGCCTCGACCCCGCCGACCCCGGTGCCGGCGATGCGCACCGCCGCCCCGATCGCGGCGAGCGTGCCGAGCAGAGCGAGCATGTGGGCCGAGCGCACTGTGCCGTCGAGCGTCGCCACCACGACGAGCATCGCGAGCGGCGCCAGGGCGAGAGCCGCGATCGGCACCGCGGCGTACGCCTGCTCCGGCACGGCGGTTGCGACGAGCGGCCAGCAGAACGCCCCGAGGGCGACGAGGTTGGCGGCGAGGAGGGCGACCAGAGGAAGCCTGCCGAAGCGCGCCCGAGCGAGGCGGGAGCGACGACCGGTCGGGCCGAGCGCGTCGGGGCCGGAGCCTTCGATCGGTGACGCGGGGGTGCGTCGAGGTCCACGGATCTGCCCGTCGACAGGGGCGGCGGCGGAGATCGCGGCGCTCACGCGGGCGGGGATGGCGGCGGCCGCGGGAAGAGCAACCGGCTCCTGCACGAGGTCGGTGGGCACGGCGAGGTCCCGGGCAGCGCCGGCTGCGCCGGGCGCTCGCACGTCGACCGCCCCGAGCACGCCGTCACGCATCTCGAGCACACGGTCGGCGAGACCGGCGATGTCGGGCTCGTGGGACGCCACGAGCACCGCCGTGCCCGCGTGGGCGAGCGTGAGCAGCGCCGCCCACACCATCGCGCGTGCGGCGGGATCAAGACCGCGCGTCGGCTCGTCGACGAGCAACACCTCGGGAGCTCCCGCGAGCTGGATGGCGAGGGCGAGGCAGCGGCGCTCGCCGACCGACAGATCGCGCGGATGCCGCGCCAGCCGCGCCGTGAACTCCGGCCCATCGGGGTGGATGCCGAGGAAGCCCGCGAACCTGGCCGCGGTCGAGTCGTCGAGGGTGTCAGGGCGTCGTCCCGTCGCGCTCGTCGTTCCGCCCTGAGCCGACGTTTCCAGGCCCGGGGCGAGGACCTCGTGGTCGCTGCGCGCGGCACGTCGCGACGCGCGCCGGTCGGCGCGACGGCACTCTGCGGCGACGGTGTCAGAGATGAACAGGTCGTCGGAGGCATCCGGCACCAGCGCGACGCGCCCCGACGTCTCGACCCGCATCCGCCGATCGGGCAGGGCCAGCGCCGCGAGCAGGCTCGACTTGCCGGCGCCGTTGGGCCCGACGAGTGCGACGATCTCACCCGCGTACAGGTCGAGATCCGCCACCGACACCGCCACGGTGCCGCGATGGCTCACGGTGATGCCGCGGGCTCGCAGCACGGGCTGCGCCGACGGCTCGCGCACCGAGATCATCCTCGTGTCTCGGGGTTCGGGGCGCGTGCCGTGCGTCTGGGGCGTCAGCGGTGCGCCCCGAACGCCTGCGCTGCGCCCTGAATCAGATGCGTTTCCACCCAGCGCCGACGAACCATCCTCGGCAGAATCCGGTGCCACGACCGCACGGCCCGGCGACGACCTCTCCTCGTCGGCGGCATCCCCGACCAGGACCGCACCGCCGTCGATCCGTACGACGGTGTCGGCGATGCCCGCCAGCGGCGCGGTGCGATGCTCGGCCACGATCACGCACATCCCCGCCTCGTGCGCGAGGGCGTCCAGCAGCCGCGCGATGCGCGTGCGCGCGGCAGCGTCGAGGTCGGCCAGCGGTTCGTCGATCAGGAGGAGGATCGGGTGCTCCACGATGGCCGCCGCGATGGCGACGAGCGTCGCCTCCCCCGCCGACAGGCCGCGCGTCGGCCGGTCGAGCAGTGCGATCACCCCCACGCGGTCGGCGACCTCGGCCACCCGCGCCGCCGCGATCACCGGCGCGACACCGCGCAGCTCGAGCGACAGGCCGATCTCGTCGCGCACGCGCTCCGTCGCGAACGCCTCGCGCGGATGCTGCAGCACCACGCCCACGCGCTGCGCCAGGTCGCGGGGCGGCACCACGCTGCGCTCGTGCCCCACCACGCTGAGCGATCCCGCGATCCAGCCGCCGTCGGTGTGCACGTGCAGGCCGGCGATCCCGCGCAGCAGGGTCGACTTGCCCGAACCCGTCGCCCCCGCCACGAGCATCAGCGTGCCGGCCTCGAGCGCCAGTGCCGAAGGAAGCCGGATGCCGGCATCCGACCGTCCGCCGTAGCCGATCTCGACGTCGTGAGCCTCGACGGGCGCGAGGCAGTCGCCGTCGAGCCCGCGCCCCGCGAAACCGCGCAACTCGAGGGCCGCGGCGACGTTTCCGGCGCGCTCGAGGGTGCGCTCGAGCAAGGGCAGCAGCATCCGGGGGCCGGCGCGCT
>NZ_DATCVK010000023.1:0-42055 GCF_036566905.1 Microbacterium sp. | reverse complement strand
CACCGGCACCGGCGGCACCGGCACCCGCCTCGCCGACGCCAGCCGCACCGAGGCCCGCACCGACACCGGCGCCGACGAGCTCGCGCTGGGTCTCGGCATCCGTCCCGTCGCCCGGGCCCTCACCCTCGGGAGCCGTCCCGCCGTCGGCACCGCCGTCGGTGCCGCGGCGACGCGCTGCGCGCCGCTCCTTCGCGCCCTCGACGAGGTTGTACAGCGTCGGCAGCACGAGCAGCGTCAGGACGGTCGACGACACCAGGCCGCCGATCACGACGATCGCGAGCGGCTGCGAGATGAAGCCGCCCTGGCCGGTGATCCCGAGCGCCATGGGCGTGAGGGCGAAGATCGTGGCGAGGGCCGTCATGAGGATGGGGCGCAGACGCCGCGAGCCCCCGGCGACGGTCGCGTCGTGCGCCGTGAGGCCCTTCTCGCGGTACTGGTTCACGAGGTCCACGAGCACGATGGCGTTCGTCACCACGATGCCGATGAGCATCAGCACGCCGATGAGCGAGGCGACGCCGAGCGGTACGCCCGTGATGATCTGCAGGAGGATCGCTCCCGTCGCCGCGAACGGCACCGAGACGAGCAGCAGCAGCGGCTGGCGCAGCGACTTGAACGTCGCCACCATCACGATGTAGACGATGAGGATCGCGGCGAGCAGGGCGAGGCCGAGCTGCGAGAACGCATCCTGCTGCTGCGTCACGACGCCGCCGAGCGTCGCGTCGGCCGACGCGGGCAGGTCGGCGTCGGCCAGGGCGGTCGTCACCGAGGCGGACGCGGTCGCGAGGTCGTCGGTCGACGGGGTGACCGTGACGGTCGACGTGCGCTTGCCCGCCTCGGTCGTGATCGACGTGGGGCCTTCGCTCTCCTCGACCGTCGCGACCTCTTCGAGCGCGATCGGGCCGGTGGCACTCGGCACCTGCAGCTGACGCAGCTCGTCGAGCGACGCGGGCGTCTCGGACGCCGCGAGGTAGACCGTCAGCGACGTGTCGTCGATCTCGACCGTGCCGATGGACTGCGGCTGCATCGTGTTCGACACCAGCGCGCCGACGGCGACCTCCGACAGGCCGAGCTGGGCGGCCTTGTCGCGATCGACGGTCACGGCGATGTAGGGCAGCGACGCCGCCAGGTTGCTCGTGACCTGGCCGACGCCCTCCTGGCCGTCGACGGCCGCGATGACGGCATCCGTCGCCGTCTGCAGCGTGTCGGAGTCGGGGGCCGTCACGTCGATCGCGATGTCCGTCGAGCCGAAGCCGCCGCCGCCGGCGGCGACCGTGATCTCACCGGCGTCGTCGAGGTCGGCGACGGCCGCCTGCACCTCTTCGCGCAGCGCCACCTGGTCGACATCCGGGTCGGTCGTGATCGAGTAGGTGATGCCGCTGCCGCCGCCCGAGAACGCGTCGCGCAGGGCGGAGCCGCTCGAGCCGATCGACACCTGCACCGTCTCGATGCCGTCGATGCCGAGGAGCACCTCCTCGACCTGCTCTGCGGCAGCGCTCTCGGCTTCCAGCGAGGGCGCGGCGCCGATGTCCTGCGTCATGGTGAAGGTGTTCTGGCCCGAGTCGCCCAGGAAGTTCGTCTTCATGAACGGGGCCGCGGCGATCGTGCCCACGAGCACCAGCACCGCCAGTCCGAGCGTGATCCACGAGTGCCGCAGCGTCCACCGGAGGATCGGCAGGTACGCCTTCTGCAGACGGCTGGGCGGGGCGGCCGGGTCCTCGGGGTCGATGGCGACGCCCTCGGCGTCGAGGATCGGCTTGCCGGGCTTGAGGAACCAGTAGGCGAGCACCGGCACGATGGTCAGCGCGACGAACAGCGACGCGGTCATGGCGATCGTGACCGTCATCGCGAAGGGGCGGAAGAGCTCGCCCGTGACGTCGCCGACGAACGCGATCGGCAGGAATACCGCGACGGTCACGATCGTCGACGCCGTGATGGCCGAGGCCACCTCGCGCACGCCGCGCAGGATGGCGGTCATCTTGCCGGCATCGCCGACGTAATGCCTCTTGATGTTCTCGATCACGACGATGGAGTCGTCGACCACGCGCCCGATCGCAATCGTGATCGCACCGAGCGTCAGGATGTTCAAGGAGTAGCCGAACGCCTGGAGGCCGATGAAGGTGATGAGCAGGCTCGTCGGGATCGAGATCGCCGCGACGAGGGTCGAGCGCACCGACAGCAGGAAGACGAAGATCACGAGCACCGCGAAGACGAGGCCGAGCAGGCCCTCCTTCGCGAGCGTGTCGATCGACTCCTGGATGTAGGGGGCCTGGTCGAAGACGACGGTGAACTCGGCACCGTCGAGCGAGTCCTCGAGGTCGGGAAGGATCGCGAGCACGCCGCGCGACACGTCGACGGTGTTCGCCGAAGGGAGCTTCGTGACCGCGATGGTCAGGGCGGGCTCGCCGTTCACGCGCGAGACCGTGGTGACCGGGTCGGCCTCTTCGACGACGGTCGCGACATCTGCGATCGTCGCCGCGCCGCCCTGGAACTGGTCGGCCGTCGAGGGCACGAGGGGCAGCGCCGCGATCTCGTCGACCGACGTGATCTTCGAGCCGGTCTGCACCGTGAGCGTCTCGTCGTTCTCGGTGACCTCACCGCCGGGAAAGAGCACGCCGTTCTGGTCGAGCGCATCGCGGATCGCCTGCTGGGTGTAGCCGGAGGCGGCGAGCTCGGCCTGGTCGGGCGTGATCGTGACGCGCTGGCCGACGCCGCCGACGATCTGGGCGGCGTTGACGCCTTCCACATCCTCGAGATCGGGGACGACGGATGCCTCGAGCTGTGCCTGGATCGTCGCTTCGTCGTCGTAGCCGGTCACCGCCAGCTGGATCACCGGGAAGTCGTCGATGCTCGCCGAGATGACGTTCGGATCGACGCCCTCGGGCAGCTGGCTCTTGATGCGGTTGATCGCCTGCGTCATCTTCTGCTCGGCGGTCGCGAGGTCGGTGCCGTAGGTGAAGGACGCCTGCACGATCGAGGCGTTCGTGGTGCTCGTGGCGCTCGACGACTCGAGCCCAGGAACACCCTGGATCGCGGTCTCGATGGGCACCGACACGTCGTTGCTCACGACCTCGGGCGACGCCCCCGGGTAGGTGGAGACGACGATGAGTGCGGGGAACTCGATCGAGGGGATGAGCTCTTGCTTGAGGTTCGTGAGCGCGAGTCCGCCGAAGATGGCGGCGACGATCGTGATCAGAGCGATCAGAGCGCGGTTCTTGAGACTCAGGACGGCGAGGTTCGACACACGGAGGCCTTCGCTGGTGTGGTGGTGCAAGGGATGCGGGAGCCCGCACGATACGGAGATGTATCGGCTGTCAGTATTTCATGCGGTTCTCATATGAGATTCCTGAACCCGCCTGCGCTCAGGGCGCCGCGATCCCCCCGCCGAGCAGGAGTCCGAGGCCCGCGGCGAGCACCGCGAGCGCGAGGGTGCCGAACAGGTTGAGGGCGGCATCCCTCCGGCGCTTCCGCTGGGCGAGCAGCACCGTCTCGACGGAGACCGTGCTGAAGGTCGTGTAGCCGCCGAGCAGGCCGAGCCCGAGCACCAGCGACAGCTCGGGGGCGATGGCGGCACCGAGCCCGGTGATCACCCCGAGGGCGAAGGACCCCGAGACGTTCACCACGAGGATGCCCCACGGGAACCGCATGCCGCTCGCCGGCGTGAGCAGCCGGTCGACGACATAGCGGAGTCCGGCGCCCACGCCGCCGGCGAGCGCGGCGAGCAGCAGCCAGAGGCTCACTCGGCGTCCTCGGGGAGCTCGATCGCGCCTGGCCGGTCCGAGATCCGGCGTCCGAGGAAGAGTCCGGCGAGCGCTCCCCCGACACCTGCGACGACGGATGCCGCGGCCAGCCCCACCGCGAGCCACGGCGTCGTGACCCACAGCGCCGTCGCGACGGCGAACGCGCTGTAGGTCGTGAACCCGCCCATGATCCCTGTGCCGAGGAACGCACGGGCGAGTGGACTGCGGTCGTCGAGCCAGCCGACGACGATCCCCAGGATCAGGGATCCGGCGACGTTGATGCCCAGCGTCACCCACGGCACCGCAGCGGGATCGTCGACGGGTGCGACCACGAGCGCACGCGCGAAGACGCCGATCGCCCCACCCGCCACGGTGACTCCGAGCACGCGCGGGTCGACGGGCTGCGGCATCCCCTCACGCTACTCCGGCGCCCGAAGTCGCTGAGCCTGTCGAACGGCGCTTCGACAGGCTCAGCGACCGCGACCGGGGCTCAGCGACCGCGACCGGGGCTCAGCGGCCGGGGCGGAGCAGGCCGCGGATGGCGGACTCGGGGGTGATCGACAGATCGAGCAGGTGCCCGTCGCGATAACGGGCGAACACGCGCGGGTCGATGTACGAGCCGCGCGCGACCGCCGGTGTGTTGCCGAGCGCCTCGGCCGTCGACCGCACTGCGAGCATCTCGGCCCGCTTGAGGTCGGTCTTCGTGTCGACCGTGCCGATGCGCGCCAGAGCGTCGGCCGCGAGGATGGTGCCGCGAAGGGTGCGGAAGTCCTTCGCCGTGAACCGGCCTCCGGTGAGCGATCGCACGTACGCATTGACCTCGGCCGGCGTGAGCGGCACCCGGCGCCCGCCGCGCTGCCATGCGAGCAGCGGTGAGCGGGAGCGCCCCGCGGCCAGCAGTTCGATGGCGGGGGCGAGGTCGGCGTCGTCGATCTCGAGCAGCTGCCGCTTGCCGCTCTTGCCGGGGAACGACAGCGACACGACGGATGCCTGCACCGAGGCGTCGCGCCGCTGCAGCGTCGTAAGACCGCGGCTGCCGTGCGCGGCGAGGTAGCGCTCGGATCCGATACGCGGCGCCGCGTCGTCCAGGAGCCGGAACGCGACCGCCAGCACCCGCTCGCGGTCGAGGGCGTCGCGCCGCAGGGAGGTCGTGACCCGCGCTCGCGCGCGCGGTAGCGCCTCGGCGAGCGCGAGCGCCCGCGAGAACTTTCCGCGGTCCCGGCCCGCCGTCCAGTCGGGGTGGTAGAGGTACTGCCGGCGGCCGGCGTCATCGACGCCGACGGCTTGGATGTGCCCGTCGGGGCGCGCGCTGATCCAGACGTCCTGCCAGGCGGGCGGGATCACCAGCGCCTGGATGCGGGCGAGATGCCGGGGCCCCGGAGCGCGGCCCTTCGCATCGACGTAGCGGAAGCCGGATCCCGCGCGCAGTCGGCGAAAACCCGGATCCTCGTAAGGCCGCGAGCGGACGAGTTTCGCCATCCGCTCACGCTACCCGGATCGCCGGTCCCGCCGGAGCGGCCCTCGACCGGCTCGGCGGCGGGACCGGCGACCACGTCGTCAGTGGTTGCGGATCATCGAGATGAGCTCGGACTTCTTCTTCCCCGAGTAGCCCTTGAGGCCGAGCTCCTTGGCTCGCTTGCGCAGCTCGGGCACGGTGCGGTCGTCGTAGTCCTTCGCGTTCGCGCCCCGCCGGCCGACCGTCTTGCGGCCCTGGCTGGCCGCCGCGTTCGAGATGCGGGCGGCCTTCTCCTTCGAGGCGCCCTCGTCGCGGAGCTCCTCGTACATGTCGCGGTCCTTGAGGCTGGACCCGCGTCGTCCTGGCATGGCTTCCTCCTTCGGTCACCGCCTCGTGGGCGGATGTCACAGGCCCTTGCCCCCGGTGACCGGCAGGATCGCGCCCGACGTGTACGTCGCGTCGTCGCTCGCCAGGTAGACGTAGGCACCGGCGAGCTCGGCGGGCTGTCCCGCCCTGCCCAGGGGCGTGTCTTGGCCGAACGACTCGAGGCGCTCGGCATCCCACCCCGTCGCCGGGATGAGCGGTGTCCAGATGGGTCCCGGGGCGACGCCGTTCACGCGGATGCCCTTCGGGCCCAGCTCCTGCGCAAGCGCCTTGATGAAGGCGACTTGCGCGGCTTTGGTCATGGCGTAGTCGATCAGCCCCGGCGAGGGGTTGAACGCCTGGATCGAGGTCGTCACGATGATCGACGACCCGGGCTCGAGGTGCGGCACCGCCGCGCGCACGGTGAACATCTGCGCATACAGATTGGTGCGGAACACGCGGTCCCACTCGGCGGTCTCCATCTTCTCGATGCCGTCGCGGTCCTTCTGGTATGCCGCGTTGAGCACGAGCACATCGAGGCCGCCGAACTCGCCGACGGCACGATCGACGATGTCGGCGCAGAAGTCCTCCTCGCGCAGGTCGCCCGAGATCGGCAGAGCACGAGCACCGGCCTCGGTGACCCAGCGGGCGGTCTCGTCGGCGTCTTCCTGCTCCTCGGGGAGGTACGTCAGCGCGACGTCGGCACCCTCCCGCGCGAACGCGATGGCCACGGCGCGGCCGATGCCGGAATCGCCGCCCGTGATGAGGGCCCGGCGCTCCGCGAGGCGCAGCGAGCCCCGATACGAGCGCTCGCCGTGGTCCGGTTCGGGGCTCGTCTCGTCCGTCAGGCCGGGCTGCTCCTGCTCCTGCGGGGGGAAGGAGCCGTCGTGATGGGCGGTCGTCGGATCAGTGGACGGGGATGTGCTCATGACGGCGAAAATACGGGTGGGCACGAATGCTCTCATGGGGCTTGACATCCTCGCCGCTCCGCCTCACCCGCCGTGCGGCCGCCCCACGTATCACCGGAAAAGCAGCGTCGTCAACCCCCTGGGGGCGGCGACGGCGTGGTGCCAATCTCGGTTCATGCCCACGAGGCATGCGATGCATCCCGTGCATCGACGACGCAGAAGGAGAACTTCCTATGAACCTCGCCCTGATCATCATCATCGTCGTCGCGATCGTGCTCGCGATCGTCGGCGGCCTCAACTCCGCACTGAGCTGGCTGCTGTGGGTGGCCATCATCGTCGGAGTCATCGCGCTGATCGCATTCCTGTTCAGAGTGATCAGCGGGAACCGCAACACCTGATCTGCACCACAGATGTGAAGACAGCGGATGCCGCGGCCGGAGTGGGCCGCGGCATCCGTCTGTCTTGTGGGGGCTCTCTGCGAAACTAGAGCTGCGCCTCCGCGTACACGCGGAGCGCGTCGCGGACGAACTCGGCGCCGCCGGTGCCGCCCTCGCTCGTCGCGTAGTTCGCGCCGAAGCGGGGGTCTGCCACGTACATCTCGCCGAGACCGAGCACGTAGCCCTTGATGTCTCCGCCGCCGGAGCCGGCCGCAGCGGCCGGCGTTCCCGGGATCCCGGTCAGCCACTCGACGTGGCGCTTCGCGAGCGCCTGGGCCTCGTCGCTGTCGGGGGCGATCCCGGCCTCCGCGGCCGCGATCCAATCCCGGCCGAGGTCGGCGACGCGCTGCTGCCACGCGGCCTTCTCGTCGGCGCTCATCGCGCGCCACCAGCGGTCGCTGTCGGCGTACGCCTTCTTTCCCCAGCGCTGCTCGACCTCGTCCTTGTACTGCGTGTGGTCGAAGCCGTCGAACATGTCCTCTGCCATCAGTCCTTCACCTCCTCTCAGTGCATCGATGGTGTTCTGCACCGACGCGATCTGTCGCGTCAGCCGGTCCTGCTCCTGACGGAGCCATGCCAGATGGGCCTCGAGAGCCGACTCCTCGCCGGTCTCGCGCTCGAGCACGTCGGCGATCTGAGGGAGCCCCAGTCCGAGCTCCCGCAGCAGCAGGATGCGCTGCAGCCGTACGAGCGCCGTCCGGTCGTAGTGCCGGTAGCCGTTGTGGCCGATGCTCGAGGGCGGGAGCAGCCCGATGTCGCCGTAGTGGCGGAGCGTCCGACTGGTGGTGCCCGCCAGCTTCGCGATCTGCTGGATCGACCACTCCTGCTCGTCCATGTCACTCCTCCTCTCGTGGTTCGCTCACCACGCTAAAGGTTGACGTAGCGGCAATGTCAACCTGGAAATCCACTCCACGCTTGACGCAGTCGCGATATATCGTGTTACTCTCCTGATACGCGATATATCGCGACATGGATCACCCCAGAGATACGCAGGAGAAACAGTCATGACCCTGGAGAAGTGGATCATCCACCCGGGCGAGACGCGCGTCATCGACATCGAGACCGTGCGCACGCTCAAGATCGGACTCGTCGGCGGACAGATCGACGTGATCGCCCACGACGAGCCCGGCATCCGCATCGAAGTGCACGACGTCACCGTCAAGGACCTCCGCATCGAGGTCGCCGAGGATCACGTCGAGATCGACCACCCGCAGCTGCGCTGGGACAACTTCCTCGAGGTGTTCCGCAACTTCGGTGCCGGCGGCCCCAAGGCCGAGATCAGCGTCGCGGTCCCCCGTGATGTCGCGCTGACCCTCGGAGTCGTCAGCGCCAGCGCCCTCGTCTCGGGCCTGCGCGGCGACGCGTCGCTCAACACCGTCTCGGGCGACATCATCGTCGACGGCCTCACGGGCGACCTCTCGGTCAACGCGGTGTCGGGCGACGTGCAGGTGCGCGAACTCGTCGGCGCACTGAATGCCAACAGCGTCTCGGGCGACGTCGCCGCGACGGGCACGCTGCGCAAGGCCACCATCGACACGGTGTCGGGCGCTGTGCTGGTCGACTCGACCGGCGACATCCTCTCGGTCGGCATCAACACCGTGAGCGGCAGCGCGACCGTGCGGCTCGACGAGGGCTACCCGGCCAACTACGTCATCCGCAGCGTCAGCGGCCGCGTCCAGGTCGACGGCGTCGTGCGCCGCGGCAACGGGACGGGACCGACCACGAACTACGCCGGCTCGGTCGGCGAGCTGAGCGGCAGCTTCGCCGACGTCCGCGCGCACAGCGTGTCGGGCGACATCACGGTGCTGCGCCGCGCGGCCACCCCGGTGACAGAGGCCGACGCCCCGGCAGTCGAGCCCGTCACCACGTCCGCACCCGACGCCGCTCCCGGCGCGGCCGCGGTCGACGAGTCGACCGCGCGCGAAGCGGCGGCCGGCTTCGACCGAGGAGAAGTGTGATGACTCCGGTCTTCTCGCACGGCGATCTGCGCCTGTACCTGCTGAACCTGCTCGATGAAGGGCCGCGCCACGGCTACGACATCATGCAGGCCCTGTCCGACCGCACCGGGGGCACGTACACGCCCAGCGCCGGCACCATCTACCCACGTCTGGCCAAGCTCGAAGAGGAGGGGCTCGTGACCAAGTCCGTCGAGGGCCGCAAGACCGTGTACGCGATCACCGAGGCCGGCCACGCCGAGGTGCAGTCGCGCGCGGGGGACCTCGAGGGCATCGAGGCCGGGCTGGCCGACTCGGTGCGGCTCATCGCCGACGAGGTGCGCGGAAGCGTCCGCGAGGCGATGAAGAGCCTGCGCGCCGACCTGGCTGCGGCCTCTCGCGAGGAGCGCAAGACGACGCCGCAGCCGTCCCGCGAGGACGACCCGCGCGTGCAGAGCCGCGAGCAGATGCAGCGGCTCGACGCCGCGGTCAACGAGTTCCGCGCGAACGTCCGCGGCGACGTCCGTGTGCACGTGGCGCGGGGCGGCGAGCTCGCCGCCTCCCTCGTCGACCAGGTCGCGAGCGAACTCGACCGCGTCGCCCGCGACATCACGCGCACGCTGCGCGGCTGAGCCGCGGCATCCTGCTCCGCAGTCTCCTCGGAAGCGCGAAGGGTGGTCCCGCCGTCGGCGGGACCACCCTTCTGCGTCGTGCGGCTGCCTGCTCAGGCGGGCCAGATCTCCTCGTCGTCGGGCACAGGCTCACCGAGCGGCACGATCAGGATCGAGCGGTGCTGCCGGTGCGCCAGGCGCGCGCCGACCGAGCCGGTGAAGAACTCGCGGACCGACTCGCCGAAGCCGCGCTTGCGCGTGCCGACGACGATCAACCGGGCGTCGATCTCGTCGGCGAAGTGCTTGATCGCCATCGCGGGGTCGCCGACCAGCTGGCGGACGGTCCAGTGCGGCCCGGCATCGCCGAGAACGGATGCCGCGGCATCCTGCACCTTCGCCAGCTCACCCTCGCCCGCCGCGATGTTGATGTCGATCGGCGCAGAGTGGACGTACCCGTCGGGGTCCTCGTAGGTGACGAAGCGCGTCACGTCGACGTGGACGACGACGAGCGGCGCCTGGAACAGCTTCGCGTAGCGGGCGGCCTCTTTGAGGACGCGCGGCGACTGGTCGGGGATCACTCCCGCGATCACGGCGCCGCGGAGGCTCTCGTTGCTCGTCGCATCGCCTTCGGGTTCGGATGCCTCATCGGTCATATGTCCGCACTCCTCCTACGCCGGTGGGGCCGCAGCCGCCGGGTTACCGGGGCTCCGTGTTATCCTGAATGCTACTCTTACCGGTTCGAAGCCGGATTCGTGAATGCCCGGGTTTGCGCGGCCCAGAGCCCGCAGAATAGCCCGCGACCTTAAATGAGGGGGTCTCGCATGGGGCGTGGCCGTCAGAAGGCGAAGCACACCAAGATCGCCCGTGAGCTGAAGTACGACACGTACAACGTGAACTACTCGGCACTCGAGCGCGAGCTCGGTCACCATGACGACGAGTTCGTCGACAAGTGGGCCGACCAGTACAACGACGAAGACGAGGACGAGACCTCGCCCGTCTCGTCGTCGCAGGCGTAACCGCTCGCACCGCGGTCACCGTTTCGGTGATCTGACCGATCGAGGTCTGCTGCACTCCGCCGTGCGCTTCTTGCGTGCGCGACTTCTCGCCGTGCGCTCGTGCGTGCGCGACTTCTCGCCGTGCGCTGAGTGCGCGGGCGAGCCCTGCACTCTCCGCGCTCGCGCGGAGAGTGTGCGAGCGCGGGTGGGGCCGTACGAACGCGGCCCCGACGCCGGCCACGGGATGCCTCACCAGGCGCCGTGTCGCCGCTCCCAGTCATCCTCGACGGTGTGCGGCTGCGCCGCCACGACGCCGGCGGGGATCGCCGCGGCGACCACGGCGGCGAGCACGATGAGCGGCACGGTCCACGAGTCGGTCGCATCGTGGAGGAGCCCGATGCCGACGGGGAAGAGCGCCGCGATCGCGTAGCCGCCGCTCTGCACGAAGCCGCTGAGCGCGACCGCGCCCTCGTGCGTGCGCGTGCGCAGGCCCAGGAGCACCAGGATCATGGGGAACAGCAGCGGGGCGAGGCCGAAGAGCGCGACCCACAGCCACGGGGCGACGGTCGGGACGAAGAGCAGCCCGGCGATGCCGGCGAAGCCCGTCCCGACAGCGACGCCGAACAGCACGCGCGTCGCGTGGGCCCGCGTGACCAGCAGGGGCACCGCCAGCGACGCAGGCAGGCCCATGAACCCGAACAGCGCCAGCAGCACGCCGGCCATCGCGGGCGTGACGCCCGCGATGTCGACGAGGATCGTCGGCAACCACGCGAACGCCGTGTAGGCGAGGGTGCTCGACACGGCGAAGCCCACGAGCAGCGCCCAGGCGATCGGCAACCGCCACATGCGTCCGAACACACGCGGACTCGGCTGCTCGATGTCGTCGTCCGAGGCCGCTGCAGCGCGGCTCTTCTCGGCGGCCGCGTGGCGCAGGGCCAGCCCGATCCAGGGCACGGTGGCCACCAGCGCGAAGAAGGCCCAGAGCCCCAGCGAGACGTGCCAGTCCGTGGCATCCGCGACCGGCACCGCCACGAGGGGAGGCAGGAACGTCGCGAGCGCCATCGTCGTCGAGAAGACGGTCGTCATCAGACCGACACGGTCGGGGAAGTACCGCTTCACGAGCGGCGGGAGCAGGATGTTGCCCACGCCCACGGCGGCGAAGATCAGAGCCGTGCCGGCGAGCAGCAGTCCGGCGCCCGGTGCGAGGCTGCGGACGACCAGCCCGATCGCCACGACGACCATCGCCACGACCGCCAGCCGTTCGAGCCCGAACCGCCGTTCCAGGGCCGGCGTGAGGAGTCCGAACACGGCGTAGCAGACCGGCGGTGCGGTGCCGATGAGGCCGATCACCGCTGCCGGGACGTCGAAGTCGACCGCGATGTGGTCGTACAGGGGCGACAGTGAGGCGACCGCCGAGCGCAATGAGAAGGCGAACAGCACGATGCCCACGAGGGCGAGCGCTCGCCCCTGCCAGAGGGGTCGGGACGAGGGGGAGCTCACCCAACAACCCTAGGCGGCCCGGGAAGACACAAGCTCGCGAACCCGGAGCCGGCCCCCCGACTCCCGCACGTTCGGGCAGCCATTGACATTATTACTGAGTGCACTCATACTTGAGTGAACTCGACGTCAGATCCGGCGCCGACGCACCCGACTTCGCAGGATTCCGAAGGAGACCATCATGAGCACCACGAGCAGCGACCCGGTCATCACGTCGTATGCGCAGGCACCGACCCGCACCCTCTCCGCGGGCGGGGTCACGTTCGCCTACCGCGAGCTGGGGCCGAAGGGCGGTGTCCCCGTCGTCTTCTTCGTCCATCTGGCCGCGACCCTCGATAACTGGGATCCGCGCATCGTCGATCCCATCGCGAAGGATCACCACGTCATCACCTTCGACAACCGCGGCGTCGGCGCCTCGACCGGCGAGGTGCCCGACAGCGTCGAAGCCATGGCCGATGATGCCTACTCATTCATCCGCGGACTCGGTTTCGACAAGATCGACGTCTTCGCCTTCTCGCTCGGCGGCATGGTCGCACAGGCGCTCGTCGTCGCGCACCCCGAGCTCGTGCGCAAGCTCGTCCTCACCGGCACCGGCCCCGCCGGCGGCAAGGACATCGACAAGGTGGCGGGCACCACGTACTACGACATCCTGCGCGCCACGCTGACGCGGTCCGACCCGAAGGAATTCCTCTTCTTCAACCGCAACGCCACCGGCAAGCCCGCGGCCAAGGCCTTCGTGAAGCGTCTCCAGGAGCGCACCGTCGACCGCGACGCTTCCATCACGACGAAGGCGTTCCGCACGCAGCTGAAGGCGATCAAGAGGTGGGGGCGCTCGGCGCCGGCCGACCTCTCGAAGATCACCCAGCCCACCCTCATCGCGAACGGCGACAACGACCGCATGGTGCCCTCCGTGCTCTCGGAAGACCTGCACCGCCGTATCGAGGGATCCGAGCTGGTCATCTACCGCGACTCCGGACACGGCGGCATCTTCCAGTTCCACCAGCAGTTCGCGCCCGTCGCCGTCGGCTTCCTCGCCCACTGACCGGCATCCCGAGTCACTGAGAGGAATGACCACATGAGCGCCCCCTATCAGAGGAAGCCCCTCGCGTCATCGATCCTGCTGTGGGTCCGCACCGACCAGCCGCGCCAGACCGGCATGGACTACTGGAGGGATCCGCACTCCGGGATCATCTCGGCGACCCCGGGGCTCGAGGAATACCGGCAGATCCACCTCGCCGAGCGCAATCCCGGACTCTGGCCCGAGACGCGAGGCGTCGAGACGGCGATCCCCGCAGACCGGAGGATCGACGGCGTGGCCGAGGTCACGTTCCGGTCGGTCCTCTCGCCGCTGCGGGGTCGCGCGCAGACCAGGCTGGCGTTCACAGACGAGATCAACGTCTTCCGGCGCACGCTTCTGTATGCGGGGCCGCCGTACTCCGCCCGGTGGTACGACGTGGCGGAGCCCGGCCGAAGGCCGGGTGCGCGCGCCCTCGTCTACCTGCGGAGGCGGCCGGACGTCGGCGGACGCGCCTTCCGCACGTTCGTCACCCGAGAGCTCGCGCCCGCGCTCGCCGGCACCGGCGCGCTCCGGGAGCTGCGGACCCAGACGTTCCTGCCCTGGAACGAGAAGCTCTGGGACACGCCGGACGTCGCCCACGACAACCCCTCGGATCAGCGCTTCCACGCCTCCGTCATGCTCGGCTTCGACGACCTGGGGGCCCGCGCCGCGTTCTTCGCGAGCCGCGAGGTCGACAGGCTCTCGAGCGCGCTCGCACCGCATGTCTCGGCGATCCACGCCTACGACGTGTCGGCAGCCCTGACCTACGTCAGCGGCGGCGTCATCCTGCCCCACTACCGGCAGTAGGCCGCCGTCTGCTGCCCGGCAGCAGACACCGAGACCGGGGGCCGCAGCATCCGCTGGGGCCCCCGGTTCGCGCGCTCGATCCGACGACTGTCAGCTCGGCATCCGGCTTCCGCCGATCACGACCGGCGCGGTCGCGGCCATCAGCGAGTCTCGACCTTCGGGGCGTGCAGCTCCGGGTAGAGCGCCTCGACGGGGCCGCTCAGTGCCGCCTTCGCGTGGGCGGAGATGCCGTCGGCGACGATCTCGTACGCACCCGCCTCCACGCCGTCGTAGACCTGGGCGACGAGCTCCTCGGGGAGCATCTTCGGTCCTTCCACGTGTGCCGCCATGCCGGTGTCGACGTAGCCCATGTGCACGCCGATCACGTGGACGTCGGCCGCGGCGAGCTCGACGCGCAGCGAGTTGGTGGCCGACCAGAGGGCGGCCTTGGAGGCGCTGTAGATCCCGCCCATGGCGTACCAGCTGGCGACGGAGTGAACGTCCACGAGGACGGATCCCTGCCCGGCGGCGGCGAGGATGGGTGCGAAGGCGCGGGCGACGAAGACGGGCCCGAAGAAGTTCGTCTCCATGGTCGCGCGGATGTCGGCGGCGGTGGCCGTCAGGAGGCTGGCTGTCTCCGGGAGCGCGCCGGCGTTGTTGATCAGCACCGTGACATCGCCGGCCGTCTCTGCAACCGCCTGGATTGATGCCGCGTCGGTGACGTCGAGGGCGAGCGGAACGATGCGGTCATCGTCCCAGGCGCGCGGCTGGCGGGCGGTGGCGTACACCTTGCTCGCGCCCCGCGCGAGGGCGTCGCGGACGAAGTGGGTCCCGATCCCGCCGTTGGCGCCGGTGACGAGCACGACGGCTCCGTTGAGTGAGGGCATGTTCATATTCCTTCTTCTCTGCTGAGCGAGACCGGCACCGGGGTGGTGCGGATCGTCCGTGGGACAATGAACCGAGGCTCATCCGAGTCCACACATTTCTGACTATAATCAGAACTGAAGTCAGTCAGAGTCTATTCCCGGAGGATCACGTGGCCATCGACACCCAGCCGGTCGGTCGACGCGAGCGCAACAAGCAGGACAAGCTCCAGCGCATCACCGCCGCGGCCCGCGAGCTCTTCACCGAGCACGGCGTCGACGACGTCACCACCCAGCAGGTCGCCGACAAGGCCGACATCGGCACGGGGACGCTGTTCCTGTACGCCAAGAACAAGGGCGAGCTGCTCCTGCTCGTGCAGAACTCCAGCTACGTCGACGCACTCGCCGAAGGGCGAGCCGCCGCCGAAGGCGTCGAGGATCCGCTCGAGGCTGTGATCGCGATCATCCGGGCGGTCGTCGAATGCAACCGCGTGCAGATCGACAACGGGCGCACCTATCTGCGCGAGATCGTCTTCGGCGACCCCGAAGAGCCTCACCACCGTGAAGCTCTCGCCCTCACCGTGCAGACCGAAGAGGCGGTCGCGTCCGTCCTGCAGCGCGACCGGCGCAGCACCCCCGAAGACGCGGCCACGCTCGCCCACGTGATCTCCGCCGTCATGTTCGTCAGCATGGCGGCCACCGTGAACATCGCCCTCACGGTCGACGAGATCGTGGACGACATCCGCCGTCAGGTGCGGGTGCTCCTCCACGCCTGACTCCGCACCGCCGCGCGACCGGTCAGCGTCACCGCTCGTCTGCGGGATCCAGCGTCAGCTCTCCTGCGAGCCCTCGACCCAGGCGAGGTATTCGTCGGTGACGGTGCCGGTGATGTAGCGGCCGTCGAAGCAGCTCATGTCGAGGTCCTCGACATCGGAGCCCTCGAGGATCGCCGCCTTGAGGTCCTCGACCTCCTGGTAGACGACGAAGTCGGCGCCGAGCTCATCGGCGATCTCCGGGATCGTGCGGCCGTGGGCGACGAGCTCGTGGCGCGAGGGCATGTTGATGCCGTACACGTGCGGGTAGCGCACGGGCGGCGCCGCCGAGGCGAACGTGACGCTCTTGGCCCCGGCATCCCGCGCCATCTGGATGATCTCCTTCGACGTCGTGCCGCGCACGATGGAGTCGTCGATGAGGAGCACGTTCTTACCCTTGAACTCGCTCGACATGGCGTTGAGCTTCTGGCGCACGCTCTTCTTGCGCACCGCCTGGCCGGGCATGATGAAGGTCCGGCCGACGTAGCGGTTCTTGTAGAAGCCCTCGCGGTACTCGACGCCCAGCTTGCGCGCCACCTGCATAGCCGCGGGGCGGGAGGAGTCGGGGATGGGCATGACCACGTCGATCGCCTCGCGCGGGGTGTACTTCGCGATCGTGTCGGCGAGCCGGTCGCCCATGCGCAGGCGCGCCTCGTACACCGAGATGCCGTTCATGACCGAGTCGGGACGCGCCAGGTACACGTACTCGAACGAGCACGGCACGAGCTGGGGGTCGGTGGCGCACTGCTGCGTGTGGAGGTTGCCCTCGAGGTCGATGAAGACCGCTTCGCCCGGATCGACGTCGCGCACGATCTCGAACTCGCCGTTCTCGAGCACCAGAGATTCGCTCGTGACGACCCACTCGTAGTGGCCGTCCGCGTGCTTGCGCGTGCCGAGGATGAGCGGACGGATGCCGAACGGGTCGCGGAACGCCAGCAGACCGTAGCCGGCGATCAGGGCGATGGCCGCGTACGAGCCCTCGACGCGCTCATGCACGCGACTCACCGCCTGGAACACCTGCGTCGGGTCGAGCTCGAGCCCCGAGATCGACGCCTGCAGCTCGTTCGCCAGCACGTTGACGAGCAGCTCGGTGTCGGACGACGTGTTGAGGTGGCGGCGGTCCTTGTGGAACAGCTCCTCGGTGAGCTCGCGGGTGTTGGTGAGGTTGCCGTTGTGCACGAGCACGATGCCGTAGGGCGCGTTCACGTAGAAGGGCTGGGCCTCTTCCTCGTTGGAGGCCGTGCCCTTCGTCGCGTAGCGCACGTGACCGAGGCCGATCTCGCCGAGCAGCGCCCGCATGTCGCGGGTGCGGAACGACTCGCGCACCTGGCCGCGGGTCTTGTGCTGGTGCACGACCCCGCTGCGCTCGGCGGTCGCGATGCCGGTGGAATCCTGTCCCCGGTGCTGCAGGAGCAGAAGGGCGTCGTAGATCTCCTGGTTGGCGGACCCACGGCCCACCACTCCGACGATTCCGCACATGGGTGTCGCTTGCTCCGTTGTGTCGTTCTGCCGGCTCAGTGAGCCGAGTGGTCTGCGTACGCGCCGACGAGGCGCACGGCGCCGCCGTCGACGCCCTTGGCGCCCTGCTCCCAGTGGCCGTCGGCGCGCTCTCCGCTCTGCACGATGCCCACCTGCCAGGTCGCGATGCCCTCGCGGGAGAGAGCGGATGCCGCGGCCGCCGCCTTGTCGGCGGACACGACGGCGAGGAACCCGACGCCCAGGTTCCAGGTCCCCTCGGTGGCCTCGATCTCGAGGTGTCCGAGGTCGGCGAGCACGCGGAACACCGGCGAGGGGGACCACGTCGAGCGGTCGACCTCGACCCAGGTGCCCTGCGGCAGCACGCGTGCGAGGTTGGCGGCGATGCCGCCGCCGGTGACGTGGCTGAGGGAGTGCACCGCGTCGCCGGTCTCGGCGATGAGGCGCAGCAGCGGCAGCGTGTACAGCCGCGTGGGCTCGAGCAGGGCCTCGCCCCACGTCGTGCCGAACTCGGCGGCGTTGTCGCCGTACTGGATGCCGGAGCCGGCGACGATGTGCCGCACCAGGGAGTAGCCGTTGGAGTGCAGGCCGGAGCTGGCGAGCGCGAGCACGACGTCGCCCTCTCGCACCCGCTCGGCGCCCAGCACGCGCGACGCCTCGACGACGCCGGTCGCGGCGCCCGCCACGTCGTAGTCGGCGGGCCCGAGGAGACCGGGGTGCTCGGCGGTCTCGCCGCCGACCAGGGCGGTGCCGGTCGCCGAGCAGCCGGCGGCGATGCCGCGGACGATGTCGGCGATGCGCTCGGGGAAGACCTTGCCGCACGCGATGTAATCGGTCATGAACAGCGGCTTCGCGCCGACCACGACGATGTCGTCGACGACCATGCCGACGAGGTCCTGGCCGATCGTGTCGTGCTTGTCGATGGCCTGGGCGATCGCGACCTTCGTGCCGACGCCGTCGGTGCTGGTCGCCAGCAGCGGCTTGTCGTACGCCTTGAAGGCGGTCGCATCGAAGAGCCCGGCGAACCCGCCGACTCCCCCGAGGACCTCGGGGCCGTGGGTGCGACGCACCGCGGACTTCATCAACTCGACGGCGAGGTCGCCCGCCGCCGTGTCGACGCCGGCAGCCGTGTACGGGTTCACGGGCTGTGCGGGACGGGAGGGGGCATCGCGTTCGGATGAGGCCACGGTCACCAGCCTACCGGCGGCGTGGCTGAGCGGACGCCGGGGGTCCCGGTCGTTACGCTGCGGCCGGCGGACGGATGCGCCGAATCCCGGGCATAGGGATGCGGCGCGCACGGGCGCGAGCGCGAAGGCCGGAACTAGAATGGACGGCATGGGCGGCGCCGGTGCACCGGAGTGGCTGATCCGCGAAGACGCCGGTCAGCCGGTGCTTCTTGCGCTCTATCTGCGGCAGGTGCTCGGCATCCGCTCTCCGGAGGAGCTGCCGCACCTGCGCGGGATCCCGCCGCGGGCGAACGACCGGTCGGATGAGGCTCAGGCGACTCTCGAACGGCAATGGCGACAGTACTGGGCGATGACCGTCGAGCCCCAGGCGCATCCGTCGACCGTCCCCCTCGATCTCGTGGACGGATTCGACACCGTGCTGGCACTGCCGATCGAAGGCTGCGACGAGCTGCGGGCCGCGTTCATCCCGCACGCCTCCGAGGCGCTGGCGTTCGCGCGCGCGGCGAACCAGCGGTACCGCAAGGAGGCCTCGCACAGCACGGGCACGTCGTACCGGGCGTACGCGGGCGCGATCGCGGAGCACGAGCGACAGGTCGGGCGGCGGGCGCATTCGTTCGAGCTGAACGTGCAGGTGCTGCCGTTGAGTCAGCGGGGCGTGTGGTGGATCGGATCCCTCACCGTCGCGGTCACGGACGGACTGCGGGGGGATGTCGCGGCCTTCGACACCGCCATCCACCCGATCATCGCCGAGCTGGCGTAGCGCGGCGTCAGTGCGCCGAGCCGTGGCCGTTCGTGCCGGGCTCGGGGTCGACATGCACCGACGAGTGGCCGACGGCGACCTCGTGCGTGTGACGGCGCGAACGGCGGTCGAAGATGAGCGCCACGATGCCGCCGAGCGCGAGTCCGATGGGCGCGCAGATCAGCACGAGGAACCCGAACACCTGACCCTGCGTGTACTCGACGCCGGTGTTGGGGCTGGCCTCTGCGGTGCCGTTGAAGGCGAAGGTGAGGATCATCGCGACCAGCACGCCGAGCGCCGCGCCGAGGACGAGGAACACCGAGATCTTCGGTGCACGACGTACGCGCACGGTCTCGATGTGGTCCTGGCTGTGCTCGGGCATGCGTCCATTGTCCCACTCGGCGCGCCGGATCGCGCCGGGGGATGAGAAAGGGACGGCGCCCGCGGAAGCCGCGCGGGCACCGTCCCCTTGACGGCCGACCTCACGCGGCCGTCTGGTCTCCACTGCCGCCTGCCGTCGCACGGCGGCGGGTGACCACGATCCAGACCACGGCGCCGATGCCGAGGGCCAGGGCGATCCCCCCGACCGCCCACGGCCACACGGGCGCCGCCGTCTGGTCGGCGGAGATCGCCTCGGCCTCGGTGGCCTCGGCGACCGGGGTCTCTTCCTCGACGGCGACCGGAGCGACAGCGCAGTCCGCCGCCACAGGGAGCACGGCCGACACGGGGTCGAGCACCTCGCCCGCCGCGTACGTGCCGAAGGCGGCGGCGCCTGCCTCGGTGAGCGTCGCGGGAAGCGCGTCGAGCACGAGCCCGTCGTCGGTCACCTCGAGGTCGGGCACCGAGAACTCGGCGAACCGGATGCCGGCCGCCGTGACCGGCTCGCCGGCCTGCGTCGTGCCGCTGACGTCGAACACGAGGTAGCCGGTGTCGCCCGCGAGCTCCACCCTCGCGTTCGCCAGCGTCGTGTCGAGCGCACCCTGATGCCCCGTGAAGCGGATGCTGCCGCCGTAGGTCACCAGCCCGGTGCGGGCCTCGGCATCCACCGCTCCCTTGCCGGCGCTCCAGACGAACCCGGGGTACTCGTAGGCGACGCCGGCCAGCTCCCAACCGCCCGCCGCGATGCCCTCGATGTACGTCCGGAAGCTCTCCTTGAAGCCCCAATCGAGGCTCGCCGCGTCGACGACGCAGCCGGCGGCCACCGCGGCACGCGCGAGGGTGAAGCGGATGCCGCGGTCCACGGATCCCTGGAAGGTCAACGTGTGCTCTCCGTCGGGCAGGGTCGCCGGCAGCGAGCCGGTCCACGTGGCGGTGCCCGAGGCGTCCGCTGTCACCTCGCCGAGGAGGGTCGGCGTCGAGTACACAACGACCTGGATGCCCTTCTCATCCGCCGCGAAACCCGAGGCCGACACCGTGACCGGCTCGCCCTTCCGTAGGGCGGCGAGCACGTCGTCGTCGAGTTCGATGCCCGTGGCGGCGGGCGGCGTCGCAGGAAGCGACGTCGTCCGCGTCGTGGTGGCCGATGCGGTCGCGACGGTGCCGGTCGACCCCGCGGGGGCGGCCGCGGCGACGCCGATGGTGAACGTCAACGCGTCGAGCTCTGTCGTATAGCCCTGGAACACCTGGCTGCGTCCCGACGCGGTGAGGGCCGCGGGCACGCGCGAGTAGGTGACGGTGCCGTTCGCCGTGGTGCGCACGGCGGCGGAGAGGTCGAGCGTCGCGAACGCGACTTGCGAGCCGCCGCTCGTCACGTACAGTGTCGCCGCGTCCACCGACGTGACGCGCACCTGCGGGTTGGCGATCGTGACGTCGAGCACGCCGGCGTGGCCGGCGAAGCGGACCGAGCCGTTGTACGAGACGGTGCCCGTGCCGGTCGCGGCGTCGTACGTGCTGCCGGTCGCCTGGCCGAACTGGAACACCCCGCCGGCGCGCGTCGCGCCGCCCGTGACGGCGATGCTGCCGTGCGCGATGTCACCCGTGATGTAACTCGCGAAGCTCGACGAGATCGCCCATGAGAGCGAGCCCCCGCCGGGTGCCGCCGGCGGCGGGGTCGCCGGCGTGCCGGGATCGACCGGTGGCTCAGGGTCGACCGGCGTCTCGGGGTCGGTGGGGGTCTCGGAATCGGCGAAGGAGATCGGCACCGCGTGCTCGACCGCTGCCTGAACCACCCCGCCGGCTCCGACCGAGAACACCGCGAGCGTGCCGGCCGGCAGTGCCTTCGCATCGAGCGCGGCCTTGGTCACGTCGACGGTCCACGTGGCATCGACGGTGCCGTCCCAGTTCTCGGTCCACTTCGTGGGGGCGGCGGTATTTGCCGCATCGGCCACCCATGTGCTGAACGCGTTGGTGCGAGCCGACGAGGGCGCACCGTCGGAGGGGCGCCACGTGTCGGCGAGCCAGCCCACCTGGAAGTAGAACCCGGCCCTGCCCGCCGTGTACTTCGACGCCGCCGAGCCGTCGAAGTCCTCTGCGGTGATCGTGAGGGTCTGGCCGCCGGGCTCGAGGCCCGTCGCCTGCGACACCGACAGCACGGGGGCGGCCGTCGCGAAGGAGATGGGCACCGCGAGCTCTGCCCCGGCCTGCACGACACCGCCGGCACCCACCGAGAAGACGGCGAGCGTGCCGCCTGGGATCTTCTTCGCACCCACATCCTCGGCGGTGACGGTGACGCTCCAGGTCACGTCGACGGTGCCGTCGCCGTTGTCGATCCATTTCGTGGGAGCGGCCGGATTCGCGGCGTCCGCGACCCAGGTGCTGTAGGCGTTCGTGCGAGCGGACGACGGTGCGCCTGCCGACGGGCGCCAGGTCTCGGAGATCCAGCCGACCTGGAGGTAGAAGCCCGCCTTGCCTGTCGTGTACCTCGATGCGGCGCTCGCGTCGTAGTTCTCCGCCGTGATCGTCAGCGTCTCGCCGGTGCGCGCGAGATCCGCCGTCTTCGACACCGACAGAGTGGGCACTCCGGGCTCCGGCTCGACCGGTGGAGTGGTGATCTCGTACGGCACGACAGCCGACGTCGACCCGAGGAAGGCCGCCGCGTCGGACGGCGTGAACACGGCCTTCAGCAAAGCCGTGCCGGCGGTCGGGATGCTCGCGGTGAGGGTTCCACCCACGGCGGAGGTTCCGAGGGCCTTCTCGCCGTCGAAGTACGTGATGGTTCCGGATGCCGCAGGCTCCACGCCTGCGCGGAGCGTGAAGCTCGCACCGACCGGGCTCGATCCGGCGGGGTCGACCGTCAGCGTCGTCGCTGTGGCGACGGCGGGGAGCGCCTCCCACTCGAGCGAGGTCGTCGTGTTCTGGCTCGGGTCGGCGAAGCCCTGTCCGTGCGCCTTCGAGGTGTAGACCGCGTACTGCGCACCCTCGCTGTAGGCGGGGACAGCGACCTGCACGCTGAAGCTTCCGTCCGGGGTCATGGGTGCCGTGCGGCCCATCCCGGACGAGCCGTCCGCATTGCCCGGAGCGATCCACACGACGTCGGTGATCTGCGAGGAGCCGGCATAGAAGCCGGCGAGACCCGCCCGTCCGATCCCGAGGTAGACGCCCGGCGCGGTGCCGGCGAAGCCGGAGCCCGTGACGGTGACCGTACCTCCGGCCCGGGGGGCTTCCGATGCGGAGACGGAAGGCCCGGCGGCGAAGGCGGGGACGGCGGTCAGTGCTCCTGCGACGACGAGGAGGAAGGCGAGGAGGGCGGCCAGCGGCGCCCGGCTGCGTTCGAGGAACGGCTGCGTGTTCACGGTGTTCTCCGGCGCCGGTCGCCGAAGCGCTCCGGCGCATCAATGCGATTCGGGTTGGTTACTTAGGTTTGGCTAACCTAATATCGATCCGAACGTAGGGCACTCTCCCAGCCGACGTCAAGCCTAAGGTAAGGCTCACCTAATGTTCTTCACCACCTCTCTTCGCCGCGCCCCCGCACGTCTCGTGAGCGGCATCGCCCTGCTCACGGCCGCCGTCATCCTGTCGGGCTGCGCCGCCGCCGCCGCCGAGCCCGCCCGCACGGACTGCCCCGCCGCCGACCAGCCGCTGGCGTCCCTCGCCCTGGCGGACGACCCCCGCACCGCGACCGGTCCGTCCACGGCATGCCTGGCCTCGCATGCGATCGAGCCCGTTGCCGGCGACGAGGCGCCCGAACTGCCTGTCACGGTGACGGATGCCGAAGGCCGGGAGGTCGAGGTGACCGATGTCAGCCGCATCCTGCCCGTCGACATCTCCGGCACGATCGCGGCGACGGTGTTCGGGCTCGGACTCGGAGATGCCGTGGTCGGACGCGACTCGTCGACGTCGTTCGACGGCACCGAGGACCTCCCGCTGGTGACGAAGTCGGGCCACACTCTCAACGCCGAGGCCATCCTCGAGCTCGCACCGACGGTGATGCTGACCGACACCTCGATCGGCCCGAAGGAGGTGCGCCAGCAGCTTCGCGATGCCGGCATCGCCGTCGTGGTCGTCTCGAGCGAGCGCCGGGCCGACACCGTCGCCGAACTGGTCGACGAGATCGCCTCGGCGCTCGGCGTTCCCGAGCGAGGCGACGACCTCTCGGCCCGGCTCGCCGCCGACGTCGCGGCCGCGGTGGCAGAGGTCGGCGAGGTGGCACCGGGTGCGGCATCCGATCGTCCGCGCATGCTGTTCCTCTACGTGCGGGGCAGCGCGAACGTCTACTACATCTTCGGCCGGGACTCCGGGGCGGACTCACTCATCGAGGCGGTCGGCGGCGTCGACGTCGCGAGCGAGATCGGCTGGGAGGGCATGAAGCCGATGACAGCTGAGGCGCTCGTCGCGGCGCAGCCGGACGTGCTGGTGATGATGACCGACGGTCTCGCGTCGGTCGGCGGGGTGGACGGGCTGCTCGAGCGCATTCCGGCTCTGCAGCAGACCCCTGCCGGCGCGAACCGCCGGGTGGTCGACATGGCGGATGCCGAGATCCTGAGCTTCGGACCGCGCACCGCCGACGTCATCCGCGCCCTCGCGCGAGCGGTCTACGCTCCGGTATCCGCGTCCACCGCCGCGACGCAGACCGAAGACCCTGCATCGTGACGGCCGACGTCGCGACGGCCGAGGTCGTCACCGCGGTCCCCACGACGCACCGCGGTCGCAGGTTCGCGATCGTCGTCGCGGCCCTCACCGCGGCGATCGCGCTCGTCGTCATCGTGTCGCTCGGCCTCGGCCAATTCTGGCTCGCGCCTGCCCAGGTGGCGGGCGTACTGCTGCAAGCCGTCGGCGTCGACACGTCGTGGGCGCCCGACGCGCCGATGGCGGCGGGCGTGATCCTCGACATCCGGCTCCCCCGCATCGTGCTGGGGCTGCTGGTCGGCGCCGCCCTCGCGGTCTCGGGGGTGCTGATGCAGGCCATCTTCGGCAACCCGCTCGCCGATGCGGCCGTCGTCGGCGTCTCGTCCGGCGCCGCGTTCGGCGCGGCCGCGAGCCTCACCTTCGGGCTCGCGGTGTTCGGCATGTGGACGACCCCGGCCTTCGCGTTCGCCGGCGGGCTCGTCGCGGTGTTCTCGGTCTACCTCATCAGCCGGTCCGGCGGGCGCACCGAGGTCGTCACGCTCCTGCTCACCGGCATCGCGATCAACGCGATCGCGGGCGCCGGCCTCGCGTTCCTCACGTTCCTGGGCACGACTGCGAGCCGCGAGCAGATCGTGTTCTGGCAGCTCGGCAGCCTCAACGGCGCGCTATGGCAGAACATCGCGCTCGTGGCACCGCTGGTCGCGATCGGCGTCGTGGCCGCCGTGGCCGTGGCGCGACGGCTGGACCTCTTCGCCCTCGGCGAGCGCACCGCACGCCACCTCGGCGTGCGTGTCGAGCTACTGCGCGTCACGGTGATCGTGATGGTCGCGCTTCTGGTCTGCGCGGCGGTGGCTTTCGCCGGGATCATCGGCTTCGTGGGGCTCGTCGTGCCGCACCTCATGCGCATGGCGATCGGTCCGGCGCACCTGCCGCTCGTGATCTCGAGCGCGCTCGGCGGAGCGCTGCTCATCGCCATGGCCGACCTCATCGCCCGCACGGCCGTGCCCCTCGCCGACCTGCCGATCGGCATGATCACGTCGCTGGTGGGCGGGCCGTTCTTCCTGTGGCTGCTGCTGCGAACGCGTCGCCGGGCGGGGGGCTGGGGATGAGCGGGACGGACGAACTCGCTGCACCGACAGGGCGCGCGCTCGATCCGGCCACGCGACGCCGCGGCGGACCGGACTCGGAAGTGGCGCGCGTGCCGGGCGGCGTACGGCTGGCGGCGCGAGGAGTGACCGTGACCCCGGCGGGAGCGCCGGGACCGGTGCTGGCGGACGCCGCGATCGACGTCCGCGCGGGTGAGCTCCACGCCCTGGTCGGCCCGAACGGCGCCGGCAAGTCGACGCTGTTCGGGGTGCTCGCGGGCGACATCACGCCGGATGCCGGCGACGTGAGCCTCGACGGTGCGCCGCTCGGCGGCATCCCACCCCGCGTGCTGGCGCGGCAGCGCGCGGTGCTGCTGCAGCAGAACGCCGTGTCGTTCCCGTTCACGGTCGAGCAGGTGGTGCGGATGGGGCGGGCGCCGTGGGCGCGCACGCCCGCCGAGGATGACGACGACGCCGCGGTCGCCCGGGCGCTCGAGGCCACCGACCTCGTCGGTCTCGCCGGTCGCGGCATCACATCACTGTCGGGCGGCGAGCGCGCGCGGGCCGCACTGGCGCGGGTGCTCGCGCAGACGTGCGACGTGCTGCTGCTCGACGAGCCGACCGCCGCCCTCGACCTCAAGCATCAGGAGGACGTGCTGCGGATCGCGCGCGTCCGGGCGGACGAGGGCGCGGCGGTGGCCGTCGTGCTGCACGACCTCAACGCCGCGCTCGACGTGGCCGATCGCGTGACGCTGCTGTCGCAGGGGCGCGTCGTGGCCTCGGGTGCGCCGCCCCGCGTGCTCACCGCCGCAGCCATCGAGGAGGTGTACGGGCAGCCCGTGGACGTCTTCCCCCACCCCCGCACCGGCACGCCGGTCGTGATGCCCCGGCGCTGAGCCCGCCCGGCGCACCTTCTCCGCGAGACCCCGGTGGACGGACGAGACGGCGGGGTTCACCCAGGGTCTCGTCCGTCGGCTGGGGTCTCGGCGATCGTGGGTGGCGCACGGCCGGCGCGGTCAGGGGCGCAGGGGCAGCAGGTCGGAGATGTCGGCGCGTGTGCCCGAGGCGCTGATCCGGCCGGCCGTGGCCGCATCCGCCCATCGCTCGGCGCCCGTGGCGAGCGCGATCCAGGTCGCGGGATCCGTCTCGACGACGTTCGGCGGCGTGCCGCGCGTGTGCCGCGGCCCCTCGATCACCTGCACCGCGCCGAACGGCGGCACCCGCACCTCGACGGAGTTGCCCGGCGCCTTCTCGGCGAGCAGCTGCAGCAGGTAGCGCACGGCGGTCGCGTTGTCGGTGCGGGCGGGAGGGACGGATGCCGCGGCCGCCGCCGCGACCGCGCTCAGAGCGGCGCGACCGTCGTCGGTCGAGATCTTGCGGGCCACGCCTCCACCGTACGCCGACCGCCCGAAACCCGGCCGGGCGCGTCGGTAGGCTGGAGCGCGTGAAGATCCTGGTTCTCGGCTCGGGCGCGCGGGAGCACGCCATCATCCTGGCGCTGCGGTCGGAGGAGACCGCGCACGAGATCTTCGCGGCTCCCGGCAACGCCGGCATCGGGCAGGACGCGCAGCTCGTCGCCCTCGACGTGAACGATCCCGCGGCCGTCACCGTCTTCGCCAACGAGAACAACATCGACCTCGTCGTGATCGGCCCCGAGGCGCCGCTGGTCGCCGGCGTCGCCGATGCGGTGCGTGAGCACGGCATCCCGGTCTTCGGGCCGGGCAAGGCGGCCGCGCAGCTGGAGGGATCGAAGGCGTTCGCCAAGCGCATCATGGATGCTGCCGGCGTGCCGACCGGACGCGCGAGGCGCGCCGCCAGCCGCGCCGAGGTCGAGGCCGCGTTCGACGAGCTCGGCGCCCCGCACGTCGTCAAGGCCGATGGGCTCGCCGCCGGCAAGGGCGTCATCGTCACGTCCGACCGGACAGCGGCCCTGGCCCACGCCGATCAGTACCTGCCGTCCGGTCCTGTCCTCATCGAGGAGTTCCTGGCCGGCCCCGAGGTCTCGCTCTTCTTCCTCAGCGACGGCGACCACGTCCTGCCGCTCAGCCCCGCCCAGGACTACAAGCGCCTGCTCGACGGAGACGAGGGCCCCAACACCGGCGGCATGGGCGCGTACTCGCCGCTGCCGTGGCTCGACGGCCGCTTCGGCAGCGAGCGCGAGTTCGTCGAACTCGTCACGCGCGACGTCGCCGAGCCCGTCATCCGACAGATGGATGCCGAGGGCACGCCGTTCATCGGGCTGCTCTACGCCGGCCTCATCCTGACCGACGACGGCGTGAAGGTCATCGAGTTCAACGCGCGCTTCGGCGACCCCGAGACCCAGGTCGTGCTGCCCCGTCTCGTGGATCCGCTGTCGGAGCTGCTGCTGGCCGCGGCATCCGGTCGTCTGGAAGACCTCCCCGTCCCCGCATTCGCCACCGATGTCGCCGTCACCGTGGTGCTCGCGAGCGAGGGCTACCCCGCCGCGCCGGTGACGGGCCGGGCCCTGTCGGGCCTGCGGGAAGCGGAGGCGGTGCCCGGAGTCCACCTCGCCCACGCGGCGACGGCCGAGACCGACGGCGGGCTCGTCGCCACCGGCGGTCGCGTGCTGAACGTCGTCGGCGTCGGCACGACCTTCGCCGGGGCCCGCGAGCGTGTCTACCGCGCTCTCGGCGAGATCCGGCTCGACGGCGGTCAGCACCGCACCGACATCGCCGCCCGGGTCGCCGAAGGGCTCTGACCCGCGAAGGCGCCCTGGACGCTCGGGTCAGCGCACCGGATCGGCAGTCGACAGTACGGGCTCGCGGCGCGGTTTCGCGGCGGGGCGACCGCCCGGCCGCTCCAGGCCGAGCCGACCCGCCGTCCGCGACCCGACCCCACACGGGTCGCGGACGACGCCTGAGCCGGCGCTTCGGGCGGGAGACCGACCCGTCGTCCGCGACCTGGCCCCCGGACAGGTCGCGGACGACGCCCGAGCTCACGCACCCGACCCCAGGGCCGGTCAGACCGCCTGCCGTTGCTGCAGCAGGGGGCATTCGAACGGGTCGCGCTCGCCGAGCCCGACGCGGTTGATGTAGCGCGTGACGATCCGATAGGACTCCCACAGCCCCGTCTCGGTGTACCGCACGTCATGGGCGACGCAATAGTCCCTGATCGCACCGGACGCTTTCCTCAGATGAGGACGCGGCATCGACGGGAACAGGTGGTGCTCGATCTGGTAGTTCAGCCCGCCCATCGCGACGTCGAGGAACCGGCTCCCCCGGATGTTGCGGCTCATCAGCACCTGCCGGCGCAGGAAGTCGACCTTCACCGCGGCGGGCACGAGCGGCATCCCCTTGTGGTTGGGGGCGAAGGCCATGCCCATGTAGACGCCGAAGAGGCCGAGCTGCACCGCCAGGAACACGGCGGCGATGCCGGGCGACAGGACGAAGAACACCAGGGCGAGATAGCCGCCGATGCGCAGGGCGAGGAAGACGATCTCGACGCTGCGGCGGCGCAGCGGCTCACGCGCGACGACGCGGCGCACGCTGGACGCGTGGAGCGACAGGCCTTCGAGCAGGAGGATCGGGAAGAAGAACATCCCCTGGTGGGCCATGACCCACGCCAGCGCGGGTCCGTACTGCTTCGCGCGCTGCTCCACCTGATCGGGGGTGAACGACACCACCGGCAGCTCGATGTCGGGATCGGAGCCGATCTTGTTCGGGTTCGCGTGGTGGCGGGTGTGCTTGTGCTGCCACCAGCCGTAGCTCATCCCGACCAGCAGGTTGCCGAGCACCATCGACGTCCAGTCGTTCCACCGGCCTGAGACGAAGATCTGCCGGTGCGCGGCGTCATGCCCGAGCATCGCGATCTGCGTGAACAGGATTGCGAAACCTGCGGCCGTGAAGAGCTGCCACCAGGTGTCGCCGATCAGGAGGAAGGCGACCAGGGCTGCGGCCAGCACCACCACGGCACCGATGAGCTTGGTCCAGTAGTACCCGTAGCGGCGGCGCATCAGACCGCTGCTGCCGATGATCTTCGCGAGGTCGGTGAAGTCGTTGCCCGCTCGGGGCGTTCGGGCCACCGTGGCGCGGACGCCGCCGGTGAACTGGTCGGTCATGTGCTCGTCCCCGATCCTCCGGCCGCACGCGTGCGCGGTCCGCGGATGTCGGGGTCTGGGACGTCCCTACCGGCCAGGCTACGCCGATGTCAGGCACTGCGGCAGTGCCCGGGCGGGTTCACAGGCGGGATCAGGTCTGGCGGCGGATGAAGCGCATCAGCCAGGCGATCACCGCGATGATGATGATCACGAGGCCGATCCACAGCAGGAACTTCGCCGCCTCGATGAACACGCCCAGCAGCAGCAGGACGATTCCGACGATGAGCAGGATCACTGCGAGTCCGGTCATGCTCTGATCCTGGCCCACCACCGTGCGCTCACCAATGGGTTGACAAGCCGGCACGACCGCGCAAGGTGGCGTCCCGCAGCGTCGCGATCGCGCGGACCACGTCCGTCCCGTGGTTGGCTGGGACGGCGGAACTCGACCGCGACCGTGAGGAGACCGAAATGACGGATGCCCCGATTCCGACGCCCTCGGCGGTGGCCGCGGCGAGTGCGCCGGGCGCCGCGCCCGCGTCCCCCTTCTTCCGCGCCGGCGGCCGCAACCGCTTCACAGCCCGTCGCGCGCGCGTCGTCTCGGTCGAGCAGGTCGCGCCGGTGCTGCTGCGGGTGCGTGTGACCGGTCCCGACTTCGCCGACTTCTCCAGTGGCGGGCCCGCCGACCACGTTCGGGTGTTCTTCCCGGATCCCGAGACCGGTGAACTGGTCGCGCCGATCGCCGCCGGCCCGGGAGAGGACGGCATCGTGCGGCCGGACGGGCCCATGCACGCGCGCGACTTCACCCCGCTGCGCGTCCACACGGAGGCAGATGAGGTCACGGTGGACCTGGACTTCTACCTGCACCCCTCGCCCGGCCCGGCGTCTCGCTGGGCCGGCGAGGCGGGCGTCGGCGACGAGCTCGTGATCGTCGGCCCACGCGGTTCGCGGGGCGCGCCCCAGGGCGCAGCGCGCCTGGTGCTCGTCTGCGACGAGACGGCGCTGCCCTCGGCGACGCGCTGGGCGGCGGAGGTGCCCGCCGCCACGTCCGTCGATCTCCTCGCGATCACCGCGGACGACGGGTCGTGGGTGGGACCGTACATCGCCGCGACGTCCGGGCGCGACGACGTGACCGTGCGCCACCTCGATGCCGGAGACCCCGAGGCAGTGATCGCGGCGGTCGACGCAGTCGGCGTGGATGCCTCGACCTTCGTGTTCGCGGCGGGTGAGGCATCCGCTCTCATTCCCCTCCGCCGTCACCTGCGCCGCACGCTCGCGCTGCCGGCCGAGCAGGTGGCGCTCAGCGGGTACTGGAAGCGGGGCACGTCGGGCTTCGACCACCACGCGCCGATCGATCCGTCCGACCCGGACTGAGCGCGGATGCCGCGTCTCGCGGATCAGCGATCAGGGCCGCTCCGCGAGACGCCGACTCCTACTCGGCCGCGTCTGCGGCGTGAGCGGCCTGCCAGTCCTCGGTCGAGGTGGTCTGGGGGCGACGCAGGAACAGCACGACCACCACGCCGACCAGCATCACCGCGGCGGGAAGCAGGATCGCCTGGGCCATCGCCTGCGAGAAGCCGTCGACGACGAAGGGCGGCAGGGTGCCTCCGCCGAATCCGCCCGTGGCCTCGGACGCTCCCGGCAGGTTCGCCTCGAGGCGGGCCTGCATGAACGCCGCGATGGAGGCGGAGCCGATGACCGACCCGATCGTGCGGGTCGTGTTGTAGATGCCTGCACCGGCTCCGGCCTGTCGGGGCGGCAGGTTGCGCGTGGCCGTCGTGGCGAGCGGCCCCCACATGCCGGCGTTTCCGATGCCCATGAGCGCCGACGGCAGCAGGAACATCCAGATGGGGGTGTCAGTGTTCATGAGCGACGAGTACCAGAAGAGCGACCCGGCGACGAGCAGCAGCCCGGGGACCAGCAGGAAGCGCGGATCGGTCCGGTCGAGCAGGCGCCCGGCGAACGGGGCGAGCACGCCCGACAGCACCGCCATCGGGATGAGCAGCAGAGCAGACTCGGTGGGCGTGAGGCCGCGCGCGAGCTGGATGAAGAACATCAGCGGGAGCGACATGCTCGTCACCGTGAACCCGACGAGCGAGATGGCGAGGTTCGAGACCGAGAAGTTGCGCTCGCGGAAGAGCGGCAGCGGCACGAGCGGTTCACTCTTCGTGCGCGCCTGAGTCCAGACGAAGAGCGCCATCACCGCGACACCGCCGGCGATCATCGCCCATACCCACGGCGCCCAGTCGTACTTCTCGCCCTCCTGCAGGCCGAAGACGATGAGGAACAGACCGACGGCACTGAGCACGACGCCGACGATGTCGAAGCGGTGCGGGTGGGTCTCGAGCTTGGGCACGAGGATCCAGGCGAGCACGAAGGCGATGACGCCGACCGGGATGTTGATGAAGAAGATCCACTCCCACCCGAACCCGTCGACCAGCAGACCGCCGGCGAGCGGTCCGACGAGGGTCGCGACCCCCGCGGTCGCGCCCCACAGGCCCATCGCGGCGCCGCGTCGGTTCGGCGGGAAGGTGCGGGTGATGACGGCCATCGTCTGCGGGGTCATGAGCGCGGCGCCGAGTCCCTGCACCGCGCGCGCGATGATGAGCATCTCGAGCGTTCCCGAGAGGCCGCACCACAGCGACGCGAGCGTGAAGACCGAGAGGCCGATGAGGTAGATGTTCTTCGGGCCGAACCGGTCGCCGAGGCGCCCCGTGATGAGGAGCGGCACCGCGTAGGCGAGCAGGTACGCGGAGGTGACCCACACGACGTTGTCGAGGTTGTTGGTATCGGGGTCGAGCGCCGCCTTGATGGCCGGGTTCGCGACCGAGACGATCGTGGTGTCGACGAGGATCATGAAGAACCCGATGACGAGGGCCCAGAGGGCGGGCCACGGGCTGCGCGGCTTGTGTCCGGCGGCGTACGCGCCGGTCGGCGGGTGGGCCGCCGATGCGGTTCCGGTCGCCGCCCCCGCCGTGCGGGTGGTGTCCGGGGTGTGGGGGGTGGTCACTGGCGTGCTGCCTTTCTTTGGGCGAGGTAGCGTTCCGACGGGGTCGCGTCGGGGCCCCAGGCGAAGTCGGGATCGGTGATGCGCGAGAGGGTCGCGTCCATCCAGGCGAGCTCCGCCCGCAGGAGCGCCTCTTCGCGCGAGATTTCCAGGAGGTACTGCTCCGGCACGCCCTTGTCGAGCGCGTGCCGGCGGCCGGCGGTGAGGGACTCGAGGGCATCCTCGAGCGCCGCACGGCGATCGCCCAGCAGCGGGATCGCCTCCTCGCGCTCGAGGCCGTGGACCTCGGCGAGCGCGACGCGGAACTCTGCCGGCCGGTCGACGCGGGGCAGCTCGCGCCGCACCCATTCGAGGACGGCGGCGGCTCCGGCATCCGTCTGCGTGTAGGTGGTGCGCTCGGGGCGATTGCCCCCGCGGTCGACGCCGACCTCGGCGATGAGTCCCGCGCGCTGCAGGCGGGCGACCGTGTGGTAGACCGTGCCGTTGGTGATGGTGACCAGGCGGTCGTCGCGGCGCAGGTGCATGAGCCGGATCATCTCGTACGGGTGCATGTCGCCCTCGCTGAGGAGCGCGAGGACAGCCACCCCGAGCGGAGTGAGGCGCGCGACGGCGGATCCAGCGGGCCCGGAGGCCTCGGCCGTCGCGCCGGCGACGCGCGGAGAGGGGGTGGTGGGGACGGTCACGATGATCCCTCCATGTCGATTAGTCCACGTGGACTATACGCCTGATCGCGCTGATTCGCACCCGCGGGACGTCGAGACGCGCACCACCCGGATGCCGGTTCCCTGGCGGGTGTCGGCGGTGCGTCGTACGGTGAGCGCATGGCAGACAAGGCCGTCGTGCGCCGTGAGAAGTTCCCCGAGGCCTACGCGATCTTCGACCCGCTCGTGGCGGAATGGACCGCTCGTCCGGACGTCGCGCTCGGCGCGATGTTCGGCTCGGAGGGGTTGAACGTCCGCGGCAAGGTGTTCGCCTTCGTGACGTTCGCGGGCGAGCTGATGGTCAAGCTCCCCGAGAGCCGGGTCGGCGAGCTGGCGCAGGCGAACGAGGCGCAGCCCGCGGTCATGCGCGGCAGGCCGATGCGCGAGTGGGCGACGGTGGGGACGGATGCCGCGGAGCGGTGGGCTCCGCTCGTCGGCGAGGCGTTCGCGCACGTCGACGCGATCACACCCTGATGCGATCCCGGGTGTTCATGACGCCGGCCCGCACTCCGCGGGACCCACCCGGGATAATGGACGGGTGACGGCTACCCCCACCCCCACGACCGAGCTCCCCGGCTGGCGCCACGCCTACTCCGGCAAGGTGCGCGACCTCTACGTGCCGGAAGACACCCCGGAGGGGACGCAGCCCGAGCGCCTCCTGGTCGTCGCGAGCGACCGCGTCAGCGCGTTCGACCACGTGCTCTCGCCCGGCATCCCGGGCAAGGGGGAGCTGCTCACGACCCTGAGCCTGTGGTGGTTCGACCAGCTCGCCGGCGCGGACGGCGGGCGCGGCATCCCGAACCATCTCGCTGCGTCGCACACCCTCACGCGCGGCGCCGACGGCGAGGCCAACACCGCCGACGACCTCAAGAGCCTGATCCCGGATGCCGTCATCGGCCGTGCGATGGTCGTGAAGAGCCTCGACATGCAGCCGATCGAGTGCGTCGTCCGCGGCTACCTGACCGGCTCGGGGTGGGCGGAATATCGCGAGAGTGGCACGGTATGCGGCATCGAGCTGCCCGGCGGGCTGTCGAACGGCGACCGGCTGCCCGAGCCCATCTACACCCCGGCCTTCAAGGCGCCGATGGGCGAGCACGACGAGAACATCTCGTTCGAGCGCACGGTCGAGCTCGTCGGCGCCGAGCGCGCGGCCGAGCTGCGAGACCTGTCGCTCGAGATCTACTCCCGCGCGGCGGCGACGGCTGAGGCGCACGGCGTGATCCTGGCCGACACCAAGTTCGAGTTCGGGCTCGACGAGAACGGCGTGATGACCCTCGCCGACGAAGTGCTCACCAGCGACTCGTCACGGTACTGGGATGCCGCGGCCTGGGCGTCGGGCACCACCCCCGACGAGCGCATGGCGAGCTTCGACAAGCAGATCGTGCGCAACTGGCTCGCGGCGAACTGGCCCGCGCCGCGTGAGGGCGAGCCGCCGGCGCTTCCCGCCGACATCGTGGCGCGCACCACCGCGCGCTACCGCGAGCTACTCGAGCGCCTCACCGCCGCCTGAACCCGCACTCGCCCGCGGCCGAGGCCGCACCGCCTCGGTTGCGGATGCGCGCGGATGCGGCATCCGGGATCACGCGTTCTTCATCGCCTTCAGCCGCGACAGCAGGACGGGTGCCGTGCGGTCCAGCGCGCGCCCGCCGATGAGGATGCCGCCCGTGAGCACCGCCGCGCCGAGCACGATCCCGAGAGCGCACGCGACCCAGCTGAGCGTCGCGTTGCCCGTGAAGTAGCCGATCAGCCCGACGATCACGACGGGTGCCGACAGCACCAGCGCGACGAGCCAGATGCCGAAGAACGCCATGCCCTGGAGAAACGTGGTGCCCGGCACGCGCTTGAACGGGTTGTCGCCGGAGGCCGCCACGGGCACCACCAGCTGCGCGGAGGTGAACGCGCACACGCCGTAGCAGGTGAGCAGGATGCCGACCGACATGCCGAGGATGCCGGGGAACTGTGCCCAGTCGCCCCGGAGGACGAAGGGAACGATCACGGCGAGCAGCACCAAGGGCAGCGCCACCGCGGCCGCGGCGAGGCTGCGGCCGACCCGGTCGGCGCGTCCGGATGCTCCCGTGATGAGCTCTGTGCCGAACGCCGTGCCGTCGTACGAGATGTCGGCGTAGACGACGATGCCGATCACCATCGCGATGATCGGGCCCGAGAACGTCAACGCGATCAGCGGATCGCCGCCGCGGGCGTAGAACCACAGCAGCACCGGCACGAGCGGCGCCCCGATGAGCTGGCGCAGGTAGCGCGGGTCGCGCGTCCAGTACGTCAGGGCCCGCGCGAAGATGGCGCCCGCCGCGCCGGTGGGCACGCGCCCGAACCAGCCGATGGAGCCCGACCTCACCGGGGCCGCCGACGTCTGGCTGGGTCGCACCAGGGAGCGGCCGAGCGATGCGCGCCCCAGCAGCCAGAGGACCGCGAGCGTCACGAGCGCGATCAGCAGCTTGGCCGCCGCCGCGGGCAGGTCCCCCGCCGCGGCATCGGCCGGCACCGCCCAGGCGGCGCCGAGCGGGGTCCATCCCAGCACCGGAACCGTCGACGCCAGCGTGTCGGCGTTCACGGCGAAGCCGGTCGCCACGCCCGCGATGATCGGGCCGGCCAGGATCAGCGGGATGAAGATGACGATGCCCGAGACCTCGCGGAATCGGCGGCCGCTGCCCAGTCCCGACGCGAGCGACGCGACGGTGCGCGACGCGACGACCGCCGTCAGCACCGCCAGCGGGGTGCTCACGAGCCACGCGACGATCGCCGCCGGCCAGTGGGCCCAGGTCGCGATCGTCGCGATCGCCGCAGCCGAGGTGACGATGCCGGGGATCCCGCAGACCCCCGCGAGCGTCAGCGCGACCATCATGCGCGACAGCGACATGGGGAACACGACGAGGCGAGCCGGATCCAGCGTGGTGTCGACGCCGAAGGCGACGAGGGGAACGAGCGCCCATCCCAGCGTCACGACCGACCCGACGCCGACGATGACGTTGCTCGCCAGTCGTAGGTCGCCGAATCCGAGCAGCACGAGCCCCACGACGATGCCGGCCAGCAGGCCGAGCCCGTACACGGCGCCGAAGATGAAGCCCACCAATTGCCATGGGCTGCGCGCGAGCTGATTGCCCAGGACCCGGAACCGCAGCCTCAGGAGCGTCGCAACCATTCGGGGCCTTCCGTGTGGCGGCGGCCTCCGACGAGCTCCACGAAGCGGTCCTGCAGCGGCTGCCCCGCGCGCACGTCGTCGACTGTCCCGGCTACGAGCAGGCGGCCGGCGGCGACGATCGCGACGTGGTCGCACATGCGCTGCACGAGGTCCATCGAGTGACTCGAGACGATCACGGTGCCGCCGCCCGCCACGTAGCCGGTGAGGATGTCCTGGATGTTGGCGGCCGAGACGGGATCCACCGACTCGAACGGCTCATCGAGCACGAGCAGCCGCGGCGCGTGGACGAGGGCGCACGCCAGCGCGATCTTCTTGGTCATGCCGGCCGAGTAGTCCACGACCATCGCGCCCGCGGCATCCGTCATGTCCATGAGGGCCAGCAGATCCGCCGTGCGACGGGCGATCTCGTCGTGAGGGATGCCGAAGAGCAGGCCGTTGTACGTGACGAGCTGCTCGCCGGTGAGGCGGTCGAACAGCTTGACGCCGTCGGCGAGGTTGCCGAGCATCGCCTTCGCCGTGACAGGATCCCGCCAGACGTCGACACCGTGCACGAGCGCCTGGCCGGCGTCGGGTGCGAGCAGGCCCGTCGCCATCGACAGCGTCGTGGTCTTGCCGGCGCCGTTCGGCCCGACCAGTCCGTAGAACGATCCGGCGGGCACCCGCAGGCTCAGATTCTCGACCGCCACCTTCTGACCGAACCGCTTGTGAAGGCCGCGGAGTTCGAGTGCTGCAGGACCGCCGGGGATCGCAGACCCGTTCCCGACGGCATCGGCCGCCACCGCCGGTGCAGGGGGCGTGGGGGGAATCGCTGAGTCGGTCACATCTCTCCGTCACATCGGTTTCGCGGACGAGGCGCCGAGGCCTCGCCCCAGCCTCTCGGATGCCGCGTCGCCGGGGCAACTCACCGGGGCGCCGGTGATCGCTAGGGTGATGCTCGCACCATCCCCCGAGCGCAAGGAACGCACATGCCTACGTGGACCCTTCACGGCAACGGCCGGACCGTCGAACCGGGCAAGGTGGTGAAGCCCGACGAGCGCCTGAACTGGCCCGCCACCGTCGCGATCGGCGCGCAGCACGTCATCGCGATGTTCGGCGCCACGTTCCTGGTGCCGGCGATCACCGGCTTCCCCGTCTCGACGACGCTCCTCTTCTCTGGCATCGGCACGCTGCTGTTCCTGCTCATCACGAAGAACCGGCTCCCCAGCTACCTCGGCTCGTCGTTCGCGTTCATCGCGCCGGTGACCGCCGCCACCGCATCGCAGGGCATGGGCTCGGCGCTCGCGGGCATCGTCGCGGTCGGCGTGCTGCTCGCCGCCGTGGGCTTCATCGTCCAGTTCGCCGGCCTCGGCTGGATCGAGAAGCTGATGCCCCCGGTGGTCGCCGGCGCCATCGTGGCGCTCATCGGCTTCAACCTCGCGCCGGTCGCCTGGACCAACTTCCAGCAGGCGCCGATCACGGCGACCATCACGCTGGTCGCCGTCATCCTGTTCAGCGTGCTGTTCCGCGGCTTCCTCGGCCGCATCTCGATCTTCCTCGGCGTGATCGTCGGCTACGTCGTCGCGCTGCTGCGCGGCGAGGTCGACTTCAGCGCCGTCGACGAGCTCGTCGCGAACGGGCAGTGGGCCGGCCTGCCGACCTTCTCGTTCCCCACGTTCGGCGACCCGGGCACCTGGAGCGTCATCGCGATGTTCCTCCCGGTCGTGCTCGTGCTCATCGCCGAGAACGTCGGCCACGTCCGCGGCGTCGCGACGATGACCGAGTCGTCGGTCAACCAGTACACGGGTCGCGCCCTGATCGCCGACGGCGCCGCCACCGTGCTCGCCGGCACCTTCGGCGGCTCGGGCACGACGACGTACGGCGAGAACATCGGCGTCATGGCCGCGACCCGCGTCTACTCGACGGCCGCCTACTGGGTCGCCGGTCTGTTCGCGATCCTGCTGTCGCTCTCGCCGGTGGTGGGCGAGGTGTTCAACTCGATCCCCGCCGGCGTGCTCGGCGGCGTGACCACCGCGCTGTACGGCCTGATCGGCATCATCGGCATCAAGATCTGGGTCGACAACCGCGTGGACTTCTCACGGCCGGTGAACCAGTACACGGGCGCCGTCGCGCTCGTCATCGCGATCGCCGGGTTCACGATGCAGTGGGGCGACTTCCAGCTCGGCGCGATCGTGATCGGCGCGGCGGCAGCCCTGCTGATCTACCACCTCGGCAACGCCATCGCGCGCTGGCGCAAGACCGGCGCCGACGACGGCGGCCCGATCCCGGCCGTCGGCCAGCTCGGCGGCGACCCGCAGGACATCGACGAGCCTCGCTGAGCCCGCCGGCCCGTCCGCCCGCCCGCCTTGCCCTCCCGCCCCCGGGTGTCTCCGCATCGGGCGTGAGTGCAGATGTCCCGATTGCTGGCCTTCGTGTCCCACTTTCGCCCGCAAGAACACTCGGTTCGGCGCGAAAGTGGGACATGGCGACCGTAGGGAGGGAAGACAGACGGATGCCGCGGGGTTATGTATTCGTATGCATGAAGTAGCCGCGGTGCCCGACCGTCTCGCCGCCGACACGTCCATGGGGGCGGTCACCCTCCTCGTGGGCGATCTCGACGGCATGACGGCGTTCTACCGCGACGTCATCACGCTCCAAGTGCTCACCGCCGCCGGTGACGAGGTCGTGCTCGGACGAGCCGGCCGCGCCGTGGTCGTACTGCGGCATGAGCCGGCGCTGCGGCACGCGACGCCGGGTGCGGCGGGACTCTTCCACACCGCGATCCTGTTCGAGACGCAGGAGGCCCTCGCGGCTGCGCTGTACAGCGTCGCCCAGCACGCCCCGCAGACGTTCACCGGATCAGCCGATCACCTGGTCAGTCAGGCGTTCTACCTGACCGACCCCGAGGGCAACGGCATCGAGCTCTACTGGGACCGCGCCCGCACGGAGTGGTCGTGGACGCACGGCAGCATCGAGATGGCGACGCTCTACCTCGACCCGAACACCTTCCTGCGCGAGCACCTGACCGAGCGGGCCGCGAGCGGCGCGACCGGTCAGGACGCGGCATCCGTGGGTCATGTGCACCTCTCGGTCGGCGACGTCGCGAGCGCCCGGGCGTTCTACGTCGACGCGCTGGGGTTCGACCAGACCGCCGCGATGGGCGACCAGGCGCTGTTCGTGAGCGCCGGCGGCTACCACCACCACATGGCGATGAACGTGTGGAACTCGCGCGGCGCCGGACCACGGATGCCGGCGCTCGGCCTCGGCCGCGTCGACCTCGCCCTGCCCGACGCCGACGCGCTCGGCGCGCTCGCCGAGCGCCTGCGGCACCACGGCCTCGAGGTGCGCGACGACGGTCGCACCCTGTCGTTCGACGACCCCTGGCGAAATCTCCTGCAGGCCACCGTCCCCGGCCGCGGCTGACCCAGGCCGGCGACGCCGCGCTAGACGGAGTCGCGGACGACGAGCTCGGTCTCGAGGATCGTGACGTGGCGCGGATGCCGCCCCGCGAGGAGGTCGAGCAGCACCGTCGCCATGCGCTCCCCCTGTGCGAAGGAGGGCTGGCGCACCGTCGTGAGCTGCGGGATGACGGACGTCGCCACCGGCGAGTCGTCGAAGCCGATGATCGCGATGTCTTCGGGAACGCGGAGGCCCTCCGCGGCGAGCACGGTCAGCACCCCGCGGGCCATGAGATCGCTGGCGACGAACACTGCGTCGGGCTTCGCGCCGGTGGCCAGCACGCGGCGCATCGCATCCGCACCACCGTCGGCGGTGAAGTTGCCGTCCTCGACGGCGATCTCACCGAGGTCCCACGCGGCCAGCGCGTCGCGGTAGCCCTGCAGCCGGTCGACGCCGGCGGGCATGTCGCGCGGACCGGTGATCGTCGCGATCCGTTTGCGACCGCTCTCGATCAGGTAGACGGTGGCGTCGTAGGCCCCGCGCACGTTGTCGACGTCGACGTAGTAGTCGCGTTCGCGCTCGCGCACCGGGCGGCCGCCGTAGACCACCGGGACGACGCTCGCGATGCGGTCGATGAAGGTGTCGCTGGTGTGGTGCGAGACGACGATCGCGCCGTCGACCGCCCCGCTGCGGACGTAGCTCGTGGTCTTGTCGCCAGGGTCGTCGCTCGCGATGAAGAGGTTGAGCACGTAGTCCGAGCGGCTCAGGCGTGAGTTGATCCCCGAGACGATGGCCGCGAAGAAGGGATCGCCGAAGAACCGCGTGGTGTCTTCGGGAACGATCAGCGCGACCGCGTGGGTCTTCTGGCTCGCCAGCGACCGCGCGGCCCGGTTCGGGACGTAGTTGAGCTCGGCGATCGCCCGCGTCACCGCCTGCAGGGCCTCGGGGCTCACCGCCGTCGAGCCGTTCACCACGCGCGACACCGTGGACCGCGAGACCCCCGCCGCTGCGGCGACCTCTTCGATCGTTACTGCCGAACGCATCGCCTCGACGCTCATCTCTTCCTCCTCCCGGATGCTACGTCCGGGACGCTACGACGTGACGGCCGCCGCGCGCGCGGGCTCCAGGTCGAGGGCGCGGGCGCCGATGATCCGGCGGTACTCGAGAGCGCTGTCCTTGGGCGTGCGCTCCTGCGTGTCGTAGTCGACGCGCACGATGCCGAACCGCTTCTCGTACCCCCACGCCCACTCGAAGTTGTCGAGGAGCGACCAATAGAAGTATCCCCGCACATCGACGCCCGCGTCCGCGGCATCGAGGATCGCACCGAGGTGGCCGCGCAGGAACTCCACACGATCGGCGTCGTGCACCCGCTTCTCGTCGCCCTCGACGACGAGCTCGTCGTCGTACGCGGCGCCGTTCTCGGTGACGTACAGCACCGTGCCGGCCGACTGCGCGTACTCGTCCCACACCCGGTGCAGCAGCGTGGTGAGGCCCTCGGGCTGCACCTCCCACTGCATGGGAGTGCGAGGAAGGCCGCGCTCGTGCCAGAAGATGCCCTCGTGCGACGGGTACGGCGAGCGGCCGGGGCGGTCGGTCGGCGCGTCTCCGCCGATCGGCGGGTTCACCGGCTCGTGGCCGCCCACGTACTCGCCGTGGTAGTAGTTGACGCCGAGCGTGTCGATCGGCGTCGCGATCGTCTCGAGGTCACCCGGACGCACGGCGGACTCCCACGCGGCGACGGCTGCGGCATCCACCTTCCGGATGTCCTCAACGATGTCGGCCGGGTACTCGGCCCGGAAGATCGGGTCGAGGAACCACCGGTTGAACTGGCCGTCGATGCGGCGCGCGGCGTCGGCGTCGGCCGGGTCGCTCGCGTCGACCGGTTCGGCGACCGTGAGGTTCAGCGTGATGCCGAGCTTCAGCGACGCGTCGCGTGCGCGCAGCTCGCGCACGGCCTGCCCGTGACCGAGCAGCAGGTGGTGCGCGGCCAGCACACCCTCTTCGACGCTGTAGTGCCCCGGCGCATGCAGGCCGGCGGTGTAGCTCAGGAACGACGAGCACCACGGCTCGTTGAGCGTCGTCCACACGTTCACCCGGTCGCCCAGCGCGTCGTGCATCGTCAGCGCATATTCGGTGAACCGGTCGGCGGTGTCGCGGTTGGCCCAGCCACCCTTCTCCTGCAGCGCCTGGGGCAGGTCCCAGTGGTACAGCGTCAGCCACGGCAGGATGCCGGCATCCAGCAGCTCGTCGGTCAGCCGCTTGTAGAAGTCGATGCCCTGCGGGTTGACCGCCCCGCCGTCGGGCCGCACGCGCGACCAGGACGTCGAGAAGCGGTACGTCTGCAGACCCAGGTGCTTCATGAGCGCCACGTCGCCGGCGTAGCGATGATAGTGGTCGCACGCCACGTCGCCGTTGTCGCCGTTGATGACGGCGCCCGGCACCCGGCAGAAAGCGTCCCAGATGGAGTCACGGCGGCCGTCCTCGTGGGCGGCGCCCTCGATCTGGAAGGCGGCGGTCGCGGCGCCGAACAGGAAGTCCGACGGGAAGGCGCGCGGGATCGCGGTCGTCATGAGGGGAAGGTCCTCTCTGGATGCATTGAGTTCAGGATGACTGAGGCAGAGGCGGAAGGCCTAGCCCTTGACGGCACCGGCCATGATCCCACTGACCAGCTGCTTGCCCGCGAAGGCGAACAGGATGAGCAGCGGGATCGTGGCGAGCAGCACGCCGGCCAGCACGATCGAGTAGTCGACGAAGTAGTTGGACTGCAGCAGCGAGAGCGCGACGGGCAGGGTGGGACTCTTCCGGTCGAGCACG
>NZ_DATCVK010000022.1:0-3327 GCF_036566905.1 Microbacterium sp. | reverse complement strand
GTGGACCGGGCCCGACGCGAAGCAGCGGCTCAAGATCCTGAACGCGGCGAAGTCGGTCGCGATCGTCGGCGCCTCACCGAAGCCGCAGCGCTCGAGCTTCTTCGTCGGCACCTACCTGCAGCAGTCGAGCGACTACCGGCTCTACTTCGTGAACCCCATGGAGACCGAGATCCTCGGCCAGCCCGCCTACGCGAGCCTCGCCGACCTGCCCGAGGTGCCCGACATCGTCGTGGTGTTCCGCCGTGGCTCCGACATCCCGCAGGTCGTCGACGAGGTGCTCGCCTCTGGCGCGAAGACGATCTGGGTGCAGCTCGGCATCTGGAACGAGGAGGCCGCCTACTACGGCGAGGAGCAGGGGCTCACCGTCGTCATGGACCGCTGCATCAAGGTCGAGCACGCCCGCTTCCATGGCGGGCTGCACCTGCTCGGCTTCGACACCGGCCAGATCACGGCGCGCAAGACCGTTCGCTGACGAGGAGCCCGCCGCGCGTTCGCCGCGGGCGGCGGAGCTCCTCACCAGCAGGGTCAGTTGCCCGGCCACACCGTTTCGTCGAGGTCGGCCAGGGTCCCCGGGCTCAGGGTCTCGGTGTCCTTCTCGGTCAGTCGACCCGGACCGAAGCCGGCCATCGGGCCCGACACCGGAAGGTTCAGCTTCGAACCGCTCAGATCGACCGTGTAGGTGGTCGCCGCAGTGTCGACGGCCAGCACGCCGTTGCGGCTGCCGCTGATCACGAGGCCGAGCTGGTGACCTGCAGGCACGACGACGTCGTTGGCCGCCAGTTCCACGGTGACCGTGTGGTCGCCCGCCCCATCGAGGCGGGCCCAGCCCCGGGCCACCACCTGCAGTTCCGTGCTCGAGATGCGCTTGGCGACATCCAGGTAGCACGCGTCGTCGGTTGCGGTCGCCGGGCCCCAGCAGGACTCCGTGCTCAACGTCTGCGCGCCGTCGCCGGTGGTGCTGATGCGATCCATCACGCCGTAGTCGACCAGCATGACCGACACCTGCCCGACCGGGGCGGTGTGCGTGACGTCGAGGTCGAGGGTCGGTGTGCCGGAGATCCGCACGTCGTGCTGGATCGTGCCGCTGAGGAACTGCAGCCGGTTGGCGTTGGCGCCGATCCTGACGGCGTTCGCCTCGCTCAGCGACGCGGAGTTGACGTAACTGGCCGTGGAACGGTCCGTCCTGCCGAGCATCAACGTGCCGTCGGAGTGCAGGTTCAGCGTCTGGGTGCGGGCCGATGGGATCGGCCAGGTCTTCGACTGCTCCCACTGGTTCGGCGCGGTCTCGACGCTCACCGCGGGCTCGCGGTCGATGCCGTTGTCGATATCCATGAGCTCGTGGTCGAACCATCGGTGGAGGGTGTCGACCCACAGGGCGCGCTCGGAGTCGAACGGGTCCACGTGCCCGAGGCGGGTGAGCCACATCTTGCGGGCGACACCCTGTTCACCGAGGTCTTCCCACCACTTCGAGGCGTTCATCGTCTTGACGTTGGTGTCCTGCAGCCCGTGCATGATGAACACGCTGGCCGTGACCTTGGACACGTCGTAGGAGGTGCCCTCGCGGTAGTCGCGCTCGGCCCAGAAGTCGGTGTAGGCGCCGGTCTCGTCACCGTCGTTGGCATTCATCCAGTTCAGTCGCGCCGAGCAGTCGGTCGCGATGGTCCGATTCGACGCGACCGACCGGGACAGACTGCTCGGGTAGTTGATCGACTTCACCGCGCCCTGCCAGCGGTTGTAGTCGTACCAGGAGCTGATCGCGCTGATCGGCACGATCGTCTTCAAGCCGTCGACGCCCGTGGCGGCGACGCCGTTGGCCAACGTCCCGTCGTAGGACTTGCCGATCATGCCGGTCTTGCCGTTGCTCCAGTCTGCGCTGACGACCACGCCGTCGGCGTCATGGGCGACCCCGTTGCCGGCGAGCCACTCCACCACGGCCTTGACCGATTCGATGTCGGAGCGGCCGCCCTCATCGGTGCAGCCGGTCGAACGGGCGGTCCCCGCCATGTCGACCGCGACGAAGGCGTAGCCGCGGGGCACGAAGTAGTTGTCGTAGTACAGGGGGAACTTGACGAGGTTCCCGTCGGCGTCGTACACCTTGCGCTCCGCCTCGTTGCCCCGACCGGAGCTCAGGTAGTACGGGCTGGCGTCCATGATGATCGGGACCCGGGCGTTGCCGTCGAGCTCACGGGGCCGAACGATGTCGGTCGCGATCCGCTCGTCGACCCCGTCGCCGTCGAGGTCGGGAGCGGTGACCCAGACCGTCTCCCTGATGGCGTCGGCGTAGTCGTAGATCGGAGCGGTGACGCCGTCGACGAGCGTGACCGGTGGGTTCTCGGTCGTCGCTGCGCCGGCCGATGTCGCGGCACCGAGCGCCAGCGGCGCCGCGATGGCCACCGAACCCGCGAGGGCGAGAATTCTGGATTTCACAAGGAGGTCCTTCCGTCGCAGGCCGGGATGTTATGTGGCAACCTACGATGTTCGAACCTGATTGGTCAACAATCTCGATGATCGGGCCGAGCGTCACCCGACCCGTTGCATCGCTCGCTCACGGCGCTGTGCGACGCTCGAGCCCGACTCCCGTCGCGCCATGCGTCGCAGCACCACCGGCGCGAGCACGAGCCCGACGATCGCCCAGGCGCCGAGCACGGCCGCCGTCTCGAGGTGGCGCCACGATTCACCGATCTCGACGATCGCCGCCTCGTCGGGGAGGAACGCCGCACGCATGCCGAGCCCGAGCCAGTACACCGGGAAGACCTGGGCGATCAACTGCAGCCAGTCGGGCAGGCCGGTGATCGGGGCGAAGATGCCCGAGATCGCGATCAGCCCGAGCACCGGGAGCGACAGGTAGCCCGCTCCGCGCGGAGTCGCGACCACGGATCCGAGCATGGCCCCGATCGTCTGCGTCGCCACGAGGCCGAGCAGCAGCACCCACGCGAACGTCATCCACGAGGTCGCGTCGGCGACCTCGAGGCCGCTGACGAGGAAGACGCCGGGGATCAGGATGATCGCGAGATACGCGAGGATCGTCGCCGAGATCTGCACGAGCTTGCCGACGAGGTAGGCGCGGATCCCGTTCGGGGTCGCCTTGGCGCGCAGGAGCGTGCCGTCCTCACGATCGGCTGCCAGCTGCTGCACGACGAGCAGCGTGCCGAGCGCGACGAACATGCCGAGCGCACCCGGCAGGACGATCGTGCCGAGCCGGTAGCCGGTGCTCCCGATCGAGACGTCGCGGAGGAAGAACACGGCGGCCAGCGTGGCCACCGGCCAGAGCAGCTGGTTCACAAGCTCCATGCCGGTGAACGCCTGCCGGAGCTCGATCAGGCCGCG
>NZ_DATCVK010000021.1:0-10349 GCF_036566905.1 Microbacterium sp. | reverse complement strand
GCCGAGCTCGTCGCGGAAGCGCTCGACGACGAGGTTCGTCGCGTCGGGCACCACCCGGGTCGCCGCGCGCTGGTCGTCGATGAACTTCACGAGGTTCGTGGCGGCGCGCTCGTCGAGCCCTGCGGCACGGCTGCGAGCGAGGGCGTCGGATGCCGGTGCGCCCGAGAGCTCGGCGATGAATCCGCCGATCGCCGCCCCCAGTTCGGCGGGGCGGCCGATGCCGTCGCCCTTCCAGAACGGCAGGCGCCCCGGCTCGCCGAAGGCGGGGGCGACGAGCACGCGATCGTGCGTGATCTCCTGGATACGCCAACTGGTCGCCCCGAGGGCGAAGACGTCGCCGACGCGCGACTCGTAGACCATCTCCTCGTCGAGTTCGCCGACACGGCGCCCCGGGCCTGCCTCGCCGACCATGAACACGCCGAACAGGCCCCGGTCGGGGATCGTGCCGCCGCTCGTGACCGCGAGGCGCTGGGCGCCGCGCCGGCCGACGATCGTGCCGGCGTCGCGGTCCCAGACGATGCGGGCGCGCAGCTCGCCGAAGCGATCGGAGGGGTAGCGCCCCGCGAGCAGGTCGAGGGTCGCGTCGAACGCCGAGCGGGGCAGCGCGGCGTAGGGCGCGGCACGGCGTACAAGCTCGAACCACGCCTCGACGTCCCACTCGTCGAGCGCCGTGGCCGCGATCGTCTGCTGGGCGAGCACGTCGAGCGGATTCGCGGGGATGCGGAGCTCTTCGATCGCGCCGCCGATCATGCGCTCGGCGACGACCGCCGAGTGCAGCACGTCGGCACGGTGCTTCGGGAAGATGAGGCCCTTCGAGGTCTCGCCGACCTGGTGACCGGCCCGGCCGAGCCGCTGCAGGCCGCTCGCGACCGATGGCGGGGACTCCACCTGCATGACGAGGTCGACCGCGCCCATGTCGATGCCGAGCTCGAGGCTCGACGTCGCGACGACGCAGCGCAGCCGGCCCGACTTGAGGTCGTCTTCGACGAGGGCCCGCTCCTCTTTGCTCACCGAGCCGTGGTGCGATCGGGCGATCACGGGTGGCGCGCCGGTGGTGACGCCCGAGGCGCCGACCATCTCTGCGGGCGTGCGCTGCTCAGCACCGCCTGGAACGGCGAGCACATCGACCGGTGCCGCCGTGCGTTCGGCCCAGAGCTCGTTGAGCCGTGCCGTCAGCCGCTCCGCGAGCCGCCGGGAGTTCGCGAAGACGATCGTGGAGCGGTGCGCGAGCACCTCGTCGAGGATCGCCTCCTCGACGTGCGGCCACACCGTGCCCGCACCCGTCTCGCCGGCGAGGTCGGAGAGGTCGTCGACCGGCACCGTCACCCGCAGGTCGAACTTCTTGCCCGAGGCCGGGGCCACGATCGTGACGGCCCTGGTGCCGCCGAGGAATCGCGCGACCTCTTCATGGGGTCGCACGGTCGCCGACAGCCCGATGCGTTGCACCGGCGCCGCGGTGAGCTCGTCGAGCCGCTCGAGCGAGAGCGCGAGGTGGGAGCCGCGCTTCGTGCCGGCGAGCGCGTGGATCTCGTCGACGATCACCGTCTGCACCCCGCGGAGCGTCTCGCGAGCCGCCGAGGTGAGCATCAGGAAGAGCGACTCGGGCGTCGTGATGAGGATCTCGGGCGGGTGCGTGACGAGCCGTCGCCGTTCGCCGGGCGGCGTGTCGCCCGAGCGCACCCCGACGGAGACCTCCGGCACCTCGATGCCGTGCGCCGCCGCCGTGCGGGCGATGCCGACGAGGGGCGCCCTGAGGTTCCGCTCGACGTCGACACCGAGCGCCTTCAGCGGGGAGAGGTAGATGACGCGCGTGCCCGTGGAGTCGGCGTCGGCACCCTCGTGGTGCAGGCGGTCGATCGCCCAGAGGAATGCCGCGAGAGTCTTGCCCGAACCGGTCGGGGCGACGACGAGCGAGTGCTCGCCCCGGGAGATCGCCTGCCACGCACCGTTCTGCACGGTGGTGGGCGCACTGAAGGACTCGGTGAACCATGCTCGCGTCGCGGGCGAGAACGCGTCGAGCGCCTCCGTCATGCCTCCATTCAAGCGGATGCCGCCGACTCCGGGGCTGCTGCGCCGGCCACCGTCATCGCTGCGGGCCCGCCTCGGCCCGGATCGCGGTCAGCGCACGGGCGACGGCATCGACTGTGCGGCGCACCTCTGCGGCATCCGTTCGCCAGTTGCTCACCGAGAAGCGCACGACGGCGCGGCCGTGCCAGCGCGACGTCATGGCGAGCACCTCGCCGTCGCTCCAGAGGCGCTCGCTGAGGGCTTCGGTCGCCTCGTCGGTGTCGAGCGCGATGCAGACCTGGGTGAAGACGACGTCGTTCAGCACCTCGACGCCGGGAAGCGCACCGACGCCGTCGGCGATGCCGCGGGCCGCCGCGGCGAGACCGTCGACGAGCCGGGCGACGCCCTCGCGACCGAGCGAGCGGAGCACCGCCCACGTCGGCACACCGCGGGCGCGCCGCGAGAGTTCGGGCGCCTTCTCGTGCGGGTCGGCGCCGATCTCGGTGGCCTGCAGGTAGCTCGCGTGCATGCCCAGCGAGCGACGCATCGCGGTGGGGTCGCGCACGATCGCGATGCCGCAGTCGTACGGCACGTTGAGGGTCTTGTGGGCGTCGGTCGACCACGAGTCGGCTGCCTCGTATCCCGCGGTCAGGTGCCGGAGACGCGGCGACGCGGCCGCCCAGAGCCCGAACGCGCCGTCGACGTGCACCCATGCTCCCGCCGCGTGCGCCGCCTCGATCGCGCGGGTGAAGTCATCGAACGCGCCGGAGTGGATGTTGCCGGCCTGCAGCGCCACGATCGCCGGCCCCTCGCCATCGGCGAGCATCGCGGCCAGCTCATCGACGCGGATGCGGCCCTGCTCGTCGGACGCCACCGTGATCGGCGCGCCCAGCCCCAGGTACCGCGCCGCGAGGTCCATGGTGCCGTGGCGCTCCTCGCCGGCGATGAACCGGATCGCCGGCCCGCCCGCGAGGCCTCGGGCCTCGACGTCCCATCCGGCCCTGCGCAACACCTCGTTCCGCGCGGCCGCCATGCAGGAGAACTGGGCCATCGTGGCGCCGGTCGTGAAGCCGACGTCGCTCTGCGGCGGGAGGGCGAGCAGATCGAGCAGCCATTCGCCGGCGAGCTCCTCGACGGCGACCGCGCCCGGCGAGATCGCCTCCAGGCCCGTGTTCTGGTCCCACGCCGAGACGAGCCAGTCGGCGCCGAGCGCGACGGGCTGCGTGCCGCCGATCACCCAGCCGTAGAAGCGGGGCGACCCGATCGCGATGAGGCCGGGCTCGACGCCGTCGGCGAGGCGGGAGATGACGTCGGTCGCCGGCTCGCCGTCTTCGGGCAGATCGCGACCGAGTCGATCCTTGATGTCGTCGGCGTGCAGCCGTGGTGGGATCGGTCGTTCGCGCACCCCTGCCAGCCAGGCCCGGGCGAAGCGCTCGGCGACGTCGAGCACCGCGTCGTAGTCCGGCTCGGTATCGGGCCGGCGCTCGTTCGAGGAGACCATGAGACACCTGCATTCCGCGCGGCCGGGCGCGCCTCCTCAATCTTGCTCCGACCGCGGCATCCGGTCAACGACGCCACCGAAGGCACCGGTGGGGTGCCGGCGTCAGCACAACACGTCGACCGGCGGCACGACGCCTTCGATCAGGTACTGCTCGACGGTCGTGTCGACGCAGGCATTGCCCTTGTTGAATGCCGTGTGCCCGTCGCCCTGGCGTGTCACGAGGACGCCGCTCTCGAGCTGCGACGCGACGTTGACCGCCCACTGGTACGGAGTCGATGGATCGTTCGTCGTGCCGAGCACGAGGATGGGTGCCGCCCCGGGCGCCGCGACGGGACCGGGCACATTCTCGGACTGGAACGGCCACGACAGGCACGAGAGGTCGCTGTACGCGAAGTACGGCCCGAGGTACGGGGCAGCGTCGGTCAGCGCCTTGCCCTGCTCCTTCATGACGGAGACGTTGTTCTGCGCCGGGTAGTCGAGGCACCGCACGGCACGGAGCGCCTCGAACAGGTTGCTGGTGTAGGTCCCCTCGGCGGTGCGCCCGTAGTAGCCATCGACGAGGGTCAGGGCGAAGTCCGGCTTCCCGGCGAGGATGGTGGTGAACAGCGTGTCCAGTGCGGGCCACGTGTCGACGCTGTAGAGCGGAGCAGCGATGGCGATGAGCAGTGTGTCCGCGCCGACCGTCCGCCCGTCCGCCGATGGAATCGGGTTCTTCGAGACCGCATCGAGGATGCTTCGCACCATCGCCATGCCATCGTCGATCGTCCCCTGGAAGGGACAGGTCGCCGCGGGCATGCAGGCGGCGAGGTAGGACCGGAGTGCCGTCTCCACGCCCTGTGCCTGCGCGAGGGTGATCTGTGATTCGCCGAGGCTCGGGTCGATCGCGCCGTCGAGCACGAGCCGCCCCACCTTGTCGGGGAAGGTGCCCGCGTAGATCGTGCCGAGATACGCACCGTACGAGAAGCCGAGGTAATCGAGCTGCTCTTCACCCAGGACGGCGCGCATGAGGTCGAGATCGCGCGCGGCGCTCAGCGTGTCGACATTCGCGAGCAGCGGTCCGGTATTCCTGAGGCACGCCTGGCCCAGTGAATGCGTGAGCTCGTTCTGGCCGGTGATCCATCCGTTGCTGCCCCGGGACCCGGGCGCGACCCCGTACAGGACGTCGTCGATCTCCTTCGGTTTCATGCAGGTGACGGCGGTCGAGCGCCCCACGCCACGCGGATCGAAGCCGACGACGTCGTACCGATCCTGCACGGTCTCGGTGACGGCGAGGTCGATGGATGCCGCCACGACGTCGTACCCCGATACGCCTGGCCCGCCCGGATTGAGGAGCAATGAGCCGACCTTGTCCGCCTGCGCCGGCTGGCGGATGAGCGCAAGCTCGATCTCATCGGCCGAGGGCTCGTCCCAGTCCAGGGGCGCGCGTGCCGTGGAGCAGAGGAACTCGCCGCACTGGTCCCAGCGCAGCACCTGCGAGTAGAACGGCTCGAGCGCGGCGTCGACGTCCTCGGGATACGGCGTGGACTCCTCCACGACCGGAAAGAACAGCGACATCCCGCAGCCGCTCAAGGCAACCGGCAGCGCGATCGCCACAGCGACCGACAGCGTGGTCCTCGATACTCGTCCCATTGGTCCCAAGTATGGGCCCCGCCAGTGTCGCAGGCTCGGCCCTTGTTCAGGGGACAAGCACGGCGAGTCCCAGGGCCCGACCCTTGTTTTGGGGGGTAGGCGCGGCGTTTGCCGGGCCGGGCGCGGAATCCCGGCGATGCGACGCTGTCGACCCACCCGCGTGTCCCCCAAATCGGCGTTCCGACGCGAACCGACCCGTTGCCACCACATTGCTCATGAGAGATACTCAGGCTGTTGTGGGGCTCCTTCGGACGCACTCGACCGGTCGGAGCCGCTCACACTGTGAGGGGACAGAGCAATGGGCACCTCCTTCGTGCTCGGCATCGACGTCGGCACGAGCTTCACCGCTGCCGCCATCGGTCGACGCCGGCCGGATGGCTCGATGGACATCGAACCGCTGGAACTCGGGTCACGCCGGACCGCAGTGCCGACGGTCGTATTCCTCGGCGACGACGGCGGCGTCCTCGTCGGCGAAGCGGCCGAGCGCCGGGCGATCGACCACCCGGAGCGGCTGGTCCGGGAGTTCAAGCGCCGCATCGGCGACCAGACGCCCATCATCGTCGAGGAGCTCAGCGTCGCACCCGAGGACATCTTCGCGATACTCGCCCTGTGGGTCGTCGAGCGCGCCGAGCAGCACGAGGGCGCGGCACCCGGAGTCATCGCGCTGTCGCATCCCGCGTCGTGGGGCGAGCACCGCCTCCAGCTCATCCGCGCGGCCCTCACCGGCGTTGGGCTCGGCGGCGTCGAGCTCGTGAGCGAACCCGAAGCGGCCGGCTTGCACTACCTCGACCGGCAGAAGGTCGACAGTGGCGAGGCGATCGCCGTCTACGACCTCGGCGGCGGCACATTCGACGCCGCGGTCCTCCGGATGCAGGATGACGCCGCCTTCCATCTCATCGGCGCACCGACCGGCATCGAACACCTGGGCGGCGCGGACTTCGACCAACGGATCTTCGAGCACGTGAAGTCGCTCGCGGGCGACGCGTTCGACGACCTCGATGAGACCAAGCCCGACGAAGCCCTCGCTCTCGCACGGGTCCGCCGTGACTGCGTCGAAGCGAAGGAGGCGCTCTCCTTCGACGCCGAGACCGTCGTCCCCGTCCTCCTGCCGAGGGCACAGGCTCGCGTGCGTCTCGTACGGTCGGAGTTCGATCAGATGATCGCCGCCGACCTCGGGCGGACGGTGGACACGTTGCGTTCTGCCGTCACCGATGCGCGGCTCGAGCTCTGCGACATCTCAACGGTGCTGCTCATCGGCGGCTCATCGCGCATCCCCGCGGTCGCGCAGCTCATCTCCGCGGAACTCGAGCTGCCGGTCGCGATCGATTCCGATCCCAAAGCCTCGATCAGCCTGGGCGCGGCCGTGGCCGCTTCTCGCCGTCTGGCACCGGTGGCGATCGAACTCCCTGAAGATGGATCAGACCCCACGCTCGACGTCGCCGCTGATCCGCTGGCCCTTGCCGGCGTTCCGGTCGGAGCCGCCGCATCGACGACGCGCGGCCCGTCGGTCGGCGTGCGCGCCACCGTGCTTGCGGGGGTCGCCGCCGCCCTCATCGCCGTCCTCATCCCGGTGACGCCCGTCGCGATCGGGACTCAGGAGAAGCCAGAGGACGAAGCTCCCGGCGGATCGACCGCCGACGTCGGCAGCATTCCCGCCGGAAGGTACGTGACCGGCGCCGCTCCACTCATCGAGGCTCCGCTGGATCCGGTGTTCCAGAAGGAGGAAGACACGGACGGAACGTACGCTTCGGACGAGGACGCACTGCCGATGACCTCCGACCGCCCGTTGTCCCCCGCGAACGGCGAAACCGGGGGAAGCACCGGCACGTCGACGGAGGATGCACCTTCGGCCCCGTCGTCCGCGAACGACCCCGCCCCGGATCCGACGCCGAACCCCGAGCCGTCGCCCGACCCCGACCCCGCACCAGATCCGGTACCGGACCCTGTGCTCGAGCCCGAACCTGAGCCTGAACCGGTGCCCGATCCGACGCCCGAACCGGACCCCGTGCCGAGTCCTGCTCCCGACCCGGCGCCGGGTCCCACGGACCCGCCCGTGTCCGAGCCATGACCCCGGCGCTCTCGACCATGGAGGGTCTGGCCCAGGGCACACTCGGTGGGGACGATGCCGAGGCGCTCCTTCGCCAGCTGCTCGATGGCGGCGCACCCATCCACGCAGGGGTCACCGGGCCTGGGGGCGCCGGGAAATCGACCTTCCTGCACGAGCTGGCAGTGGTTCTGCGCAGGGAGGGACTCGACGTGGTCAGGAGCCTCGACGAGTACGCCAGGGCGGAGTTCGGCGGCGAACGCGCGGTTCTCCTCGTCGACGATGCCCCGCATCTCAGCGACGACGACGTCGCTGCGCTCACGAGCCTCATGCGCGGCGATGGGCCGCACATCATCATCGCCTTCCGTCCGTGGCCTCGCTCCCAGTCGGTGGCCCGACTCGTGGATCACTTCGGACGGGAGCGGCCCCACCTCGCGCTGCAGTACCTTTCGGCGGCCGACATCCGTCGGCGTGCCGCGGAAGTACTCGGCGAGGAGTTCCCGGAAGAGCAGGCCCAGAGCGTTCTCGACCTCACATCAGGAAGCCCTCGGTTCGTCGATGAACTGCTCCTTGCGGTGCGCGATGACGGCTGGGACCTGAATCCGGCGACCCCATTGCCGGCTGCGGCACTGGAGCGTCTCCGGCACCCGATCGACGGGCTCCACCGAGAGCTCCTCGACTTCACCGTCGCCCTCGCCGTGGGGTTCTCGATCTCTGGGCCGGCGCTCGCGACCTCGGCGCGATTCGCCGGATCCGACCACCGCGACCTGATGGCGGCGGCCCGGGCGTCTGGGCTGGTCTCGCCCGACGGAACGCTGCTGCCCATCGTGCGGATCACGATCCTGCAGGGCACCCCGGCACACGAGCTGTGGCCGATGCGGCGAGAGTTGGTGGACGCGATCGAGGCGGCCGGCCTCCCCCTCGGCGGCACCGCCGTAGAGCTCGCCCTCCACGGGTTCCGCGATCCGCGAGTGGCGAGAGCGCTCTGCACGCAAGCCGACGCAGCGCTGCCCACCGAGCCGGTCGACGCATGGCGCCTCTACGCAGCATCGATCGAAGCGGGAGCGGATATCGCCTCCCTCGGCGCTCGACGAGCACAGGCAGCCTGGGCTGCTGGCGACATCCACGCGGCCGAGCGCCTGGTCGACGGACTGCTGACGGGCAGCGAGCACCCCGACCTCCCCCGTGCCATGCACATCGCTGCGGCCATCTGGGCTCGGAAGGGGATGCTGCGTCGAGCCGCCGACGCCTACGTCGGGCTCGCGGATGCCGAGGCCTCGGCGGCGCCGCTCGCTGCCGTGACCCTCGCAGTGCTCGGAGCGCGCGAGCAGGCTCGATCGGCACTCGCGGATGCGCCGGTCGTGGAGTATTCGACGTCCGCTCACGTCGCAGTCTCACTCACCGCGGAGGGGATCCTCGACGCGATCGAGGGGTCGCCCGATCGTGCTCTGTCGGCACTCCTCCAGGCATCGAGCGTCATGAACGAGTCGGGCGAGGTCGTCCCGCTGCCGGAGGCGCCGGCCGTGCTCGCCGCGCACGTCGCACTCAACGCAGGCGAACTCGACATCGCCGCCGGCGTTCTGCATTCCGCCGCCGAAGCCGTGCAGGGCGGCCCGGCATTCCGGAATCGGCTCCGGCTGACGCAGGCACTCGTGGAGCTGCGCGCCGACCGTCCCGCTCGCGCACGCAGGCTCCTCGAGGCGGCCGACTCCTCGCAACGACCCCTGGGGCTCCGTGATGAGGTCCTCGCTCACTCGGTGCGCATCGGGCTCGCCCGCCGCACCGACGACCTCGCGACACTCGTCCGGGCATGGACGGCCGCCCGCCAGACCGTCGCGCGCATGCCGATGGATCTCACCGCGCTTCCCGCGCTGGGGGAAATCGCTGTCGCGGCGGCACGGCTCGACGAGTCGCATTTCATCGCGCAGCCGCTCGCCAGCGCTTGGGCGTTGCTGGACGCTGCCGGCATGCCCGCTTCCTGGTCGACCAACCTCCACTGGGCGGAACTCCAGGCGGCGATCCTGCGCAACGACCACGCGGGACTGGCTGCGCACTCGACCGCGCTGCTCGACGCCGCTCCAGTGAATCGAGTGGCGAGCCGTCTGGCGGAGGCCGGTCGAGTGTGGGCTTCAGCTCTCGCCGGCGATGTCGACCTCCCGACGGTCGAACGAGCGGCGCGCGATCTCGCAACGGCGGGGTACCAGTGGGATGCGGTTCGGCTCGCCGGCCACGCGGCCGGGCGAGCCGCCGACCACCGGGACACGATCGCGTTGCTCGCCCTCGCGCGCAACCTGCATCCAGAGGCGGCGGCATCCGAGACACGGCATGAGCCCCGCGAGACGGCGGAGGACCGACGCGACGACGGGTCGCTGAGCGCGCGTGAACTCCAAGTGGCCAGACTGGTCCTCGAAGGCAAGACCTACGCGGAGATCGGCGCGGCCATCTTCATCTCCCCACGCACGGCGGAGCATCACATCGCGCGCATCCGGAGACGCCTCGGCGTCACCACGCGCTCGGAGCTGATCGCGCGGCTGCGCCTCGAGCTCGACGACGGTGACGGAGCTCATTAGCGTCAGTCGCCCGCGCGATCCCGAGCTCTTCGCCCTCTCCCCCGATCCCGAACACCCCCACCCCCCCATCCGCCCCCGATCCGAAACCCGTACTCCACTTGCACACCCCTATCGGTCACCCCCACTCGCTCGTCGGAACCCCGTCCCCACGCAGCGTCCGCCCCCCCATGGGCCACCGAAAGACAGGGGGATCCGCACCGATGCCGTCGGCGGCAAGACGCGACAGGCTTCTTCGTGGGGGCCGGCATCGGTGTCGGTCATCGAACTCACACCTCTATGAGGAGGGGAACAGATCATGGCAAACATCACAACGGCACTGCTCGACTTCCTGATGGGCTTGCTCAAGAGCCCGCAGGCCGGCGCGGACTTCGCAGCCGATCCTGACACCGCTCTGCAGAACGCGGGTCTCCAGGGCATCTGCGCGGCAGACGTGGACGCGGTCCTTCCGGTCGCGCTCGACTTCTCGCCGGTCGGCAACCGCGAATACGACACGGGAGGCAACTCCATCGACAGCGGCGCCTGGGGCGGCGGCGGCTGGGGCGGCGGCGGCCACGACGGTGGCGGTGGCGGCGGTGGCGGCTGGGGCGGCGGCGGCCAC
>NZ_DATCVK010000020.1:0-49109 GCF_036566905.1 Microbacterium sp. | reverse complement strand
GAACGGCGCCGCGGTCACAGGCGCTGCGGCGGGAGCCGGGCTGAACGGCGAGGGAGGCGGTGCCCCCGGTGCCGCGGCGACCGGAACGGCCTCGGCGGGGGTGTCAGCGTCGTCGACGGGCTCGTCGGACGTCGGGGTCGCAGTGATGACGGGCGTGGATCCCGTGTTCCGCAGTTCGCGGATCTGCTTGCGGGTGAGGGCTGGCGTTGCCGGGTGCTCGGGTGTACTCATTCCTTGCTCCGGTAGAGATGGTGCTTCGCAATGTATTGGACGACCCCGTCGGGCACGAGGTACCACACGGGGTGTCCTCGCTGAACTCGATCACGGCAATCCGTCGACGAGATCGCGAGGGCGGGGATCTCGAGCTGGCTGACGTCGTCGCTGGGCAGACCGTCGGTGTTCAGAACGTGTCCGGGCCTGGACACTGCCACGAAGTGAGCGAGGTCCCACAACTCATCATGGTCTCTCCAACTGAGAATTTGCGCTATGGCGTCCGCGCCCGTGATGAAGAACAGCTCCGCGTCTGGGCGCTGGGCCTTCAGATCGCGGAGCGTGTCGATGGTGTACGTGGGGCCGTCGCGGTCGATGTCGACGCGACTGACGGTGAATCGGGGGTTGGATGCCGTGGCGATGACGGTCATCAGATAGCGGTGCTCGCTCGGCGAGACGTCGGCCTTCTGCCACGGCTCCCCCGTCGGCACGAAGACGACCTCGTCGAGGTCGAACCACTGTGCGACCTCGCTGGCAGCCACCAGGTGCCCATGATGGACCGGATCGAAAGTTCCGCCCATCACTCCGACCCGGGGGGCTGTCGTCACCGACATTCAGGGAACCTCAGTGGCCGTGCCCCGCTCGCTGTACGTCGTCCGCGTGGGCCCTGGCGTAGGCCTCGGCCTTCTGCGAGTGGCGGTTCGCCACGTTGCGGTACGACAGCGTCACGAGCGCCAGCGCGCCGAAGACCACGATCGCGGTGATGCCGTACCCGACGGTCTCGAGGGCGACATTGCCGTGGTGCTCGGTCTCCTCGGCGGCGAGGGCGATGATCGTGGCGAGTGTCATTCGGGCTCCGTTCGGGTTCGCCGCGGGGACGCGGGACTGGACAAGTCTATTCCGTTACGCGCGGACCTGCCCGGCACCGCGCGCGAGCCACTTCGAGCTGGTGAGCTCGGCGAGTCCCATCGGGCCGCGGGCGTGCAGCTTCTGCGTCGAGATGCCCACCTCGGCCCCGAACCCGAACTCGCCGCCGTCGGTGAAGCGCGTCGAGGTGTTGGCCATGACCACGGCCGAGTCGACCTCGGCGAGGAAGCGCGCCTCGTTGGCGGCATCCTGCGTCACGATCGACTCCGTGTGGTGCGTCGAGTAGTGGCGGATGTGGGCGAGCGCGTCGTCGAGATCGTCGACGACCCGCATGGCGATGTCCAGGCTGAGGTACTCGGCTGCCCAGTCCTCGTCCGTAGCGGGGACGATGCCCGAGGCGAGTCGGCCTACGGTGTCGTCGCCGTGGACCGTGACGCCGCTCTGCTGCAGCGCCGCGACGACGGGACCAACGAGGCGATCAGCGGCGCCACGGTGCACGAGCACCGTCTCGACGGCGTTGCAGACGCTCGGGCGCTGCGTCTTCGCATTGACCACGATGTCGCGCGCCCAGTCCAGCGGCGCGGTCTCGTCGAGGACGATGTGGACCACGCCCGCGCCGGTCTCGATGACCGGGACGGACGACTCGGTGACCACGGTCTCGATCAGCTGGGCGCTCCCGCGCGGCACGAGCACGTCGACGATGCCGCGGGCGTGCATCAGCTCGCGCGCACCTTCGCGTCCGAACTCGTCGACGGTCTGGATGGCCTCCGGGTCGATGCCGCGGTCGGCCAGCGCCCCCCGCATCGCGCGCACGAGCGCCGCGTTCGTGTGCTCGGCGGCTGTGCCTCCGCGCAGCACGACGGCATTTCCCGAACGCAGCGCCAGGGCGGCGATGTCGACCGTGACGTTCGGGCGTGCCTCGTAGATCGAGCCGATGACGCCGAACGGAACCGACACCTTGGTGAGCGACACCCCGTTCGCGAGCGTGCGCTCGTCGAGGACGCGGCCGACGGGATCGCGCAGCTGGGCGATCTCACGGACCGCGGCGGCGAGGGCCGCCACGCGGGGTTCGTCCAGACGCAGCCGGTCCTGGAGAGCCGTGGACAGACCGCTCTCGCTGCCGCGCCGCAGGTCGTCGGCGTTGGCGGCGACGATCTCCGGGGCGGCGTCGTCGATCGCGTCGGCGATCGCGAGCAGCGCATCGCGCTTGTCGTCGTCGCCGAGAAGGCCGATGCTGCGTGCCGCATCCTTGGCGAGCAGCATCCGTTCCCGTGCCGTCGTGGCGGTGGTGGTCATCCGCCCAGTGTATCGACCGCCGTGCGCACCGGACCGGTGGCGGCGGGCGCCGTCGGCTCGGGGTTCGGCTGGAACCACGTGCCGATCTCGTCGCCCGACAGGGCCTCGCCGACGAGGTCCGCGCTGGTGACGAGCACGCCGATCCCAGATGCCGCGGCCAGCCGCGCGGCCGACACCTTGGTAGCCGCTCCCCCGGTGCCGACGCTGTTGACGACGACCGAGCCGAACTCGAAGCCGTGCAGATCGTCGCCGTACGTCACGTGGGGGATGGGGCGGGCGCCGGGCTCGTCGGGCGGACGGGTGTAGAGGCACTCGATGTCGCTCAGCAGCACCAGCGCGTCGGCGCCGATGAGCTGGCCGACGAGGGCGGCGAGCCGGTCGTTGTCGCCGAAACGGATCTCGTGCGTGGCGACGGTATCGTTCTCGTTGACGATCGGCAGGATGCGCAGGCCCAGGAGCCGCTCCATCGCGCGCCGCGCGTTGGACCGGTGAGTCGGGTTCTCGAGGTCGCCGGCCGTGAGGAGCACCTGGCCGGCCACGATCCGGAAGGGCCGCAGGGCTTCCTGATACCGATAGATGAGCACGTTCTGCCCGACGGCCGCGGCCGCCTGTTGTGTCGCGAGGTCGCTCGGGCGCTCGTCGAGCAGGAGATACGGCATCCCCGTCGCGATCGCGCCGGACGAGACGAGCACGACCTCGGTGCCGCGCCCGTGTGCGGCGGCGAGGGCGTCGACGAGCGGCTTGATCTTGTGGGCGTTGTCGCCGCTGATCGAGGACGAGCCGACCTTCACGACGACCCGGCGAGCCGCCGGGAGGTCGCGGCGCTCGCGCGCGCTCACTCCGCGTCCTCCTCGTTTCGGTAGCGCTCGGCGACCCGCTCGGCCTCGAGCTCGGCGCGCGCCTCGGCCTTCGCATCCATCATGTCGTGGTACTTCTCGCGTCGCTCGGACGTGGTGCGGCGGGTGTCGCGCAACAGGCGCGGGTCGGTGCCGCGCGGCGCCGTCATGAGCTCAGCGTTCGACGAGATCGAGGGCTCCCAATCGAAGATGATGCCGTCGCCCTCGCCGATGACGACAGTGGCGCCCGGCGTCGCACCGGAGCGGTAGAGCTGGTCCTCGACGCCCAGCTTCTGCAGCCGGTCCCCCAGGTAGCCGACGGCCTCTTCGTTCTGGAAGTCCGTCTGCTGCACCCACTTCACCGGCTTGTCGCCCAGGATCCGGTAGATGTTGCCGTAGGTGCCGCCCTCGACACGCACCGAGAACTCCTTCTCAGAGCCGCGCGGGCGGATCACGATGCGCTCGGGCGCGGGCGTCGCCGCCAGCTCGGCACGATGCGCCGCGACGATGTCTCCGAGGGCGTACGTGAGCTGTCGCAGACCTTCGTGGCTCACCGTGGAGATCTCGAAGACGCGGAACCCGCGGGCCTCGAGGTCGGGGCGCACCAGGTCGGCGAGGTCCTTCGCCTCCGGCACGTCGATCTTGTTGAGTGCGATGAGCTGCGGGCGGTCCAGCAGCGGGGTCTGCCCGTCGGGAACGGGATACGCCGCCAGCTCGGCCAGGATGACGTCGAGGTCGCTGAGCGGGTCACGACCGGGTTCGAGCGTGGCGCAGTCCAGGACGTGCACGAGAGCCGTGCAGCGCTCGACGTGGCGCAGGAACTCGAGCCCGAGGCCCTTGCCCTCGCTGGCGCCCTCGATGAGCCCGGGGACGTCGGCGATGGTGTACCGCTGCTCCCCCGCCTGCACGACGCCGAGATTGGGGTGCAGGGTGGTGAACGGGTACTCCGCGATCTTCGGTCGAGCGGCCGAGACCGCCGCGATGAGGCTGGACTTGCCCGCAGAGGGGAAGCCGACGAGCGCGACATCCGCGACGGTCTTGAGCTCCAGCAGGACGTCGCCCTCCCAGCCGGGCGTGCCGAGGAGCGCGAAGCCCGGCGCCTTGCGCTTGGGATTGGCAAGTGCGGCGTTGCCGAGCCCGCCCAGGCCGCCGGGAGCCGCCACGAAGCGCATGCCCGGCTCGATCATGTCGACGAGGGTCTCGCCCGACTCGTCCTTGACGACCGTGCCGACCGGGACGAGCAGCTCGAGCGACTCGCCGGCCGCACCGGAGCGGTGATCGCCCATTCCGAAGCCGCCATTGCCGGCGGAGCGGTGCGGTGAGTGGTGGTACGACAGCAGCGTCGTGACCTGGGGGTCGGCGACGAGCACGACGTCACCGCCGTGGCCGCCGTTGCCGCCGTCAGGGCCGGCGAGCGGCTTGAACTTCTCGCGCTTGACCGACACGCAGCCGTTGCCGCCCTTGCCGGCGCGCAGGTGCAGCGTCACTCGGTCGACGAACGTGACCATGCGGTCCCCCTGAGGTGTGGATGCTCCCCCGGCGGTGCGGGAAAGCGATAAAGGGAAGGGGCGAGCCGAAGCCCGCCCCTTCCGGAAGTCTGTGCGACTGGCTGGATTACTCCGCGGCCGCCACGATGTTGACGACCTTGCGGCCGCCCTTCTTGCCGAACTCGACCGCGCCTGCGGCGAGAGCGAACAGCGTGTCGTCGCCACCGCGGCCGACGTTGGCGCCGGGGTGGAAGTGGGTGCCGCGCTGACGGACGATGATCTCGCCGGCGAGGACCTGCTGGCCGCCGAAGCGCTTCACGCCCAGTCGCTGAGCGTTGGAGTCACGACCGTTGCGGGTGGAGCTTGCGCCCTTTTTGTGTGCCATCTCTGCGTCTCTTCCTGGACTTACTTGATGCCGGTGACCTTGACGCGCGTGAGGTCCTGACGGTGCCCCTGGCGCTTCTTGTAACCGGTCTTGTTCTTGAACTTCTGGATCACGATCTTCGGGCCGCGCTCCTCACCGAGCACCTCGGCGGTCACGGTGACCTTCGCGAGCTTGTCCGCGTCGGTCGTGACGGAGTCACCGTCGACGAAGAGCACCGCGGGGAGCTCGATCTTGTCGCCGACCTTGGCGGCCTGGCGATCGAGAACGACGATCGTGCCGACCTCCACCTTCTCCTGCCGGCCTCCGGCGCGCACAACTGCGTAAACCACTTCACACCTGTTTCTTCTGGGAGCGCACGCGCTCATGACGTCATCCAAGACTTGGCGCGGATATCTCGACGCACCAAGGGTCCACTTTATCAGATGCGCGATCAGTCCGCGAAAGCACGCCCCCGCCGTGTCGCGGCGTCCCCGTAGGATCTGGACGTGGCCATCCTGATCGACGATCCTCGCTGGCCGGCGCACGGGCGGCTGTGGGCGCATCTGGTGACGGACTCGGACCTCGACGAGCTCCATGCCTTCGCCGAGGCGAACGGCATTCCGCGCCGTGGCTTCGACCTCGACCACTACGACGTGCCCGAAGAGGCGCACGCCCGGCTGATCGCGGCAGGTGCGCAGCACGTCAGCGGCCACGAGTTGGTCAGGCGCCTCATCGCGTCGGGACTTCGGGTGCGGGCGCGCGATCGCCACTGAACCGTCAACGCGGAGCGGATGCCGAGAGCTCGAGCACGTCGGCCGCGCGACGCGGGCCGTCGAGCGTGCGGATGGCTTCGCCGAGGCGACGTGCACGGGCATGGAGAGGCGCGTCGTGAAGCGCCCGCTCGATCGCGCGGCGGATCGCCAGGGGCTCGCTCCGGCGCGACATCGTGGCGCCGACGCCCGCCCGCACGATCGCGCGGCCCATGCGCGGCTGGTCCGAGGTCGCGTCCAGCGGAAGGGTGAGCACGGGAACGCCGTGCGCGAGCGCCGCGAGCGTGGTCCCGTGGCCGCCATGACCCACCACCAGCGACGCGTGTGAGAAGAGCTGGTCGTGCGGCATCCACTCGTGCACCTCGACGCCGTCGGGCACGGCCACCTCGCCGGCCGTCACGGACGGCCCGAGCGTCGCCACGACCCGAGCGTCCAGCCCGGCGACGGCGTCGAGCACCCGCTGCCATGTGGCGACGAGGTCGGCGAAGCCGAACGTGCTGAGGCTCACCACGACGGTCGGCTCCGTCGGCACCGCGTCGACCGCGTCCGTCATCGCGCCGACGTAGACGACGGTCCCGCGGGCGGCCGACAGCTCCGGTTGGTGCGGGAACGGAACCCTGAGCCCGGGGACGGATGCCACGACGATCGGCGCCGCGTGCGTCCGCGGCCGGCCCACGCGCACGCCGCGCGGCCACATCAGGGCGCCGAGCACCCGGAACCCGGGCGCCAGGAATTCGTGCATGGTGTGCTCCAGGACGACGAAGCGCTGCTCCATGCGGTCGAGGACGTCCACGACGGCCAGCAGCATGCAGTCCACGACGACGACGTCCACCGGATCGGCCACCAGCTGAGAGACGGTGTCGCCGGCGATGCCACGGTCGGTGAAGAGCCGCAGCATCTCCGCCGGGCGCGGATCGAGCACGAAGCCCGGTGCGCTCGCGTACGCCGTGAACCGCAACCCGGCGGCGCGATAGGCGCCGCCCTGCGAGTCGTGTCCGAGCACCCGCACGTCATGTCCGCGCTGCGTGAGCCCGCGAGCGATCGCGATCGTCGGCATGCGGTTGCCGCCGCCGTCCCACGTCACGAACACGTAGCGCGCCATGGCGCCCCCGTTCCCCGCCCCGGCGCCCACCCTAGCGAGCCAGGGTGCTCCCCGACAGAGGCGCGCTCCCCGCTCCGGCGACGGCCGGTGCGGGGAGCGGCGTGGGTCTCAGTCCTCGGAGGGCGTGTGAGGCACCGGAGTGCCCGTCAGCGCCGCGGTGGTGACGCGGCGGCGGGAGCGCCCCTGGCCGGGAGCCTTGGGCTCGGGGAGCGCGTTCAGCACAGAGTCGAGCAGCAGGTCCTTCTCGGTCCGGCTCTCCTTCTTCGACCCCGAGTCGGGGCGCTTCTTGCGCTGCTTCTTGGGGCGTTCCACGGGCGCCTGCTCGATGACCGGCGCCGGCTCGGCCGGTGCGACCTCGTCACTGTGATGGATCGTGGATGCGGCGATCTGCGCGAGCGCCGACTTCACGCCCTCGGTGATGACGTGGGTGCCGTTGGATCCGCCGTTCGCGGGGGCGGGCGCGCCGCCTCGCGGTCGGCGACCCGAGGTCGGTGTACCGGCAACGGGTGCGCGGTGCTTGACGACCGGGTCGTGGTGGACGATGACGCCGCGCCCTGCGCAGACCTCGCACGCCTCGCTGAATGTCTCCAGCAGACCCAGCCCCAGCTTCTTGCGGGTCATCTGCACCAGGCCGAGCGACGTGACCTCTGCCACCTGGTGCTTCGTGCGGTCGCGACTCAGGCACTCGACGAGACGGCGCAGCACGAGGTCGCGGTTGGACTCGAGCACCATGTCGATGAAGTCGACAACGATGATGCCGCCGATGTCGCGCAGACGCAGCTGCCGGACGATCTCCTCAGCGGCCTCGAGGTTGTTCTTGGTGACCGTCTCTTCCAGGTTGCCGCCGGATCCGACGAACTTCCCGGTGTTGACGTCGACGACCGTCATCGCCTCGGTGCGGTCGATGACCAGCGAGCCGCCGGAGGGCAGCCAGACCTTGCGGTCGAGGGCCTTCTCGATCTGCTCGGTCACACGGAAGGCGTCGAACGGGTCCTGCTCGCCCTCGTAGCGTTCGACACGATCGAGGAGATCGGGCGCGACCGACTCGAGGTACTTCGAGATGGTGTGGTGCGCGTCCTCGCCCTGGATGAGCATCTTCGAGAAGTCCTCGTTGAAGACGTCGCGGACGATCTTGACCAAGAGGTCGGGCTCGGAGTGCAGCAGAGCGGGCGCCTGGATCGTCTCGATCTGCTTCGAGATGTGCTCCCACTGGTTCGTGAGGCGCTGCACGTCACGGGTGAGCTGGTCCTCGGTGGCCCCCTCGGCAGCGGTGCGGACGATGACGCCGGACGACTCGGGAAGCACCTCCTTGAGGATCTTCTTCAGGCGTGCGCGCTCGGTGTCGGGCAGCTTGCGCGAGATGCCGTTCATCGCACCGCCGGGCACGTACACGAGGTACCGGCCGGGAAGCGAGATCTGGCTCGTCAGGCGGGCTCCCTTGTGACCCACGGGGTCCTTGGTCACCTGTACCAGCACGCGGTCGCCGGTCTTGAGCGCGAGCTCGATGCGGCGCGGCTGGTTGCCCGTCTCCACGGCATCCCAGTCGACCTCGCCGGAATAGAGCACGGCGTTGCGACCGCGGCCGATGTCGACGAACGCCGCCTCCATGCTCGGGAGCACGTTCTGCACGCGTCCGAGGTAGACGTTGCCGATGAGCGACGCGTCCTGGTTGCGCGCGACGTAGTGCTCGACGAGGACGTTGTCCTCCTGCACCGCGATCTGCACGCGGCCGTTGCGCGAGCGCACGATCATCACGCGGTCGACCGACTCACGGCGCGCGAGGAACTCCGCCTCGGTCACGACCGCGCGGCGGCGCCCGGCCTCGCGGCCGTCGCGGCGGCGCTGCTTCTTGGCCTCGAGCCGCGTCGACCCCTTGATGCGCTGCGGCTCGGTGATGAGCTCGACGGCACGCTGGCGCGGCTGCGACGGCGCCTGCGCCTGCTCGGCGGGGGCGGATGCCTCGTCCCGGCCCTCGCCGCCGCGGCGACGACTGCGCCGGCGCGAGGTGCTCGACGAGGCCGTCGTCTCGGGCTCCTCCTCCGGCTGGCGGCCGGAACGCGGTGGGAGCGGGGCGATCTCGGGCGCGTAGAAGACCAGCTGCGTCGACACGGCCGACACGAATTCCTCGGGCAGCAGGCCCAGGCTCACCGCGGTCGGGAGCTCCGGCTCCGATGGGGCGTCGGCCTCCGACGGGGTGTCGGCCTCCCCCGCCGCCTCGGACGCGGTGTCGGCGTCTGCCTCAGCCGTCTCGGGGGTCGCCGACTCGGCGATCGGCTCGACCTCCGTCGTGGACTCGCCGGGCTCGTCGCTCACCGAAGGGGCGTCGGCTGCATCCGTGGGCACCGCGTCGTCCTCGGTACCGGCCTCTGCATCGTCGGCCGCGGCGGGCTCGTCCGAGTCGTCGGGTTCGGCCGTCTCCGGGGCCTCGACCGCCGCGTCCGCCTCAGGGGCGGGCGGCGCTTCGTCCGCTGGCGTCAGCCGCGCGTCGGGTTCGGTCTGCGGGGTGAATTCGGCATCGTTTCCATCAGCCATCACTGGCGTACTCCTAGCGGGGCGACACCGCGCGTCGCCCGGCGAAATCTCGTGCGGCGCCGCCCATGCCCACCGGACGGGGCGGTGCCGCGAACTCACTCGGTCTGCAGCGGATATCCGGCGCTAGGCGGATGCTCGCGCTGCCAAGGGCATTCGTCGCCCTGAAGTCTTCTGGTGATGATCGTCACGGCGCGGCCGCGAGTCATCGACTCCCATTATCGCACTTCCCCAGCCAGAATGCCCATTCGCACCTCGCGAGCGTCCTCCCCACGCCGAGGCGTCCGGATTTGCCACGGTGCCCGGTGCGGCATCCATGCAGATCGCGGTGCCATAATCCGAGTCATGCCCGAGCAGCAGACCCACACCCGTCCCACGGGACTCGCCATCTGGCTCGTCGTCGCCGGCGTCGTCGGATGGTGGGCGGCCTTCTCGCTCACGATCGAGAAACTCCACGCACTTGCGAATCCCGACGCGATCGCGTCATGCGACTTCAGCGTCCTGGTGCAGTGCACCGCGAACCTCGGCTCATGGCAGGGAAGCATCTTCGGCTTCCCCAACCCCATCCTCGGAATCACCGGCTGGGTCGCGCCGATCGTCGTCGGCATGGCGATCCTCGCGCGCGCCCGGTTCGCGCGGTGGTTCTGGTGGTGCTTCTGGCTGGGGATCGCCTTCGCGTTCGGGCTCGTGATCTGGCTCATCGGCCAGAGCATCTACGCACCCAACCTGCACACGCTGTGCCCGTGGTGCATGGTCACCTGGTCGGTCACCATCCCGACCTTCTACGCGGTGACGCTGCACCTGCTGCGGGCCGGACTCGTGCCCGCGTCGGAGGGCGTGCGCAACGCCGCCGACCGGCTCATGGCCTGGGTCCCCCTGGCCGCCATCGTCAGCTACGCGCTCATCCTGCTGCTCGCGCAGCTCGAGATGAACGCCGTCGTCAACATCTGGCAGACGCTGTTCGGCTGACCGCCGGAGTCTCCGGGCGGCCAGCCGACGAGCCGATCAGCCGAACCAGATCTCGAGCTCGCGCGCTGCGGACTCGGTGCTGTCGGAGCCGTGCACGAGGTTCTGCTGCACCTTGAGGCCCCAGTCGCGGCCGAAGTCGCCGCGGATGGTGCCGGGGGCTGCCGTGGTGGGATCGGTCGTGCCCGCGAGCGAGCGGAAGCCTTCGATGACGCGGTTCCCTGCCAGTCGGATGGCGACCGAGGGGCCCGACATCATGAACTCGACCAGCGGCTCGTAGAAGGGCTTGCCCTCGTGCTCGGCGTAGTGGCGCTCGAGGGTCTCGCGGTCAGGCTCCACGAGACGGATGTCGACGAGCGCGTATCCCTTCGCCTCGATACGGGCGAGGATCGCGCCGGTGAGGCCGCGTGCGACGCCGTCGGGCTTGACGAGGACGAGGGTCTCTTCGGTGGCCATGCGGGTCTCCGTTTCGGATCGGGGTTATGAGGGGGGATTCGCTGCGAGCCGCGCATTGCGCCGGTCCAGAGCAGCTCCCTTGATCGTCGCATATCCGTACATGGCGCCGAAAATGACGGCGACGATCGCCAGCGCCGGCACCAGGAACGCACCGAGCGCGATGATCCCCTGCAGCACCCACCCGAGCACGATGCCCCAGCGGTAGCGCACCACCCGGGTGGTGGCGATCATCAGCAGCGCGAGCAGGGCGCCGGCCACCACGCCCCACCACGGCTCGATCGGCGCCGGCAGCGCCCTGAGTCCGTAGATCACGAGACCCGCCAGGAACGCGACGATGGACTCGAATCCCAGCACGATCGTCGCGAGCGACTCGGCCGCACCACGCGGGCGCCGGGTCCGGGGTGCGCGCTCGGCGTTCATTCGCTCCACCCGGCCTTCCAGTCCTCCGCCGCAGCGAGGGTCAGCGCCTCACCGGCGAGCACCACGGATCCGGCGATCACGACGGCGCGGCGATCGGCTGCCGCCGCCCACGCCCGCGCCGCCTCGGCGGCCTCCGCGAGATCGCGATGCACCGAGACGCGGAGGTCGTGCGACTCGGCGAGGTCGGCGATCGCGTCGGCGTCCTCGGCGCGCTCCGAGTCGGGTGCGGTGGCGAACACGTGCGCGGCGACGGGTGCGATCTCCGCGACGATGCCCGCCGCGTCCTTATCGGAGAGCACGCCGAGCACGACGCCCCACTCATCGAAGTCGAAGGCCTCGCGCAGCGCGGTCACGAGCGCACGGGCGCCGTGCGGGTTGTGCGCCGCATCGACGAGCACCGTCGGGCTCGCGCCGACCAGCTGAAGGCGGCCGGGCGAGGTCGCGCCGCCGAGACCGTCCGCGAGCACATCCGCCGCGATGGGCTGGGAGCCGCCTCCGACGAGCGACTCGACCGCTGCGATGGCGAGAGCGGCGTTGAAGCCCTGGTGCGCCCCGTACAGCGGCAGGTACTCGTCCTCATAGGTCGCGGCGAGCCCACGCACGGTGATCTGCTGCCCCCCGACGGCCAGCCGCTGCTGGGCGAGCGCGAACTCGGCGCCCTCGAAGGCGATCGAGGCGCCGCGCGCCGCGGCGGCCGAGCGGAGCACTGCCTCGGCGGCGGCACCCTGTCGTGCCGAGACGACTGCCGCTCCGTCCTTGATGATCCCGGCCTTCACCGTCGCGATCTCGGTGATGGTGTCGCCCAGGCGGTCGGCGTGATCGAGATCGATCGGTGCGAACACCGCCACATCGCCGTCAGCGCTGTTGGTCGAGTCCCATGAGCCGCCCATGCCCACCTCGAGCACGAGCACGTCGATCGGTGCATCGGCGAACGCGACGAACGCGAGCACCGTGAGCAGCTCGAAGAACGTGAGCCGTGCGTCGTCGTTCGCCGCCAGCTCGGCGTCGACGAGGTCGACGAACGGGGCGATCTCGTCCCACGCGTCCGCCACGGCGGCATCGTCGATCGGCTCGCCGTCGATCATGATGCGCTCCGTGAAGCGCTCGAGATGCGGGCTCGTGAACAGCCCCGTCCGCAGGCCGTGGGCGCGCACGAGGCTCTCGATCATGCGGCTGGTCGACGTCTTGCCGTTGGTGCCGGTGACGTGGACGACGCGGTAGGTCTTCTGCGGGTCGTCGAGCAGTTCGAGCACGCGGCAGGTGCGCTCGACGCGCGGCTGCACCCACTGCTCGCCCTGCCGCTGCAGCAGCGCCTCGTAGACGGCGTCGGCCCTCTGGCGATCGCGATCGCTCATGCCGAGACCCCCGTCCGGCCGACCGAGACGGTGAACGCGCCGCGGTTGGCGTACGTGCCCGCGTCGATCACCGCCTCGTACTCCACGGGAGCGCGGCCGCCGCCTGAGGCGATCAGTTCGGCGACGCGGGAGCGCACCGCGTGCGTGACGGCGAGGGTCTCGCCGGCCACGTTCGCGACAGCGAATGCGGCGGCGACCGCCTCGGCGTCCGCGGGGTCGTCGAACAGCAGCCCGAGCCCGATGCGGTCGCTGACGTCGAAGCCGGCGGCCTTGCGGGTGTCCTGCACGGCGCGGATGACGTCGCGGGCCAGCCCCTCGGCCTCGAGCTCGGGCGTCGTCGTGGTGTCCAGCAGCACGAAGCCGTCGCCCGAGAGCAGCGCGATGGCCGTGCCGTCGGCGACGCCGCCCGCCTCGAGGGTGAGGTCGTACTCCCCCGGCTCCAAGGCGATGCCGTCGACCACCACGCCGCCGTCGCGCTCCTCCCACACTCCCGCCTTGGCACCGGCGATGACGTGCTGCACCTGCTTGCCGAGGCGGGGCCCGGCGGCGCGTGCATTCACGGTCAGGCGCTTGCTGATGCCATAGCGCGTCGAGACGTCGTCGCCGAGCTCGATCAGCTCGACCGACTTCACGTTGAGCTCGTCGCGCAGGATGCCGTCGAACTGCGCGAGGGACGCAGCCTCCGCCACCGCCACGGTGAGCGCCGGCAGTGGCAGGCGCACGCGACGGCCCTCCTTCTTGCGGAGCGCGTTCGCGACGCTGGATGCCTCGCGCACGGCGTCCATCGCCGTGCGGATATCGTCCGCGGCGGGGAACGCGTCAGCGTCCGGCCAGTCCTGCAGGTGCACGCTGCGGCCGCCGGTGAGTCCCTGCCAGACCTTCTCGGCAACCAACGGGATCAGCGGCGCCGCGACGCGGGTCAGCGTCTCGAGCACCGTGTACAGCGTGTCGAACGCCTCTCGGCTCTTCGGATCATCGGAGACGCCGACCCAGAAGCGGTCGCGCGAGCGGCGGATGTACCAGTTCGTCAGTGCCTCAGCGAAGTCGCGGAGCTTCGCGGCGGCGAGCGTGGAGTCCAGCACCTCGAGGTCGGCGGCGACATCGCGCACGAGGTCGCCCGCGAGTGCCAGGATGTAGCGGTCCAGCACGTCGGTCGAGTCGGTGCGCCACGAGGCCTGGTAGCCCTCGCCGGTCGCACCGCCGGCGGCGTTGGCGTAGGTCGCGAAGAAATACCACGCGTTCCACAGCGGCAGCAGGAACTCCCGCACGCCGGCACGGATGCCCTCCTCGGTGACGATGAGGTTGCCGCCGCGCAGCACCGAGCTCGACATCAGGAACCAGCGCATCGCGTCGGAGCCGTCGCGGTCGAAGACTTCGCTGACGTCGGGATAGTTCTGCAGCGACTTCGACATCTTGAGTCCGTCGCTTCCGAGCACGATGCCGTGGCACGACACTCCCGTGAACGCGGGCCGGTCGAACAGCGCGGTCGACAGCACGTGCATCACGTAGAACCAGCCGCGCGTCTGCCCGATGTACTCGACGATGAAGTCGGCGGGCGAATGCTCGTCGAACCACTGCTGGTTCTCGAACGGGTAGTGCACCTGCGCGTACGGCATCGAGCCGGAGTCGAACCAGACGTCGAAGACGTCCTCGATGCGGCGCATCGTGCTCTTGCCGGTCGGATCATCGGGATTCGGGCGCGTCAAGTCGTCGATGTAGGGCCGGTGCAGATCGACCTCGCCCTCCGCGTTGCGCGGCAGGCGACCGAAGTCCCGCTGCAGATCCTCTAGCGAGCCGTAGACGTCGACGCGCGGGTGCTCCGGGTCGTCGCTCTTCCAGACCGGGATCGGCGAGCCCCAGTAGCGATTGCGGCTGACGGACCAGTCGCGGGCCCCCTCGAGCCACTTGCCGAACTGGCCGTGCTTGACGTTCTCGGGCACCCAGGTGATCTGCTCGTTGTTCGCGAGCATGCGGTCCTTGATGTCGGTGACGCGGATGAACCAGCTCGACACCGCGCGGTAGATCAGCGGGTTACGGCACCGCCAGCAGTGGGGGTACGAGTGCTCGTAGCTCGCCTCGCGGAGGAGCCGCCCCTCCTGGCGGAGCAGCCGGATGAGCGGACGGTTGGCGTCCATCCACAGCTGGCCGGCGACATCCGTCACCTGCGGCAGGAAGCGCCCGCCGTCGTCGAGGCTCATGATGAGCGGGATGCCGGCGGCCTCGGTCACCCGCTGGTCGTCCTCACCGAAGGCGGGGGCCTGGTGGACGATGCCGGTGCCGTCGCCGGTGGTCACGTAGTCATCGACGAGGATGCGCCACGCTCGCTGCGTGCCCCAGATGCCGGCATCCGCGTAGTAGTCGAAGAGACGGTCGTAGGTGACGTCCTCGAGGTCGGCACCGAGGACCGTCTGCTGGACCGCTTCGCGGGCGGCCTCCGCCGAGTCGTAGCCGAGGTCCTTCGCGTACCCGGCGAGGAGCTCCTCGGCCAGCAGGTAGCGGTGCGATTCCGCTTCGGCGGGCTCGTCGTCGCGGTGTACGTCCGCGGCCCCGTTCGGACCTCCGGGCACGACGACGTAGCGGATGCCGGAGCCGACGGCGAGGGCGAGATTCGTGGGCAGGGTCCACGGCGTCGTCGTCCAGGCCAGGGCTCGCACGGCGGTGAGGCCGAGCGCCTCCGCCTTGAGGCCCGTCAGCGGGAACGTGACCGTCACGGACGGATCCTGGCGCATCTTGTAGACGTCGTCGTCCATGCGCAGCTCGTGCGCCGAGAGCGGCGTCTCGTCGCGCCAGCAGTACGGCAGGACGCGGTGACCCTCATAGGCCAGGCCCTTCTCGTAGATCGTCTTGAACGCCCACAGCACGGACTCCATGTAGGTGAGGTCCAGTGTCTTGTAGCCGCGCTCGAAGTCGACCCAGCGCGCCTGCCGGGTGACGTAGTCCTCCCACTCGCGGGTGTAGGCGAGTACCGATTCGCGGGACTTGGCGTTGAACGCGGCGATGCCCATCGCCTCGATCTCGCTCTTCTCGGTGATGCCGAGCTGTTTCATCGCCTCCAGTTCGGCGGGCAGCCCGTGCGTGTCCCAGCCGAACACGCGGTCGACCCTCTTGCCCCGCATGGTCTGGAAGCGCGGGAAGAGGTCCTTGGCGTAGCCGGTGAGGAGGTGGCCGTAGTGGGGCAGTCCGTTGGCGAACGGCGGACCGTCGTAGAAGACCCACTCATCGGCGCCGTCGCGCTGATCGATCGAGGCGCGGAAGGTCTGGTCGGCCTTCCAGAACGCGAGCGTCTCCCGCTCGATGTCGGGGAAGCGGGGGCTCGGGACGACGGGAGTCACTCCGGTGCCCGGGCGTGCCGAGGCATCGGCCGCAGGTCCGAAGGCGGAGGGGCGGGGGTAGGTCATCTTCTCTCGCAGGTGCTCGCTCGTGTGCTTCCTGCGGGGACGACATGCCTGGAACGGTGACCAGACGTACCGCGGTACCACCCTGCTTTGACGTCTCGGCCCTTCAACGGGGCCGAGCCGCCCTCTTTCACTGCGGCTGTGACGGGCCTGACCCGCTCGGTTCTAATGGGGAATCCGCGTGAGCGGGCGCCTTTTCTTCCGAGAGCTCCCCGGTGATGGCCGGATCGATGCTGCTGACACGAGTCTACCGTGGCTGCGCAAGGGGGGAATGCGGAGCACGGCGGCGGGGTTTCTGGACTCGTGCCAAGATTGACATCCGTGACCGCAGCAGCACCCGAATCCGCTCTGGTTCCCGAATCCGCCCCGACGCGCAGAGTCGCGTGGGCCTCGATGGTGGGAACCTCGCTCGAATCCTTCGACTTCTACCTGTTCGCCTACTTCTCGGCGTTCTTCGTCGGGCCGCTGTTCTTCGACCCGCTCGGGCAGTTCGGCGCCACCAGCGCAGCGTTCCTGACGATCGCGCTCGCCTTCGTGGTCCGCCCGATCGGCGCCGTGATCTTCGGCTACATGGGCGACCGCGTCGGCCGCAGGGCCACCTTGCTGTGGACCGTCGGCATCATGGGCGTCGCGACCGGCCTCATCGGCCTCCTGCCGACCTACGCGCAGGCGGGCTGGCTCGGAGCCGCGCTCCTGATCCTGCTGCGCATCGTGCAGGGCCTGTCGCTGGGCGGCGAGTGGGGCGGATCGATCCTCATCGCGACCGAGAACTCCGGCCCGGTCAAGCGGGCGTTCTACGCCGCGATCCCCCAGCTCGGCTCGCCCGTCGGATCGATCCTCTCGGCGGCCGTGTTCATCGTCCTCACGGCGGTGCTCCCCGCCGAGCAGATCGCCGAGTGGGGATGGCGCATCCCGTTCCTCCTCGCGATCCCGCTGCTGCTCGTGTCGCTGTACCTGCGGTGGTCGATCTCCGAGACGCCCGTGTTCGAGGGTGTCGTGGCCGAGGGACGCCGCGATCGCATCCCGTTCGTCACGATGTTCGCGAAGCGCCCCGGGGCCATGGCGATCGCCATCGGCGCGGCGCTCCTCGGCATCGGTTCGTACTCGCTGATGAACACCTACACGGTCAACTACGGCGTCGAGCAGCTCGGCTTCAGCTTCCAGGACCTGCTCATCGCCACCACGATCGGCGGCCTCCTGCAGCTCGTGACCATCCCGCTCTTCGGCGGCTGGGCGTCGCGGATCGGCTCGGCACGCGTCGTCCTGTGGGGTGCGGTCGGCACCCTGCTCATCGCGTTCCCGATGTACTTCCTCCTCCAGTTCGCCACGTTCCCGATCCTCGTCGCGACGATGCTCATCGGCGGCATCTTGCCGACGATGGCCTGGGCGGCACTCGGCGGCCTGATGAACGACCTCTTCCCCGACCGGTTCCGCTACTCCGCCCTGTCGTTCGCCTACGCGCTCGCGGCGACCATCAGCGGATTCGTCCCGTACCTGACGCTCACCCTCGGAGAGGCGACCGGCTACGCGTGGTGGCATCCCGGCGTGATCCTGGCGATCATGTCGGCGGTCACTCTCGTATCGGCCTGGCTCGCCGCGCGGCGCGCCGTCGAGCCGGAACTGGCGACCGACCCCGCCAGCGCGACGGCGACGGCCTGACTGCAGACGCGACCGAGAGCGGACGGATGCCGGCTGTCGCGGCATCCGTCCGCTTTTCCGGGTCGCGCGCGCCCGGGCTAGAATCGAGCGAAATCCCACACTCAGGCACGCTCACACAGTGCCGCACATATCGCTCGAGGAGTTCCGCATGACCGACGGCCGCCCCGCACAGGGACAGATTCCGGACAAGCCCGCACTGGAGGGCCTCGAGGACAAGTGGGATGCCGCGTGGTCCGCGCAGGGCACGTACCTGTTCGATCGCGTGCGCGCCGCCGAGGTGGGCCGCGAAGGCGTGTACTCGGTCGACACTCCCCCGCCGACCGCATCCGGCAGCCTCCACATCGGACACGTCTTCTCGTTCACGCACACCGATCTCAAGGTCCGGTACGAGCGCATGCGCGGCAAGACGGTGTTCTACCCGATGGGATGGGACGACAACGGCCTGCCCACCGAGCGTCGTGTGCAGAACTACTACGGCGTTCGCTGCGACCCTTCGCTGGCGTACGTCCCGGACTTCACGCCTCCGTTCGAGGGCGGTGACAACAAGTCCAGCCGCGCCGCCGACCAGGTGCCCGTCAGCCGCCGCAACTTCATCGAGCTGTGCGAGCGGCTCACGGTCGAGGACGAGAAGCACTTCGAGGCGCTGTTCCGCCAGCTGGGACTGAGCGTCGACTGGACCCAGACCTACCGCACGATCTCAGACGACACGATCCGCACCAGCCAGCGGGCGTTCCTGCGGAACCTGGAGCGCGGCGAGGCCTACCAGGACCTCGCGCCCACCATGTGGGACATCGACTTCCGCACGGCGATCGCGCAGGCCGAGCTCGAGGAGCGCGAGCAGCCCGCCGCCTTCCACCGCGTCGCGTTCCACAAGACGGACGGCTCGGGCGACGTGCACATCGAGACGACGCGGCCTGAGCTGCTCGCGGCCTGCGTCGCCCTCGTCGCGCACCCCGACGACGAGCGCTACCAGCCGCTCTTCGGCAGCACCGTGCGCACCCCTCTCTTCGACGTCGAGGTGCCGGTGCTGGCGCACCCTCTCGCCCAGCCCGACAAGGGCTCGGGCATCGCCATGATCTGCACCTTCGGCGACGTGACCGACATCATCTGGTGGCGTGAGCTGAACCTGCCGAACCGGACCATCCTCGGCCTGGACGGTCGTATCGTGCCGGACGCGCCGGAAGCCATCGCGACGGATGCCGGCAAGGCGGCGTACGCCGAGCTCGCCGGCAAGACGGTGTTCAGCGCCAAGAAGCGCGTGGCGGAGCTGCTGCAGGAGTCCGGCGAGCTCATCGGCGAGCCCAAGCCGTTCACGCACGTCGTGAAGTTCTACGAGAAGGGCGATCGCCCGATGGAGATCGTCTCGACGCGCCAGTGGTACATCCGCAACGGCGCCCGCGACGAGGCGCTCCGCGACAAGCTCATCTCGCTCGGCACCTCGATGTCGTGGCACCCGGACTTCATGCGGGTGCGCTTCGAGAACTGGACCAACGGCCTCACCGGCGACTGGCTCGTGTCGCGCCAGCGCTTCTTCGGCGTGCCGATCCCGGTCTGGTACGCCCTCGATGAGAACGGTGAGCGCGACTACGACCGCGTCATCACGCCCGACCCTGCGTCGCTTCCCGTCGACCCCTCGACCGATGTGCCGGCCGGGTACACGGCCGACCAGCGCGGAGTGCCGGGCGGCTTCGAGGGTGAGAACGACATCTTCGACACCTGGGCGACCTCGTCGCTGACGCCGCAGCTCGCCGGCGGCTGGGAGCGCGATCCCGAGCTCTGGAACCTCGTCGCACCGTTCGACATGCGCCCGCAAGGCCAGGACATCATCCGCACCTGGCTGTTCTCGACGCTGCTGCGCAGCGCCCTCGAGGACGACCGGGCGCCGTGGACGGATGCCGCGATCTCGGGCTTCATCGTGGATCCCGACCGCAAGAAGATGTCGAAGTCGAAGGGCAACGTCGTCACGCCGGCCGATATCCTCTCGCAGCACGGCTCGGATGCGGTGCGGTACTGGGCGGCGTCGAGCCGCCTCGGCACCGACGCGGCGTTCGACCCGCAGAACCCGACGCAGGTGAAGATCGGCCGTCGCCTCGCGATCAAGGTGCTCAACGCGGCGAAGTTCGTGCTGTCGTTCCCCGTGCCCGCGGGCGCGGAGGTGACCCACGCGCTGGACGCCTCGATGCTCACCGCCCTCGACACGGTCGTGCGCGACGCGACCAAGGCGCTGGACGCCTACGACCACGCGCGTGCGCTCGAGGTCACCGAGTCGTTCTTCTGGACGTTCTGCGACGACTACCTCGAGCTGGTCAAGGAGCGCGCCTACAACCAGGCCGACGTCGGCCAGGCATCCGCGGCGCTCGCGCTGCGCATCGCGCTGTCCACGCTCCTGCGGCTGTTCGCCCCGGTGCTCGCGTTCGCGGCCGAGGAATCGTGGTCGTGGTTCAACGACGGCTCCGTGCACAACGCCGAGTGGCCGGAACCGCTCGGCATCGAGGGCGACCCGGCAGTGCTCAGCATCGTCGGCGAGGCGCTCATCGGGGTGCGCCGCGCGAAGACCGAGGCGAAGGTGTCGCAGAAGGCGGAGGTGTCGCAGGTCACGATCGCCGCTCCCGCCGAAGCCATCGCGGCACTGCGACTCGCCGAGGGCGACCTCAAGGCCGTCGGGCGCATCGCCGAGATCGGCTATGCAGAGGCTGACGCCCTGTCGGTGTCGGAGATCGAACTCGTCCCCCAGGAGGCGTGACATGCAGCTCGGAACGCGCTGGACCTCGGGCGACGAACCGCCGGAAGCGGTGCCGGACGCGCTGCGCCGCGGTATCCGCTCCGTCGACGAGACGATCCCTGCCGACCAGCTCGGTCAGCCGCGGCCGCGCTGGACCCTCACCTGGCTCGAGGGAAGGCCGATCGCCGAGCTCGACACCGGGGTGATCGTGACACTCGACGCCGACGGCAAAGCCGTCGCCCGGAACGATCCGGACGACGGCTTCGGGTAGGTCGGAGCCTCACTCCTCCGGCTCGTTGTGCGTCGAGGCCGAAAGCAGCAGCCGCACCGCGACCGCCGTCGCGACCAGCGTGACGCCCGCGGCGAGCAGGAACGGCAGTCGCAGATCGATGCGTGCCACCCAGCCGCCGAGGAGCGTGGCGAACGGGAAGAGCCCCCACGTCAGGGTGCGGCTGATGCCGAGCACCCGGCCGAACAGGTGGCCGGGCACGATCCGCTGACGCAGAGCGCCCCACGGCACGTTCCAGATCGACACCGCTGCCGCCATGGTGGCGTACGCGATGGTCGCCGAGATCGCCTCCGGCGCGGCCCACACTCCGGCGAGACCGATCGCGGCGACGATGTTGGCGCCGAGCATGACCTTGCCGCGTCCGAACCTCGCGACGAGGGATGCCGCGACGAGGGAGCCGCCCAGGCCGCCCAGCCCGATCCCGGCGGTGACGAGTCCGATGGCGGCCGGCGCGACACCGTGCACATCGAGGAAGTAGAGGAACACCGGCGCCTGGGCGAACGCGAACGCGCAGCCCACGATGGAGGTGAATACCACCATCGACCGCAGGAAGCGGTGCCGCCACAGATAGACGAGCGCTTCGCGCGCGGACACGTTCGACGGTGCGGCCGTCTCGGAGATCTCGACCTCGGCACTCGCCTCGACCTCGGCGTCCATATCGGCCGCTGCGAGCGGCTCCCCCGCGGCGACCGCCGCTTCTGCGGTCGCCGCCGCGCTCTTTCCCGTCGGCGCCTCCGCCCGCAAGGGGCGCGCCGCCGACAGCGGCAGCATCACCGCGAGGACGATGGGGATGAGGTAGCCCGCGGCTCCGACCCACAGGGGCAGCGCCAGCGCCACGGCGAAGAGGACACCGCCGATGGGAGAGGCGATGAAGCTGTCGATCGTGATCTGGGCTGCCTGCAGCCAGCCGTTGGCACGGTCCAGCGCGGGGCGCTGCACCACGCTCGGGACGATCGAGTTGGTCGCATTGTCGAAGAGCGTCTCCCCCAGGCCGAACACGAGCACGCCCGCGAACAGCCACCAGATGTCGATGGCGCCCGTGACGGTGAGTGCGGCCAACCCTACGGCTGCGAGTCCGCGGAGGCCGTTGGCGATCGCCATGACCCATCGGCGATCGAACCGGTCGACGATCATGCCGGCGGGCAGTCCGAAGACCAGCCACGGCAGGAAGGCCAGAGCGCTGAGGGCGGAGATCGCGAGCGGATCGCGGGTGAGCGTCGTCGCGATGAGCGGGACGGCGACGCGGCCGACCCCGTCCGCCAGGTTGCTGAAGGCCGCAGCGGTCCACAGTTTGCCGAAATCGCGGCCGAGCGGGACCCTGCGTGCCCGCCCGGCCGACGACCCCGGCCGCTCCACGGTGCCGATGCTCTCGCTCATCGCGGGAACATCCCCGTCGCAGCGAGCGCCTCGGCGTCACGCCGTGCGCCGCTCTGGGTGCTCTGTGCGGTCAGTGCGCGGCGCCGTTCGGCGCCGTCCCGCCGCTCGACGCGTGCGATCACGTACGCGTCGATGGCGGATGCCGCGCGCAGCAGAGCGCGGTCGAATCGTGTGGCAGATGCGCCGAACCCGCGTGCCGCGAGTTCGCCAGCCGTGATGGTGGTCATGACTGTCCTCCTAGTTGCGGGAGCGGGAAGACGTCAGCCCGGATGGTGACGGGGCGTACGTTCTCGCCGGTCTGATTGCGGTAGTTGTCCACGGCCTCATCGATCAGGGCCATGATTTTGAGAGTCAGCTCTTTGCTCTGCTCGGGGGTGAGCCGCGCGGTGGCCGTGGAGATGAGCGTGCCGTCCTGCCAGAGCTCGTCCTCGCCGCCGATCCCCCGGTTGACGAACTCGAGAAGCTGTTCGTTCCGGTTGCGCAGGAACTCGTTCATGACCACCTGGGTCGCTGCGCGGCCGGCCGGAGTGGCCATCGCGTCAGGGTTGGCGAACGACACGCCTCCGACGGGACGCTCCCACCACCGCTCGCGGCCGGTGCCGCGGTCGGGGGCTTCGCGGATGAGGTCCTGCTTGGCGAGTGCGCGCAGGTGGTAACTCGTCGAGCCGCTGGACTCGCCCAGTCGCTCGGCGAGCGAACTCGCCGTCTGCGGCCCGTACTGGCTGAGGATGTCGTAGATCTTCACCCGGAGCGGGTGCGCCAATGCGCGCAGTGCGCCGGAGTCGAGGACGCGGTCCTCGTTGTGACGCTGTTCGCTGCGGGCGGCGGCATCCGTCTGCGGCTCCTCGTTCTCTCCCATGCCTTCAGAATAGCTATGCAAAGAACTCTTTGCAAGTGTTTCTTTGCAATCATACGTTTGCAAACAGATCTCGGCATGCGCGTCTCGCGTGACTAGGCTGGACGCCATGCCGAACGACAACCCGCTTCTCGCGCCCAGCACTCTCCCCTACGGGCTTCCGGACTACACCGCGATCCTCCCCGAGCACTATCTGCCCGCGTTCGAGGAGGCGTTCGCAGCGCACACCGCGGAGGTGTCGGCGATCACGCGGGTGCGGTCCATGCCGACGTTCGAGAACACCCTGGTCCCGCTCGAGGAGAGCGGGCGCCTCCTGGGCGATGTCGCTCGGACGTTCTACACGGTGTCCTCGGCGGACGCGACGGATGACATCCAGGAGATCGAAGAGCAGCTTGCGCCGCTCATGTCGGCGCACCAGGACTCGATCCAGCTCGACTCCGCGCTGTACTGGCGCATCAAGACGATCCACGATCAGCTCGAGCAGCTCGACCTCACGCCGGAGCAGCGGTATCTCGTCGAGCGCCACTACACGGAGATGTCCCACGCCGGCGCCGGCCTCGACGACGACGCCAAGAAGCGCCTCACCGAGCTGAACCAGCGCCTGTCGACCCTCACCACGCAGTTCGAGAAGAACCTGCTCGCCGACACGAACGACCTGGCGGTCGTCTTCGACGACGTGGCCGAACTCGCCGGGCTCTCGGAGGGCGAGCTGTCCGCAGCGGCACAGGCGGCGTCCGATCGTGGCCTCGATGGCAAGTGGGTCGTCACACTGACGCTCTTCACCGGCCACCCCTACCTGTCGAGCCTGACCGACAGGGATTCCCGTGCACGACTGCTGACGGCATCCCGTTCTCGCGGATCTCGCGGCAACGAGCACGACAACCGTGCCACTCTGCTCGAGATCGTGCGCTTGCGCGCGGAGCGGGCGGCGCTGCTCGGCTACGACTCGCACGCCGCCTACATCACCTCGGACGAGACCGCGGGCTCCCCCGCAGCGGTGCACGACCTGCTTCGCCAGCTCGCGGCGCCGGCGGCCCGCAATGCGCGCAGGGAGCAGGAGAAGCTGCAGGCGATCATCGACGCCGGCAGCGACCCGTTCCCGCTGGAAGCGCACGACTGGGCGTTCTACACCGAGAAGGTGCGGGCGGCGGAGTACGACCTCGACCGGTCTGCGCTGCGCCCGTGGTTCGAGGCCGAGCGCGTGCTCCAGGACGGCGTGTTCCGCGCGGCGACAGATCTCTACGGGATCACGTTCACCGAGCGCGCCGATCTCGGCGGCTATCACCCCGACACCCGCGTCTTCGAGGTGCACAACGCCGACGGATCTGCGCTCGGGCTCTACATCCTCGACCTGTACACGCGCGACACGAAACGCGGCGGCGCATGGATGAACTCGATCGTGCTGCAGTCCCGCCTGCGCGGCACGCAGCCCATCGTGGTCAACAACCTGAACGTCCCGAAGCCCGCAGAGGGGCGTCCGACGCTCCTGAGCCTCGACGAGGTGACGACGCTGTTCCACGAGTTCGGCCACGCGCTGCACGGCCTGTTCGCGACGGTGACGTACCCGCATTTCGCGGGCACCAACGTGTACCGCGATTTCGTCGAGTTCCCGAGCCAGGTCAACGAGATGTGGATCTACTGGCCCGAGATCCTGGCGTCGTACGCCCGCCACATCGACACCGAGGAGCCGCTCCCGGCCGAGGTGGTCGAGAAGCTGCACGCCTCGGAGGCGTTCAACCAGGGCTTCGCGACCAGCGAGTACCTGGCGGCGGCGTGGCTCGACCAGGCGTGGCACTCGCTCTCCGTCGACGAGGCGTCGACCGATCTGGACGTCGCGGCGTTCGAGGCCGCAGCTCTCGCCGACATCGGGCTGGATAACGCGGTCGTGCCCACGCGGTACTCGTCGACGTACTTCGCGCACGTGTTCTCGGGCGGCTACAGCGCCGGCTACTACTCGTACATCTGGAGCGAGGTGCTGGACGCCGACACCGTGGAGTGGTTCCGCGAGAACGGCGGCCTCCGCCGGGAGAACGGCGATCGCTTCCGAGGCCGCCTCCTGGGCGTCGGCGGATCGAAGGATCCGCTCGAGGCCTACCGGGACTTCCGCGGGCGGGATGCCGAGATCCAGCCGCTGCTGGAGCGCCGCGGCCTCGCCGGCTGATCCGGCGCCGGCCGACTACTGCGCCGACGTGCTCCTCGACGCGATAGTGAGGAGCTCGTCGGCCAGGTCGTGGCTCACAGCAGTCGCAGTTCGCGTGCGAACGCCCGCACGCGATCGGCCATCACCGTCGGCACTTCGGCGACCGCGAAATGTCCGCCCTCGTCGAGTCGCTCGAAAGTGCGCAGGTCGCGGTAGAAGCGCCGCGCGAGCGACTCCGGATAGTCGCCTTCATGACGCTGGATGTGCACCGACGCCGGAATCACCACCGGCGGCATCTCATCGGGTTGATCGGCGCCCTCGTAGTACGGGCGGAAGGAGGAGCCGATGCTCTGCGTCGTCCAGTAGATCATCGCCTCCGTGAGGATGCGTTCGCGCGAGATCCGGCGTTCCACGGCACGTGGATCCTCCGATGGCGTGTCACTCCACTCGACCAGCTTCTCGGCGAGCCAGGCGACCAGCCCCGCCGGGGAGTCGTTCAGCGCCGCTGCCAGAGTGTCAGGGCGCGTCGCCTGCACGTGACCGTAGGCGCCGTTCGCGCCGCCCCACTGCTGAAGGCGCGCGAAGAAGGCCACCTCGTCGGGCGCCGTGAGTTCCGGTCGCTCGGCCATCGACGGGAAGTGCGAGTGCGTCACGATGACGCCGCTCACGGCGTCGGGATTGGAGCCGGCGATCAGATCGTTCACGTTGGCCGACACATCCTCGCCGTACGTGAGGAACGTCTCGTAACCGAGCACATCCGTCATGAGCGCGTGCATCGTGGCGGCGAGACGGACCTCGGTCACGGGGCCGTCGGCATAGGCCGATGAGTAGGCGAAGCCCGGAAAGCTCGGCACGACGACGTGGAAGTCGGGCAGCAGGTCGGCGAAGTCGAGCTGCAGTGCGAAGGTGTGCGGCCAGCCGTGCATGACGAGCAGCGCCGGTGCATCATCGCGGTCGGAAGGGAGGTGGGCGAAGTGGACTGTGGTGTCCCCGATCTCGGCGAGGAACTGCGGATGCCGGTTCAGCCACGCTTCGCGGCCGCGCCAGTCCCACGTGCGCCACGTCGCGACGAGTTCGGCGAGGTAGTCGGCGCTCATGCCGGATTCCGGTCGGCGGGGTGAGTCCGGCAACGGTCGGAATCGCGCGAGACGCTCGCGCAGATCGGCGAGTTCGGAATCGGGCACCTGGATCGAGAAGGGGCGCGGACTGTTCACACGCCGAACCTACTCGGCGCCTCCGACACGCTCCCGCATGCCCTGCATCGCCTCACGCGTCCGCGCGAAGGTCCGCACTTCGATGTTGGCGAGGGCCGACACGGTGATTCCGGTCGCCGGATCGTGCCGGCTCACCGCTGTCACGCCGTGGTCGCCTCCCGCCATGACCAGGTCGCCCTCGTCGAGCCACACCCCGCGTCCGTAGCCCAGGCCGTCGTCGGCGTCTGCCGTTGTCGGCTGCACGGCCCGTTCGACCAACTCCGGCGGCAGGATCCGGCCCGCGAGCAGGGCGACCCAGAACCGGTGCAGATCAGCCACAGTCGAATGGGCCCCGCCGTCGCCGGAACCCACGACGGGCAGCTCGAAGACATTGGTCCGCCCATCATCCTTGTACCCCGTGGCGGTTCCCGGTGGCAGCAGGTCGGAGCGCGGGAAGCCGGAAGTTGCCATCCCGGCCGGCGCGAAGACCCGGTTCGCGACGAGGTCGCTGAACGGCATGCCCCCAGCGCGCTCCGCGATGACCGCGAGCACGACGTACCCGCCGTTGCAGTACGAGAACCGCTCCCCCGCGCCGAACTTCGTCGGAAAGCCGTCGAGCATCGGCAGGTACGCCGGAGTCGAATCCAGTCGCTGAGCGGGGACGGTCAGAGGTGCGCGTGCGTCCACCTCTTCATCGAGGTAGTCCCCGATGCCGGAGGTGTGGGTCAGCAGGTGATCGATCGTGACGTCGTCCGCGATGAGCGGGAGGTCGTCCGCGAGGAGGTCGCGCGCGGCGGTGTCGAGACTCAGGAGACCGTCACCCACCAGGGACAGCACGGTGATCGCCGTGAACGTCTTGGTGCCGCTGGCCAGGCCGAAGCGCGTGTGGGGCGTGTTGGCGACTTCGGAGGTGCGGTCCGCGAGACCTACCGCCCACTCGCCGATGACGTCGTCGCCACGGCGGATGCTGATGACTCCAGTGAACCCGTCAAGATCCGGGGTGAACGCGTCCATCCTCGAACTGTATCCGCGCTGCAACGCCGGCGCTCGGCCAGATCGCTGCCTCGCGGAGCGGAGGGTCAGGCGCTCTTGCGCTTCTCCCGGAGGACGAGCGTCGCCGGGGCGCCCTCTTCGACGGCCGCCCGGGTCACGACGACCTTGTCGACGTCGTCTGTCGAGGGGATCTCGAACATGATCGGGCCGAGCACGTCCTCGAGGATCGCTCGCAGGCCGCGAGCACCGGTCTTGCGCGTCACGGCCAGGTCGGCGATGGCTTCCAGCGCCTCACGGTCGAACTCCAGTGCGACGCCGTCGAGTTCGAACATGCGCTGGTACTGCTTCACGAGCGCGTTCTTCGGCTCCGTGAGGATCTCCATGAGTGCTTCACGATCGAGCGACGAGACCGAGGCCACGACGGGGAGCCGGCCGATGAACTCGGGGATCAGGCCGAACTTGTGGAGGTCCTCGGGCCGAACGTCGCCGAACAGGTTGAGGTCTTCGTCCTTGCGGTGCAGCGAGGCGCCGAAACCGACGCCGTGCTTGCCGACACGCGACGAGATGATGTCTTCGAGGCCGGCGAAGGCGCCGGCGACGATGAACAGAACGTTCGTCGTGTCGATCTGGATGAATTCCTGATGCGGGTGCTTGCGCCCGCCCTGGGGCGGCACCGACGCAACGGTTCCCTCGAGGATCTTCAGGAGCGCCTGCTGGACGCCCTCACCCGACACATCGCGGGTGATGGACGGGTTCTCGGCCTTGCGGGCGATCTTGTCGACCTCGTCGATGTAGATGATGCCGGTCTCGGCGCGCTTGGTGTCGAAGTCGGCGGCCTGCAGCAGCTTGAGGAGGATGTTCTCGACGTCCTCGCCGACATAACCGGCCTCGGTGAGCGCGGTGGCGTCGGCGACGGCGAACGGCACATTGAGCCGCTTGGCCAGCGTCTGCGCGAGATAGGTCTTGCCGCAGCCCGTGGGCCCGAGCAGGAGGATGTTGCTCTTCGCGAGCTCGATCTCATCGGCCCGCTGCTCGGCGGACTGGATCGTGCCGTGCGCGCGGACGCGCTTGTAGTGGTTGTACACGGCGACCGACAGCGCCCGCTTGGCGTCGGTCTGACCGACGACGTACTCCTCGAGGAACGCGAAGATCTCGCGCGGCTTCGGCAGATCGAAATCGGCGACGACGCCGGACGAGGACTCGGCCATGCGCTCTTCGATGATCTCGTTGCAGAGCTCGACGCACTCGTCGCAGATGTAGACGCCCGGTCCTGCGATCAGCTGCTGGACCTGCTTCTGGCTCTTCCCGCAGAAGGAGCATTTGAACAGGTCGGCGCTCTCACCGATGCGTGCCATGCCGCTCCTCCTCGTGACGTCGGGGCAAGCCCCCCAGCTGTTCTCCGAGCCTAATAGCTGACGCCGACATGCGGCGGCATTGCGACGCACGTTGTGGAATCGTCGGTTTCGCGCTCAGCGGACGCGGCATCCGGCAGCACGACGACGCCCCGCCGCCCGGGGATCCGGACGACGGGGCGTCGAAGAGGGGGTGCTGCTGCCGAAGCGGCTACTTCGTCAGCGCAGCCTGCTGACCGCGCTTGCGCGTGGTCAGCACCTGGTCGACGAGACCATACGTGACGCTCTCCTCGGCGGAGAGGATCTTGTCGCGGTCGATGTCCTTGTTGACCTCTGCCTGCGTCTTGTTCGAGTGCTTCGCGAGCGTCTCCTCGAGCCATGTCCGCATGCGGAGGATCTCCGCGGCCTGGATCTCGATGTCGGACGCCTGACCGTGCCCGGCCTCGCCGACGGCGGGCTGGTGGATCAGGATGCGGGCGTTCGGCAGCGCGAGGCGCTTGCCGGGGGCGCCGGCGGCGAGCAGCACGGCGGCCGCCGAGGCGGCCTGACCGAGCACGACCGTCTGGATCTGCGGCGACACGTACTGCATGGTGTCGTAGATCGCGGTCATCGCCGTGAACGAGCCGCCGGGCGAGTTGATGTACATGATGATGTCGCGGTCGGGATCCTGGCTCTCGAGCACGAGGAGCTGGGCCATGACGTCATCCGCCGATGCGTCGTCGACCTGGACGCCCAGGAAGATGACGCGGTCCTCGAACAGCTTGTTGTACGGGTCCTGGCGCTTGTAGCCGTAGGCCGTGCGCTCCTCGAACTGCGGCAGGATGTAGCGGCTGCCGGGCATCTGGAGGCCCTGAGGTGCCAGCGGGGCACCGCCGAAGGTGGGGGTCTGCATTCGGGTTCTCTCTCTTTCGCCTTCGGGTGCCGTCAGCTCGCGGTTACGGCGGTGCCGCCGCCGCCGATGACGTCGAGTGCCGAGTCGCGGATGTGATCGACGAAGCCGTACTCGAGCGCTTCGGGGGCCGTGAACCAGCGGTCGCGGTCGCCATCGGCGTTGATCTGCTCGACGGTCTTGCCGGTCTGCGACGCCGTGATCTCGGCGAGTCGCTTCTTCATGTCGAGGATCAGCTGGGCCTGGGTCTGGATGTCGCTCGAGGTGCCGCCGAAGCCGCCGTGCGGCTGGTGCAGCAGCACGCGGGCGTTGGGCGTGATGTAGCGCTTGCCCTTCGTGCCGGCGGTCAGCAGCAGCTGTCCCATCGACGCCGCCATGCCGATGCCGACGGTCACGATGTCGTTGGGCACGAACTGCATGGTGTCGTAGATCGCCATGCCGGCCGTGATCGAGCCGCCGGGCGAGTTGATGTAGAGGTAGATGTCCTTCTCGGAGTCCTCAGCGGCGAGCAGCAGGATCTTCGCGCAGATCTCGTTGGCGTTGTCGTCGCGCACCTCCGACCCCAGCCAGATGATGCGGTCCTTCAGCAGCCTGTCGAAGACGCTGGTCGCGACAAGTGGTTCGGCCATGTGTACTCCTGTTTCCTTGGGTCGCCATCGAATCTACCGGCGCGCCACGAGCGACCCGCCCGTGTTCGCCCTGGGCAGAGCGGGCGCCGGACGCAAGAGGACGGATGCCGCGGCATCCGTCCTCTTGTCTCAATCGGACACTGCACGAGTGCCGGGCGAAGTGCGTGTCACTCGGCGGCGGCGGCCTTCTTGGCCGGAGCCTTCTTCGCGGGTGCCTTCTTCGCGGGGGCCTTCTTGGCCGGAGCCTTCTCGGCGGCGGCCTCGTCGGCGTCGGCGTCCTTCTTGGCGGCGGGCTTGCGCGCGGGAGCCTTCTTGGCCGGCTTCGCGGCGGCTTCGGCCTCCTCGGCCTCGATCACGGCGTCGGCGTCGGCCGCGGCATCCGCGATCTCCTCCGCCTCCTCGACGACCTCTTCCTCGTCCGCAGCCTCGTCCTCCGTGGCGACGAAGCCGCTGAGGTCGACCGGGTTGCCGTTGGTGTCGACGACGGTGACCTTGCCGAGGGCGACGGCGAGGGCCTTGTTGCGGGCGACCTCGCCGATCATGGCGGGAAGCTGGTTGCCCTCCTGCAGCGCGTTCACGAACTCCTGCGGAGCCATGCCGTACTGGGCGGCGGACTGCACGAGGTACTGCGTGAGCTCGTCCTGCGAGACCTGCACGTTGACCGTCTCGGCGATCTTGTCGAGGAGCATCTGCGTCTTGAACTGCTTCTCGCTGGCCTCGGCCACCTCGGCGCGGTGCACGTCGTCCTCCAGACGACCCTCGCCCTCGAGGTGGTTGTGCACCTCGTCCTCGATGAGCTGCGGCGGCACGGGGATCTCGACCTGCTCGAGCAGCGTCTCGATCAGCTTGTCGCGCGCGGCGGAGCCCTGCGTGAAGGCGCCCTGCTGGCCGACGCGCTCCTTGAGGCTGTCGCGCAGCTCGGCGATGGTGTCGAACTCGCTCGCGATCTGAGCGAAGTCGTCGTCGGCCTCGGGGAGCTCGCGCTCCTTGACGGCCTTGACCGTCACCGAGACCTCGGCCTCGTCGCCGGCGTGGTCGCCGCCGACGAGCTTCGAGCGGAACGTGGTGTCCTCGCCGGCGGTCAGGGACTCGATGGCCTCGTCGATGCCCTCGAGCAGCTCGCCCGAGCCCACCTCGTACGACACGCCCTCGGCGCGGTCGATCTCGGCGTCGTCGATGGTGGCGACGAGGTCGAGCTCCACGAAGTCGCCGGTGGCGGCGGGGCGGTCGACGGTGACGAGCGTGCCGAAGCGGGCGCGCAGGCGGTCGAGCTCCTCGTCGATGGCGGCCTCGTCGACCTCGATGGCGTCGACCTGGACCGTGGTGCCCTCGAACGAGGGAAGGTCGAACTCGGGGCGCACGTCGACCTCGACGGTGACCTCGAGGTCGCCCGAGAAGTCCTTCTCGTTCGGCCACTCGGTGACCTCGGCCGACGGGCGGCCGAGCACGCGCAGCTCGTGAGCCGCAGCGGCCTCGCGGTAGAAGGTGTCGAGGCCTTCGCTGACGGCGTGCTCGAGCACCGCGACGCGCCCGATGCGCTGGTCGATGATCGGTGCGGGCACCTTGCCCTTGCGGAAGCCGGGGATCTGCACGTCCTGCGCGATGTGCTCGTACGCGTGCTTGATCGACGGCTTGAGCTCGTCGGGGCTGACCGTGATGTGCAGCTTCACCCGGGTCGGGCTGAGCTTCTCGACGGTGCTGTTCACCATGCCTGTACTTCTCCTCTATCGGACCGCGCGAGGACGCGGCAGTTGAAGGTCTGGGTTCGGAATTCTGAGGGCCGTGATGTCGGGGCGACAGGATTTGAACCTGCGGCCTCCCGCTCCCAAAGCGGGCGCTCTACCAAGCTGAGCTACGCCCCGGGCGGGTTCGCACGCGTGCGTGCGCCTTTCGGCCCCGAGAAGTCTAGCCGACCGGCCCGTGCCCTACCTGCGCAGGCCCAGATCGACTCCACGCGGGCCGCTCACTCCCCCGGTGTGGCGAGCCGCTTCGCGCGGTGCACCGTCTCTCGGACGAGTCCCGATGTACTACGATTGGGCGGTGCCCGTTCGCGGGCGCACGGGGATGTAGCTCAATGGTAGAGCCTCAGTCTTCCAAACTGATGGTGCGGGTTCGATTCCCGTCATCCCCTCCACTGCCCCTCGAGACCGGCCGAAGGTCGCCTTCGAGGGGCATTCGCGTGGATGCCGTCCGTGACGATCACCCCGCGTCATCGCCCGCCCCGGGACTGAGAGCCTGCTGCTCGGACCGTCGGAGGAAAGGCTGGGGGCGGAAGGTTTCGGGGCGGCTCAACCATGAGGCCGCGACGGGAGGAAACTCCATCCGGAGCCGGTGCCGGTCCATGCGGCGCTCTGCGGCATCGGGATCGTCGATGATCGTGTCGATCGCCGTCGTGAGCCAGTCCGTCAGCACCTCGGAGTTGGGCTCGTCGATCTCGGCGATGATGCCCCGCGCGAGAGGAAGGTAGTGCCGAATGCCGCTGCGCTGCCCGAGACCCATGTCCTTGGCTCGCGATGCCCTGTAGGCCTCGAGCGCGTCGACCAGTCGCCGCCGCTCGGACCGGCGGATGAGGTCCACGTTCTGGGTGGCCAGCCGATTCGCAGCCGACGACGCCCGCAGTGCCGCCACTGCCAGCACCGTGGCCACGGCAGCCGAGATGAGCGCGACGACGAGGGCGGTCAGCCCCACTCGACTCTGGCTCTCCAGCAGAGTGACGACGTCGTCGAGCCGGCAGCTGACAGGATCCAGGCGCTCCTCACAGGCTCCCACGGGGCAACCATACTGGCCGGCGCAGGACGCGCACAGGGCGGTGCTGCGAGCAGGGCGGCGGCCGAAGGCCGCCCGCTGGGGGCCTTCGTGTTCAGGGCGATCCGCGCTATCGCGCCGGGCGCCGCAGCGGGCAGACTGACAGCAGCACCGTTCCCTACTCGCTCAGGAGGCGTGATGAGCACCCGGAAGCCGACACCCGGTCCGCCGCAGCCGAAGAAGCTTCCGCGACGCCCGGCATCCAGCCTCGCCGAGAAGTGGACGCGCATCGACGACGTCGACGTCTTCTATCGCGAATCGCCGCGGCCGTCCCGCGATCCCCGCGTCATGGCGCACGTGCACGGGTTCGGGCTTTCGGGCCGCTACCTGCTGCCGACGGCCGAGATGCTCGCCGACGAGTTCCACACGTACGTCCCCGACCTTCCGGGCTTCGGCCGCAGCGGCAAGCGGCGGGACATGCTGGACATCCCCGACCTTGCTCGCGCCGCGCTCGACTTCCTCGACGATCGGGGCGTGGAGAAGGCGACGCTCGTCGGCAACTCGATGGGGTGCCCGGTCATCATCGAGTTCGCGCACCGGTATCCCGACAGGATCGACCGCGCCGTGCTGGTCTCCCCCGCCGGCGGGCTGTTCAATCAGCCGCTGCGACGGGCGATGAAGCAGCTCTCGCAGGACGCGCCGAGAGAGCCGGCCAGGATGGCGCGGGTAGCGGTGCCCGACTACGTGCGGTTCGGCGTTCCGAGCACCGTGCGCATGTTCCGCTCGCTCACGCAGTACCCGTCACTCCAGCGACTGCTCGAGATGCGCATTCCGACGCTCGTCGTGCTGGGTCAGCGCGATCCGCTGCTGCCGCACGCGCACCGCGTCGATGAGATCGCGAGCCAGACCGACAGCCACGTGCTCGTGGTGATGCTGGAGGGCGCCGCGCACGCGATCAACTTCAGTCACCCGGGGCAGCTCGCGCACGTCATCCGGCATTTCATGGACGACCTGCCGATCGAGAACGACCCGGCGTGGCCCGGGCACGTGCGCCTGTACGAGGTGCACCGGGGCAAGCACCACCCTCCGACGAAGCCGCGGGAGTGATCCGTCTCAGGATGCCGCGAAGCCGGCCCGGGCTCAGGCGATGGGGCTCGCCTCAAGGTGCTCCTGCACATGCGCCAGGTAGTGCTCGGCGTTGTGCAGCAGGCCGCCGCGCTCCTCGTCGGTGAGCTCGCGCCGCACCTTGCCGGGCACCCCGGCGACGAGTGAGCCGTCGGGAATCTCGGATCCCTCCAGCACGACGGCGCCGCCGGCGATGAGGCAGCCCGATCCGATACGCGCACCGTTGAGCACCACGGCCCCCATGCCGATGAGCGAGCCGTCGCCGATCGTGCAGCCGTGGACGACGGCATTGTGCCCGACCGACACGTTCTCGCCGATCACGACGGGTCTGCCGGCATCGACGTGCACCGAGACGTTGTCCTGCAAGTTGCTGTTCGCCCCGACGGTGATCGTGTCGCCATCGGCGCGGAGCACGGCGTTGTACCAGACGCTCGCGCCTCGGGCGAGCGTCACTCCCCCGACGATGCGCGCGCCGGCGGCGACGAATGCCGTGGGGTCGAGGTCGGGGGTCCTGCCGGCGGCGGCGAGCACCGAGGCTCCGGGTGCGATCGTCATGGCTGGCCTCTCTTCGCAAGCGCGGTCTCGATGGCATCGAGATACCAGGGTGCAAGGGTGTCGGCGAAGGTCACCGTGAGGTGGTCCTGGTCGCGGTAGATGTTCGCACCGCCGACGACAGGGGCGCACAGCTCGGCGCCGCAGTACACGTCGGTGAAGTCGAGCAGCGTCGCTGCGTCGAGACCGGATGCCGCATCCTTGAGCGGATCGTCGGCGACGAGCACGTCCGAGCGGACGCCGTCGCACTCCGCGACGTCGCGCGTGCGCAGGCACTTATTGGGGTCGGTCTCCCAGACGGGGTTGTCGACGACGGTGATGACGGGGATGCCGCGATCCATCACCGTGCTCCACGCCTCGCGGTAGCCCGCCACCGCAGCGTCGTGGGAGGAGTCGTACCCGGCGGACGAATACGGCGTCGTGGCCAGGGCCGCCGTGAACACGGCATCCAGGTCCGCGTCGTCGATCGCATTCTGCACGCGGTCGCGCCACTCGGTGCACGCGGCGCCGAAGGCTCCGGGCGTCGACAGCGGGGTCGTGTTCCAGGGGCACGCGCCCTTGAACCAGGTGACCAGCTGCCATCCGTTCGCGTCGGCCATCCGCTGGAACGTCGAGAGCAGCTGGTACGCGTGGCTGTCGCCGATGAGCGCGATGCGCGGCGCGTCGGCGTCGTCCGAGCCGAAGGTGCACGACACCGGTCGCGAGTCGGTCAGCTGGACGAAGCACTGCGGGTGCTCGGGGCGGTCGATGCCCGCGAACCCCGGTGCGGGCAGGATCTCGCTGCCGAAGTCGGCGTCGGCGCAGGAGTCGTCGAGAACAGATGCGGCGCCGAAGCACTCCGGCGGGTTCTCCTGCAGTGCGGCGATGTCGCGGGTGCCCTGGTTGTACAGCGGCGCATTGACCAGCCACGCGGTGCTCGCGACGAGAGCGACGACGATCATCGCGGCCAGGGCCGACCAGAGGGTCACCCGTGGCGGTCGCGTGGTCAGAACCTTCCAGCCGCGCGCGGGATCTTCGACGAAGCGCTTGGTCAGCCACGCGAGCACGAAGCAGAGGCCGAGGAGCGCGACGCGGTGGTAGATCGTGAGACCCCAGAACGGCACCGACGGCGCGATGACGATCAAGGGCCAGTGCCACAGGTACAGCGAATACGAGATGTCGCCGACGAACTGCGCGGGGCGGATGGCGAGGATGCGCGTCGGGTACCACCAGCGATCGGTGTTGGACGCGGCGATCACCGCTGCGGCGCCGAGCGTGGGCAGTGCCGCCATGTACCCGGGGAACGGCGTCTGGGCATCGAACGTGAAGGCGACGTAGAGGAGGAGCAGGATGCCTGCCCACCCGAGCACGAAGCTGCCGATCGCGTTGCGCACCCGCAGCATCGGCACGAGCGCGATGAGCGCGCCCACCCCGAACTGCCACATCCTGCCGAACGTGACGAAGTAGGCGGGCGCCGGGTTCGTGATCGTGAAGGCCACGCAGAACACGAAGGACACCACGGTGACGATGCCGAGCGCGGCGATGACGGTGCGGCGCCGCTCACCGCGGAACCACTTCACGCCGATCCATGCCGCCAGCAGCATGATGAGCGGCCACATCACGTAGAACTGCTCTTCGAGCGACAGCGACCAGTAGTGCTGGACGGTGGTCGGCGAGCCCGCGTGATTGAGGTAGTCCGCCGAGTTCAGCGCGAGGTACCAGTTCTCGACGTAGAACGTCGACGCCAGGATCTCGCGCACCTCGTTCGGCAGAGCCGAGGTGGGCATGAGGTACGGCGACATCACGACGACCGCACAGAACAGCAGGACGAGAAGGGATGCCGGAAGCAGGCGGCGGGCGCGGCGCGCCCAGAACTGGCCGAGCCGGACGGTGCCGGTCGCGGTGAGCTCGCGCATCAGGTGCGCCGTGATGAGGAAGCCCGAGATGACGAAGAAGATGTCGACGCCGATGTAGCCGCCGGTGAGACGGCCGGGCCAGAAGTGGTACAGCACGACGCAGAGGACGGCGATGGCGCGGAGACCCTGCACGTGCGGGATGAAGCGGGAGGGCTCGGCGTGTTCGGGCGAGCGGTCGCGGGGCTCGCGGGTCACGGTCGTGGCGGGAACGCTGAGATGCTGCGGTCCGAGGTCGTGATCGGCGGAAGGCACGAAACGACGTTAGCCGCTGTCGCGCGTCCGGCCCGCACCGACAACGTGGATTCGCCGGTTTAGCCCAGCCTTGTCTTGCTTGCGGAATGACTCCTGCTGAGTAGCGTTGCAGTCACTGGAGGGCGATCGCCGAGCTGAGCGACCCTCCGCACGATGGAGGCGACAGATATGACGAACACCCAGACCACCCCCGCAACCGCAGCGAACCCCGACGTCGCCGCCGCGACGGCGCAGTTCCTCACCCCCGTCGTCCTGGGCCTGCAGGCCCTGGCCGTCAACGGGAAGCAGGCGCACTGGAACGTGCGCGGCGCGAACTTCATCGCGATCCACGAGCTCCTCGACTCCGTCGTCGCCCACGCGCAGGACGGCGCGGACCAGGCTGCGGAGCGCATCGTCGCCCTCGGCCTGCCGGTCGACGCCCGCGTCGGGACCGTGGCGCAGAAGACCGCGACCGCTGTGCCCGCCGGATTCACGCAGTGGGACGCGCTCATCCGCAACGTGATCACCGACATGGACACCGTCATCGCGGACGTCCAGGCGGCGATCGACGGACTCGACGAGTTCGACCTCACGAGCCAGGACATCGCGATCAACATCAAGGAGTCGCTCGAGAAGGACCGCTGGTTCCTCTTCGCGCACCTCGCCGAGTGAGCTGATTCGAACGAAGACCCCCGGAATCCCGGGGGTCTTCGTCGTCTCACGGATGCTGCAGGAAGGCGAGGACCGCGAGCACCCGGCGATGCTCGGTGCCCGACTCCTCCAGCCCGAGCTTCGCGAAGATCGCGCTGATGTTCTTCTCGACCGCGCCGACGCCGATGAAGAGCCGCTCCGCGATGCTGGCGTTGCTGCGCCCCTCCGCCATGAGCGTGAGCACGTCGCGTTCGCGCGGGGTGAGCGCCGCCAGCGGGTCGGGGCGGGCCGACAGCAGCCCCTGCACGACGAGCGGGTCGAGCACCGTGCCGCGCTCGCGGACACGGCGGACGGCATCCGTGAACTCGTCGAGGGACGTGACGCGATCCTTCAGGAGGTAGCCGACACCGCCCTCGCCGCCCGCGAGGAGCTCACGGGCGTAGACGCCCTCGACGTACTGGCTGAGGACGAGGATGCCGACGTGGGGAAGGGCGGCGCGCACCGCGAGCGCGGCACGGATCCCCTCATCGCGGAAGCCGGGCGGCAGGCGCACGTCGAGGATCGCGACGTCGGCGCGCGCCTCGCGCACCCGCGCCACGACGTCCTGTGCATCGCCCCACGCGCCGGCGGTCGTATAGCCGGCCTCGTCGAACAGCCGGACGAGCCCCTCGCGCAGCAGGACCGAGTCTTCGAAGAGCACGACGCGGAGCGCGGCGGAGTCGTGCGAGGCGGCCATCTCCTCAGAATAGGCATCGGTCATGGTGCAACAGCCAGCGGGATGTGCGCTCCGACGGATGTGGGCCCGCCGGCGGGACTCGTCACGACGAGGGTGCCGCGTAGACCTGCGACGCGCTCGCGCAGCCCCTCGAGGCCGTGGCCCGTCGTGATGACGGCGCCTCCGCGACCGTTGTCGACGACCCAGACGTCGAGGTGGGTGGGCGCACCGGCGGCATTGCGGCGAAGCGACGCGCGCACCGTCGCGGCGGTGGCGCCCGAATGCTTCACGGCGTTGGTCATCAGCTCGGCGACCACGAAGTACACCGTCCGCGCGACTTCCTGGCTCACCGCCCGGTCGATCGCCGGATCGATCTCGACCTGCGCCCACAGCGGCGAGCCGGCCGCCAGCGCGTCGAGCGCGGCGGCGAGGCCGCGATCCTGCAGGAGCGGAGGAGCGACCCCGCTCGACAGCGCGCGCAGCTCGTCGAGCGCCGCCTTCGCGTGGCCGCGGGCCTCGCGGGCGAGGTCGGCGGCGGCATCCGCGTCTCCGGCTTCGGCCCGACGCTCGAGCGCCGCGAGGTCCATCTGCAGGCGCACGAGGCGCTGCTGCGGACCGTCGTGGATGTCACGCTCGAGACGGCGCAGGGCGACGTCCTCGGCGTGCACCGCGGCGCTGCGAGCGGCCGACTCCGCGCGCACCTCGGCGGCGAGATCATCGGAGTTCCAGCGGCCCAGCATGCCCTTGGCGACGGCGTGGTGACCCCGTGCCAGACCGCCGAGCACCCACGGCATAGTGGCCGTGAAGAGGATGCCGGCGATGAGGTACAGCGTGACCTCGACGGCCCAGCTCGACCATCCGCGGAACAGCCAGGGCAGGTAGTCGGCGACGAAATGGCCCCATTGACCGTCGGAGCCGTCGCTTCCGCCGCGAGGGAGGAACGATCCCCAGAACCAGTAGGTCAGTCCGCCGAGGCCTACGCTCAGCCACACCGTCGTCAATGCGAACGAGATGGTGCTGATGAGGGGGCTCACGATCATGCCGTGCACGAGGTAGAGCCAGTAGTGCGCGTTGCGGATGGGTCGCGTGAGCGTCATCCAGAAGCCGGTGCTGTCCGATCTGTCGCGGTTCCACTCCGGCTCGTCGATCTCGGGGAGACCGGTGAGCAGCAGCAGGAACCGGTCGGCGACACCGAATCCTCTCGCGATGAGCAGGGTGAGCACCCCCAGCGGCAGGCCGATGAGGATGACCAGGAGACCGACGCTCGTCCAGAACAGCGGGGCGAGCACGCTGATCGAGATCATCGCGAGGACGAAGACCGCCAGGAGGTAGAGGGCGCTGCCCGGCGTTCGGATCCAGGCTCGCCCGTAGGAGGCCCAGAACCCGGTGACGGGTCTGGACGCGTCCGGCTGCAGCGGAGCCGGCTCAGTGGTCGTGACGGTCATCGGTGTCTCCCTCGGGACGCTTCAGGTCGGGCTGCTGGCCCGGTTCGACGACCAGGAACTGTCCCATCATGCCCTGGTCCTCGTGCCACAGGAGGTGGCAGTGGTACATGTACGGAGTGGTCGGATCGGCGTAGTCGTCGAACCGCACCAGCAGCCGGTACTCGCGGTCGCGCTCGAGTGCGATCGTGTCTTTGAAGCCGGCGAGCCGGGCCGGCGGCGGGGTGCCGTCGACGCTGAGGATCCGGAACTGCGTGTCATGCACGTGGAACGAATGCGGCAGCGGATTCTCGTTGCGCACGGTCCACACCTCGCTGGTGTCGACGGTGGCGACGAGGTCGGCGCGGCCCAGGTCCATCTGGCGGTCGTTGATGTTGTGTCCCGACATGACGAAGTCGCGCTCGGCTGCGGCACCGCTCGCATCCGCCGGCGGCACGTCCGCAAGCCGCGACGGCACCTCCGGTGAGGCTGCGAGGGATGCCGCGGCCCTCAGCTCCATCACGTCGAAGCTGGCCGCACCCGCGTTGAGCGCCGGGTCGGGCGCCAGCGACCGGAGCACGATGCGCTCCCCCGGTGTCACCGACACCACGATCTCGGCCCGCTCGCCCGGTGACAGCGGGATGTCGGTCGCCGCGACGGGCGCCTCGAGCAGGCCGCCGTCGGTGCCGATGAGGTCGAACTCGCGGCCGTCGGCGAACGCGAAGTCGTACATGCGCGCGCTCGAGCCGTTCAGAAGGCGCAGGCGCACCCGCTCTGTCGTGACGTCGAGGTACGGCGCGGCGGTGCCGTTGACCAGGATCGTGTCGCCGAGCACGCCGTCGAACTGCATGCCGAGACCGCCTGCGAACGACCCGTCGGAGTTGAAGGAGCGGTCCTGCACGATGACGGGGAGGTCGTCGACGCCGTATTCGCGCGGCAGGGCCAGTGCGGCTTCCTCGTCGTCCTGCACCAGGAACATGCCGGCGAGCCCCGCATCGACCTGCTCGCGCGTGCGGCCGTGCAGGTGGGGGTGGTACCAGAGGGTCGCGGCCGGCTGGTCGATCGTCCATTCGGGCTGCCACGTGGCACCCGCGGCGATCGGCGAGGAGGGGCCGCCGTCCATGGCGGCCGGCAGGTGCATGCCGTGCCAGTGCACGGTGGTGGGATCGGCGAGGCCGTTGGTCACGTCGACGCGCACCTGCTCGCCGCGCTCGGCGACGAGTGTGGGGCCGAGGTAGGCGCCCTCGTAGCCGAGCGTCGGCGTCTGCCCCTCCGGAACGAACGACGAGCTGCCCTCCTGAGCGGTCAGCTCGAAGACGCGCACGCCGTTCTCGACGCGTGACGGCGCCCGCGGCGGAACAGCGAGGGGCGCGCGGAAGTCGATCGTCCCGGCCGCGGGAGGGGTGGCGCGCACCGCGTTGGCGGCGAACCAGATCCCCCCGGCGGCGATGAGCAGGGCGATGAGGGCCAGCGGGATCGCGACGAGGACGATGACGAGCCGGCGACGTCGGCGGCGTGGTGCTGCACCCTGCGGCTCCATGGCGGGCGCGGACGGCGGCTGCGGGGCTCGCTGCGTGGGCGGGGGGAAGGTCATGCATCCAGCCTCGCGACGACGCCGTCGCGGCGGCATCCGACCCCCTCCCGAACCCGTACGGGGGAAGACCCCCGCACCGCGGGGAGGGCTTTACGCCAGGTGCGTCAGGCGTCCACCCAGGAGCGTCGCGCCGACGCGCATGCCGCGGAGCTCCGCCTCGTCCGCGGTGAGCGGGTCGCGCTCGCAGATCGCGAGATCCGCGATGTCGCCCGGCTCGATGCGAGCGGGCTCGGCCGACCCGCCGCGGGTGGATGCCGCGAGCGCGGTGGCGGCATCCACTCGCTGCCCGGGCTGCCAGGCGTCGCGGCCGTCGCGCGTGCGGAACACCGCCGCCGCCATCGTCGCCCACGGATCGAGCGGTGCCACCGGCGCGTCCGACCCGAACAGCAGGTTCGCCCCGGTGTCGGCGAGAGCGCGCAGCGGGTACGGCTGCGCGGTCTGTCCGGCCCAGACCGTGTCGGTGAGGTCGCGGTCGTCCAGTGCGTGCTCGGGCTGCACGCTCGCTCCCACGCCCAGACGCGCGAACCGCGGGATGTCGGCGTGGGCGACGAGCTGGGCATGCTCGATCGTGCCCCACGCGCCGGTCGCGGCGAACGCGTCGAGCGCGTGGGAGTTCGCCACGTCGCCGATCGCGTGGATCGCGGACGCGATGCCGGCCGCGGTGGCGCGTGTCATCAGATCGACCAGCGTGGCGAGATCGACGGTCAGGAGTCCGTGGTTGTGCGGATCACCCGGGTACGCCTGGGATGTCGCCGCGGTTCGGGTACCCAGCGAGCCGTCGGTGATCACCTTGAGCGGACCGACCCGGACCAGGTCGGATGCCGCGCCCCGGGCCACATCGCCCGTCTGCAGCCCCTCCGAGACAGCCCGGTCGAGGAATTCGGGGTAGATCCCGAACACGACCCGGAGCGCGTCGAAGCCGTCGGCGAGGCGGCGCACCCACGCGTCCTCGTTCCACGCCATGTCGAGATCGACGAGGCCCACCACGCCGCGGGCCGCGGCATCCTGCGCCATGAGGCCGACGAGCGGATCCGCCACCGACCGGTCGACGGCGTTGAGCCGCCGCGAGATCTCGAACGCGGGCTCCTCGCGGAGCACGCCGACGCCGTCGGGTGCGAATCCCTCGCGGCGGAGAGCGGCGGTGTTCAGCCACACGCTGTGCACGTCGGCGTTGATGAGGTAGGTCGGCACCTCGCCGGTCGCCGCATCGAGGACGGCGAGGTCCGGTGCGTCGGGCCAGAACGCGTCGCGATACCCGCTGCCCACTCGGCGTCCGTCGGACATCGTCTCGGCGGCGGCCATGAGCGCGGCCGCGTGCGCGGCGGAGTCGGCCTGGCCCAGAGCGACGCGTTGCGCCGTGAGCGCCCACTGCACGGTGTGCACGTGGTGGTCCCAGAGGCCCGGGATGACGCAGCCGCCGGCGGCGTCGAGCACGCGCCCGCTCCGAGGCAGCGCCCCGGCGGGCGCGATGTCGATGACGAGCCCTTCGGCCAGGTGGACGTCGACCGGGTCGGACCCGAAGGGGTCGGTGCGCTGGGATCCGGTCAGCCGCGCGTTCGCGATCACGTCGGGGGCGTCACCCCGGGCGAGCGTCATCGGGCCGCCTTACGGGTCTCGAGGTCGCGACGCATCTCGGCCGGCAGCCGCGGATCGGCGTACGGGCTCGCACCGGCCTCGAGCTCGACGACCACCGTCTCGACGACCTCGTCCGGCTTGTTCTGGCTGAGCTTGCGCTTGCCGACGACCCGGGTCGGTGTGAGGCGGAACCCCGCCGTCCCCTTCTCCAGGCGACGGACGAATTCGGGGTCGTTGGGCGGCGCCCACATCATCCGGGGCTGCGGCATGCCGCTCTCGAAGCGAGCCACGAGGCGCTCGAGCACCTCGAGGTTCTCCTCGGGCGTCAGCAGCTCCGGGATGCCGGTGAGATGCGCCGACACGAAGTTCCAGGTCGGCACGCTCTGCGCGTCGCCGTACCAGCCGGGGGAGATGTACCCGTGGGGCCCCTGCACGACGACGAGTAGCTCACGCTCCCCCAGCCCGTGGATGAGGTCGTCGGGCTTGCCGACGTGGCCCACCATGGTGAGGTCGTCCCGGTCGGCGTCGAGGAGCACCGCATAGTGCGAGGCGACGAGCCCGGCATCCGTGGAACTGACCAGCGTGACCCACGGATTCTGCTCGATGAGCCGGCGGATCTCGCTGACATCCGACATCGCGAAGCTCGGGTTCTGACGCATGGACTCAGCCTATTCGCGCAGCGGAGCCGTCAGCCGCGGCGTCAGGCCTGACAGGAGGGGCACCAGTAGAGCTTCCGGGTGGCGACCTCTTCGACGAGGATCGCCGTGCCGCACACGCGGCAGGGCAGCCCGGCGCGGTGGTAGACCCAGTGCCGGTCGTCGCGGCTCGCCATGGCCTTGCGATAGTCGTCGGGGTCGAGGTCGTCCATCGTCATCATCTGACCGGTCTCGACGCCGATCGCGAGGAGCCGCACCCAGTCGCGCCAGATCCCGCGCACGACCTCCTCGGGCACGTCACGGCCCGGCGTGTGCGGATTCTGGCGCGCGCGGAACAGCAGCTCGGCTCGGTACACGTTGCCGATGCCGCTGACGACGCTCTGGTCCATGAGCAGCAGGCCGATGGACGTCGGCTTGCGGCGCACCACCGAGGTGAACCGCTCCTCGCCCTCCGTGACGTCGTCGACGAGGGGGTCGGGGCCGAGCTTCGCGATGGTGGCTGCGACCTCATCGGCGCTCTGCAGCTCGCACGCGGTCGGTCCGCGCAGATCGGCGCAGGTCACGTCCGTGAGCAGCCGCAGCCGCACCTGCCCCACCACGGGCGGCGGCCACTCGTCGCCCTCATCGGCGAGACCCGTCGTCTGCTCCGACATGCGCACGTGCACGCGGGTACGCCGCGGCGCTCCGATCGAGGTCAGCGAGTTCTCACCCGCGCTGTCGAGGATCGCCTCGCCGAGCTCGGTCCCGCGTTGGTTGGTCTGCCCCATCCGGCCATTGGCCGAGGCGATCGTGGGGTCGACGAGGATATCCCCCGCGAAGTCCCAGGCGCCGTACATCCCCAGATGCACGCGCAGCCACAGGTCGTCATCGAACTCGAGGAACATCTGCTTGCCGACGGCCCGCACCTGCGTCGCGGTGCGGCCGCTGATGATCGCCGCGCCTTCGACGAAGCGGCCCTGCGGACTCGAGGACACGACGGCGCGGCCGACGAAGTTGCGGTCGAACTGGCGGGCGATGCGATGGACGGAATGGCCCTCGGGCATCGGGTCAGCCGGCTTCGGGGTCGAACGAACTGTCGTCGGCGGCGAGGACGTCGGGCTGCTGAGCGGCGCGCGGGTCGGGCTGCAGTGTGCCGTCCTCCTCGTAGGCGGCGAGCTGCGCGATGCGTCGCGCGTGGCGCTCCTCGCCCGAGAACGGGGTCGCGATGAAGCGGTCGATGAACGTCGTCGCCTCTTCGAAGGTGTGCTGGCGGGCACCGATCGCGATGACGTTCGCGTCGTTGTGCTCACGCGCGAGCTCGGCGGTGGCGATGCTCCACGCCAGGGCCGCACGGACCCCGACGACCTTGTTCGCGGCGATCTGCTCGCCATTGCCGGAGCCCCCGAAGACGACGCCGAGCGTCTCGATGCCGGCTGCCTGGTCGCGCACGACGGCCTGGGCGGCGCGGATGCAGAAGGCCGGGTAGTCGTCGAGCGGGTCGTACTCGAGGGGGCCGTGGTCGACGACTTCGTGACCCGCCGCGGCGAGATGGTGCTGCAGCTGCGTCGAGAACTCGAGGCCGGCGTGGTCGGTCGCGATGTGGATGCGCATGGGCTCAATCCTAGGGAAGCCGGAGGGGACGGTGACGGGTGACGGCGCCTCGGTGCCGGGCGGTGCGGCGGAGGTGTCCGAGGCTCAGGGCGCGACGCCGGCGGCAGCCGGCTTGAAGCCCGCGCGCACGTTCTCGCAGCAGGCCGGGCGGCACACGTCGAACCACGGCCCGAGGTGCGTCGCGTGCGGGCGCTGCGCCGCAGGCGTGCCGCTCAACCGCTCCTGGACCAGGTCCACGAGCCCCGACACGAACACCGGGTCGACACCGGGGGTCGGCGTGCGCACCGCACGGATGCCCGCCTCGCCCGCGGCATCCATCGCCTCGGTGTCGAGGTCCCACAGGACCTCCATGTGGTCGCTCATGAATCCGAGGGGGACGATCGCCACCGCCTGCACGCCGGCACCGGGGAGCTCGGCGATCACGTCGTTGACGTCGGGCTCGAGCCACGGCTGGCTCGGCGGGCCCGAGCGCGACTGGTACACGAGATCCCACGCGACGCGGTCGGCGCCCTGCACCTCTGCCGCGACTGCCGCCATGACCACCTCGGCGACGGCGAGGTGCTGGGCCGCGTAGGCGCCGCCCTCCCCGAGATCACGGTGGTGCTCGTCGCCTTCGCGCGGGCCGGACCGCTCGGCATCCGCCGTCGGAATGCTGTGGGTCGAGAACAGCACCCGCACCGCCTCCGGGGCGATGGCGTCGGCGAGGAATCCGCGCACGGCGTCGCGCACGCCGTCGACGAAGGGCTGCACGAAACCCGGGTGGTCGAAGAACTGGCGAACCTTGTCGATGGTGACGGTGTTCTCGAGCCCGGTGTCGGTCAGCACGCGTGCGAAGTCCTCGCGATACTGCCGGCAGCTCGAGAACGAGGAGTAGGCGCTCGTGGCGAGGCCGAGGAGCCTCGTGTCGCCGGCGGCCGCAGCATCCGCCACCGCCTCGTCGAGGTACGGCGCCCAGTTGCGGTTGCCCCAGTACACCGGAAGGTCGATGCTTCGGGCCGCGAGCTCCGCCTCGAGCGCGGCCTTCAGCGCACGGTTCTGCGCATTGATCGGGCTCACCCCGCCGAAGTGGCGGTAGTGGTGGGCGACCTCCTCGAGGCGCTCGTCGGGGATGCCCCGCCCGCGCGTGACGTTGCGGAGGAACGGGATGACGTCGTCCTGGCCCTCGGGACCCCCGAAGCCGGCGAGCAGGATGCCGTCGTAGGCGACGGCCTGCTCCACGTACGGAGCCCCGGAGGCGGCGGCGGGCGATGCGAACGGTACGACGTGCTGCTCGGGAGAAGTCACTCCTCCATCCTGACATCCGGAGCGCACGATTCCGGCCACGATCGGTGCTTCACACGGCGGCTGACATAGGCTGGACCGGTTGTCATCGGTGCCAGCAGCGCTGATGGCGGCCGCCGGATCGAGTGTCCGCGCAACGGGCTTATCGAGATCATCCGTCATCCTCACCCATGGGAGCCAAAGCAGTGCCTGGAGAGAACCTCACCCGGATCGAGGCGCAGGAGCGCCGCGCGATCGTCGACACGCAGTCCTACGAGATCGCGCTGGACCTGACGAAGGGCGCCGAGATCTTCGGATCGCGCACCGTCGTCCGCTTCACCGCCACCGCGGGTGCCGCGACGTTCATCGACCTGATCGCGCGCGAAGTGCGCGAGATCACCCTCAACGGCCGGTCCATCGACCCGGCGGCCGCCTTCGCGGATTCGCGCATCGCGCTCGATGGCCTCGCCGCCGACAACGAGCTCGTCATCGACGCCGACTGCCTCTACACGAACACGGGCGAGGGCCTGCACCGCTTCGTCGACCCGGTCGACGGTGAGGTGTACCTCTACTCGCAGTTCGAGGTTCCCGACTCGCGCCGCGTCTTCGCCGTCTTCGAGCAGCCCGACCTGAAGGCGACCTTCGCGTTCACGGTCACCGCGCCGGAGCCGTGGAAGGTCGTCTCCAACTCCCCCACCCCCGAGCCCAAGAAGCATGGGGACGGCACCGCGACGTGGCGCTTCGAGCCCACGCCCCGCATCTCGTCGTACATCACGGCGCTCATCGCCGGGCCTTACGAGGCGACGTTCTCGGAGCTCACCAGCTCGTCGGGCCGCGTCATCCCCCTCGGCGTGTACGGCCGCAAGAGCCTCTGGCAGTACCTGGACTCCGACTACATCTTCGACAAGACGCGTCAGGGCTTCTCGTACTTCGAGGAGAAGTTCGACTACGCCTACCCGTTCGCGAAGTACGACCAGCTGTTCGTTCCGGAGTTCAACGCGGGCGCGATGGAGAACGCCGGCGCGGTGACGTTCACCGAGACGTACGTGTTCCGCTCGAAGGTGACGGATGCCGTCAAGGAGCGTCGCGTCGTGACGATCCTGCACGAGCTCGCGCACATGTGGTTCGGCGACCTCGTCACCATGAAGTGGTGGAACGACCTCTGGCTCAACGAGTCGTTCGCCGAGTGGGCGTCGACGATCGCCACCGCCGAGGCCACCGAGTGGACCGAGGCGTGGACGACCTTCAACGCCATGGAGAAGACCTGGGCGTACCGCCAGGACCAGCTCCCCTCCACACACCCCGTCGTCGCGCAGATCAACGACCTCGAGGACGTGCAGGTCAACTTCGACGGCATCACGTACGCCAAGGGCGGCTCTGTGCTCAAGCAGCTGGCCGCGTGGGTCGGCATCGACGAGTTCTTCGCCGGCGTGGGCGCCTACTTCAAGAAGCACGAGTGGTCGAACACCGAGCTGTCGGACCTCCTCTCCGAGCTGGAGGTCACCAGTGGCCGTGAGCTCTCGACGTGGTCGAAGAAGTGGCTCGAGACCGCGGGCGTCAACACGCTGTCGCCCGAGATCGTGACGGATGTCGACGGCACCATCACGCGCTTCGCGATCGTGCAGACGGCACCGGCCGACTATCCGACCATCCGCCCGCACCGTCTCGGCGTCGGGTTCTACGACCTGGACGCCGACGCCCTCGTGCGCGTGCATCACGTCGAGCTCGACGTCGACGGCGACCTGACCGAGGTCCCCGAGCTCAAGGGCCGCAAGCGCCCCGCTCTCGTGCTGCTGAACGACGAGGACCTGGCATACGCCAAGATCCGCCTCGACGACCAGTCGCTGCAGACCGCGATCGACCACCTCGGCAAGATCAGCGACCCGCTCGCCCGGTCGCTGGTGTGGGGCGCCGCGTGGGACCAGACGCGCGACGCCGAGGCATCCGCGTCGGACTACGTCGACCTGGTGCTGCGCAACATCGGCGCCGAGAGCGAGTCGACCACGGTGCGTACGACGCTCGCCCAGCTGCAGCTCGCGGCGAACTCGTACGTGGCGCCGGAGAAGCGCGACGTCACCCGCGCGCACGTCGCCGATGCGCTGTGGCAGCTCGCCGAGGCAGCGGAGGCCGGCAGCGACAGCCAGCTGCAGTTCGTCACCGCCTTCGCCTCTGCGGCCGCCACGCCGAGCCAGTGGGAGAAGGTGCGTCAGGTGCGCGACGGCGAGGTGACCTTCGCCGACCTCGCGATCGACACCGACCTGTCGTGGCAGCTGCTCGTGTCGCTCGCCGCCGGCGGCGTCGTGACGGCGGACGACATCGACGCCGCGCTCGCAGCCGACAACACCGCCAAGGGCGGCGAGTTCGCGGCGCAGGCCAAGGCCGCCCTGCCCTCGGCCGACGCGAAGGCAGCGGCGTGGTCGTCGCTCGTCGACAGCGACGACCAGCCGAACACGATCGTCCGGGCCGCCGCGCTCGGCTTCGTGCACCCGGCCGGCCGTCAGCTGCTCGACGGCTTCGTCACGCGCTACTTCGACACGCTGCTGCCGATCTGGGACTCGCGCACGTATCAGATCGCGCAATACCTGATCGTCGGCCTCTACCCCGCGCCGCTCGCGAACGTCGCCCTGCGCGACGCCACGCGCGCCTGGCTCGAGGCGCACGCCGACGCCGCCCCGGCGCTGCGCCGCCTCGTCGCCGAGAACCTCGCGGGCGTCGAGCGGGCGCTCTCGGTGCAGGACCGCGACGCCCAGTAGCAGATCGTCGGCGTGGTACCCAGGTACCAGTCGCCGTTCTCCAAGACCCTCCTTGCGGCCGACGCGGCGCAGGGAGGGTCTTGCGTAGCGTCGAAGACATGATCGTCGCAGAGAATCTGAGCAAGAGCTTCGGAGCCAAGCACGCCGTCCAGGACGTGAGCTTCACCGTCCAACCGGGCCGGGTGACCGGGTTC
>NZ_DATCVK010000019.1:0-1645 GCF_036566905.1 Microbacterium sp. | reverse complement strand
GGATCGCATCGTCATCAAGCAGGTCGAGGCCGAGCAGACCACCGCATCCGGTCTGGTCATCCCCGACACCGCCAAGGAGAAGCCCCAGGAGGGCGAGGTCGTGGCAGTGGGCCCCGGCCGCATCGATGACAACGGCAACCGCGTCCCGCTCGACGTCGCAGTCGGCGACAAGGTGATCTACTCCAAGTACGGCGGCACCGAGGTCAAGTTCGGCGGCGAGGACCTCCTCGTCCTGTCGGCTCGCGACGTGCTCGCAGTCGTCGTCCGCTAACGCGAGACACGATCGATCCGAGGCCCGGACGCCCATGGGGTGTCCGGGCCTCGTCGTGTTCCGGGCAGCGGATGCTGCGGCATCCGCTGCCCGCATCGCGGCGTAGGCTGTGCAGGTGTCATCCCGCCCCGAGATCCAGGTTCCCACTCCGGCGAATCCCTCGGAGGGTGTGAGCCGCTCGGGCCTCGCCTTCGCGATCGCCGCGTACGGGCTCTGGGGTTTCCTGCCGATCTACTTCATCGCACTGGCACCCTCCGGACCGATCGAGATCGTCGCGTGGCGGGTGCTCTTCTCGCTCGTCTTCTGCGCGCTGCTCATCCTGGTGACGCGGGCATGGCGTGCCCTCGCACTGCTGTTCCGCGATCGGCGCATCGTGCTCACGATGGGCCTCGCGGGCGTGCTCATCTTCATCAACTGGCAGACCTACGTCTTCGCGGCGACCACGAACCAGGTCGTCGAGGCGTCGCTCGGCTACTTCATCAACCCCATCGTCACGGTCTTCCTCGGCGTGTTCGTGCAGCGCGAGCGGCTGAACCCGACCCAGTGGACCGCGGTCGGCATCTCGATCGTCGCGGTGATCGTGCTGGCTCTCGGATACGGGCAGCTGCCGTGGCTCGCCCTCGTGCTGGCGTTCTCGTTCGGGTTCTACGGCCTCATCAAGAAGCGCGTCGGTCCGAAGGTCGACGCCGTGTCGGGGCTCACGCTCGAGACCGTCTGGCTCGCGCCGCTCGCCGTCGTGCAACTCGTCTTCGTGGCCATGACGACCGGCCTGACGATCGGCACGGTGAGCGCGTGGCACACGGCGATGCTCGTGGGCCTCGGCGTGGTCACCGCCGTGCCGCTCCTGCTCTTCGCCGCCGCGTCGCGCCGGCTCCCGCTCATCTTCATGGGGTTCATCCAGTACTTCGCGCCGTTCATCCAGTTCCTCGTCGGCGTGGTCATCCTGCAGGAGCCGATGCCGCCCGAGCGCTGGGTCGGATTCGGGCTCGTGTGGCTCGCGCTCATCGTGCTGACGGTCGACCTGATCCGCGGTGTGCACGCCTCGCGCAGGGTGATCGCCGAACCCGTCTGAGTCGCTCCCGGCACCGTGCGACGGCACGGTGAGCGGTTCAGGCGAGCGGATGCCGCGTGCGCGCGATCCTCGCGTGAAAGCTCGTGTTTCCGCAGATTCCGTGCGTTGAACGCCGCTGAGGTGTCGGCAGGGTAACGATTGACGTGGTGTTACACGGTTGTGACCGCAGCGTCTTGTTTCCGCCATGGGCGCGGAATACTGTCAGACAACGGCGTCACCATGGCGCTGCATTGTGTACCAATTCCTTCAGTCCCAAGGAGCAACATGAGCGTATTCGCGAAGGCCACGGCCAAGCGTTCGGC
>NZ_DATCVK010000018.1:0-2599 GCF_036566905.1 Microbacterium sp. | reverse complement strand
CCTTCCAGGCGACCTTCGCGATCATCACGGTCGCGCTCATCTCGGGTGCCATCGCCGACCGCGCCAAGTTCGGCGCCTGGATGATCTTCGCCGCCGTCTGGGCGACGATCGTCTACTTCCCGGTCGCGAGCTGGGTCTTCAACTTCGGCCTCGACCCCGAGACCGGGCAGTTCGCATACGGCGGCTGGACCACGTACGGCATGCAGGAGTGGTTCGGCGTCGGCGTCATCGACTTCGCCGGTGGCACCGCGGTGCACATCAACGCCGGTGCTGCCGCCCTGGCACTGGCGCTCGTGCTCGGCAAGCGCGTCGGCTTCTCGAAGGGCGCCCACGTGCCCCACAACCCGCCGTTCGTGCTCCTCGGCGCCGGCCTCCTCTGGTTCGGCTGGTTCGGCTTCAACGCGGGCTCCGAGCTCGCAGCCGACGGCACCGCGGCGCTCGCCTGGGTCAACACCCTCGCCGCCCCGGCAGCGGCACTGCTCGCCTGGCTCCTCGTCGAGAAGATCAAGGACGGCAAGCCCACGTCGGTCGGCGCGGCATCCGGTGCAGTGGCCGGTCTCGTGGCGATCACCCCGGCGTGCGCGTCGCTCACCCCGGGTTGGGCGATCGTGCTCGGCCTCATCGCCGGCGCGGTCTGCGCCCTCGCCATCGACCTGAAGTTCAAGTTCGGCTTCGACGACTCGCTCGACGTCGTGGGCATCCACCTCGTCGGCGGCCTCATCGGCACGCTGTACCTCGGCTTCTTCGCCAACAACACGGGACTCATCTACAGCGGTGACCTGACCCAGCTGATGGTGCAGGCGATCGCAGCCTTCACCGTGCTCGCCTACTCGTTCGTGCTCGCCTTCATCATCGGCACGATCATCCAGAAGACGATGGGCTTCCGGGTGACGAACGAAGACGAGATCGCGGGTGTCGACACCGTGGTCCACGGCGAGGACGCGTACAAGCTCGAGAGCGTCTGAACCTGACGGATCACCGCGAGGGCGGTGGGGTAGTGTGCCGGTGTGTCAGACACCAGCCGCTTCCTCACCGCCCTCGTCCGCGTCGTCGGAGCGCTCTTCGGCAGCGGATCGTCTCGATCGTCGGTCGGCCAGACGCAGTCGCAGTCACGCCCGCAGACGGTCGGCGCGACGCGAACAGCGGATGCCTCTGAGTGGTCGTCGTCGACCGACACGCTGTCTCCGGGGCAGGCGGGGGACTCCGCCACGATCGAGGTCGACCCGCGGCGCCTCCGCGGCGTGCAGCTGAGCTATGCGCCGTCGCGCGATGGCGAGCCCGATCCCGGCGAGGTCGTGTGGACCTGGGTGCCGTACGAGGAGAACGACGGGCGTGGCAAGGACCGGCCGGTCGTCGTCGTCGCGGCATCCGGCGCAGGCGACTACCTGGCGGTGCAACTGACCAGCAAGGCGCACGACGGCGATCGCGACTTCGTGTCGCTCGGCACCGGCGCCTGGGACGGCGAGGGCCGACCGAGTTGGGCGCGCATCGACCGGGTCTTCCGCGTGCGCGCCGGTGGCATGCGTCGCGAGGCGGCTTCGCTCGACGCCGAGCGCTACGGCCGCGTGGCCGCCGAGCTCGATGCGAGGTACGGCTGGCGCTGACGCGCCCGCCTCGCGGACGTCGGCGGCTGCGTGAGCCCGATCAGGCTCGTGGCGGTCGATGCAGCCCGAACGGCGACCCCTGGTCGTCGTGGCAGAGGCGGAACTCGCCGAACAGCGCCGTCGACGCCTCGTCGCCCGGGAGAGTTTCGACCGTGCCGCCGAGACGCTCGACCGCCGCCGCGGCGGCATCGAGGTCGTCGACCCTGAAGAAGACGTACGGTGGGGCGCCCGGGTCGCTGCCGTGGACGCCGGCGGGCACGCCGGCTCCGGTCACCGCGTAGCCGTCGCCACCCGGCCCCGACTCGAAAGTCCAGCCGAATAGCTTGCCGTAGAAGGTGCGTGCCGTCATGGCATCCGCAGCCCCGAACTCGATGAATGAGACTTCGCCCGACATGGTTCCCCCTCGCTTCGACGCGTGGATACGGCACACGGTAGTCGGCGAGGGGAGCAGCCACAACGGGTGGTGGCCGGCGGTGGTTTCCGGGTCGGGGGAGGCCTAGAGCCGGTGCGCGCCCCGGAAATGAAGAAAGCCCCCTGTGGAGAGGGGGCTTTCGTGGGCGATGCCGGGCTCGAACCGACGACCTCTTCCGTGTGAAGGAAGCGCGCTACCAGCTGCGCCAATCGCCCATGTGGGATTCGCGAGTCACGCGAATGACCGCGGACTCGATACTAGCCGACCGTACGGGGTGAATGCACATCGAGCGGACGGTGCATGTTCGGAGCACGCCTGAACAGGTGCCGAACCCCCTCGACACGCCCGGGATGCGGGGTCGGATTCGGCGCGTGACCAGCGCGAATGCGCCGGTCGACCCCGTCAGTTTGTGAATCGTTCAGGGAATCAGTTAGAGTCTTCCTGCACGCAGAAATGCGAGCAACGCGGATGTGGCGCAGTGGTAGCGCATCACCTTGCCAAGGTGAGGGTCGCGAGTTCGAATCTCGTCATCCGCTCTGATCAGGATGGGGCGAAAGCCCCATTCCTGTTCTTTTGGTGGTGA
>NZ_DATCVK010000017.1:0-14403 GCF_036566905.1 Microbacterium sp. | reverse complement strand
CGAACGGACTTCCGCGGGACGCAGCGGCACCTCGTCGGTGCGGCCGCGGAGGGCGTCGATCACCAGCACGCGTCCGAGCAGCGGGTCGCCGACGCCCGTGATGAGCTTGATGGCCTCGGTGGCCAGGAGTGCACCGACCTGCAGGCAGAGGGCGCCGAGCACGCCGACCTGTGCGCAGGTCGGGGCCTCGCGTCCGGCATCCGGCGGGTAGAGATCGGCGAGGCGGACGGGCACCACGCCGGCGGGCGGCGCCGACCAGAAGACCGTCGCCTGCGCGTGGAACTCCTGCACGACGCCCCACACGAGCGGAACGCCGAGGTCCTCGCATGCGGCGGCCACGGCCTCGCGGGTCTCGAACGTGTCGGTGCCGTCGATGACGACGTGCGCGCCGGCGAGCAGGTCACGGGCATTGGCGGGCGTGAGTACGGCCTGCACCGGCCGCACGAGGGTGGTGGGCGAGAGGTCGGCGGCGATGCGCACGGCGGACTCCACCTTGGCGGCACCGACGTCGCCCACACGGTGCATCACCTGCCGTTGGAGGTTGGATGCCTCGACCAGGTCGTCGTCGATCACCGTGAGGGTGCCGACCCCGGCGGCCGTCAGCGCCAGCACGGCGGGGGAGCCGAGGCCCCCCGCACCGACGACAGCGACGTGGGCGGCGGCGAGGCGGCGCTGCGCGACATCGCCGAAGCCGGCGAGCACGCGGTGCCGCGCGGTGCGCGTGCGTTCGGAATCGCTCAGCTCGGCGAGGGGCTCGACGAGTGGGGGAAAGGCCATATCGACAGGCTACGCCGCGCGCATCGGGGGTCGGGCGCCGCCCGCCCGATCATGTCGGACGCGCCGACGACGGTCGGGGCGGGCAGGGTCAGACGCGCCCGGTCAGGATGAGGTTCCAGTACACCCAGGGCAGAACATGCCGGTCGAAGATCCACGACAGCCGGCTCTCCCGGTACATCCGCCGGAAGAACGGGATGGTCGGCTTCTGCGTGCCCGTGTCGTCGAATTCCGCCCACACGACCGTCGACCGCGAGACCGTGAACGGGCACACCGCGTAGCCGTCGTACCGTGCCTTCGGCTCCTTTCCGCGGAGCACCCTCGTGAGGTTCTTGGCCAGCACCCACGTCTGCTTGCGCAGCGCGCCCCCGCACTTCGAGTTGGTGGTGGCCGCGGCGTCGCCGAGAGCCCACACATGGGGGAATCGCGGATGCCGCAGCGTCCGCGGATCGACCTCCACGAACCCTCCCGACGAGCCCGGCGCCGGCAGCACCGACGCCTTGAGCCAATCCGGTGCGGATTGCGGCGGTTCGACGTTGAGCACGTCGTAGTGCAGATGCTCGGGCCCGTCCGGGCCGCCGATCACGACCTCCTGGGCCGCGGAGTCCACGCGGAGGAGCACCGAGCGGGTGCGCAGCTCGATGCCGTACTCCTCGATCTTGCGCTCGAGCTCGCGATCGAACGGCGGCAGGAACGCGGTCTCGGTCGGCACCACCATCACGACCCGGATCCTGTCCAGCACCCCCGTGGCGCGCCAGTAGTCGCACGCCTGATACATCGGCTTCTGTGCGGCGCCCGCGCAGGAGGCGGGCCCGTCGGGCTGGGTGAACACGACCGTGCCCTCCTTCAGGTCGCGCAGAAGCAGCGACGCCTTCTGCGCCAGCTGGAATTCGTAATGGGATGCCGCCGCCGGCGTCTGCATCGCCTCGGCCAGTCCCGGCACGCGACCCCAGTCGAGCTGGATGCCCGGACACACGATGAGCTGGTCGAAGGTGACGCGGTCACCGCTCTCGAGCACGACGGCGTTCGCGTCGGGCTGGACGGCGGTGACGGCATCCGGGATCCACTCCACCCCTTTGGGCATCACCTCCCGCTGCGGGCGGACGGTGACGCTGGCGCGTGCGGTGCCGCCGGCGACATGCGAGAACAGCGGCTTGTACAGGTGCTCCTCGCGCGGCTCGATGATGGCGATGTCGTCGACGCCGGAGCGGCGCAGTCGCGCGGCGACCGAGATGCCGCCGTTGCCCCCGCCGATCACCAGCACCTGATGGTGCGCCTGCTGCTCGGACATTTTCCCTCCCTCGGATGGCGACACCCGCGACCGCGATCGGCGGCTGTCGCGTCTGAGATCTCCCTGCAGGCGAGATTAGGCAGGCACCCGCAGGTAGCGAGGGGGCTTGCGCAGGGGGCTGCAGTCACACGAAGATGCCGGGTCGGTCCCGTCGGGGGACCGGAAAACGCCCCGACGTGGGCTCAGTCAGAGGATCGCTGGGCCAGACGCCAGCCGCCGACGAACGCGAGCGTGATGAGCCCGAGGCTCAACGCCACGAACCCGAAGATCGTGACGCGGGAGACGAACACGAAGTCCCCGCCCGGCGCGTAGGCGACATCGGCGAGCGGCTGGTACGCGAACCAGCCGAAGGATGCGGGCGTCGAAGCCCCGATGACGATCGCGACCGCACCCGCGAGGAGGAGAACTCCCGCGGTCACCCACCCCGCGAGTTCCTTGCCGCTCGGCTGCGCCATCTTCTGACCCTATCGACCCGTCAGCCCGCCGGAAGCTCCGGTACCGACGCTGGAGGCGCCGGCACGACGCTGCGCAACGACCCTGCGACGACGCGCTGCACGCAAGAGGATGATGGATCCATGCCCGCTGCCCACCGCCCCGGCCTCCGGGTGGGCTCGGGGCTCACCATCCCCGAGTCCGAGCTGACCTGGCGGTTCTCGCGCTCGTCCGGCCCCGGCGGGCAGGGGGTGAACACCGCCGACTCGCGGGCGGAGCTGGTCTGGGATGTGTCCCGCTCTGCCGCGCTGTCGCCGCATCAGCGCGAGAGACTGCTCGCGCGGCTGAGCGCCCGCCTCGTCGACGGAGTGCTGACGATCGCGGCATCCGAGCATCGCGCGCAACTTCGCAACCGGGATGCCGCGCGTGCACGACTCGCCGCCGTCGTCGCCGACGCGCTACGGCCGCCTTCGCCGTCGCGACGACCGACGAGCCCGACCCGGGGCGCCAAGGAGCGGCGCCTGGGCGCGAAGAAGCGGCGCACCGACGTCAAGCGGCTGCGCCGCCCACCGGCCGACTGACGGCGCCGGCGCCGGCACTAGGAGCGGCGCCGGGTGAGGTGGATGTCGACGGAGTCGCCGTCGGTCTTGCCGATCGCCTTTCGGACCTCGGCGTTGATCGGGAGCTTGTGCGTCCCGTCGCCCAGTGCCATGAACGCGCCCTCGAACGGATGCCCGTCCACGGTGCCCGCCACTTTGACGAGTCCGCGGGTGCCGAAGATCGTGGCGGAGTCGGGCAGCTTCACGCAGGTCCAGGTGTCTCCCGGCTGCGCTTTGCCCAGGGTGGCGGTGAAGCGGATGTCCAAGGTCCCGGTCTTGTCCGACATGATGGCTCCCATCTCAGCCGCCGCAGTTGTGAAGAGTATGGCCCCGGCGGCGGCCGTTCACTGGGATGACGATCGAACGCCGTCCCGATCGACAGGCATCGGAGTCAGCAGCTCAATCGGGAACGATGACCACGCTGTGGATCAGGCCGTCACGCAAGGTGAAGCGGAAGGGGCTGGTGCCGTTGAACCCGTTCCCGGTCACCGCCAGATGCACGAGGTAGGTATCCGGCGCCGACTCCTCAGCGATGTCGACGAGCTCGAAGTGCGACTGCTTGCCGATGTTGTCGGTGCGGTCCCACTCTCGGATGCCGTCGTGCCCGTGCGCCACGCGGCCCCAGTCGTCGAGCGAGCCGTCCTCGGTGAAGGCCGCGACGAAGGCCTCGGAGTCGCCGGCGTTCGTGGCGTCGATGAAAGCCGAGATGGGAGCGGGGATGAGTGCCATGCTCCGATCTTGCACCCGTATCGCAGGGAGCGCCCTTCCCAGGATCAGCGGATCCAGAAGTCCTCGGGACGGGCGCCTGGTCGGAATCCGAAGTGCTCGAGCATCGCCGTCGCCTCTGGGAAGTGTGCGGCGAGCATGTCGGGTCCGTGGGCGTCGCTGCCGAAGGTGACCGCGCGCCCGCCTTCCTCCGCCCACCACTGTGGGATCCACGGCCAGAGCCGCCGGGTGTTCATCTCGAGGGCGCGTTCCGACGCCGCGATCGCGCGCATCGCGGCCCGGAACCCGCCCTCGAACCTGCGCGGGTCGAAGGGGCCCGCGGCAGTGACCGGCCAGGAGCGCACGGCGTAGTCGATGTGAGTGAACACCGCGAACGACTCCGACCCGGCAACCATGCGCGGGATCTCCTCGAGGTAGCTCCACATCACGTCGTCCGCCGGCAGGTGGCGGTACAACGTGGTCGGCTCGGTGCGGTCGACGCTGTCGAAGGGGAGCATGTGGAGCGACCCGTTGACCCGATCGAACGTCCCGCTGGAGAGCAGATCGGCGGCGTGCGCGTCGCGGAGGTGGGGTTGTCCGAACTCGACGCCCGTGAGGATGCGCAGTGCGGGGAAGGAATGGCGGCATCGTTCGATCGCCGTGAGATAGCCCTCGACGTCGAACGGGGGCAAGCGCACATGCCCGCTCTCGTCGACGTACTTCTGCGCGTGCTCTCCGATGTCGCCGTCGTCGACTCTCCAGTGGTGCTCGAAGTCGAGGTGCTCGGTGAACACGATCGCCGGGAGTCCGATCCGGACCGCACGTTCGCAGGTGCGGACCATCGAGCCTTGCGAGGCCGGATCCGAGCCGCAGTCCCACGACCACTCGCTGTGCACGTGGGCATCGGCGGGAAGAGTCGCCGTCATCTCGCCGAGAGTACTCCCGGCCGAACCCAGCAACCGCGCGTGCGGCGAAAACAGCGCGCAGAAACCGCATGCGCGGTGATAGCGTGGCGTTATGGCGAGCTACAAGATCTCCGAGGCGGCGCGGCTGCTCGCGGTGAGCGACGACACCGTCCGCCGGTGGATCGATGCGGGCACGCTGCCGACGACGGGGGCATCGCCCGTCGAGATCCCGGGCGACGCGCTCGCCGCCCGCGCCGTCGAGCTGGCCGCAGCGCCCGGCGATCCTGCCGACGTGCTCTCGAGTGCACGCAACCGCTTCGTCGGGCTCGTCACACGGGTGCAGATCGACGGCGTCATGGCTCAGGTCGACATCCAGTCCGGTCCGCACCGCGTGGTCTCGCTCATGTCGTCCGAGGCGGTGCGCGAGCTGGGCCTCGAACCCGGCTCGCTCGCCGTCGCCGTGGTCAAGGCGACCACGGTCATCGTCGAGACCCCGAAGGCCTGACGTGCCCCACGGGGCCACCATTCGCGCCGCAGCGGTCCTTGCCGCTCTCGTGCTCGGACTCGCCGGCTGCGCCACGGGCGTCGACCGGGATCCTGACGCCACATCGCCGGCGACGACCGCGGCGGAGCCCGAGCTGACCGGAGAACTGACGGTGTACGCGGCCGCGTCGCTGCAGGCGGCGTTCGACGAGCTGGCGACGCAGTTCGCGCAGCGGCATCCGTCACTCCACGTACGGCCCGTCACCTACGACGGCTCGTCCACCCTGGCGACGCAGATCATCGAGGGAGCCCCCGCCGATGTCTTCGCGTCCGCGGACGAGCCGAACATGCAGAAGGTCGTCGACGCGGGCCTCGCGAGCGATCCCGAGCTTTTCGCGACGAACACGCTGACGCTCGTGGTCCCCGCGGGCAATCGCGGTGGGATCGACGACCTCGACGACCTCTCGGCTCCCGACCGGACCGTGGTGCTGTGCGCCGCCGAGGTGCCGTGCGGGGCGGCATCCGCGACGCTCCTCTCGAGCGCCGGCGTCGAGCCGAGCGTCGACAGCTACGAGCAGAACGTCACCGCCGTCCTCACGAAGGTCGCAGCCGGAGAGGCCGACGCGGGGCTGGTGTACGTGACGGATGCCTCGACCACGAGTGCCGTCGACGCGATCGACGTGCCGGGCGCCGACGACGTCGTGAACCGGTATCCGGTCGTCGCGCTGAACGATGGCGCGAACCCGGAGGCGGCTGACGCGTTCGTCGCGTTCGTGCTCGGCGACGAGGGCCGACGCGTGCTCTCGGCTCTCGGATTCGGAGCGCCGTGACGGTCGCCGCGGCACGCGATGTGCGTACGCACGAGGAGCGCGCCGGATTCGTGCCGCGCGTTCTCGCCGTGCCGGCCGTGATCGGGCTCGCTCTGCTCGTGCTGCCCCTCGGCGCCCTCGTGCTGCGCGTGGAATGGTCGACGCTGTGGACAGACGTCACCTCGCCGCAGGCGCTGTCGGCGCTCGGCCTCTCGCTGGCCACCGGCGCCGTCGCCACGCTCGTCTGCGTGGTCCTCGGCGTGCCGCTCGCGCTCCTCATCGCCCGGAGCACGGTGCGGACGGCAGCGGTGCTGCGGGCCCTCGTGACGGTGCCGCTCGTGCTGCCGCCGATGGTCGGCGGGGTCGCGATGCTGTTCCTGTTCGGCCGCACCAGCTGGCTGGGCGGGATCCTCGCGGAGTGGGGCATCCGCATCCCGTTCACCACCACCGCCGTGGTCCTGGCGCAGACCTTCGTCGCTCTGCCGTTCCTCGTGCTCGCGCTCGAAGGAGCGTTGCGCTCCACCGGCACCGGTTTCGAGCAGGCGGCGGCGGGCCTGGGCGCGGGACGATGGACGATCCTCGCCCGCGTGACCCTGCCGCTCGCGGCACCCGGCCTCGTCGCGGGCATCGTGCTGTGCTTCGCCCGCGCGATCGGCGAGTTCGGTGCGACGGCCCTCTTCGCCGGAAACGCTCCCGGCGTGACGCAGACCATGCCGCTCGCGATCTACACGGCGTTCAACGGCGCCGGCGTCTCGCAGGGAACCGCGGTGGCTCTCTCGCTGCTGCTGCTCGTCACCGCCGTCGGCGTGCTGCTGCTCGTGCGCGCCTGGCGCGCGGAGGCCCCGCGATGAGCGCTGCGGCGGACGACGATGCCGCCACCGTCGCCGCGAAGGGACTCGAGGCCCGCGTCCGCGTGGATCGCGGCGGGTTCGCGCTGGACGTGGCCCTGCGCGTGCCGGCGGGCGAGGTCGTCGCCCTCATGGGCCCGAGCGGCGCCGGCAAGTCGACGCTGCTCGGCGTCCTCGCCGGCCTGACGGGGTTCGACGAGGGCGAGGTCCGGCTGCACGGCCGGCTGCTCGACTGGCGCGCCTCTGACGGCTCCACCGCGCGCCGCACGGCGCCGGCGGCGCGCGGGGTCGTGCTGCTCGGGCAGGATCCGCGCCTGTTCCCGCATCTCAGCGCGCACGACAACGTGGCGTTCGGGCTGCGCGTGCACGGCGCCACGAAGACCGCGGCGGCGGCCGGAGCCGCGAATTGGCTTCGACGTGTCGGGCTGGAGGGCCTCGGCGAACGGCGGCCCGCGCAGCTGTCGGGCGGGCAGCAGCAGCGCGTCGCGCTGGCGCGGGCGCTCGCGACGTCGCCCGCTGCGATCCTGCTCGACGAGCCGCTCACGTCGCTCGACACCGAGACCGCCGGCGACGTGCGCGCCCTGCTGCACCAGCAGATCGCGGCGACGCACACGACGGCCGTCGTCGCGACCCACGATGCGGTCGACGCGGTCGCGCTCGCGAGCCGCCTCGTCGTGCTCGAAGACGGCCGCGTCACGCAGACCGGGCCGGTGCGCGAGGTGCTCGCCTCTCCGGCGACCCGGTTCGCCGCCGCGGTGGCGGGACTCAACCGCGTCGTCGGAACGGCGGAGACTGCGCACGGGCCGCGCGAGGGGTCCGACGCACCGGCACCCGCGACCTGGCGCGCCGGAGGCCTCGTGCTGCCCTGCCCGGCGCACCCCGCGGGCCCGAGCGCCGCGGTGTTCCGCCCGGGCGACGTGCGGATCATCGACGGACCGGTGCGCGAGCCGGGTGAGTGGACCGCACGCATCGTGCGGCTCGAGCAGACGCCCGCCGGCGTCCGTGTGCGCACCGCCCATCCTGATGTCGCCGTCGATGTCGCGGCGGACCGCGCGGCAGGTCTGGCCGCGAACGAGACGGTCGCGCTGCGACTGGATCCAGCCGACGTGCGCTTCGTCGCCGCGATCCAGGACGTTTCTCATAGACTCGCCCGGTGACGCGTATCCGCCCCTTCCGCCCCGGTGACGAACCCGCTCTCGTCGACATCTGCCTGAAGACAGCGGATGCCGGAGCCGACGCCACAGGCATCCTCGACGACGACGATCTCTGGGCCGAGATCTTCGTCCTGCCCTACGTGGCGCGTCACCCCGAGTTCGCCTTCGTGGTCGAAGCGGACGACGGCCGCGTTGTCGGCTACACCGTGGGTGCCCCCGACTCCGCGGCGTTCGAGGAGTGGTTCGCGACCGAGTGGTGGCCGCGGCACGCCGAGCGCTGGCCGCGACCGCAGGGCGGTCAGACGGCCACCGCCTCGCGGCAGGACGGCATCCTCCGCTACGCGTATTCCCGCGCGGGTGGTGCCCAGCCGTTCGGCGACGAGTACCCGGCGCACCTGCACATCGACCTGCTGCCCGAGACGCAGGGCCAGGGCCTCGGCCGCCGGCTCATCGAGACGCTCGAAGCAGCCCTTCGAGAGGCGGGGGTGACCGGCCTTCACCTGGTGGCTTCGGCCGACAACACCGGCGCCATCGCGTTCTATCCCCGCGTCGGATTCGAGCCGCTCCCGTCGCCCGCGGGCACGCAGGTCTTCGCGACGCGCCTCTGAACTACGCGACGGCCGGCCCCGCGTCAACCCATCCGGGTGCGGGGCGTGCGCGCGTAGTCTGCCCCCGTGGACGATGTCTCGGCGCCGACCGGCCGTGAGCCGGCACTGCTAGCGCTGCCGCGCCCTGACGGCACGGCGCCGCGCGCGCTCGTGCTCGGGGCGACGGGGTACATCGGCGGGCGGCTGGTGCCGCGGCTGCTGAATGCCGGCTACGAGGTCCGTGTCCTGGCGCGCGACCCCGCGCGGGCGGCGGCGTTCCCGTGGGGCGAGCGTGTCGAGATCGTCCGCGGCGACGCAGCCGACGAACGCGCGGTCGGCGAGGCCGTGCGCGACGTCGACGTGGTCTTCTACCTCGTCCACTCGATGTCGGGCGGCAGGCGGTTCGCCGACACCGACCGGCGCGCTGCCGAGACGGTCACGAACGCGGCGGCCGCGGCATCCGTGGGTCGCATCGTGTATCTCGGCGGTCTGCACCCGACCGGGGTGACGCTCTCGCCGCACCTGCAGTCGCGTGTCGAGGTCGGGCGGACGTTCCTCGAGAGCGGCGTCCCGACGATCGTGCTGCAGGCGGGCGTCGTGATCGGGTCGGGGTCGGCGTCGTTCGAGATGGTGCGCCATCTCACCGAGGTGCTGCCGTACATGCCCGCGCCGAGGTGGGTGCGCAACCGCATCCAGCCCATCGCCGTGCGCGACGTGCTGCACTACCTGCTCGGCGCCGCACGGCTGCCGGCCGACGTGAACCGCGCCGTCGACGTCGGGGGCCCCGACGTGCTGCGGTACGGGCAGATGATGAACGGCTACGCCGTCGAGGCCGGGTTGCGCCAGCGCGCGATCGCCGCGCTCCCGGTGCTGACGCCACGACTGGCCTCGCACTGGGTGAACCTCGTGACGCCGATTCCGCGCGCGATCGCGCGACCGCTCGTCGAGTCGCTCCAGAACGAGTGCATCGTGAAGGACCACGGGATCGACGAGCTCATCCCGCCACCGGAGGGCGGTCTCACCCCGTACCGCACGGCGGTGCGGCTGGCGCTGGGCAAGCTCGAGACCGACGCGATCGAGACCAGCTGGCAGGATGCCGGCGTGCTCGACGCCCCGAGCGACCCGCTGCCGAACGACCCCGACTGGGCGGGTCGCGTGGTGTTCAGCGACGTCCGCGCGGCACACACCCCGGCATCTCCCGATGCGCTGTGGCGCGTCATCGTGGGGATCGGCGGAGAGAACGGGTGGTACTCGTCGCCGCTGCTGTGGGCGGTGCGCGGCTGGATGGATCGTCTCGTCGGGGGCATCGGGCTCGCGCGCGGGCGACGCAGCCGTGACCGGCTCGCGGTGGGCGATGCGCTCGACTTCTGGCGGGTCGAAGCGCTGGAACCGGGACGGATGCTGCGCCTCCGGGCCGAGATGAAGGTCCCGGGTCTCGCCTGGCTCGAGCTGCGCGCGTCGGCCGACGAGGAGCGCGGCGGCTCACGCTACGACCAGCGCGCGGTGTTCTTCCCGCGGGGACTGGCGGGACGACTGTACTGGCTCGCCGTCCTGCCGTTCCACGGGTTCATCTTCGCGGGGATGGCACGGCGCATCACGGCGACCGCCGCGGCGAGCGGTGGCGCCGACGCGGCCTGATCCGTGTGGCGGGTGGTGCGTCACGCCGTGAGGACGGCAGGGCGCGTCAGGCCGTGAGGATCGGGTGGTGCGACACGAGGCGATCCAGCACCGAGCCCGGTGGCACCGCGTCGTACTTGTAGCTGAGCTTCTGCACGATCGACGCCCCTGCGACGAAGCGGAGCGCGTCGGGGTCCCACGGCTGCATCATGCCGAGCTGCAGCAGGTGGCTGGCGGCACTCGACAGCGGGGGCGCGGCCTCCCATTGTCCGTGGAACTCAGGCACGAGATCGAGGAGCACCTCGAAGATGCGGTGGTAGAGGAAGTAGTCCGGGATGCCGCCGCCCGACTCCCACCAGGCCTGCAGCGCGAGCCGCTGCAGGCGGATGAGCGGGGTCGCCGGCACGGCGGCGATGAACCAGTTGCCGATCTGGCGGCGGGTCCAGCGGGGATACAGGGCACGGGCGGTGAGCAGAGGTGCGACCGCCTGGGGGAGCGGGGCGGGCGCCCAGCAGGTGGCGTCGACCCAGATGCCGCCGAGACGATCGAGCACGCTGATGCGGACGAAGTCCGAGAAGTGCGCGGGGTGATCCTTCTCGAGGGCGGCGGCCACGGCATCCGGGATCTCCACGAGCTCGCGCGCCGACGTGCCGTCGAGCACGGTCAGCGGTGTCGGGAGGTCGTCGTGGAGGCGGGACATCTCGCCGACGCAGGCCTGCACGAGCGGGGGCGCGGCGTCCAGCGGCGAGTTCCAGAACGTGTAGAGGTTCAGCGCCGACGGATCGACGCGTCCGCCGTCGCGGTGCGCGAGGAGCCTGCCGTCCTTGCGCGTGCCGGCGTGCTCCGGCAGGCCGGCGGCGATCCGCAGCTCGGGCAGGCGCGGGCGGAGGAACTCGGTGAACGTGCGGTACGCGGCGATCGCGGCCACCGGGTCGACGCTGTCACGGAACCGGTCGGCGCGCTTCAGCTGCGCCTCGAGACCCTCGAACGGGTTCGGGATGCCGTCGCTCACGGTCAGAGCCTAGGGCGTGGTCCGCTGGACCGTGTGGATCCCGTGGCGTCGGGATACGCGACCGGCCGCATCCGTCACACCGGGATGCGGCCGTCCTCGAGGCGCACCACACGGTCGACGAGCCCGTCGGGTACGGCGACGTGCGAGATCAGCACCACCGCCTGGTCGTCGCGCACCGCGCTCAACAGGTCGACGAGCAGCCGATCGGATGCCTCGGGGTCGACGCCGGCGGTCGGCTCGTCGAGCACCAGCACGGGGAATCCGCGCAGCAGCGCCCGGGCCAGCGCGATGCGCTGCGCCTGACCGCCCGAGACGAGGGCGCCTCGTTCACCGACGCGGGCGCCGAGTCCGCCGCGCTCACGCAGCCAGGCGTCGAGCCCGACGCGGGCGAGCGCCGCCTCGAGCTCGGCATCCGTCGCCGTATCGCGCGCGAACAGCAGGTTCTGCCGGATGTCCTCGTCGAAGAGCATCGGATGCTGCTCGCACAGCCCGACGGTCAGCCGCACGTCGTCAGGGGACAGGTCGTGGACCGAACGGCTCCCGATGTCGTAGCGGCCGTCGGTGTCGAGGAACCGCACCAGGGCGTGGGCGAGCGTGCTCTTGCCCGCGCCGCTCGCCCCCATGACGAGGACGCGCTCGCGCGGACGGATCGCGAGGTCGATGTCGTGCAGCGAGACCTGCGCGGCACCCGGCCAGCGAACTTCTGCGGCGCGCAGGCGGATGCCGTCGCCGAGCGCGGGAGCCTCACCGGTGGGCGCAACGGTCTCGGGCGCGAGCTCCGCCGGGGGCGTCGCGGGCAGCGCGCCCGCGACGCGCTCGGCCGAAGCCCGCACCTGCCGCCACGCGGAAGCCGCCATGGGGACGGCCGCGAACACCTCGAAGACCGCCATCGGCACCAGCACGACCACGGCGAGGGATGGGCCGGGAAGGGCGCCGGATGCCGCACCCGGCGCAGCCGCCAGCACCGCCGTGATCGAGGCCGCACCGGCCAGGAGCGAGACGAGGGCGGCTGTGCCGGCCTGGGCACCGGAGCGGCGGACCACCGCGCGGCGAAGGTCGGCGTCGGCGCGGGCGATGCGCTCTCGGCTCTGCGCCTCGGCGCCGAAGGCGGCGAGCACCTCGAGGCTGCCGATGTGGTCGAGCACCGCGTCGGCGAGGGCCGCCCGCAGCGGTGCGATGTCGCGTTCGGCGCGCCCGCCCGACATCCATCCCCACAGCGTCGCGATCGCCGCCGCGACGACGAGGCAGGCGAGCAGGGTCAGCGCCGCCGGCCACCACACGAACGCCACGAGCACGACGGCGCCGACCGCCACGAGGGCCGACGACACGAGCGGCTGCACGACCCGCAGCGGAAGGTTCTGCAGTTCGTCGACGTCGTCCACGAGCGCCCCGAGCACCGAGCCGCGGCGGGTGCGCGTGAGCCCGTCGGGTGCCAGCGGCACCAGCCGCCGCACGAGGTCGGCGCGGGTCGACGCGAGCTGCCGCAGCGCGGCATCATGGCCGGTGAGTCGTTCGAGGTAGCGGAAGGCGGCGCGCGCGATGGCGAAGAACCGCACGCCGACCACCGCCGCCGACAGGTAGAGCACCGGCGGCTGCTCGCTCGCGCGCACGATGAGCCACGCGCTCACTGCGAGCAGCGCCACGGCCGATGCCTCCGAGGCGAAGCCGGCCGCCAGCGCCCACCAGAACCTCCGCGCCGGCGGCATCGCGCCGCGCAGCACCTGTGTGGCGCTCACGGACCCGCCCGCGCCGTCGCGCCCGCTCATGCGTGCACCTCGGCGGGCTCGAGACGGATCACGGCGTCGGCGATCGCGCGGGCGCTGGTGCGGTGCGAGACCAGGAGCACCGTCGCGCCGGCGTCGGCGAGCGTCCGGGCGCTCCGCCACAGCCGCCCCTCGGTCTCGGGATCCAGCGCCGAGCTCGGCTCGTCGAGCGCGATCACCGGCGCGTTCCCGCGCAGGTGCCGGTACAGCGCGCGGGCGACGGCCACGCGCTGAGCCTGTCCGCCCGAGAGGCCGGCGCCCTGCACGCCGAGTTCGACAGCGGGATCGAGGGTTCCCGCGCACGCGAGGTCCAGTGCGCGCCGCACGATCTCGGCATCGGGCGCCGGGTCGCCGAGGCTGACGTTGTCGGCGATCGTGCCGGCGAGCAGGCCGGGGCGCTGACCCGCCCACGCGAGCCACGCGGCCGGTGCGAGGTCACGCACATCGACGCCGTTCCAGGTCGCTGCGCCGTCGAAGACCGCTGCGCCGCGCAGGGCGGCCAAGACGCTGGACTTGCCGGCGCCGCTCGGTCCCTCGACGAGGGTGACGGTCCCCGGGGCGGCCGTCAGATCGACGGGCTGCAGCTGGCGTTCCCCGCGTCGTACGCGCACGCCGTCCAGGACGAGCACTCCGTCGCGGGACGCGCCTGACCACTCGTCGTCCACGGCACGGCGGGCGACCTCGTCCGCACGCGTTGGCGTGCGCCGCCGCGCCGCGTCCAGCACGTCGAACACGTCGTCCGTGGCGGCGATGCCCTCGGCCGCCGCGTGGAACTGCACGCCCACCTGCCGCAGCGGCAGATACGCCTCGGGCGCCAGCAGCAGCACGAACAGGCCGACGGCCAGGGTGAGCGACCCGTCGATGAGCCGGAATCCGATGGACACGGCGACGATCGCGACCGAGATCGACGCGAGGAACTCCAGCGCGAACCCCGAGAGGAAGGACACGCGCAGCACGCGCATCGTCTCGCGGCGGTAGTCGTCGGTGACGCGCTCGATGGACGCCGCCGCGCGATGCTGGCGGCCGAAGACCTTGAGCGTCGACAGCCCCTGCACGGTGTCGGCGAAGCGCGACGCGAGACGCTGCAGCGTCTGCCACTGCCGCTGCTGCACGGAGCGCGTCGCGAGACCTATGAGCACCATGAAGATCGGAATGAGGGGGAGGGTCAGCAGGACCGTCAGCCCCGAGATCCAGTCCTGCCACCACATCACCGCGACGATCAGCGGCGTCGCCACCACCGTCTGCACCAGCTGCGGCAGGTAGCGGCCGAAGTAGGCCTCGAGGGCGTCGAGACCGCGCCCCGCGGTGATCGCCAGCGCGGCGGAGTTGCGGACTCCGAGCCACTCGGGCCCGAGTGCGCCGATCGCCGCGACGAGCGCCGTGCGCAGCTGCGTCTGCACCCGCGCGGCGGCGTGGGCGGCGAC
>NZ_DATCVK010000016.1:0-11149 GCF_036566905.1 Microbacterium sp. | reverse complement strand
TCGAGGTGCCGCGCGGGCTGCCGGCCCCCGTGCTGCCGAGCATCGCCGACGCCCCTGCGCTGCTGATCCCGGCGCTGTCGCTGGCCTTCATCGGCCTCGTGCAGGGCGCCGCCGTATCCGCCGGCATCCCGACCGCGGACGGCAAGCGCGCCGACGCCAACCGCGACTTCCTCGGGCAGGGGCTCGGCAACGTCGTGTCGGGCCTGTTTCAGGGCATGCCGGTCGGCGGGTCGATGTCGGGATCGTCGCTGATCGTCCAGGGCGGCGCGAAGACCCGTCTGTCGCTGTTCATCGCGGGAGCCGTCATGGCCGTCGTGGTGTTCGTCGCCGCGGATCTGGTCGCGTTCGTCGCGATGCCGGCGCTGGCAGGCCTCCTGATGGTGGTGGGATGGCGCGCGGTCAAACCGAGTCGCATCTACTCGGTGGTGAAGTCGGGCGCCCTGCCCACGGCGATCATGGGCGTCACCTTCGGGCTGACCCTCATCATTCCGCTCCAGTTCGCGGTGCTGGTCGGGGTCGGCCTCGGGGTCATCCTGTACGTCGCGGAGCAGTCCAACAGCGTGCGCGTGCGCGCCGTGCACCTCGCCGACGACGGGCGCATGCGCGAAAGCGATCCGCCGGCGGTCGTCCCGCCGGGGGAGGTGCTGGTGCTCCAGCCCTACGGGAGCCTCTTCTTCGCGAGCGCGCCGGTCTTCGAGCGCCAGTTGCCCGATGTCAGCCGCGAGTCGAGCGGAGCAGTAGTGATCGTGCGGCTGCGCGGCACCGACGAGATCGGCCTGTCGCACGTCGAGGTGCTGCGCCGCTTCGCCCACGAGCTGCGCGACGCCGACTCGACGCTCAAGGTGGTCGCCAGCGAGGAGAGGGTCATCGCGCATCTGGCGGCCGGCGGTCTCACCGCCGACATCGGGGAGGACAACGTGTATCGCGGCTCCGAGTGGGTCGGCGAGGGACTGCGCCGCGCCTATGCCGATGCGCTGACGGAGATCCGGGACTGAGGTGACGTTGATCCGCACACCACACCACTGGTAAACTTGAGTCAACGCGACTCAACTTTCGCGATCCAGGATTTCAGGAGACACATGAACGCCACACAACAGCCCGGGCAGGAGGACGCGCAGAGCGCCCTCGAGCAGTTCGGGATCAACCTCACCGATCGCGCCCGCCAGGGCAAGCTCGATCCCGTCATCGGGCGCGACAGCGAGATCCGCCGCGTCAGTCAGGTGCTGACCCGGCGCACCAAGAACAACCCCGTGCTCATCGGCGAGCCCGGCGTCGGCAAGACCGCCGTGGTCGAGGGCCTCGCCCAGCGCATCGTCGCGGGCGACGTCGCCGAGTCCCTCAAGAACAAGGAGCTCGTCACCCTCGACATCTCCGCGCTCGTCGCCGGTGCGATGTACCGCGGCCAGTTCGAGGAGCGCCTCAAGAGCGTGCTGAAGGAGATCACCGAGTCCGACGGCCGCATCATCACGTTCATCGACGAGCTGCACGTGCTCATGGGCGCCGGCGGGGGCGAGGGATCGGTCGCGGCATCCAACATGCTCAAGCCCATGCTCGCGCGCGGCGAGCTGCGTCTCATCGGTGCGACCACCCTCAACGAGTACCGCGAGTTCATCGAGAAGGATGCCGCCCTCGAGCGCCGCTTCCAGCAGGTCTACGTCGGCGAGCCCTCGGTCGAGGACACCGTCGCGATCCTGCGCGGGCTCAAGGAGCGGTACGAGGCTCACCACAAGGTGGCCATCGCGGATGCCGCGCTCGTGGCCGCCGCATCGCTCAGCCATCGCTACATCCCGTCGCGGCAGCTGCCAGACAAGGCCATCGACCTCATCGACGAGGCCGCGTCGCGGCTGCGGATGGAGATCGACTCGGCGCCGCTCGAGATCGACGAGCTGCGCCGACACGTCGACCGCCTGAAGCTCGAGGAGCTCGCGCTCAAGAAGGAGAAGGACGCGGCGTCGAAGGAACGCCTCGCGGCGCTGCGCGAGACCCTTGGGCAGGAGCAGCAGCGGCTCGGCGAGCTCCAGGACCGCTGGGACCGCGAACGGGCCTCGCTGAACCGGGTCGGCGACCTCAAGACCAAGCTCGACGCCGCCCGCATGGAGGCCGAGCGCGCGCAGCGCGAGGGCAACCTCGAGAAGGCGTCGCGCCTGCTGTACGCCGAGATCCCGGCGCTCGAGCGTCAGCTGGTGGAGGCCGAGCGCGAGGAGCCCGCCGGCGACCGCATGGTCAACGATCAGGTCACCGAAGAGGACATCGCCGCGGTCATCGCGGCATGGACCGGCATTCCGGTCGGCCGTCTGCTGCAGGGCGAGACCGAGAAGCTGCTGCACCTCGAGGCCGAGCTCGGCAAGCGCCTCATCGGGCAGAAGCAAGCCGTCAAGGCCGTCGCGGATGCGGTGCGCCGCTCGCGTGCGGGCATCAGTGACCCCGGTCGCCCGACCGGCTCGTTCCTCTTCCTCGGCCCGACCGGCGTCGGCAAGACCGAGTTGGCCAAGGCGCTCGCCGAGTTCCTGTTCGACGACGAGCACGCCATGGTGCGCATCGACATGTCGGAGTACGGCGAGAAGCACACGGTCTCGCGGCTTGTCGGCGCCCCTCCCGGATACATCGGATACGAGCAGGGCGGTCAGCTCACCGAGGCCGTGCGGCGACGCCCGTACTCGGTCGTGCTGCTCGACGAGGTCGAGAAGGCCCACCCCGAGGTGTTCGACGTGCTGCTGCAGGTCATGGACGACGGGCGCCTCACCGACGGCCAGGGACGCACGGTCGACTTCACGAACGTCATCCTCGTGCTCACATCCAACCTCGGCTCGCCGATCCTCATCGACCCCACCCTGTCGACCGAGCAGAAGCGCGACACGGTCATGGCGATCGTGCGACAGGCGTTCAAGCCCGAGTTCCTCAACCGGCTCGACGACATCGTCATGTTCTCGGCGCTCAGCGAGGACGATCTCGCGCAGATCGTCGAGCTGGCGGTGTTCGCGCTGCAGCGGCGCCTCAAGGACCGCCGCCTGTCGCTCGCCGTGACGCCCGACGCCCGGGCCTGGCTCGCCGAGCGCGGCTACGACCCGGTGTTCGGGGCGCGGCCGCTGCGCCGGCTCATCCAGTCCGAGATCCAGGACCGCCTCGCGATGGCGCTGCTGTCGGGCGGGGTGCGCGACGGGGACGTCGTGCGGGTGGATGTCGCGGCGGACGGCTCGTCGCTGGTGCTCACCAGCGACGGCCCGGCCGTGGCCGAGCCGACGGCGGATGACGAGGACGTGATCGAGGCCGAGCTGCTCGACGACTGAGCCCGGCGAAGGAGCCCGGCGACCGGCACCGGAATGACGGATGCCTCGCCCCGCCGAAGCGGGACGAGGCATCCGTCCTGGTCTGCGGGGTCGTTCAGTCGTTCACGAGCACAGAGTCAGCGGCGGGACGACGCACTCGCGGGGCGGTCTCGCGCGCCTGGAGTTCGGCGGATGCGGTGCGGATGTCGCCGAGCTTGCCGACGGCCATCACAGTGATGGCCGTGAAATCGCCGCTCAGGCCGAAGGCAGCGGCGATGGCATCGCGGTCGAAGCCGCCCATCTGGTGCGTCGAGAGGCCGTCCGCGTGCGCCTGCACGGTGAAGTGGGCGGCCACCTGCCCGGTGTCGTACTGCGCCCACGTCATCGGCTGGCCGTCGCGCGTCGTCTCGGCGACGAACACCACGAGCGCGGCCGCCTCGCCGGCCCACGCGCTGTTGAACCCGGCCAGCGCCGACACGACCTGGGAGTGGGATGCCGAGCCGCGGCGGGCGACGATGACGCGCCAGGCCTGCGTGTTGGCTGCGGTCGGCGCCCATCGCGCAGCCTCCAGCGCGCTCGCCAGGGCGGTCTCGTCGATGACGTACGCCGGGTCGAAGATGCGGGTGCTCCAGCGCTCCGCGAGGATGTCGATGATCGGGGCGTCGGTCTCGGCGGTGCGATCGGTGAGGGTGGGCATGGCGTCTCCTTGCAGGGTTGAGTGATCTTCGGGACGCCGTCGGCCCGGATTCATGCAACGACATGCACCCGGGGCCCATTCCCGCCGCCCACGCGGCGCCGGCCGCCCGGCGCGTGAGAGCATCGATCGTGCGCACCGTCCGTGCCCTGTGGGGCTCCTCGCATCCCGGACCGACGCTCGTCGTGACGGCGCTCGCGCTGGCGCTCGGGATCGCGACCGGGCTCGACCCGTGGCGCATCGCGCTCCTGACCGTCTCGGTGTTCGCCGGCCAGCTGTCGGTCGGCATCTCGAACGACGCGTTCGACGCGGCGCGCGACCACGAGGTCGGACGCACGGACAAGCCCCTCGCCCGCGGGGACGCCGCTGTCGGCGTCGCGTGGGCGGCGGCGCTCGGCCTGCTCGTGCTGGCGCTGGCGCTCTCGGTGCCGCTGGGCTGGCGGATGCTGGCCGCGCACGCCCTCGCGCTCGGCTCGGCGTGGGCGTACAACGCCGGACTGAAGTCGACGCCTTGGTCGATCGTCCCCTTCCTCGTGAGCTTCGGGATCTTCCCGTCGCTCGCGACGCTGTCAGCCCCGGATCCGGCCTTCGCGGCCGGCTGGGCGTGGATCGCCGGTGCGGCGCTCGGCGCCGCCGTGCACCTCACCAATGTGCTGCCCGACCTCGACGACGACGCCCGCACCGGCATCCGAGGCCTCCCGCACCGGCTCGGTCCGCGAGCGTCGGCGGTCACTGCCGCGCTCGCGGTGGTCGGTGGTGCGATCGCCGTGCTGCTCGGCGCGTCGGGCGGCGATCTCGGCGCAGTCTCTGGGGTGTCGTGGGTCTTCTTCGCGGCGGTCGTCGCGGTGGCGGCGATCACGGCCTGGCGGGCGATCGCGCGACCGCCGACCCGCGCCCTGTTCCGGCTCGTCATGCTCGCGGCGCTGCTGCTGGCCACGCAGTTGGTCGCCTCCGGGAGTGCGCTCGCGGCCTGACGTACGGTCCCTGCAGGGTTTCGGGGGCAGCCGGTCCGTCAGGCGTCGGCGTCGAAGCCCATCGCGTACGCGCGGGCGAAGAGCCGACCCGACGGGCCTGCGAGCATCGCACGCACGGCCGTGCGGCGCAGCACGTCGGTGTACGCAAGCGGGCGGCCGAGCGCCGTGTTCACGGTCGCCATCGCGGCTGCTGCGCGTGACGACCGCAGCCGGCGCTCCTCCCATCGCCGCAGCTCGGCGTCGGGCTGAGTCCCCGTGCGCATCCACGACGCGAGGAGCGGCGCCAGGGTCACGGCGTCGAGCAGACCGAGGTTCATGCCCTGACCGCCGATCGGGCTGACCTCGTGCGCTGTGTCGCCGATCGCGAACACCCTCCCGTTGCGCAGTCGCGGCGCGACGACCCGGCGGACCCCGAACGACGTCGCCGTCTCCACGGCGCTCGCGGCGGCCTCCTCGCCGCGACGGGTGAGTGCGTCGCGCAGCCGCGCCGAGCGAGCCTCCGGTGCGTCATCGCCGCCCGGGGCATCCCAGGCCACGAACCGGCGCCGGCCGCCGGGCAGAGGGAAGGACTCGAGCACCCCGTCGGGGTCGAGGTGCACCAGCGCGACGTCGTCGTCGGATCGGCCGGCGGTGGCGGCATCCGTCATCAGATAGCGGTCGCGGTACTCGCGCACGCCCACGCGGCCGGGCCGGTAGACGAGGTCGCGCCCGCCCGCACCGCCCGCGACGACCACGAGGCGGCTCTCGAACTCGATGATGCGGCCGAGGTGCGTCGCCCGCACCACGACGCCCTGTGCGCGCGGGATCACCGCGATGACGTGGGCGCCTCGCAGCGGCTCGGGGGCGCCGGCGCCGAGCACCGCTTCCGTGGTCGACTGCGGGAGCGTCGCCACGAACGGGAACCGCGCGGCCAGCGCATCGAAGCGCACGGTGCCGAGCAGGCGTCCGCGGCTGTGCGCCTCGCCGCGCCGCACGCGCACGGCGTCGGCGAGCAGTCGGTCGGTGAGGCCCGACGGCTCGAGGGCGGCAAGGACGGGCGAGTGGATGCCGATGGCCCGGGTGCCGTCGCCGAGCGCAGGCCGGCGCTCCAGCATCCTCACCTCGACATCGCGGCGCGCGAGCTCCGTCGCCAGCAACGTGCCGACGGGGCCTGCGCCCACGATCGTGACGTCAGCCACGACCGCGACCCGTCGCAAGCACGCGGAACGGCGCCGGGGTCTGCACGGCCCAGGTTCCGGGCATCGCCTCGTCGAGCACGGCGGCCAGTTCGGCCGGCGTGTAGCTGCGCCGGATCGAGCGCAGCCCGTCGGTGCGCAGGAACGTGCCGGGCGCGAACGGTGTGATGCCGATCGCGTACAGGGCGTAGGCGAGCCTCGAGCGCGCGATGTCGCTGTGCAGGACCAGCCCGTGCGACAGCGTCAGCGACTCCGCGACGAAGCCCGCGAGCTCGGCGCCGAGATGGTGCAGCACGTGATTCGACAGCACCGCGTCGTAGGTGACGCCCTCCGCGACGAGCGTGGCGGCGTCTGTGCACCGGAACGTCACGCCCTCCACGCTGCCGCGCTCGAGGGCGACCTGGTACGAGCGGGGATCGGGGTCGATGCCGGTCCACTCGACCTCGGTGCCGTCGCGCCGGGCGGCCGCGGCGAGCCGCAGCACGAGGTCCCCTCCGCCGCAGCCCACGTCGAGCACGCGTGCAGGGCGGCCCAGCGTCGCCAGGTGCGGAGCGAGGGTGTGCCGGTACACCGTGCCCCACCCCGAGACGAGGCGGTTGATCGTGCCGAACCGGCGCAGTGTGGCGCGCAGACGGTCGGGGTCGCACGCCGGGTCGTCCATGAGCTCGGCCAGGCGCTCGTCGCGGACGGCGAGAGTCATGCGGGCCCGTCCACGCTCATGTCGTCCGCGGGTGACGGTCCGCGCCCTGCGCGCAGTCCTCGTGCATGCTTGCGGATCTCGAGTGCGGCGACCGCCGACATCACGCGGATGCCGCCAAAGCGAGGGCGATGTGGTCATCCGCCGCTTCGGCCACCCGCCGCTTGGTCATGAGCGCCGATTCGACGGTGAGCCCCGGCCCGAAGGCGAGCCCGGCGACGCGGGCGCCGTCGCCCACGGCGTCGTCGCGCAGGAGCGCCGCGAGGATGAAGAGGATCGTCGCGCTGGACATGTTGCCGAAGTCGCGCAGCACGCCGCGAGAGGTGGCCAGTGCGTCTGGTGCGAGCCCCAGCCCGGTCTCGACGCGATCGAGCACACTGCGTCCGCCGGGATGCACCGCCCACACGGCCGGCTGGCCGTCGTCGCCCAGGAACCGCGCCACCGCGCCCTGGATCTCGCGGCCGATGATGCGCGGCACCTCGGCCGACAGCACCATCTCGAAGCCGTTGTCGCCGATCGTCCACACCATGTCGGTCTCGCCCTCGTCGGTGAGCGCGCTGCCGAAGCGTTCCAGGTCGAGCCCGCCGGCGCGGCCGAGGGCCGGATCCGCCGTCACGATCGCCGCGGCGGCGCCGTCGGCGAAGACGGATGCCGCGACGATCTGCTGCGGATCGGCCGAGGCCCGCACGTGCAGCGAGCAGAGCTCGGTGCAGACCACCAGCACCACGGCGTCCGGCCGGGTCCCCGCGAGCGCCGTCGCGACCCGCAGCGCCGGGAGCGCGGCCGCGCATCCGATGAATCCGAGGTGGCAGCGTTCGACCGTCGGACTCAGCCCGAGGTCGCGGACGAGACGATAGTCCGGTCCTGGCGCGAACAGTCCCGTGCACGACACGGTGACGACGTGCGTGACGGCCGACGGCTCGATGCGCCCGTCGCGCAGCGCCTCGCGGGCCGCCTCGGCCGAGAGCGCTGGAGCCGTGGCGATGTAGAGGTCGTTGCGCGTGCCGGTCGTGGGGGAGAGGAGTCGCCCCTCCGCGTCGATGAAGGCGGGCACCCCCGCCGCCCGCGGTCCCGGCGGCGTCGCCAGGTCGGTCAGGACGGTGTGACGCTGTTCGATGGCCGAGGCGTCGAACACCGCCTGGATGCGCCGCCGGGTGAGGCGATCGACGCCGTCCTGCGCCGCGAACAGCGCACGGACATCGTCCTGCCGGATCCGGGTGGCAGGGACCGCCGTGCCGATCGAGACGATGCGCGCCGTCATGGAGCAACCTAAGCACGCCCGGGCACCCGTCAGCACCGTCTTGCCGGAATCCGGGCCGTGAGGTACCGGGGCAGTGCCGGACGCGCGTCAGCCGCCGAGTGCGGAGGCCCCGACCCGACCCTGCACGGCGGGCCGAGGCATCCGACGATCTCCCCCGCTCAGCGCCCGGGGTCGGCGCCCCGGCCGTCCGCGGAATCGGCCGCGGCCGGACCGCCGTTCGTATGCTCCTCGTGGGCATCGGGCAGCTCGCGCATGCCCCAGAACGGGCCGATGACGACGAAGAGGCCGGCCAGCAGCTCGCCGCACGCGGCGATCCAGAGCGTGGGGACGGTGCCGATCCAGGTGCCGAGCGCGCCGGCGAGGAGCGCGCCGATGGGCATGACGCCCCACACCACGAAACGGATCGAGGCGTTCATGCGGCCGAGGAGCCGGGGCGGTGTGATGCGCTGGCGGAAGGTGACCTGCGTGATGTTGTACAGGAGGATCGTGAAGCTCGACACGAAGAACTGCACGATCAGCAGCGGGAAGGCCAGCGCCGGCACGAGCGAGATCGCGGGCAGGAAGAGCGGGGCGATGCAGAAGGCGATCGCACTGATCGGGATCGCCCGCGCCTCGCCGATCCGCTTCACGATGTGGGGCGTCGCGATCGCCCCGAGCAGGCCGCCGACGGCGGACAGCGAGAAGACGATGCCGAACATCTGCGGTGTGAGGCCGAGCTCGCGCAGCGCGAAGATGGGCAGCAGGGTGGTGGTGAACGTGCCGAAGAAGTTCGCGACGCCGGTCGTGCCGACGATGCGGCGCAGCAGCGGGTTGCCGAACACCCACCGCAGGCCCTCGCCGATCTCGTGCGCGAGCGGCTTGTGGTCTTCGGGGGCGCGAAGCTGCTCGTGGTCGCGGGTGAACAGCAGCGCGACGAACGAGGCGAGGTAGGTGCCGACGGTGATGAAGATCGCCAGGGGGGCGGCGAGCACGCCGACCAGCCATCCGCCGAACGCGGGGCCGGCCAGCCCGGCGAGCTGCTCGGTCGACTGCAGCTTGCCGTTGGCCTCGGCGATCTGATTCGTGCGCACCAGCGAGGGGATGATGCTCTGGTTCGACACGTCGAAGAACACCGTCGCGACGCCCATGATGAGCGCCACGACGATCATGTGCCAGATCTCCAGTGCGCCGAGCAGTGCGAGTGCGGGCAGCGTGCCGAGGGCGACGGCTCTCACCCCGTCGGCGACGATCATGACGTGGCGCTTGCGCATGCGGTCGATCCAGGCGCCGGCGGGGAGCCCGACGACGAGGAAGGCGGCGACCTGCGCGGCGTTGAGCACGCCGACCTCCCACTCGGTCGCATCGAGCATGAGGACGGCCAGCACGGGGATCGCCAGCTCTGTGATCTGCGCGCCGAACTGGCTGAGGGCCTGTCCGCTCCACAGGGTCAGGAAGTTGCGGTCTCGCCACAGCGAGCCCTTGCCGGCCGTGGGGATGGGCGTCGCGGCGGCGGCCGCGGCATCCTGATCCGCCTCCACTGCCTCATCGGCACCGGCTCGCGAAGTGAGCGTGGATGCCTCGGCACGCGCTTCGGCGAGTGTGTCGGCGGCGAGCTCTTCGGGGGCGGCGTCGACCCCGCGAAGCCCATCTGATTGGGACATGTCAATCAGTGTGCGCCACTGATTGAGATCTGTCAATCAGTCTTGTACGCTGACCACGTGGCCGAGGATGGGGAAGACCGGATCGAGCTGCGACACGGTGATCCCGAGGCGGAGGCGCGGATGCGCGCGCTGAGTTCACCGCTTCGCCTGCGCGTGCTGCGGCTGTGCGCGTTCGAGTCGCGCACCAACAAGGAGCTCGCCGAGCTGCTCGGCATGAACCCCGGCACGATGCTGCACCACGTGCGCACCCTCGTGCAGACGGGCTACCTCGCCGCCGAACCCGAGCGCTCCGGCGCGCAGGGAGCGCGCGAGGTCCCCTACCGGGCGACCGGGCTGTCGTGGCGGACGTCGATGCCCGGCGGTTCGCCCGTGCTCATCGAGACATTCCTGCAGCAGATCCAGGGCGTCGATCCCGATGACCTCGACACCACGTGGCTCGGGCTCAAGCTCACGCCCGAGCACCGCACCGAGTTCCAGCACCGCCTCTACGCCCTGGTCAACGAGTTCAAGGAGCGCGGCCCCGACGCGGACGGCGACACGTACTCGTTCTTCAGTACGCTGCACCCCGACGAGAACCCGCCCGCCGCCCGCTGACCTGCGCTTCACGTCCGCCCACGCCCGTTCGCGTGCGCCCACGCGCGCCCGTTCGCGTGCGTAACTCAGGAGATCCGGCGGAGGGTTCCCCGTCTGATCGCGGAATGCTGCATGCGCTCGGCGAAAGTCCTGCGATTCTTCCTGAGTTGGGAACGCGTGTGGGGCGTGACGGGCGCTTAGCCTGAGGGGATGACGACCGCCACGGCTGACCTGTACGACGAACGCGGTGACGAGCTGGACTCGCTCTCGCTGCAGCTGCACGACTTCGGCGGGCGCGTCGCGTTCGACGGTCCGGTGCGAACGGTGCGGTGCCACCGTGACAACGCGCTCGTGAAGGACCTGCTCGCGACCCCGGGCGACGGCGCGGTGCTCGTGGTCGACGGCGGAGGGTCGCTGGAGTCCGCGCTCGTGGGCGACCTCATCGCGGCGTCCGCGGTCGAGAACGGCTGGGCCGGGCTCATCGTCTTCGGCGCGATCCGTGACCGCGTCGCCATCGGCGAGCTGCCGATCGGCGTCAAGGCGCTGGGATCGAACCCTCGCAAGAGCGTGAAGGCGGGGATCGGCGAGGTCGACGTTCCGGTGACCATCGCGGGCGTCGCCTTCGTTCCCGGCAGGCATGTGTGGGCGGATGCCGACGGGATCCTCGTCGAGCGCTGACCACCGCGCGCCGATCGGGGCGCCGGTGCGCCGGCACATCCGGTCGGCGCGGGACGCGCGGCGGCGCCCGAGCGGCGCGCGGTGGTCAGCGCTCGACGAGGACCCCGTCGGCATCCGCCCACACGTGCCTGCCGGGAACGAAGGCGACGCCCGCGACGGTCACCGGAACGTCGACCTCGCCGATCCCCGCC
>NZ_DATCVK010000015.1:0-4263 GCF_036566905.1 Microbacterium sp. | reverse complement strand
CACCGGGCGCGCCCGTCGCCTCGGCGTCGAGCGCGGCCGCGCTGAGCGCCGTCTCCTCGGCCTGATCCGCCTCCGAGCGGCCGTCTTCGCGAGAATCCGCCTCCGAGCTGCCGTCCTCGCGAGAATCCGCCTCCGGGCTGCCGTCCTCGCCGGAGGCCGCCGCAGCGTCCGGCCCCACGGGAGCCGAGTTGTCCGGCTCCACGCGGGCGGCATCGTCCGACTCCGCCGGGGCCGCGCCGGCCAACCCAGCCGGGGCCGCGCCGGCCAACCCAGCCGGGGCCGCATCGTCCTGCTCCGCCGAGGCCGCAACCGCGGCGACACCGGTGACGGCTGCCGCGCCGGGCGCGGCATCCGTTCCCGGCACCTGCGAGAGCGAGCCGACGGCGCCGGTCGCGCTGGCATGCACGCGGGCGCCGTTCACGAGGTCGAGGAAGACCTCCTCGAGCGCCGGTCCGCGGCGGTGCAGCGACGACAGCGCCACGCCGCCGGCCGCGGCGGCAGCACCCACGGCGGCCGGGTCGAGGCCGCGTACGGTCAGGCCCGAGCGAAGGACTTCGAAAGGCACGCCCGCCGCCCGCAGCGCAGCCACGAGCGCTGCGCGGTCGGGAGCATCGACGACCGTGGCGTGCTCGTCGGGGTCGGTGAGCTCTTCGATGGAGCCCTGGAACACGAGGCGCCCGCGCGAGATGATCAGCAGCGCGTCGACGGTCTGCTGCACCTCGGCGAGCAGGTGCGACGACACGAGCACCGTGCGGCCCTCGGCCGCGAGCTGGCGGAGGAAGCCGCGCATCCAGCGGATCCCCTCGGGATCGAGGCCGTTCGCCGGCTCGTCGAGCACGAGCACGCCCGGGTCCCCGAGCAGCGCGTACGCCAGGCCGAGGCGCTGGCGCATGCCCAGTGAGAATCCGCCGACCTTGCGGCCGGCGGCATCCGTCAGCCCGACGAGGTCCAGCACCTCGCCCACGCGCGTCTTCGCGATGCCCGCGGCCTGCGCGTAGATGGTGAGGTGCGCCGCGGCCGTGCGACCCGGGTGGAAGCTGGATGCCTCGAGCACGGCCCCGACGGTCTGCAGCGGCTGGTCGAGCTCGGCGTAGCGCTTGCCGCCGATCGTCGCGTGGCCGTCCGTCGCGCGGACGAGGCCCAGGAGTATTCGCAGGGTCGTGGTCTTGCCGGCGCCGTTCGGACCGAGGAAACCGGTCACCAGCCCGGGCTCGACGCGGGCGGTGAGCCCGGAGACGGCCGTGACGGCGCCGAAGCGCTTGGTGACACCTGAGAACTCCAGCGACTGGCCGTGGGGCATGCCGAACCCTTCCCGTGGACGTGAGCGAGACACCCCGGGGGGCACTGGTCGGGGGCGCGTCATTGCGGGTTCCTTGCGGAACCGAGTCCCATCCTGGCGGAAATCCCGCTCCAGCGTGGGAGAACTTCACCCGGCCGGTAACGTTGCGCTCGTGACCGACCTCGCCGCCGACGCTGCAGAGCCCACCGTCCTCGCACGTGCGAGCGGCGGCCTCGGGCGCCTGACACTGAACCGCCCTCGGGCGATCAACGCCCTCGACCTCGGCATGGTCCGCAGGTTGCACGAAGCGCTCGACGCCTGGGAGCACGACACCGAGGTCGACGTCGTGCTGCTGGACGGCGCCGGCGAGCGAGGGCTGTGCGCCGGCGGGGACGTGCGCGGCCTCGCCGAGCAGGTGACGAGCGGCCGCGCCGAGGATGCCGGGGTGTTCTTCCGCGAGGAGTACGCGATCAACGCGCGCATCGCCGAGTACCCGAAGCCCTTCATCGCCTTCGCCGACGGCATCACGATGGGCGGAGGGATCGGCGTCGCCGGGCACGCGGCGATCCGCATCGTGACCGAGCGGTCGCAGCTCGCGATGCCCGAGACGCGCATCGGCTTCACCCCCGACGTCGGCGGCACGTGGCTGCTGGCCCACGCGCCGGGGCGCCTGGGGGAGTATCTCGGACTCACCGGAGCCGTGATGGATGCCTCCGACGCGATCTACGCCGGATTCGCCGACCACTTCGTGCCCCACGAGAACCTCGACGCCGTCCGCGACGCGCTCGAGACGCGCGCCGATCCCTCGACGCCGACCGAGCTCGTGCTGCTCTTCGACGAGACGCCGGTGCGATCGAAGCTCGAGGCGGCACGCGCGTGGATCGACGACGCCTTCGCCGCCGACACCGTGCCCGAGATCGTCGAGCGGCTGCGGGCGCGCCCCGAGCCCGAGGCATCCGCCACCGCCGACCTGCTCGGCGAGCTCTCGCCGACCGGGCTCGCGGTGACGCTGGCGGCCGTGCGCCGCGCGCGCGAGCTGCCGAGCCTGCGTGACGCGCTCGACCAGGAGTACGGGCTCGTGATGTGGTTCGCCACGACGCAGCCCGACCTCGCGGAGGGCATCCGGGCGCAGGTCGTCGATAAGGACCGCTCACCGCGTTGGCAGCCGGCGACGCTCGCCGACCTGCCGCCGGACGTCGGCGCGACCGCGCTGGCCCACCGACCCGGCATCCCGCTCTGGGGCTGACACAGGTCGGCGGACGAGGACGGATCATGGCAACCCGGCGCCGCGCGTACTCGATCGGTGTGGCGATCGACCGGTTCTTCTTCGTCTTCGCCGGGCTGGCGGCGCTGTGGCTGGCCTACCTCAGCTTCACCGAGACGTTCCACGTCGGCTGGTGGGGCATTCCCTTCTTCCTGGCGTTCTGGCTGCTGCTGGCCTACCTCGTACTGCCCCGCCTGCACCGCATCCTCACCACGGTCTACGTGCCCGAGTACTTCATCGGGCGCACCCGGACGAGCGACGGACTCCTCGGCGATCCGGTGAACCTGGCGTTCCAGGGCAGCGGTGAGCAGATCCGCGCCGCGCTCGAGGCGGCCGGCTGGACCCGCGCCCAACCGGTCACCCTCGGGTCGTCGTGGCGCATCGTCGCGTCGACGATCTCGCGGCGCAGCTACGACGAGGCGCCGGTGAGCCCGCTGTTCCTCTTCGGCCGCCAGCAGGACTTCGCGTATCAGCAGGAGGTCGACGGCAACCCGGCCCAGCGCCATCACGTCCGCTTCTGGCGCTGTCCCGACGACTGGCTGCTGCCCGGCGGGCGCCGCGTCGAATGGCTCGCGGCGGGCACCTTCGACACGAGCGTCGGCCTGTCGCTGTTCACACTCCAGGTCACGCACAAGATCGACGCCGACACCGACGTCGAGCGCGACCACATCGTCAGGACGGTGACGGATGCCGATCCCCGCGTCGTGGTCGACGTCATCGCCGATTTTGCGACCGGCTACCACGCCCGCAACGGCGGCGGCGACAGCATCCGCACCGACGGCGACCTGCCGATCGTCGACGTGCGGGCGGTCGAGCCCCGGGTCGAGGCCTCCGGGGAGGTGACGGCGTGAGCGCAGAGACGCCCGCCCCGCAGAAGCGAGCCGCGTACGAGCCGGCCGCGCGACTGCTGAAGCCGCCGCGGTACGACCCGCACATGAAGCGGCCGATCTCCACCACCGCCGGCGCCGCGCTGATCCTGCTGCGCGTCCTCGCCGGTGTCGCCGTGCTCGTCGGCATCGCGGCGGGGTGGGATGACATCCTCGCGGACCCCGACTCGGTGCTCGAGGGCTTCGACCCGAGCCGCGAAGGGACGCAGGCGGCGCTGTGGCTGGTGCTCGGCACGGGCGCGGTGGTGCTGCTGCTCGACCTCGCGCTGGCACTCCTCGTCTACCGGGGCATCAACTGGGCGCGCGTGGTCGTGATGTTCATCTCGGTGCTCTCGATCAGCACGTCCTTCACCGCGTGGTGGGCGCAGGGACAGGAGATCGAGATCGACGGCACGTACGTGTCGCTGAGTCTCGACATCCTGGTCCTCCTCGCCCTGTCGAGTCGCAGCGCCGCCGCCTACGCGCGACGCAACGAGCGGCGCGACGAGCCCGACGACCCGCCGGTGACGTAGCCTGATCTGCGGTGTTCCGCGCGGCCGGTCCGGGCGGCAGAGGCTCCCGGGGAGGGTGCGTGTTCGACAGTCCGCTCTCGGCGTCGGCCTACGAGGTGCTCGCGGTCGACCCCGCTGTCGACGAGGAGACCCTGCGCAAGGCCTACCGCCTGCGGCTGCGGCAGACGCACCCCGACACCGGTGGTGACGCCGCCGTGTTCATCCAGGTGCAGCGGGCGTGGGAGCTCGTCGGCACCCCCGACGCCCGCGCGGCGTATGACCGCGGCCACGGCTTCGGCGAGGCGGCGGCGCCCGAATGGTCGGGGTGGCGACCGCCGGCCG
>NZ_DATCVK010000014.1:0-20736 GCF_036566905.1 Microbacterium sp. | reverse complement strand
CAGGTGTCGCAAGGGCCATGTCGCTGCCGTCCCGTCCGCTCAGCCGGCGAGCTTGTCGACCGATGCGCCCCAGCGCTCGTTCAGCTCGGCGAAGTAGCTGTCCTTGTCGCCGTCGGCGGCGCCGCGGGCGATGTCGATGAGCTTCTGGCGGTAGATCGGGCCGTACAGGTCGATCTGCGAGTCGCTGGAGACCTCGTTGAGCAGGCCCTCCTTGCCGGCCGGTGCCGGGTTGATCTCCATGAGCTCGACTCCCGCGGCCTCGAAGTCGGTCAGCGAGTCGGGGAGCGCGGCATCCTTGAGCGGGGAGACCATGCCCTGCGCCTCGGTGTAGCCCGAGTCGGCGACGACCCACTGGATCCACGCCCACGCGGCCGCCTTGGCCTTGGAGTGCTTGCTCACGGCCAGGTTGTAGTCGCCGCCGATCACGGCGAGCTGCGTGCCGTCGACGTTCGCCGGGAACGCCATGAAGCCGATGTCGTCGGCGGAGCCGCCGTTGTCCTCGGCGGCGGCCTGCATCTGCGAGATGGCCCACGACCCCAGCGGCATGGTGGCGATCTTGCCGGTGCCCAGGTCGACCTTCGACTGCTCCCAGTTGGTGGTCAGCGGGTCGTCCTCGGTGAGGCCGGCCGCGACGGTGTCGTAGAGCAGCGAGTCGATCGCGTAGATGTCGGTGCCCTCGGTCCAGGGCGCCGGGTCTTCGGCGAGTGTGATCGGCGCATCGGCGTCGTCGGTGATCCCGCCGAGGTTGCCGAAGCTCTGCGTCAGCGGCCAGCCGTCCTTGTAGTTCGTGTACATCGGGATCGCGTCGGTGTTGTCGGCGACCTTCTGCAGCGCGTCGAGCCACTCGTCCTCGGTGGTGGGCAGGTCGGTGACGCCCGCCTCTTCGAAGACCTTCTTGTTATAGACGACGCCGTTGGCGTTGCCGCCGAACGCGATGCCGTACTGGGTGCCGTCGTAGCTCGCGGCGGGCAGGAACCGGTAGGTGTCCTCGAAGTCGGCGGTGTCGCCCAGCGGCTCGAGGAACTGCTCGTACTGGTCGGGCTGGATCGCGGGGATGCCGATGACGTCGCCGTAGTTGGTGGTGCTCATGCGGGTGAGCATCTCGCCGGCGTAGTCGGTGATGCCCTCGAATGTGACGTTGACGTCGGGGTACTTCTTGTTGAACGCTTCGGCGTACTTGTCGAACGTGCCGTCCTCGACGAGGTCGGTGCGCCACGTGACGACCTTGATGTCGCCCTTCACGTCGCCGTCGATCGTGTTGTCCGCGTCGCTCGCGCCGCCGCCCGCGCAGCCGCTGATCGCGACCGCGGCGGTGGCAAGCAGCGCGATGCCCGCGAGTGCCTTCTTCGCCATGTGATGTCTCCTTGTCAGGTTCGCCCTTGAACTGCCGGTGCTCGTCATCGCACCGTTGCGTGGTTCGTCGCGCCGTCAGATTAGACACACTCGAAACGGTTCCGCAACTGTCCGATGTCAGCGCTGTCTTGTCTTGTCCGACCGGACTCGCGCAAAGAAAAGACGCAATCTATCAGGTCTTTCATCTCAGCCATAGGCGGCTGTCGGCAAAGAATGTCTCGTCAATGTCCCACGTAGACATTCCAACCGACGGAGTGCTAGCGTGAAGCGCCCGGCAAGGAGGCCCTCACCGATGACGGTTCAGCAGCGCGCGACCCTCGAAGACGTCGCCCGTCTCGCGGGCGTGAGCTCGAAGACGGTGTCGCGGGTCTTCACGCACCGCGAGCTCGTCGCGCCCGACACCGTGGAACGTGTGCTCGCCGCAGCCAAGAGGCTGCGCTTCCGCCCCAACCCGCTCGCGCGGAACCTGCGCCGCGGAGGACCGACGAACACGATCGGCTTCATCATGGGCGAGCTGAGCAACCCGTTCTACTACAAGCTCGCCGCCGGCATCGAGCGGGAGCTCGCCGCCAACGGGTACTCGCTCGTCGTGGCGACCACCGACGACACCGCCGAGGGCGAGGAGCGCGTCGCGGACGCTCTGCTCAGTCAGCGTCTCGGCGCGCTCCTGCTCATCCCGGTGGCCGAGGACCAGTCCTATCTCGAGGGCGAGCGGCACCTGGGCACGCCGGTCATCGCGATCGACCGCCCGGCACGCAACCTCGTGGCCGACTCGATCGTCCTGGAGAACCATCGCGGCGTGTTCGACGCCACGACCCGCCTGCTCGAGCGGGGCCATCGCCGCATCGGGTACATCTGCAATCCGGCATCCGTGTACACGCAGGCCGAGCGCCTGCGGGGCTACCGCGACGCGCTCGCCGCCTACGGGATCGTCGACTCCTCGCGGTGGGAGCGCCTCGCCGATGATCTCTCGACGCCGGCCGACGGCTTCATCGCGGATCTGCTCGCGCAGGACGACGCGCCGACGGCCATCATCACCGGCAACAACCGCGTGACGGTCGCCGCGCTGCGCGTGCTGCGCGACCGCGACGACCGGAGTACCGCACTGATCGGCTTCGACGACTTCGACACCGCCGATGTGCTCGGCGTGACCGTCATCAACTACGACCCGCTGGCGCTGGGTCGCGCCGCTGCGACGCTCGCCATCGAGCGCATGCAGGACCCGGCCGGCTTCACACGTCAGCTCGAGATGCCGACGTGGCTGGTGCCGCGTGGCACCGGCGAGCGACCCCCCGCTGAAAGGACCCCTGCATGACTTCCGGCTTCATCCGTCTCGAGAACGAGGGCGTCGGCGTGATCGTCGACGCCCGCGGTGCGGGTCTTCCCCGCGTGCTGCACTGGGGTGCGGCGGTGGGACGGATCACGGATGCCGACGCCGATGCCCTCGCTCACGCGCTGAGCAGGCAGACCCCTCCCGGCACGCTGGACGCCGCCTGGCAGCTGTCGCTGTCGCCGCAGGAGGCGGACGGCTGGAGCGGCCGTCCCGGCATGCAGCTGCGCCGCGACGGGGCGGTGCACCACCCGCGCTGGAGCGTCACCGGCGTCGAGTCCGACGACACCTCACTGACCGTCATGGCGCAGGATGCAGCATCCGCTCTGCGTCTGTCGATCACGATCGGCATCGAGCGCGGCGGGGTCGTGTGGGTGCAGCACGCTCTCACTCATGAGGGGGAGCCCGATGCCGAGCCCGTCGATGTCGACTGGCTCGAGGCGACCCTGCCCGTGCCGTCGACGACCGACATGCTGCTGACCTTCGACGGCCGATGGACGCGCGAGAAGCGCCCCGTCATGACGCGGATGCCGGCCGGGGCCACCGTGCGGCAGTCCCGGCGCGGACGACCGGGACACGACAGTCCCGTCGCCGCGATCGCGGCCATCGGCGCTCCGCGCTGGGACGATGGCGCGCTGTGGGGCGTCCACCTCGCGTGGTCCAGCGACCTCACGACCCGCGTCGACCGGGTGACGGACGCCGTCACCCTCATCGGCGCCGGTGAGCTGCTGCGCCCGGGCGAGGTCCGGCTCGCGCCTGGGGACGAGTACCGTGCGCCCCGGGCGGCGTTCGTCCACACGACCGCGGGGCTCGACGGGTTCGCGCACCGCGTGCACACGTGGCTGCGGGGCCGGCCGCAGCATCCGTCCTCACCGCGCCCGCTCGTCCTCAACACGTGGGAGGCCGTGTACTTCGACCACGATCCGGCGCGCCTCGCCGCGCTCGCCGAGCGCGCCGCCGAGGTGGGGATCGAGCGGTTCGTGCTCGACGACGGCTGGTTCCAGGGGCGCCGCGACGACTCGACGAGCCTCGGCGACTGGACCGTCGACCGGTCCGTGTGGCCCGATGGCCTCGGCCCGCTCGCCGACCGTGTGCACGAGCTCGGGCTGCAGTTCGGGCTGTGGTTCGAGCCCGAGATGATCAGCCTCGACTCCGACGTCGCTCGCGCGCACCCCGACTGGCTGCTGCATGATCCGCGACACCTCGACCACGACGCCGCGCTGTCGTGGCGGGGGCAGTACGTCATCGACCTGGCGAATCCGGATGCCTACGCGCACGTCTTCGGCCAGATCGACGCGCTGGTCGCCGAGCTCGGCATCGACTTCATCAAGTGGGACCACAACCGCGATCTCGTCGAGAGCGTGCATGCCGGGCGCCTCGGCGGGCACGCGCAGATGACGGCGGTGTACGCCCTGCTCGCCGAGCTGAAGGCGGCGCATCCCTCGCTCGAGATCGAGTCGTGCTCGAGCGGCGGCGCGCGCACCGACCTCGGCATCCTCGACGTCACCGACCGCGTGTGGGCGAGCGACTCCAACGATCCCGTCGAACGGCAGGACATCCAGCGCTGGACCGGTCTGCTGCTGCCGCCCGAGCTCGTCGGCGCGCACGTCGGTCCGACGACCTCGCATTCCTCGGGACGCACCACGGCGCTGTCGTACCGGATGGCGACGAGCCTCATGGGCTCGGCGGGCTTCGAATGGGACATCCTGTCGTGCGACGCGGACGAGACCGCCACGATCACGCGCTTCGCAGCCCTGTACAAGGAGCTGCGGCCCATCGTCCACAGCGGGCGGGTGCTCCACCCCGAACTGCGGGATCCGGCCTGGCGCGTCACCGCGTACGTCGGAGCGGACGCCGCGGTCGTCGTCGTCGCGACCGTGGCCAGTCTCGAAGACGCGCGCGCCGAGCGGCTGCGACTGCCGGGGCTCGATCCCGACCGCCGTTACCGCGTGCGGGTGCGTCGCGAGATCGGAGCCGCCGAGTACGGGTGGATCGCCCCGGAGTGGTTCACCGAGGGTGAGATCGAGCTGCCGGGCTCGCTGCTCGCACAGGTCGGTCTTCAGCTGCCGACGCTGTGGCCGCTGCAGGCGTTCGTCCTGCACCTCGAGGCGGTCTGACGCGCGCGTCGTCTCGCAAGCTCGCTCAGCGACCGGGTCAGGGTTTGTCCCGCCCGTCGCAGAGCGGTCAGACGAGGCTGCTGCTCAGAGGAGGGCGCCGAGGAAGCGTGCCTGCTTCGGGAACTGGAACGCCTGACCGCCCTCGTGGCCGTTGTGCGTGTAGACCTCGATGCGCTTGTCGGCCGTCTCGTGCCGGTTGAACGCGGCGTAGACGGTCGACGGCGGGCAGATCGTGTCCATCAGAGCGACCGAGTACAGAGCCGCGGCATCCGCTCTCTTCGCCATGTTCACGCCGTCGAAGTACGACAGCGTCTCGAAGACTCGCTCATCGGCGCCGCGGTGCACGGCCAGGTAGCGCACGACCTCCTGGTAGGGGTCGTCGCCGGTGAGGCCCACCGCGCGCTCGAAGTGGCAGAGGAACGGCACGTCCGGCATGACGGCCACGAGGCCCTCGGAGAGGCCCGCGGCGGCGATCGCGATGCCGCCGCCCTGGCTCGCGCCGCACACCGCCACGCGGTCGGCGTCGACCTGCGGGAGCGTGCGCACGGCGTCGACCGCGCGCACAGCATCCGTGAAGACCCGGCGGTAGTAGTAGGTCGCGGGGTCCTCGATGCCGCGGGTCATGAAGCCGGACGACGAGGGGCCGGTGCCGTGCGGATCGAGCGTGTCGCCGCCCGAGCCCCACATCGAGCCCTGGCCGCGAGTGTCCATGAAGAGGTGGGCGTAGCCGGCGGCGGCCCATCCGATGCGCTCGCCGGGCAGCCCGCGGCCTCCGCCGTAGCCCTGGTACTCGACGACGGCCGGAAGGGGGCCCGTCGCGCCCGCGGGCAGTGTGAGCCACGCCTTGACCGGGTCGCCGCCGAAGCCGGAGAACGTGACGTCGAAGATGTCGACCAGCGTGTACGGCGTGTCGAGCAGGGTGACCTCGGGTGAGGCATCCCACTGTCGCGACGCTGCGATCGTGGCGTTCCAGAAGTCGTCGAAATCGGCGGGTTCACGGACCTCGGGAGCGTAGTCCGCGAGCTCGGCGGGGGACAGATCGAATCTCGGCACGGACTCACCCTAGTGGGTCCCGCGCAAGCGTTTCGACGATCTTCGAGAGGGCGACGAGGCCTCGATGGGGGAGGGGTATTCGAGGCCCCGCCGCCGGTCTCTGGCGCGCCCGGCGGGCGCTGTGTGGGGAAAGTCGTCGGGGGATTCGGGCGGCTGTGCGTCAGAGACGGATCTCTGCGATGACCTCACCGTACTCGGTCTCACCGACCGGTGTGAAGCCCACGCGCTCGAAGAACTGCTGCGGACCCCCTTCGCCGGCTTCGTAGATGACGCAGACGTGGTCCATGCCGCGGTTGCGCGCCTCTTCGATGAGGCCCTTCACGGCGAAGCGTCCGACGCCGCGGCCCTGGTCGTCGGCGTCGACGTTGATGCGCCACAGCACAGAGCGGAAGTGCTCCACCGGATCGTCCGGATCGAAGTTGGCGCTCACGAAGGCGACCACCTCCTCGCCGTCGAGCACGACGCGCTGCCACGCCGTCTGCGGATTCACCACGGTCGCCGCGATGCCGTAGCTGACGGGGGAGAGGTACTCCTCCTGGCCGGGCTTCAGCGACAGATTGTTGACCGCCACGATGGTCGCGGCGGACAGTTCGACGAGTCGCAGATCACCCATGGGGCCCAGGCTAGCCCGGATGACGACATCCGGCACTCTGCGGGTTCCGGATTAACGCGGTGTTCACACGCGGCGGCGCCGAGCTATCAGACGATCGCGGGGGGCTGGAACCGCGGAATCACGGTGTCACGGCAGGCCGAGATCTCTTGACGTCGAGATATCTCGGGTGCTTGCGATAGGCTGATGGCCGACCCGCAAGAAGGACGTGACTGGTGACCGATTCGACCATCATCTACACCTATACCGACGAGGCACCGGCCCTCGCGACCGCATCGTTCCTGCCGATCGTGCAGGCCGTCACCCGCCAGGCGGGGGTGGACGTCGAGACGCGTGACATCTCGCTCGCCGGCCGCATCCTCGCGGCGTTCCCGCAGAACCTGACGCCCGAGCAGCAGGTCGGAGACGCGCTCGCCGAGCTCGGCGGCCTGGCGACGCTGCCCGAGGCCAACATCATCAAGCTGCCGAACATCTCGGCGTCGATCCCCCAGCTGAAGGCGGCCATCGCCGAGCTCCAGTCGCAGGGCTACGACGTCCCCGACTATCCGGACGAGGCCCAGTCGCTCGAAGACAAGGACGTGCGCGCGCGCTACGACCGCATCAAGGGCTCCGCCGTCAACCCCGTGCTGCGCGAGGGCAACAGCGACCGCCGTGCGCCGCTGTCGGTCAAGAACTACGCGCGCAAGCACCCGCACCGCAACAAGCCGTTCGCCGAGGGCTCGAAGACCCGCGTCGCCACGCTCGGCCACGACGACTTCAAGTCCAACGAGAAGACCACGGTGATCCCCGCCGACGACGTGCTGTCGATCCAGCACGTCGCCGCCGACGGCACCGTCACCTCGCTGAAGACCGGCATCAAGGTGCTGCCCGGCGAGATCATCGACAGCACGTTCCTCTCGGCGGCGGCGCTCGACGCGTTCCTCGCCGAGACGCTCGAGACGGCCAAGGCCGACGACGTGCTCTACTCGGTGCACCTCAAGGCCACCATGATGAAGGTCAGCGACCCGATCATCTTCGGCCATGTCGTGAAGGCCTACTACGCCGACGTCTTCGACCGCTACGGCGACAAGATCGCCGAGGCGGGCCTCACCCCCAACGACGGACTCGGCGCGATCCTCGCCGGCCTCGGCGACGTCGAAGGCGGCGACGAGATCGCCGCAGCGATCGCCGCGGCCACCGACTCCCCGCGGCTGTCGTACGTCAACTCCGACAAGGGCATCACGAACCTCCACGTGCCGTCCGACGTCATCGTCGACGCGTCGATGCCGGCGCTCGTCCGCAACGGCGGAAAGCTGTGGGGCGCAGACGGCGGCGAGGCCGACACCCTGGCCGTCATCCCCGACTCCTCCTACGCGAGCGTCTACCAGACCGTGATCGACGACGTCATCGCGCACGGCCCGCTCGACCCTGCCACGATCGGCACCGTGCCGAACGTCGGCCTCATGGCGCAGGCCGCCGAGGAGTACGGCAGCCACGACAAGACCTTCGAGCTGCAGGCCGCCGGCACCGTCCAGGTCGTGAACCAGGCCGGCGACGTGCTGCTCGAGCACTCCGTGCAGCCGGGCGACATCTGGCGTGCGACCCAGACCAAGGACGTCGCCATCCGCGACTGGGTGAAGCTCGCCGTCACGCGTGCCCGCGCCACCGGCGCCCCGGCCGTCTTCTGGCTGGACGAGAACCGCTCGCACGACGCGGCGCTCATCGCGAAGGTGAAGGAGTACCTTCAGGCCCACGACACCGAGGGCCTCACCATCGAGATCCTCGCGCCGGCAGACGCCACGCAGTACTCGCTCGACCGCCTGCGCAAGGGCGAGGACACCATCTCGGTGACCGGCAACGTGCTGCGCGACTACCTCACCGACCTCTTCCCCATCCTCGAGGTCGGCACCAGCGCCAAGATGCTCTCGATCGTCCCGCTCCTCGCGGGCGGCGGGCTGTTCGAGACCGGCGCAGGCGGCTCCGCTCCCAAGCACGTGCAGCAGCTCCTGCAGGAGGACTACCTCCGCTGGGATTCGCTCGGAGAGTTCTTCGCGCTCGCCGCCTCGCTCGAGCACCTCGCCGACTTCACCGGCAACGTGAAGGCGCAGGTGCTCGCCGACACGCTGGATGCCGCGACCGGCACGTTCCTCGAGAACGACAAGTCGCCCGGACGCGCGCTGGGCACGATCGACAACCGCGGCAGCCACTTCTACCTGACCCTGTACTGGACGCAGGAGCTGGCGAAGCAGCAGGCCGATCCCGAGCTCGCGGCGGCGTTCGCCCCCGTGGCCGAGGCGCTGGCAGCCAACGAGGAGCAGATCGTCGGCGAGCTGGTCGCCGTGCAGGGTTCGCCCGTCGACGTCGGCGGGTACTACCGTCCCGACGCCGAGCTCGTCGCCGGCGTGATGCGCCCGTCCGCCACGTTCAATGCGGTGATCGACGCTCTCTGAGCAGACACATACGAGAAGAGCGGATGCCCCGACCCGGGGCATCCGCTCTTCTCATGTGTTCAGGGTGTGGGTCAGTAGTGCACCGACACTTCCGTGCCGACGCGCGACCAGTCGTAGATGAACTTCGCGGCGTCGTCCCACATGTTGACGCAACCGTGGCTCTGTGGATATCCGAGGGAGGAACGGAAGGCGCTGGCTCCGTGGAAGGCGATGTCCGGATAGAACCAGGTGACCCACGGCACGTCCTCCGTGCAGTAGCTGTTCACCGCGTTCGGGTTATAGCACAGGGCGCCCATGTCGGTGATGGACGTGTACGCGTAGACGGTGAAGTTCCCGGTCGGCGTGCCCGTGTTGGCGGCCCCCGACGAGATCACGAACGTCTGGACGACCTGATCGTTCTCGAAGAGCGTCGCGCGCTGCGTGCTGAGGTTGACATCGATCCGCCGGGCGAGGTTCGTCGTCATGAACGGGGTCGCGGTGATCGACAGCTCGTAGACGCCGTCACCGCCGGCGAGCTGGTCGGCGAACGCGGCCGCGATGCCGTCGGTGCTGTCGAGGCTGCGGCCCTCGACGCCGCTGGAAACCGGGTTGGGCAGCGCCTTGCCTGCGCTGTTCGTCACGACTGTCGCGTTGACGGCGTCACGGTTCACGAGGCCGGGCAAGGTGTCGACGACGCTCTGGATCTTGCGCTCGTCGACGTCGACGATGATCGTGCCATCGTCGCCCTGGTCGAGCGTGATCCACGATGCCGCCACCGCGGGATCCACGGGCACGGTGCGCTCGTCGCCGACGTAGAAGCCGATGTTCGAGAGCACGCCGTTGAGCTTCGTCGCAGTGTCGGCGGCGGTCTCGGTCGAGATCGCCGCAGGGATCTCAGCGATGACAGGGTCGAGGCTCACGCTCGCATTGCCGGCCTCGAATGCGGCCTGAAGTGCCTGCTGTACGGTGGCGACATCGATGCCGCTGCCGGACGCGGCGGGCGTCGAGACATACGACGCCGAGGCGGTGTCGTATGCGACCGTCGCGTCGATCGGGTCCGTGAAGAGGTCGGGCGCGGCATTCTGCAAAGCCTCGGCCGCGGTCGTCGCATCGATCTCGACCTCGGCGCCGGTCTGAGCGAACCACGCCGTCGGGTTCCACATCGGGTGCTCGGCGAAGGCTGCGTCGGCGAGGGCCTGGGCGTCGACCGACGCTCCCAGTTCGGCGCCTGTGACCTCGACGTCGCCGCCCTCGCCGGTGAGCACCACCGTGGTCTCGGCCAGCCGCTGCTCGATCGCGCCGGCGGCGGCACCGGGCGTCATCCAGCCGACCGGAACACCGGCGACCGTTGTGCCCGGGGCGATCAGCAGCAGCGAGGTGACGACGAGGCCGAGGACGGCGACGCCGGCGGCCGCACTGATCCAGAGGGCGGTGTGCTTCTTCTTGGCCTTCGGCTCCGCGGGCGCCCACGCGTACCCCGAGCCATCGGCCGCGGTCTCAGTGGGCGTCGTGGCCGGGGAGGGCACGGGACCGGCGGGTGCGAGAACAGCCGTGGCCACGGCGACCGTCTCGAGATCGGCACCGGAGTCGACGGCGGCAGCGGAGCCTGCTTCCGCCTCGCGGACGGCGGCCGGCTCGGTCGTGCTGTCGTCTTCCGGCTCGGCGTCGGGGACAGCCTCGGGCTCGGTCTCTGGCTCAGCCTCAGGCAGGTCGGGCTCGGTGTCGGCTTCAGGCGCCTCGGTCTCGGTCTCGGCCGCTTCGACCTCAGGCTCGGCCTCAGGCGCATCTGGCTCGGCTTCAGGCACATCGGTTTCGGCTTCAGACGCGTCCGTGTCGGCTTGGGGCGCTTCAGCCTCGGCCTCCGCGTCCGCGACGGCATCCGTCTCCTGCTCCTCGGCGGTGTCCGCCTCTGCCTCTGCGGCGGCGGAGTCCTCGGACCCGGCTGCGGGCGCGACAGAGTCCTCCGTCACGACATCCGTCTGAGTCACGGCATCCTTCTCGTCCATGGCAGACGACGGCGCGGAATCGGCCGTGGCCGTTGCCTCGCTGTCGACGTCCTGCTCGCCCTCGACGGCGTCGTCCCCGGACGCCTTTTCGGCATGCGGCTGGGTCGCCAGATCTGTCACGCCACACCCCCGACTGTGATCAACGCTTCCCCTTATGGTAAGCGACGCGAACCGCTCGCATGGTCACGGCCTCATCACGGACGAATCGCCGGTCACAGGGGGAAACCGGGGACGTCTGCAGCAGCCGCGCGTGTCCGGTAGGTCACGGTTTTGTAAAGCATCCGCGCAAATAGGTGCTGAGGACTTGCGGAATGCGGGTTCGTAAGGTCTACTAACAAACATGTCCCACACGGAAGCGCAGCGCGGGCCATCCCTCGCCGACGCGCCGCACAGCACCGCGAACGCTCACGCCTTCGTCCCCGGCCGCACGCTGCGACAGGGGACCAAGGTACTCCCCGAGCACGCCCGCGGCCACAACCGCGCGCTCGTGCTCCAGACCCTCTTCCACCAGGGCGCGATGAGCCGGGCCGACCTCTCCCGAGAGACCGGCCTCACGCGCGTCACCATCTCCGACCTGGTCGGCGAGCTCATCGCCGACGGCTTCGTGGCAGAGATGGGCGTGCGCGAGGCGTCCGGTCCGGGCAAGCCCGCGATCCTGGTCGACCTCGACCACGCCGGGCATCGCATCGTCGGGCTCGACCTCTCCGGCAGCGACACCTTCATCGGCGCGGTGCTGACGCTCGACGGCAGCATCGTCGCGCGTCGCGAAGTCGCGCTCCCCGCCGACGAGGACGTCGTCGCCACGGTCGTCGAGCTGGCGCGTGCGCTCGTCGCAGACTCCCACGCCCCGGTGCTCGGCATCGGCGTCGGCACCCCGGGTGTGGTCGATGACCAGGGTGTGATCCTGACGGCGCCGAACTTCGGCTGGGCCGGCTTCGATCTCGAGGGTGCGCTGCGCAGCGCGCTCGGGGTTCCCGTCCTGGTCGCCAACGACGCCAACGCCGCCGTGCTCGCCGAGTACACGTTCGGCGGCGCCCCCGACGACGTGCTGCTGGTCAAGGTCGGGCGAGGCGTCGGCTCGGGGCTCCTGCTGGCCGGTCAGCCCATGCGCGGCAGCCGTTTCGCCGCGGGTGAGATCGGCCACGTCACGGTCGGCACCGACGGCGGCCCGCAATGCGCGTGCGGCAAGGTCGGATGCCTCGAGGCGTGGCTGTCGGTGCCCTCGCTGTCGTCCCGGCTGAGCGCGGCATCCGATTCCGAGGCGCACGAGGGCATCCTGCGTGACGCGGGGGAGCGGCTGGGCATCGCGCTCGCCCCCGTCGTCGGTGCGCTGGACGTGTCGGAGATCGTGCTGTCCGGCCCCCCTGAACTTCTCGGCGGCTCCCTTGCGGAACAAACCGTCGAGACCCTCCGCGCGCGCACGCTCGCGCCGTCCGTGGACGAAGGCGTGCGAGTGCGGATGACGGAGCAAGGCCAGGACATCGTCCTGCGCGGCGCGGCCGTCATGGTCCTGTCAGGACAACTCGGGGTGTCCTGACACAGCGCTGTCCCTCCGGAGGTTCCGCACGGAACCCCGGTCCCACCCTCCGGGTCACACCCCGGAAGCCCCGGTTCCCCCCGGATGGGTCACCCGGCCCACCCGAACACCAAGAGAACACACGAAGGAAGACACCATGAAGAAGACGCTTGGAGCCGTGGCGCTCATCGGCGCCTCGGCACTGGTGCTCGCCGGCTGCGCCGGCGGGACCACCCCCGGTGGATCGGACGACGCCTCGGGGTTCGACCCCGACGGCGCCAAGAACCAGGACATCACGTTCTGGGTCATGGGCGGAGACACCCCCGATGAGCTGCGCGAGTATCTGAAGGACGAGTACAGCAAGGCGACCGGCGGCACCCTCACGATCGAGGAGCAGTCCTGGGGCGACGCGCTGACCAAGCTGGCCAACCAGCTGCCCGACGCGAAGAACACCCCCGATGTGACCGAGATCGGCAACACCTGGTCGCCGACGTTCACCACCTCGGGCGCGTTCAGCGACTTGAGCGAGATCTACGACGACCTCGGCGGGTCAGACCTGCTCCAGTCGTTCGTCGATGTCGGCACGGTCGACGGCGCGCAGTACGCGCTGCCGTACTACTTCGGCTCGCGCTACATCACCTACCGCAAGGACATCTGGGAGGCCGCAGGCCTCGAGGTGCCCACGACCCTCGAAGAGTTCAACGAGGACGTCAAGACGCTGCGCACGGCCGATCAGTCGGGCTTCTACATCGGCGGCGAGGACTGGCGCAACGGCGTCTCGTGGATCTTCGCCAACGGCGGCGAGCTCGCTGAGCAGGACGGCGACAAGTGGGTTTCGACGCTGAGCGACGAGAAGACGATCACGGGCCTCGAGCAGTTCCAGGACCTGTTCACGAACGCCTCCAACGCTCCGGCGACCGAGGACGACAGCACGCCGTGGGTCAACATCAACAACGACAAGAACGGCAACCCGCCGACGGCCGCCACGATCATCGCACCCGGCTGGGCGCACTGGTCGATCGGCGACTTCGTCGAGGAGAAGACCGCTGACGACGGCACCGTGTCGGAGGTCCGCGAGTGGAACGACGACACCTTCGGCGTCTTCCCCCTCCCGGGCACGACCGCGGGCGAGGCGGCTCCCGTCTTCGCCGGCGGCTCGAACATCGGCATCTCGGCGAAGAGCGAGAAGCAGGCGGGCGCCAAGGAGCTGATGCGCATCATCTTCTCCGACGAGTACCAGCAGATGCTCGGCGAGAACGGCCTCGGCCCCGCGAACACGAAGTTCGTCGACTCGCTGGGTGACGACATCTTCGCCTCGGCGCTCATCGACTCGGCACTGAACTCGAAGCTCACCCCGGCCGCACCCGGCTGGGCCGCTGTCGAGGGTCAGAAGATCCTCGAGGAGTTCTTCGGCAAGGTCGCCGCGGGTGGCGACATCCCGGAGCTGGCCGCGGAGTACGACGAGAAGATCGACGCCATCATCAACGGCTGAGACCTTCATCAATCCCGGGGTCGCGGACACGCGTCCGCGACCCCGGTCCCCTGCGATACCCCTGAAGGAGGCGGGCATGGCTGTTCCTGCCCCCACCACACTGAAAGCGTCCGGCACGCGCGGCGCCGGCCGCGACGCCGACACCGACGCATCCGTCGGCGGCCGCCGCCGCTCACGCGTTCCCTACGCTCTGCTCGTCCCCGCGATCGCGATCCTGCTGTTCGGCATGGGCTATCCCGTCGTGTGGCAGGTCATCACGTCCTTCCAGAAGTACGGCGCGCTGCAACAGCTCGGCGGGAAGGCCCCCGACTTCGTCGGACTCGAGAACTACATCGCGGTGGCCACCAGCCCCACCTTCTGGGAGGTCGCGATCCGCTCGGTGATCTTCTGCCTCGTCACCGCGCTGATCACGGTGGTCATCGGCATGGCGCTCGCGCTGCTGATGACCCGCGTCCCGTCGGGCGTTCGCATCACGCTGCAGATCGCGCTGCTGCTGGCCTGGGCCATGCCCGTGGTCGCGGCGATGACGGTGTGGATCTGGCTGTTCGACCGTCGTCGCGGCGTCGTCAACTATCTTCTCGACCTCATCCCGGGCGTCGACATGAACCAGTTCAACTGGATCGGCGGCGAGCCGTTCGTCTTCTTCATCGTCGCGTCGATCATCGTGACGTGGATGTCGGTGCCCTTCGTCGCGTTCTCGGCCTACGCCGGCCTCACGCAGGTGTCGACCGAGATGGTCGAGGCCAGCCAGCTCGACGGCGCGACCGGCTGGCAGCGTCTGCAGTACATCGTGCTGCCGATCATCCGCCCGGTGATCATGATCGTGCTGCTCCTCAACCTCATCTGGGATCTGCGCGTCTTCACGCAGATCACGATGCTGCAGGACGCCGGCTCGAACTCGAGCGACTACGACCTGCTGGGCACGTACATCTACAAGATGGGCGTCGCCGGCCTCAACTTCGGTCAGGGCGCGGCGATGGCGATCTTCGTCCTCGCGCTCACGATCGTCCTCAGCTGGTTCTACATCCGCAGTCTCTTGAAGGAGGACCAGGTCTGATGTCCGCGTCCGCACAACTCGCGCCCACGCCGGCGCCGTCCCGGTCGGCATCCGCCCGCCCCGCGGCGCCTGCCCCGAAGCGCCGCCGGCGCGGCTCCGCCGCGACCTGGGGTTGGAGCATCCTGGCGATCCTCGTCGCGCTGATCTGGGTGTTCCCGGTCTACTGGATGTTCAACTCGTCGATGCTCTCGTCGGCGACGCTGGAATCGTTCACGCCGACCTTCGTCCCGTTCGGCGGCTCGTTCGCCAACTACCGCGGCGTGATCGACGGCTCGTTCTTCAGCGCGCTGGGCATCAGCCTGTCGGTCACGATCATCGCGGTGTTCTTCTGCCTGCTGTTCGCCTTCCTCGCATCGGTGGCGATCAGCCGGTTCCGCTTCCGTGGGCGCATCTCGTTCATCCTCGCGATCCTCGTCATCCAGATGCTGCCGGCCGAGGGCCTGTTCATCGCGCAGTACAAGATGATGAGCGAACTGGGGCTGCTCTCGAACATCTTCGGCCTCAGCCTGCTGTACATCGCGGCCGTCGTGCCGTTCACCGTGTGGATGCTGCGCGGCTTCGTGGTCGGCGTCCCCGCCGAGCTCGAGGAGGCGGCGATGGTCGACGGCCTCAGCCGCACCCAGGCGTTCATGCGCATCACCCTGCCGCTGCTCGCGCCCGGGCTCGTCGCCTCCGGCGTGTTCGCCTTCCTGCAGTGCTGGAACGAGTTCACGGTCGCCCTCGTGATCATGAACGCCGAGAACCAGACCCTGCCGCTGTGGCTGCGCGGTTTCGTGCAGCAGAGCTCGAGCCGGGCCATCGACTGGGGCGAGGTGATGGCGGCCTCCTCCATCGTCGCGATCCCCGTGATCGTGTTCTTCGTGATCGTCCAGGGCCGCATGACCAGCGGACTCGTCGCGGGGGCGGTCAAGGGCTGATGCGCACGCGGTACGACGCGGCCTTCCATGGGGAGGCCGGCCGATGAAGGTCGGGCTGGACGTGGGCGGCACCAAGACCGACGCCGTCGCGGTGGACGCCGCAGGAGCGATCGCCGGGCGCATCCGCATGGCCACCGGCTGGGGCCCGGATGCCGTCGCCCAGACGGTCGTGGACGCCGTGCGCGCCCTCGGGGCCGAAGCGGGCGTGGACCTCTCGGCCGTGCGGTCGGTCGGAGTCGGCATCCCGGGGCAGATCGAGCCGGGCACCGGCCGCGTGGTGCACGCGGTGAACCTCGGCGTCGACGAGCTCGACCTCGCGACCATGGTGGCCCCGCAGCTGAGGCTCGTGGCCCCGCAGCTGATCGCCCCGGTGCAGGTCGAGAACGACGTGAAGGCCGCCGCGCTCGGCGCGCACGCGCTGCACACGCGCAACGGCTCTCCTGCGCCGGGCTCGATGGCGTACCTCAATCTCGGCACCGGCATCGCCGCGGGCATCGTGTCGGACGGCGTGCTGTGGCGCGGCGCGCGCGGCACAGCCGGCGAGGTCGGCCACATCTCCGTCGACCCGAACGGCCCGCTCTGCCGGTGCGGTCAGCGCGGCTGCATCGAGGCCTTCGCGGGCGGCGGCGCGATCGCCGAGCGGTGGGCGAAGCGCTCGGCGCTGCCGGTGCGCGACGTCTTCGACGCCGCGGACGACGGCGATCCGTCGGCGCTCCAGCTGCGTGCCGGATTGGCTCGCGGCGTCGCGGCGGCCGTGCGGGTACTGGTGCTGACGGCCGACGTCGATATCGTGGTGCTCGGAGGGGGTGTGACGGCTTTGGGCGATCGACTGATGACGGATGTCGCAGCCGAGCTGTCGGCCAGCGCCGAGGCATCCCCGTTCATGCGCTCGCTGCATCTGACCGAACGGGTCGAGCTGCTGCCGCCGGGATCCCCGGCCGCCGCACTCGGCGCGGCTCTGGTGGGTGCGGACGGCGATGCCACACACGACGCCGAGGAGGCATTGGTCCATGGCTGAGATCGTCATCGTCCGAGACAAGGCAGCGGCCGGGGCGCTCGTCGCCGACCACATCGCCGGTCTCCTGCGCGCGAACCCCGAGACGGTCCTGGGGCTCGCGACCGGGTCGACGCCCCTGCCCGTCTACGAGGCGCTGCGCACGCGCCTGGAGGGCGTCGACGTGTCGCGCGTGCGCGGGTTCGCGCTCGACGAGTACGTCGGCATCGACCCCGCGCACCCCGAGAGCTACCGCTCGGTCATCACGCGCGAGGTCGTCGAGCCGCTCGGGCTCGACCCGTCGCGCATCCGCACGCCGGACGGCACCCCCGAGGGCATCGAGCACCACGGCGAGGAGTACGAGGCCGCCATCCGTGAGGCGGGCGGGATCGACCTGCAGATCCTCGGCATCGGCACCGACGGCCACATCGGCTTCAACGAGCCGGGCTCGTCGTTCGCCTCGCACACGCGCGTGAAGACGCTGACCGAGCAGACGCGCCGCGACAACGCGCGCTTCTTCGCCTCCGTCGACGACGTGCCCATGCACTGCATCACGCAGGGGCTCGGCACGATCCTCCGCGCGCGTCACCTCGTGCTGCTGGCGTTCGGCGAGGGCAAGGCGACGGCGGTCGCGGGTGCCGTCGAGGGCCCCCTGTCGGCGTCGCTGCCCGGCTCCGCGATCCAGCTGCACCCGCGCGCGACGGTGGTCGTCGACGAGGCGGCCGCATCGCAGCTCGCCCGTGCCGACTACTACCGCTACGCCTACGACAACAAGCCCGACTGGCAGGGCATCTGAGCTCCAGGCTGACGGCAACACCTGGTCTCGGCGACGAGACAGGGGCGCGACGCCCGGTGAACCCCGGCCGGGGCTCAGGGGGCGAAGACCTTGCCGGGGTTGAGGATGCCCTGAGGGTCGAAGACGCGGGCGATCTGCCGCTGCAGCTCCCACTGGTCCTCGCCCAGCTCGTCGGCGAGCCAGCGGCGCTTCAGCACACCGACGCCGTGCTCGCCGGTGAGCGTGCCGCCGAGCCGGAGCGCGGCGCGGAAGAGGTCGTCGGCGGCCGCCCAGACGTGCTCGGGCGCCTCGACCACGCCGAACTCGTCCGGCTCGCCGGCGAAGATGAAGTTCGGGTGCAGGTTGCCGTCGCCGGCGTGCGCGACGGTCGGGATGACGATCCCGTGCTCGCGCTCGACGCGGGCGATCTCGTCGAACATGGCGGGGAGGGCGCTGCGGGGCACCGAGACGTCTTCGATCAGCGCCGTGCCGAGTGACTCCATGGCCGGATGCATCGACCGCCGGATCGTGAGCAGTCGCTCGCCCTCTGCACGGTCGTGCGAGAGGGCGACGTTGCCGCCGGCGATGCGCAGGACGGCCGCGATCGCGTCGGCCTCCGCCGCCGCAGCGGGTCCGTCGGTCTGGATCGTGAGCTGGGCGGCCCCAGGCGTGGGCGCGTCGAGCGAGAGGAGGGCGTGCACGGCGGCGAGGGAAGCGGCATCCATCAGCTCCATGATCGCTGGCTGCGCGCCGGAGGCGGTGACGGCGGCGGACGCCTCAGCAGCCCTCCGCACGTCGGGGAAGGTGGCCGCGATCGTGCAGACCTCTCCCGGCACGAGCCGACGGAGCTTGAGCGTGGCGCCTACGACGACGCCGAGAGTCCCCTCGGAGCCGATGACCAGCGAGGTCAGGTCGAGGCCGGTCACGCCCTTGACGGTGCGGTGGCCGAGCTGCAACAGGCGCCCGTCGGCGAGCACGAGGTCGACACCCAGAACGGCGTCGCGCACGACGCCGTACTTGGCGCAGAGCAGGCCGCCGGCGCCGGTGGCGATGTTGCCGCCGACGGTGGAGATGGCGCGGCTCGCGGGGTCGGGCGCCCACCACAGCCCGTACGGCTCGAGCGCGGCGTTGAGGTCGGCGTTGAGGATGCCGGGCTCGACGACGGCGAGCAGATCGTCGGGGCGCACCTCGAGGATGCGGTCCATCCCGCGCACCGAGAGGGCGATCTCGCCCCGGCCCGCGTTCGCGCCGCCTGCGAGGCCGGTCCCGGCGCCGCGTGTGACGACGGGGGTCCCGGTGCGGGTAGCGATGCGGAGGGTCTGCTGGACATCCGCGACGCTGCGCGCGTGGACGACGGCGATCGGCTGACCGGATGCGGCGTGCCCCGACTTGTCGGCGCGGGCGGTGGAGAGCGACTCGGGCGAGGTGTCGACGCGGTCGCCGAGTTCCGCGCTCAGGAGGGCGAGCGCGTCCGCGCCCGGAGTCACGACAGACGCCGGCGGCCGGCGATGACCCCCGCGGTGACCGCGACGACGCCGAACGCGAGCCCGATCCAGGCGTTGCCCATCGACCACCACGCGATCGTCGCCGACGCGTACACGAGCAGCTCGACGATCGCACGCACGAACGGGTGCACCGCGAACACGGCGCGGGGCGACACGAACAGAGCCCACAGCAGGATGGCGACGGCAGGCGCTGCGATGCCCGCGACGATGTTCCAGGGGAACGGCCACATCGTGAAGCCCCACAGTGCGAGGGTGCCGAAGGCGAAGATCTCGCACACGAACGCGACCAGGTCGATCGCCGAGAGCGGCGCGCGGGTTCCGGGCGCCGGTTCGGCGGGCGGTGCGGGCGTGACGTTCGGCGTGTCGGACATGACCTCCAGTCTACGGCGGAGGCCCCGGCGCAGCCGCCTCGAGCTCTGCCCGCGCGACGCGGCGCTCGGGCCGCGCAGACGGCGAGGCTACGGCGCGACCGTGGCGCTCGCGATGAGGGCAGGGGCGGTCGGCAGGATCGGCGGGACCGACATCATCGGCGTCGTCCCGTCGGCCGGCGCTGCCGGCGCGACCGATTCGACAGGCGCCGCCGGGTTCGCCGGTGTCGTCGCTTCGGACGCTGTCGACGGGGCGGGCAGCAGGAGACGTGGCGTCGTGGGCTGGCCGGGGGGCGTTGCCGGGCCGGCCGGCTGGGCGGCGGATTGAGCCGGGGTCGCCGGAGTCCCAGAAGGTGAACCGGACGACGGCCCGGACGGCGTCACCGCGTTCGCCGGAGTCCCCAGGGCCGCAGGCGTCGTGGCGGCGTGGGTGGTGCCCCTCGCCTCGCGCCCGGACTGGCCGGGCGCGGCATCCGTTTCGGAGTCCATCACGTGGACCAGTCCTGCCGTCGCGGTCGGTGCGGCGGGCGTCTGACCCGCCGGACGGCCCCCGTGACCGGCGCGCGCCGGCCCTGATCCGGTCGTTCCCTCGTGTGCCTCCGTGTCGCCGTTCGCACCGAAGAGGATCTCGGGGTCGAGCACAGCGGCCATTCCGGAGGCGTTGGTCTTGCCGTTCCGAACTCCGGACGAGCTCGGCTTGCCGTTCTCGGCGCCGTTCCCCTCACCGGTGTTGCCGCCGTTGCCGTTGCCGGTGCCGTTCGTCGGGGTGCCGTTGCCGGTGGTCCCGCCGTTCCCGGTGGTTCCGCCGTTGCCGCTGCCCGTGCCGTTCGTGGGGGTGCCGTTCTCACCCGGGTTGCCGTTGCCGGCGCCGTTCTCGGCACCGCCGTTGTCGGCACCGCCGTTGCCGGCATTGCCGTTTGCGGCGCCGCTGTTGCCCTCCTGCGGTGGTGTTCCGGCGCCGGGGTTGTCGCCGGCGCCGGGGGTGCCGTCGTTGCGGGGAGCGGCTCCGTCGTCGGTCTGCCCTTCCTCCACAGTGCCGAGCTCCGCGATCACGGGGACGTCCGACGGGCCCGGACCGGGCGCCGGCAGCTGCAGGATGCCCTCGCCGGCCTCTTCGGTCTCGGTCACCTCCGCGGGGGTGAGGACAGTGGAGTCGACGACGCTCGTCGGTGCGGGCGCGGGTGCTGCCGGCGGAAGCCCGACGGCTGCCGCCATGACGCCGCCGACGACGACGA
>NZ_DATCVK010000013.1:0-8884 GCF_036566905.1 Microbacterium sp. | reverse complement strand
GCGTTTCGTGATCGAGCCCCTCGAGCCGGGCTTCGGTTACACCCTGGGCAACTCGCTCCGTCGCACCCTCCTCTCCTCGATCCCCGGCGCAGCCGTGACGAGCATCCGCATCGACGGCGTGCTCCACGAGTTCTCGACCGTTCCGGGCGTGAAGGAGGATGTCACCGAGATCATCCTCAACATCAAGAACCTGGTCGTCTCCAGCGAGCACGACGAGCCGATCACCGCGTACCTGCGCAAGCAGGGTGCCGGTGAGGTCACCGCAGCCGACATCTCCGCTCCGGCGGGTGTCGAGGTGCACAACCCCGAGCTGGTCATCGCGACGCTCAACGACTCGGCGAAGTTCGAGCTCGAGCTCACGATCGAGCGCGGCCGCGGCTACGTCTCGGCCAGCCAGAACCGCAACGAGTACTCCGAGGCCGGCCAGATCCCGGTCGACTCGATCTACTCGCCGGTCCTGAAGGTCACCTACCGCGTCGAGGCCACCCGTGCCGGCGAGCGCACCGACTTCGACCGCCTCGTGGTCGACGTCGAGTCGAAGCCGGCCATCACGCCGCGCGACGCGATCGCCTCGGCGGGCCGCACGCTCACCGAACTGTTCGGTCTCGCCCGCGAGCTGAACACCGCTGCCGAGGGCATCGAGATCGGCCCCGCGCCGGTCGACGCAGTGCTCTCCAGCGAGCTCTCGATCCCGATCGAAGACCTCGACCTCTCGGTGCGCAGCTACAACTGCCTGAAGCGCGAGGGCATCAACACGGTGTCCGAGCTCGTCGCCCTGTCGGAGTCGCAGCTCATGAACATCCGCAACTTCGGCCAGAAGTCGGTGGATGAGGTCAAGGACAAGCTCACCGAAATGGGCCTGTCGCTGAAGGACTCCGTCCCCGGATTCGACGGGGCCCACTTCTACACGGGCTTCGACGACGAGAACTAGGCAGACCTCGCGGTCGCCCACCAACCCCCACCTACTGGAGAGAACGAACCATGCCGAAGCCCACGAAGGGCCCCCGCCTCGGAGGCGGCCCCGCCCACGAGCGGTTGATGCTCGCGAACCTCGCTGCAGCGCTGTTCACGCACAAGCGGATCACCACCACCGAGACGAAGGCCAAGCGCCTCCGTCCGCTGGCCGAGCGTCTGGTGACGTTCGGCAAGCGCGGCGACCTGCACGCGCGCCGTCGCGTGCTCGCCGTCATCGGCGACAAGACCGTCGTGCACGAGCTGTTCACGGTCATCGCCCCCCAGGTCGCCGACCGTGAGGGCGGCTACACCCGCATCACGAAGATCGGCAACCGCAAGGGCGACAACGCGCCCATGGCGGTCATCGAGCTCGTACTCGAGCCCGTGACCCCGAAGAAGCGCGCCGCCAAGCCGGCCGCCGCCGAGGCGCCCGTCGCCGAGGAGGCTCCGGCCGAGGTCGTCGAGGAGACGACCGAGGTCGAGGCGACCGACGCAGCCGCCGAGGAGACGACCGAGGTCGTCGCCGACGAGGCCGAGGCCGCAGAGGCCAAGTAGTCTCGAACGCCGTTGAACGGCCCCGGTGCTCGCGCACCGGGGCCGTTCGCTGTCTCCGTCCCGCCGCCGCCGTCTAGGCTGGCCCCGTGACCGAGCACGATCTGTCGCCGCTCTCCGAGCGCGTCGCGCCTCCCGTGACCCTCCCGAGCCTGACGCATCCCGACGTCGATGCATGGCGCCCGGTCGGCGATGACGACATCGAGCGGATCGTGGCGCTCGAGGCGGCCATGGCTGCTGTCGACCACCCCGAGTTCGCGGTCCCGCGAGACGAGCTCACCGGTGACCTCGGGATGTCGTTCGTCGATCGGAAGCGCGATTCGGTCGTGGCGCTCGATGCCCGCGGTCGTGCGGTGGCGTGGGGCATCGTGTACCACCCGCCGGGCCGTGACACCATCGTGCGGACGATCCTCGGCGGAGGCGTGCATCCCGAGCTGCGGCGCCGGGGCATCGGTCGTGTCCTCCTCGCCTGGCAGCGTGGGCGGGGTGAACAGCAGCTCGCCGCCTCCGACCTGCGGCTCCCCGGCTGGATCATGGCCTTCTCCGACGACCGTGCGCGCGGTGCCGGCCCGCTGTTCGAGTCCTCGGGCTTCTCCGCAGCGCGGTACTTCGCCGGGTTGCGGCGCGATCTCGGAGAGCCGATCGACGACGTCCGCGCCGCCGACGGCATTCGCGTCGAGGCGCTGCAGGCGACCCGGGTGGCCGAGGTGAGGGTTGCCCGGAACGACGCGTTCCGCGACCACTGGGGCAGCCAGTCGCGATCGGAGGAGGAGTGGCGCGTCTTCGTCTCGAGCGCCGTGTTCCGCATGGATCTCTCCGTCATCGCCATCGACGAGGCGAGCGATCGTGTCGTCGGATTCGTGCTGGGCGAGGTGAACGAAGACGACTGGGACGGGCAGGGGTTCTCGAGCGCGCACATCCCGTTGGTCGGCGTGGTTCGGGGTCACCGCGGGCGCGGCGTCGCGAAGGCGCTCCTGGCCGCCCATCTCGCCGCCGCGCGAGCAGCCCGACTCGAGTACTCGACGCTCGAGGTCGACGCCGCGAACCCGACCGGGGCGTTCGCCCTCTACGAGCGGATGGGATTCCGCGCGTCGGCCACCGAGACCGGTTACACGATCGTGGTCTGAGCCGCCGTCACGGGACCGCGGATCCCACTCCCGAAGTGCGCTGTCCACAGCCCCGTCGGAGGCATACCCGGGCGGTTCGCATTGTGCCAGAATCTGTTCTCGGTACCGCCGTCAACGGTGCGAAGAGGAGCAGCGTGGCCGCCGTCCGCATCCCGGTCGACCGGGATCTCTCGATCGATTTCGCCCGCGCCTTCTGCCTCCCGATCGTCGTACTGCTGCACGCGCTCCAGATGGGCATCGGCGGGGATCCGTTGCGTGCCTTCAACGCACTCGACGGTTTCGAGCCGCTCGCATGGGCGACGTGGCCGCTCATGATCATGCCCGTCTTCTTCATCTGCGGCGGATTCGCGTCGATCACGCAGTGGCGACGGCTCCGCGGTCACGGCGAGACCGTCTCCCACTACCTGCGCATCCGTGCCATTCGTCTGGCGCAGCCGGTGGTGGGTCTCGTCGCGGCGGTCGGTGCGGTGCTCGCGATCATGCTCCTGGCAGGGGTCGACGCCGAATTCGTCCGCACGTTCGCCGTGCGGCTCGCCGAGCCGCTCTGGTTCATCCCCGTCTACCTGATCTGCACGGCGTTCGTGCCGACCATGTCGTGGTTGCACCGGCACGCGCCATGGGCCGCATACCTCGGGCTCGCCGCGGCGGTCATCGTCGTGGACGTGCTCGTGCGCGGGTTCGGCGTGCCGGTGGGAGCGCTGAACTGGATCTTCGTCTGGCTGTTCGCCCAGCAATTGGGATTCGGGCTCCGCGACGGCTGGTTCGCCCGCCGCTCGTCATTCGTGCTCGTCGCCATCGCCGTCGGGTCGTACGGCGTCATCGGCGTGCTCGTGACCTGGTTCGGGTACTCGCACGACATGCTCGACAACCTGAATCCGCCGACGCTGGCGATCCTCGCGCTCGGCCTCGGGCAGGCGTGCCTGTTCGCGCTCGCGCAACCGCTCATCCGACGGATGATGCGGTGGAGGCCGATGCTCGGCGCGGTGTTCGTCTTCGGCGTGTACGGCATGGTCATCTACCTGTGGCACACCTTCGCCATGGCGGTCGTGACGGCGCTGCAGCTTGCGTTCGGTCTCCCGTTCCCGCCCGTGCTGTCGTCGGCGTGGTGGGCGACGCGTCCGCTCTGGATCACCGCCATCGCCGTCGTGGTCGCCGGATGCTGCATGGTCGTGCCGCGCATCGAGTCGCGGTGGCCGAAACCGGTGGACCGCAGGACCCCGCTCGCCGCGGTGCTGCTCTGGAGTGCGTGCGCGGTGGCCGGCGTCGGCGTGCTGCTCACGCTCGGCTACGTCCCGTGGCAGAACGGACTGCTGGGCTGGACGCTCGTGACCGTCGCGGTGATCGCGCTCATCGTCGGCGGCCCCGGGTCGCGACTGGGGAACGGTGCGATGTCGGCAGAGGTGCCGAGCGCGGTGCCGTCGTCCGCTGCGCGATCGTAGGCTTGAGGGCATGGTCGTCTCCGAATCCGTCGCGTCGTCGAACCCCGATGTCGGCTCGCCCGACGCTGGAGACGACGGTGACGCAACGGTTCGCGTACGGCTCGAGATCGCGTACGACGGCACCGATTTCAACGGGTGGAGCCGGCAGCCGGGGCTGCGCACCGTCCAGGGGCTCATCGAAGACGCGTTGGCGATCCTCTTCCGGCGCACCGGTGCGGTACCGCGACTGACGGTCGCCGGGCGAACCGATGCCGGGGTCCACGCCGTCGGACAGGTCGCGCACCTCGACGTCCCGCGAGCGGCTCTGGCGGCGGTGACCCGGGCGCGTCGTGGTCACGCGATCGGACCAGCCGATTCGGGGCCGGCAGCGGTGCTGCTCCGCCGGCTGACCGGGGTGATCGGGGCATCCGATTCCGATGTCGTGGTGGCGTCGGCCGCGCTCGCACCCGACGGGTTCGACGCGCGCTTCTCGGCGATCTGGCGACGCTACGAGTACCGCATCGCCGACTCCGCGGCCGCTCGGGACCCGCTCGATCGGCACCGCACCGTCTGGCGCTCGCGCCCCCTCGACGCGGAGCGGATGGATGCGGCGGCGCAGTCCCTGCTCGGACTGCACGACTTCGCCGCCTTCTGCAAGCCGCGTGCCGAGGCGACGACCATCCGCACGCTGGAGTCCTACCGGTGGCGGCGCGACGCCGACGGCGTGCTCGTGGCCTCCCTCCAAGCCGATGCCTTCTGTCATTCGATGGTCCGCGCGCTGATCGGGGCGGCGGTCGCGGTCGGCGAGGGGCGCCTCGACGTGGATGCTCCCGCTGAGCTGCTGCGCGCCGGGCAGCGCACGAACGCGTTCATGGTGATGCCCGCGAAAGGCCTCGTGCTCACGGGGGTCGGCTACCCCGACGATCACGAACTCGAGGTCCGCGCCGCACAGACACGTGCCCGGCGCCGACTGCACGTGCAGCTCGACGACGAGGCGGACGCGGGGGAGTGAGGGGGCGTCGATTGGACGCTTGCGTCTCGACCCGCTAAGCTTGCCCTTTGGTGCCGTCCTCTGCGGCGGCATCCGAAGTTGAGCCCTCCACCAGGGCGTTCGCACGCATCGCGGGCGAACACCCACCGGAGTGGGATTCACGAACCCCTCACTCGATCAGAAAGCAGCACGACAGTGACGCGCACCTACACCCCCAAGGCGAACGAGATCCAGCGCGACTGGGTCGTCATCGACGCGACCGACATCGTCCTCGGCCGTCTCGCCAGCCACTCCGCAGCCCTGCTGCGCGGCAAGCACAAGCCGATCTTCGCGAACCACGTCGACACCGGCGACTTCGTGATCATCGTGAACGCCGAGAAGGTGGCCCTCACCGGCCAGAAGCTCGAGCAGAAGAAGGCCTACCGCCACTCGGGCTACCCGGGCGGCCTCAAGGCCGTCGGCTACGCCGAGCTCCTCGAGAAGAACCCCGTCCGCGCCGTCGAGAAGGCGATCCGCGGCATGCTCCCGAAGAACTCGCTCGGCCGGGCCCAGCTCAAGAAGCTGAAGGTCTACGCCGGACCGGAGCACCCGCACTCGGCCCAGCAGCCGAAGCCGTACACCCTCACCCAGGTCGCCCAGTAACTCCGGCACCCTCGACGTTCTCGAAATAAGGATTCACACCAAAATGGCGAAGATCGCAGACCAGATCGAAGCGGCTCCCGAGAGCTACACGACCGAGAGCACCCCCTCGGCCGCACCCACCACCCCCCGCCCCGTGCTCAACGTGTCGGGCGCGGCAGTCGGCCGTCGCAAGCAGGCCATCGCCCGCGTGCGCATCGCCCCCGGCGCCGGCGGCATCACGGTCAACGGCCGTGAGTTCGCGGACTACTTCCCGAACAAGCTGCACCAGCAGCTCATCACCGACCCGTTCACCGTGCTCGAGCTCTCCGGCTCGTACGACGTGATCGCCCGCATCACCGGTGGCGGCCCCTCCGGCCAGGCCGGTGCGCTGCGCCTGGCGATCGCCCGCGCGCTCAACGAGATCGACCGCGAGAACAACCGCGCGACCCTGAAGAAGGCCGGCTTCCTCACTCGTGACGCCCGCGTCATCGAGCGCAAGAAGGCCGGTCTCAAGAAGGCCCGCAAGGCGCCTCAGTTCTCGAAGCGCTGATCCGGGTCTCCGGCTCACCGAATGCCCCGGCTCTTCGGAACCGACGGGGTCCGGGGCCTGGCCAACCGTGATCTCACGGCTGACCTGGCCCTGGGCCTCGCCCAGGCGGCTGCCGCCGTTCTCACGCGGGGGCGGCACGCCGACGAACTGCGCGCCACGGGCCGACGGCCGGTCGCCGTGGTCGCGCGCGATCCCCGTGTCTCCGGCGAGTTCCTCATCGCCGCGGTCGCGGCCGGGCTCGCCAGCTCAGGGGTCGACGTGCTCGACGCCGGGGTCATCCCGACACCGGCGACCGCCTTCCTGATCGATTCGATCGGCGCGGACTTCGGCGTGATGATCTCCGCGTCGCACAACCCCGCCCCCGACAACGGCATCAAGTTCTTCTCGTTCGGCGGCACGAAGCTCCCCGACGAGGTCGAGGACCGCATCGAGTCCCACCTCGGCAAGCCGAAGCTGGCGCCACTCGGCGACGGCGTCGGTCGGATCCGCCGCTTCTCCGATGCGGAGGACCGCTACGTGGTCCACCTGCTCGGCACGTTGCCCAACCGTCTCGACGGCCTGCACGTCGTGCTCGACTGCGCCCACGGCGCCGCCGCCGGCGTCTCGCCCGAGACCTTCCGCGACGCGGGCGCGACCGTCACCGTGATCGGCGCCGATCCCGACGGCATGAACATCAACGACGGCGTCGGCTCCACCCACCTCGGCCTGCTGCAGGCGGCGGTGCGGGAGCACGGCGCCGACCTCGGCATCGCCCACGACGGCGACGCCGATCGCTGCCTCGCCGTCGATGCCGACGGCAACGTGGTCGACGGCGACCAGATCATGGCGATCCTGGCCGTTTCGATGCACGAACGCGGCACCCTCACCGACGACACGCTCGTCGTCACCGTGATGTCGAATCTCGGCCTGCGGCGCGCGATGGCGGAGCGCGGCATCCGGGTCATCGAGACCAAGGTCGGCGATCGCTACGTGCTCGAGGCGCTCGCAGCCGAGAAGCTCGCCCTCGGCGGCGAGCAGTCGGGTCACGTGATCATGACCGAGTTCGCCACGACGGGCGACGGCGTGCTGACGGGCCTGCACCTGGCCGCTGAGATGGCGCGGACCGGCCGCACCCTCGCCGAGCTGGCGTCGGTGATGACCGTGTACCCCCAGGTGCTCGTGAACGTGCGCGGGGTCGACCACCACGGCCTGCACGACGACGCGCAGGTGGCGGCGGCGGTCACGGCTGCGGAGGCCGAGCTCGGCGACACGGGCCGCGTCCTGCTGCGCCCGTCGGGCACAGAGCCGATGGTGCGGGTCATGGTCGAGGCCGCCGACCAGGAGACGGCCGAACGCCACGCCGCTGCCCTGGCGGAGGTCGTGCGCGAACGACTCACGGTCTGACGAGCGGGTCGCACCGCGTGGCCCGCTGAACCGGCCCATGCGCGCCGCGTGGCCCGCCGAACCGGCCCCGCCCGGCCCGGCCCGTCAGAGCTTGCGGAGCAGCACGCTCGACACGGTGTGGTCGGCGCTCTTCCGCAGCACCAGCGACGCACGCGAGCGGGTCGGCCGGATGTTCTGCAGCAGGTTCGGCTCGTTGATGGACCGCCAGATCTCGCCCGCGCGCTGGCGCGCCTCCGCCTCCGTCAGGCTCGCGTACCGGTGGAAGTAGGAGCGCGGGTTCGAGAACGCACCGCGCTGCAGCTTGAGGAAGCGCTCCTCGTACCAGCGGGCGATGTCGCTCGTGCGTGCGTCGACGTAGATGGTGAAGTCGAAGAGGTCGCTCACCGCCAGGCGGTGCCCTGGCCCGGGCGGCTGCAGCACGTTCAGGCCCTCGATGATGAGCACGTCGGGGCGGCGGACCGTGACCTGTGCGTCGGGCACGATGTCGTAGGCGAGGTGGGAGTAGAACGGCGCGCGCACCTCGGCGGCGCCGGCCTTGACCTCGCTGACGAACCGCAGGAGCGCCCGTCGGTCGTACGACTCGGGGAACCCCTTGCGCGCCATGAGGCCGCGGCGCTCGAGCTCGGCATTGGGGAACAGGAAGCCGTCGGTGGTCACGAGCTCCACGCGCGGCGTGTGCTCCCACCTGGCGAGCAGCTCGCGGAGGAGCCGAGCGATCGTCGACTTGCCGACCGCGACGGACCCGGCCACGCCGATCACGAAGGGGGTGGCCTCGACGCGTTCGCGCAGGAACTCGCTCGTCACGTCGTGCAGCGACTTCGTGCCGCCGACGTAGAGGTTGAGCAGGCGGCTCAGCGGCAGGTAGACCTCGGCGACCTCGCGCAGGTCGAGCGGCTCGCCGAGCCCGCGCAGCTGCACGATCTCCGTCTCGCGCAGCGGCGAGGGGATCGATGGGGCGAGCGCGGCCCAGTCCGCCCGGCCGAGTTCGATGAAGGGCGAGATCTGCGCGACGTGCGACGACGGGCTCTGCGGATCCAGCACCGTGTCAGTCTAGTGTCGGCGCCGATCCGGGTCGCCGTGGGGGACCTGCTCAGTGGGCCGCCGGTAGAATCGCCCCTATGTGTGGAATCGTCGGGTACGTCGGAGAGCGCAACAGCCTCGACGTGCTCATGGCTGGTCTCAGCCGTCTGGAGTATCGCGGATACGACTCGGCGGGAGTGGCGATCGTCGACGACGACGGCGTCATCGAGACCGCGAAGCGCGCCGGCAAGCTGCAGGTGCTCGCCGA
>NZ_DATCVK010000012.1:0-34266 GCF_036566905.1 Microbacterium sp. | reverse complement strand
CAGCGCCTCGACGAAGGAGAAGCTCCGTGTGGGATAGACGCGGTCGGTCAGCCCCCGAAGCGGCGCTCCCGCGAGGTGAAGTCGCGGATGGCCCGCAGGAAGTCCACCTCGCGGAGGTCCGGCCCCAGCGCCTCGACGAAGTAGAACTCCGAGTGCGCCGACTGCCACAGCAGGAAGTCGCTCAGCCGCTGCTCGCCCGACGTGCGGATCACGAGGTCGGGATCGGGCTGACCGCCCGTGTAGAGGTGCTCCCCGATCTGCTCGGGCGTGAGGCTCGCAGCGAGCTCCTCGAGGGATCCGCCCTGCTCGTCGTGCTGCGCGATGATGCTGCGCACGGCGTCGACGATCTCGCCGCGTCCGCCATAGCCCACCGCGAGGTTGACGTGCATGCCGGTGTTGTCCTTGGTGCGGGCTTCGACGTCGGCGAGCACCTGCGCGAGATCGCCCGGCAGCGCGACGGCGCGGCCCACGTGCTTCACGCGCCAGTCGCGCTCGTGCGACAGCTCGTCGGCGAGCTCGGCGATGATCTCGATCAGATCCGACAGCTCGCGGGAGTCGCGCTTGCGGAGGTTGTCGTTCGAGAGCAGGTAGAGCGACACGACGCGGATGCCCACGTCGTCGCACCAGCGCAGGAACTCCTTCATCTTCGCCGCCCCCGCGCGGTGGCCGTGCGCGGCCGAGTCGTACCCGAGCTGCTTGGCCCAGCGGCGATTGCCGTCGATCATCATCGCGAGGTGGCGGGGCACGGCCGCGGGATCGAGCCGGCGACGCAGGCGGTTGATGTAGAGGCGGTAGAGGGGCCCTCTGCCCTCGTTCGTCTCGCCGCGCGCCACAGACCTACGCTACCCCTCGCGCAGCGCGGACCCTAGCGCGGCCGGCCCCCGGGCATCCAGGGGTCGGGCCATGTTCCCCGGCCGGCATGCGGCGCCGTCTACGCTGAGGTGATGAGCCGTCGTCGCAGTGCCCCCCGGGCCCCCGAGGTTCCCGTGCTGCCCCTGATGGATGCCGCCGCCGTCGACGCGGCGACGCCCGAGATCAAGCCCTCCTGGCGTGGCTGGATCCATGCGGCCACCTTCCCGATCGCCATCGTTGCCGGCATCGTGCTGATCGCGCTCGCGCAGGGCGCACCGGCCAAGTGGGCGTGCGCGGTGTTCATGGCCACATCGCTGCTGCTGTTCGGCAACTCGGCGCTGTACCACCGGTTCGACTGGAACCCGAGGACCAAGGCGATCCTCAAGCGCATCGATCATGCCAACATCCTGCTGCTGATCGCCGGCACCTACACCCCGATCGCCACGCTCGCGCTTCCGCCGCAGGAGGGCGCGCTGCTGCTCGTGCTGGTGTGGAGCGGCGCGCTGGTCGGCATCCTGTTCCGGGTCTTCTGGATCAACGCGCCGCGCTGGCTCTATGTCGCGCTCTACCTCGCGCTGGGCTGGGCGGCGGTCATGTACCTCGTCGACCTGTTCGAGGCCAACGCCGCCATGATGATCCTCGTCGCCGTCGGGGGGCTCCTCTACACCGGTGGCGCCATCGTCTACGCGCTCAAGCGGCCCAACCCGTGGCCCGGCCACTTCGGCTTCCACGAGATCTTCCACGTGTGCACGGTGCTGGCCTTCCTCTGCCACTGGACGGCGTGTCTGCTGATCGCGCTGAATCCGCTCTCACCGTCTCTCGGCCTCCCGGGCTGACCCGCCCGGTGCCGCCGCAAGCGGCAGCGCGTACCTCAGCGCTTTCGGAGCGCTTCCGCCGCGCTCAGCTCTTCGGAGCGGCTCCGCCGGCGTCGTCGCCGCGGTTCTCGTCGTCCGCAGGATCGATGCTCTCGTCGTCGACCTCGGTGGCCTCGGTCGCCCGCGCCGCCTGCTCCTCGGCATCCAGCTCCTCCTGGATGTCGGCGCGCACGCGGCCGCGGCGGATGCGGCGCATCATGTCCCACACCAGCAGGATCACCGCGATCGCGATGAACGCGGTGACGACGAAGCCCACGACGCCGGGCGTCACGATGTCGGGGTCCACCTGGGAGGGCGTCGGCGTCGGAGTCGCCGCGGCGCTCAGGAGGGCGACGATCGCGTGCTGCATGGGGTCCTCGCTCTGCCCGCGGAGCGGGCGCTGTCGTCGGGGGTGCGCGCGAGCGCATAGCCTGGAGTTCCAGCCTAATCTTTCCGATCCGGGCCGATGAGACGTCAGGGGTGCGGCGTGACCACGCAGGACATGCTCGACGAGCGCTACGGCCGTCAGCGCTCCCCGGGACGTCGCTGGGCGATCGGCGCCGGCATCCTCGTCGCGGTCGGAATCGTCGCCCTGTTCGGCTGGTTCACGGTGCAGAACGCACTGGACGCGGTCGACTCCGACACGACCTCCTTCGAGGTCGCCGACGAGCACTCGGTGACTCTCGGATTCCAGATCACCGCTCCCCCGGGATCCGCGGTCGCCTGCGCGATCGAGGCGCAGGACGAAGAGCACGGCGTGGTGGGCTGGAGGGTGGTCGAACTGCCGGCCTCCGACCTCCACGCGCGGGCATTCCGCGAGGTCATCCCCACCACCGCGCTGGCGACGACAGGTTTTGTCAACTCCTGCTGGGTGACGTAGTCTGACGGGACATCAGTCGAATCGCGCCCTGGCCGTGAGCCAGGGCGTTCGGTTTATGCCCGTGCCGTTCGCACGCCGGGCCCAACGAAGGAGTCAGCCGTGTCCACCGACGCCCCCGTGACCTTCCTCACCCAGGACGCGTACGACCGCCTGGCCGCCGAGCTCGAGCACCTCTCGACGACCGGCCGCGAGGAGATCGCCAAGCGCATCGAGGCCGCGCGCGAAGAAGGCGACCTCAAGGAGAACGGCGGCTATCACGCCGCCAAGGACGAGCAGGGCAAGCAGGAGGCCCGCATCCGGACTCTCCAGCATCTGCTGAAGACCGCCACGGTCAGCGAGGCTCCGCAGAGCACCGGCGTGGTCGAGCCGGGCACTGTCATCACCGCGATCATCGCCGGCGGCGAAGAGGTCTTCCTCCTCGGCAACCGCGAGATCGCCGTCGGCTCCGAGCTCGATGTCTACAGCGAGGCCTCGCCGCTGGGCACCGCGATCCTCGGCCGCAAGGAGGGCGAGAAGACCTCGTACACCGCTCCGAACGGCCGCGAGATCTCCGTCGAGATCGTCAAGGTCGAGACCTACAACGGCCAGTAGCAGCCAGGCCCGCCGAGCGCGTCCCGCGCGCTAGTCGGGGACCACAGTCGGCGCGTAGCCGGCATCCTCGAGCACCGAGATGACGTGCGCGCGATGCTCCTCGCCACGCGTCTCGACGCTCAGCTGCAGGATCACCTCGCTGATCTGCAGCCCCTGCCCGTGGCGGGTGTGCAGCACCTCGATGACGTTCGCCCCGGCGATCGCCAGCAGCTCCGACACCTGCGCGAGCTGACCGGGGCGATCGGGCAGCGGGATGCGCAGGGTCATGTACCGGCCGGATGCCGCCAGCCCGTGCGCGACGACGCGCTGGAGCAGCAGCGGGTCGATGTTGCCCCCCGACAGCACCGTCACGGTCGGACCGCTCGCCACGACCTTGCCCGCGAGGATCGCGGCCACGCCGACGGCGCCCGCGGGCTCGACGACCTGCTTGGCCCGCTCGAGCAGCACGAGCAGGGCACGGGCGATGTCGTCCTCGGTGACCGTGACCACCTCGTCGACCAGGTCGCGGATGATCTCGAACGGCAGGTCGCCCGGCCGCGCCACGGCGATGCCGTCGGCGATGGTGGGCAGCGTCGGGATCTCGAGCGGATGCCCCGCCGCGAGGGATGGCGGATACGCGGCGGAGTTCGCCGCCTGCACGCCGATCACCCTGACGGTCCGCCCCTCCGCGGCCGCGCGGGCCTTCACGGCGGCGGCGACGCCGGCGATGAGCCCTCCCCCGCCGATGCCGAGCACGATGGTGTCGAGGTCGGGCAGCTCGTCCATGAGCTCCAGGCCGAGCGTGCCCTGGCCCGCGATGACGTCGGGGTGGTCGAACGGGTGGATGAAGACGGCGCCGGTGCGTTCGGCGAACTCGGCGGCCAGCCGGAGCGGCGTCTCGACGGTGGCTCCTTCGAGCACGACGTCGGCGCCGTACCCGCGCGTGGCGAGCAGCTTCGGCACGGGCACGCCCAGCGGCATGAAGATCGTCGCGCGGATGCCGAGCGCCTTGGCCGCGAGCGCCACGCCCTGCGCGTGGTTGCCGGCCGAGGCGGCGACGACGCCGCGCGCGCGCTCCTCCGCCGTCAGCCGCGACAGGCGATACGTCGCACCGCGGATCTTGAACGAGCCGGTCCGCTGCAGGTTCTCGAGCTTCAGATGCACCGGCACGCCCAGGACGTCCGACAGGTGCTGCGACTTATCGAGCGGAGTATGGGCGATGACGCCCTCGAGCGTGGCCCTGGCGTCCTCGAAGTCCGCGAGCGTCGGCACGATGAACGCCGACGAGCCGGCGTCTGCGGCGGTCGCCACGGGTCGGGCGTGGCCGGCGGAAGACATGGCGGTGGTCACGAACGGACTCTCCTCTGCCGCGGAACGGTGCTCCAGATGAGGTCGCCGGAGGGTTTGACTCCGGTCTCCCAGGCGCGTTCGGCGAGATAGACGGCGACGACGTTGACGAATGCCGCGAGCGGCACGGCGAACAGGGCGCCCGGGATGCCGGCGATCATCGCACCGCCGGCCACCACGAGCACGACCGCGAGCGGGTGCACCTTGACGGCGGACCCCATGAGCAGCGGCTGCAGCACGTGGCCCTCGAGCTGCTGCACGCCCAGCACCACGACGAGCATCCAGAGCGCGATCCACGGACCGTTGTAGACGAGTGCGAGGAACACGGCCACGGCCCCGGTGACGACGGCACCGACGATCGGCACGAACGCGCCGAGGAAGACGAGCACGGCGACCGGGATCGCGAGCGGGACGCCGAGGAGGGCCGCGCCGAGGCCGATGCCGATCGCGTCGATCGTCGCGACCAGCAGCTGCGTGCGGGCGTAGTTGACGACGGTGACCCAGCCGGCGCGTCCGGCGCCGTCGGCCGCGGGGCGTGCCTTCTTGGGGAACAGCCGCAGCGTCCACCGCCAGATGCCGGCGCCATCGGCGAGCAGGCACAGCAGGATGAAGAACGCGAGCACGGCGCCGGTGACGACGTGACCGATCGTGGATCCGATCGCCAGCGCGCCCGACCAGAGGAGCTCGGCCTGTTGCTGGATGAAGACCCAGCCCTGATCCAGCAGGTCGTCGATCTGCTCGGGGCTCAGATGCAGCGGCCCGTCGATGAGGTACTGCCGGAACTGGTCGATCGCGGCGACCGTGCTGGCCTGCACGGAGTCCCACTGCTGCATGATCTGCCAGACGACGAGCCAGAGCAGTCCCGTCACGATCGCGAGGGTGCCGACGACCGAGATGACGATGGCGAGCCAGCGCGGCACCCGCCGGCGCAGCATCCACGCGAACGTCGGCCATAGCAGAGCGGTGATGAGGATGGCGATCAGGAGCGGGATGACCAGCAGCTTCAGCTGGATGACGAGCCAGACGCCGATGCCGATGGCTGCAGCGACGACGATCACCCGCCACGAGTAGGCGGTGGCGACCCGGAGACCGCGCGGCACCGCGGCGGAGGTCTCGGTGGAGACCACACGGCTGCGGTCGCGGACGGCATCGAAGAGCGAGCTGCGGGGCTTGTCGTCGGAGCCGCTCGTACGCCCAGTGCTCATTCGCCCAGTCTAGGCGCGTCGCATTCCGCGACGGTCATGAAGACGGCGGGGCGGATGTCGGAGCCGCTGGCTAGGCTGACGCGCGTGAAGTCCTCACTCAGCGCCGCAGAAGCGCGGCGTGTCGCGCTCGCCGCACAAGGGTTCGCGCGCCCGCGCCCCTCCGCCGCGGGGACGCGGCAGCTGAACGGCGCGCTGACGCGGATGGCGACGCTGCAGATCGACTCCGTCAACGTCTTCGCCCGGTCGCACTACATGCCGCTGTTCTCGCGCCTCGGCGCGTACGACACCGCCGCCCTCGACCGGCTGCTGTTCGCCCGGCGCTCGCCGTACGTCGAGTACTGGGCGCACATGGCCTCCTTCATCCCCGCCGCCGACTGGGGGCTTTTCGACTTCCGCATGCAGGCGATGCGTGCCAAGTACGGTGGTGCCGGCAGCTGGTCCGACACCCATCGCGAGATCGTCGGCTGGGTGCGCGCCGAGCTCGCCGACCGGGGTCCGCTGCGTCCGGCGCAGATCGAGCACGACGCCAAGAAGGGCGCGCGCGGCCCGTGGTGGGACTGGGATGTCGTGAAGCAGGCGCTCGAGCACCTCTGGATGTTCGGCGAGGTCGCGATCGCGGGTCGCCGCGGGTTCGAGCGTCGATACGGTCTGGCGGAGCACGTGATCCCCCACGAGGTGCTCGATGCCCCGGTCCCCCGCGACGACGCCGTGCACGAGCTCGTGCGGCGCGCGGCACGGGCCCACGGTGTGGCGACGGCCGCCGACATCGCGGACTACTGGCGGATCGCCGATCGCAAGGCCATCACGGCGGCGCTCGACGATCTCACCGACGCCGGTGAGCTGCACCCCGTCACCGTCGAGGGGTGGACCGCCGGGAGGCGACCGGCCAAGGTGTGGCTGCACCGAGAGGCGGTCGTGCCGCGGCGCATCGAGGCCGCCGCGATCCTCACCCCGTTCGACCCCGTGGTGTGGTTCCGGGATCGCGCCGAGCGGCTCTTCGACTTCGAGTACCGCATCGAGATCTACACGCCGGCACCCCAGCGCCGATTCGGCTACTACTCGCTTCCCGTCCTCATCGACGACGACATCGTCGGCCGCGTCGACCTCAAAGCCGATCGTGCCGCCTCGACGCTGCGCGTGCAGGCGGCGTGGTGGGAGCACGGACGACCCGCGGATGCCGCACCCCGCCTCGCCGCGGAGCTCCGTCTCGCGGCCGCCTGGCAGGGACTGGAGTCCATCTCGATCTCGCGCTGGGGCGACGCGGTCGAGGACCTCGCCCGCGTGATGCCCGAGGCCGTGCGGCATGACTCCGGGCCGGCCGAACCCGTCGCCCTCTCGCCCGAGGAGCCCGGTGCCGACGAGCCTGCGACCGCGAAGCCGGGTGCCGATGCGGTCGAAGAGCTCGTGAGCTGACGAAGGCGCAGGCGGCGGGCGCGCGCTGGACTTCGGTCTCAGGCGGCGGGGGAACCCAGGACGTCGAGGCCGAGCCAGCGAGCGAGATCCTGGATCTCGGCATCCACCGCCTGGCGGATCTCGTCGGTGAACGGCTCGTCCTCGTGCACCGCGTGCACCCGCAGAACGCCGGCCTTGCGATCGCTCTTGGCGTCGAGCTTCCCGACGAACCGATCGCCGTACAGGATCGGCAGCGCGAAGTAGCCCCACCGGCGCTTGGCGGCCGGCTTGTACATCTCGAGCAGATACTCGTACCCGAAGATCTCGTCCAGCCGGCGGCGGTCGAACACCAGCCGGTCGAAGGGTGACAGCAGCGCGGTGCGCGGCGCGAAGGCGGCGAGCCCCTCGAGCGCGTCCGGGTCGACGCGCCACGAGCCGTCCGTCCCGTCGACCACCGCCTCCTCGCCGATCTCGCCGACGTCCACCGGCTCCAGCGGCTGCGCGATGCCCTTCGCACGCGCGATGCCGAGCGAGGCGAGGCGGCGCTCCGCTCGCTCCCGCGCGGCCTCCTCGTCGGGGAGCGCCACCACATCGGCCGGGTAGACCCTGTCGGCGACATCGAACAGCCGGCCGGCGGCATCCCTCGACGAGATGGCCACGTCTCCGCACATCACGAGGATCTCGAGGAGCTGCATCGAGTTGCGGTTGTTCGTCCACCCCGACGAGCGCCACGACACCTGGGCCGCATCAGGGATGTCGGCGGCCCGCAGCGGCCCCTCAGCGCGGAGCCGGGCCAGCACCTCGCGCCGGAACACGTCGTTGGCGGCCAGCCACTCCCGTGCCTGCGCCGAGTGCGGCCGGTGGCGCATCTCAGCAAGCAGCAGCGGAAGGTCGGTCATCGCCCGGTAGAAGCCGCCCCACTCGAACACGGCGCGGTCCTCCTCGACCAGGCGCACGAGGTCGGCCGGCTGGTACGGCCAGCCGAGCCGGCTCCACAGGATCAGGTCGGCGCTGGGTGCGATCGCCGCAGTGGGCTCGATGTTCACGATGGTGAGCGCGTCGATCGTCTCCACGATCCCTGCGGGCCGCTCTGCTGTCAGCAGCTGTCCGCGCACCGCGATGCGGCGCGCCTCCTCACGCGTCAGCCGGAGAGTCACGCCCCGACGCTACCGCCGGGCGGCGACATCCGGTGCGTTCGGGAAGATCTCGATGTGCTCGCCGGCGCTCGCAGTGCTCCGAGTCGCGTCAGAACTGCACGCGCGGCGGCTCCGAGATCGCGGCGCCGTCGATCACCTCGAAGAACTCGCGCTCGTGGAAGCCCAGGTTGCGCGCGAACATGTTGTTCGGGAACACCTTGATCTTGGTGTTCAGCTCGCGCACGCCGCCGTTGTAGAAGCGGCGCGAGGCCTGGATCTTGTCCTCGGTGTCGACGATCGACTGCTGCAGCTGGAGGAAGTTCTGGCTCGCCTGCAGCTGCGGGTACGCCTCCGCGACGGCGAACAGCGACTTCAGCGCCTGCTGCATGCGTCCCTCTGCAGCGCCCGCCTCGGCGGGGCCGGTCGCCGACAGCGTGTCGGCGCGCGCCTGCGTCACACGCTCGAACACGGCCTTCTCGTGCGTGGCGTATCCCTTGACGGCCTCGATGAGGTTCGGCAGCAGGTCCGCTCGACGCTTGAGCTGGACGGTGATGTCGCTCCACGCCTCATCGACGCGCACGTTCAACTGGACGAGCGAGTTGTACGTCGCCCAGAGATAGATGCCGACGATGACGGCGAGCGCCACCACGATAAGGACTGGGATCAGCCATTCCATGTGCCGAGGCTCCGTTCGGTAGTGACCTCATCCTACCGACGCGGGCCCTCGCGGCATGAGGCCGATCCCGGTACTCTCAGCCGTTACCCACCGAGGACGCGATCCAGATACGGGTTGCGGAACAGCCGCTCGGGGTCGAGGCGATCACGGAGGGCGACGAAGTCGTCGAAGCGCGGATACCGCTCGCGGAATGTCTGCGCGCCGAGGGTGTGCATCTTGCCCCAGTGCGGTCGCCCGTCGAAGCCGAGCATGATCTCCTCGACCGCCTCGAAGTACTCCGTCGGGTCCTCGCGCCAGTACCTGTGCACCGCGATGTACCCCGAGGCGCGGCCGTAGGCGGTCGACATCCAGCGGTCGTCGGCCGCGGCGAAGCGCACCTCGACGGGGAAGCCGATACGCCATCCCCGCTCGTCGACGAGCGCGCGGAGCGCCTCGAACGCCCGCCGCACGTTCGCCGCCGGCAGCGCGTATTCCATCTCGCGGAACCGCACCGACCTGCTGGTCGCGAACACGCGGGCCGAGGCATCCGTGAACTCCCGGTCGCCCCACACCTTCGCCGACACGCGGTTGATGGTCGGGACGAGTGCGGGGATCGCCCGGCCCGTCGAGCACGCCACCTGGTGCAGGCCGCTCCCGACGAGCGTGTCGTCGACCCACTTGCCCACCGGCGAGAGCGGATGCCGCGGCGCGCCGTCAGGCAGGCGCGTGTTGGTCTTCGTCATCGCGCGGTCGGTGTGCGGGAACCAGTAGAACTCGAAGTGGTCGGCCGCCGCCACGCGGTCATCGAGCGCCGCCAGCACGGCGTCGAGCAGCTCCGGCTGCTCCACCGCATGCAGCACGTAGGCGGGAACGCACTGCAGCGTGACATCGACGAGGATGCCGAGCGCGCCGAGCCCGAGAGCGACAGCCGGAATCAGCTCAGGGTTCTCGTCCTCGTTCACGGTGAGCAGGTCGCCGGAGGCCGTGACCAGCGTCGCGCCCACCACCTGCGCCGCGATGCCGCCGAAGCGGGCGCCGGTGCCGTGCGTGCCGGTGGAGATCGCTCCGGCGAGCGACTGCCGGTCGATGTCGCCGAGGTTCTCCATCGCGAGGCCGAAGGGTGCCAGGAGCGCCGGGATCCGGTGCAGACGCGTGCCGGCGAGCAGGGTCACCCGGCCGCGATCCACATCGACGGACACGAGGCCGCTGAGATCGCGGAGCTCGAGCAGCGCCCCCGGTGCCACGGCGATGCCGGTGAAGCTGTGGCCCGCCCCCACCGCCTTGACGGGGATGTGCTGAGCTGCCGCCGCGACCACCGCTCGCTGCACGGCCGCCACCGTCGGCGGGAACTCCACGCGCTGCGGTCGCACCGACTCCGTCCGCGCCCAGTTGCGCCAGACGCCGCCGGGGCGGGTCACAGGAACGCCTTCCCCTCGCCGCGGTACGTCGGCAGCACTCCGACGCGTTCGTCGCCGTCGACCAGATGGTATGCGGCGACGCGTTCGGCGAGCTCTCCGCTCTTCGAGTGGCGGAACCAGACGCGGTCGCCGATCCGCAGGTCGCGTGCCGCGTCCCCGCGCAACGGCGTCTGCACCTCGCCGGCTCCCTCGCGCGGCGCCATGCGCAGGTCAGCCGGCCACACGGCACGCGGCTGGCGCGACTCGAGAGCAGGCCCGGACGCGATCCATCCGCCGCCGAGCACCGTGGCCACGTCGGGGGCGGGCTTGCGTACGACCTCCAGCCCGAAGGCCGCCGCCGGCGCCGGGTCGAAGGCGCGGTAGCCGTCGAACAGGTGACCGGCGAGCAGTCCGCTCCCGGCGGTCACCTCGGTCACGGACTGATCGGATGCCGTCAGCTCGAGCGACCCCGTCCCTCCGCCGTTGACGAACTCGAGGGGCGCGATGTCGCGCAGGGCGGCGACGATGGCCGCGCGGCGGTCGAGCAGCTCAGCGGCCGAGCGGCGCTGCATCCAACGGATGACGGCATCCCCCGACCCCGTCGCGTCGCCCTGACCGGCGATCTGGGCCTCGTACATCATCAGGCCGACGAGCCGGAAGCCGGGGCGCGCGGCGATCGAACGCGCCAGCGCAGCCACCTCCGCCGCCTCGTGCACGGGCGAGCGCAGCACGCCGATGTGACCGAGGGCGGGCGCACGCCACGACGCGTCCGCGTCGATGGCGACGCGGATCTCAGGCCGCGTGCTCGGCGCGGCGATGGCGTCGACCAGGTCGAGCTGGGCGAGGTCGTCGACCATCAGGGTGACGCGTGCGGCGGCGGCCTCGTCCGCCGCGAGGGCCGCGATCGCCGCGCGGTCGACCGTCGGGTAGCCGAGGACGATGTCATCCATGGTCTCCGCGAGCCACAGCGCCTCGGGGAGCGTGAAGGCGAGGACGCCCGCGTAGCCCGGCAGAGCGAGCACCGCGTCGAGAACCTCGCGCACCCGCACCGACTTGCTCGCCACGCGGATGGGGACGCCTCCGGCTCGCACGACCAGGTCGAGGGCGTTGTAGCGCAGGGCCCCGGCGTTGATGGCGGCGACGGGGCCGCTGATCTCGGCGAGGGCGTGGGTCATGGCGCCCCAGTAGAACGCGGGGTGGGCCCATGGCTTCGTCGCGGTGGGTGAGGACAGCAGATCGAGACTCATACGGCTCGCTTCGGGTGCGTGCGCATCGCACCAGCCTAAGGTGCCGCGGACGCCTGCGATGACAGGATCATGAGAGCGTTCGCAGGCGTGCGACAGCCGACCAACGGCGTCAGTCCTTCGCCCTCGCGGCGCGCTCCTGTTCGACCTCGTCCTCGGCACCATAGACCGCGATCGGCGGGGCACCGAGCAGCAGCGCGGTGAGCTTCCACCACCAGCCGCTCTTCGGCGCCTTCTGCTCGCGCGCGCTCCGACCGTCCGCGCTCCGACGGTCCGTGCCGTTCTCGCTCATGCCGAGGCCCCTTCGCCGCTTTTGCCCAGGCTAACGCGTCTTCTCAGGCACCGCGAGGGTGTGCAGCCGGTGCCCCCGGTGGGATTCGAACCCACACTCGAGCGATTTTAAGTCGCCTGCCTCTGCCGTTGGGCTACGGGGGCCGACCGCGTTCCGCCGGGAACGCGAATGCCGCAGGCTCATCTTGTCAGACGAGCCTGCGGCATTCCGCGGGCCTACTTCGCTGCGACCTTCTCGGCGTCGGCGGCCTTCGCGGCGGGCTTGCGCGCAGGGGCCTTCTTGGCCGGCGCGACCGCAGCGGCGGGCTCGACCGGCGCCTCGACGGGCTGCGGCGGACGCGGACGCGCTGCGAACTCTTCGAAGACGTACCGCGGGTTCTGCACCGTAGACAGGTTCACCATGTCGCGGCCGAGCCAGAAGTTGTTCCACCAGCCCCACAGCACGCGCCACTTGCGCTCCCACGACGGCATCGCCAGGCCGTGATAGCCGCGGTGCGCGATCCACGCGATGGGTCCCTTGAGCGCGAGCTTGCCGGACTGGAACACGCCGACCCAGAGGCCGAGGCCCGCGACGGCGCCGAGGTTCTTGTGGTAGTACTCGCGCGGCAGCTCGCCCCGCAGGACGCCGACGAGGTTCTTCGCGAGGAGCTTCGCCTGGCGCACCGCGTGCTGGGCGTTCGGGACGCAGTAGCCGCCCACGCCACCGCCGGTGAGGTCGGGCACGGCCGACACGTCTCCGGCCGCCCAGGCGCCCTCGACGATCTCGTCCTCGCTGCCCACCCGCAGGTCGGCGCGGGTGCGGATGCGACCGCGCTCCTCGACGGGGAGGTCGCCGCCGCGCACCACCGTGGGGTTCGCCATGACGCCGGCGGTCCAGATGATGAGGTCGCTGGGGATGGTCTCGCCCGTGGAGAGCTCGATGTTGCCGCCCACGGCTCCGGTGACCTGCGTGTCGAGGTGGACCGATGCGCCGCGCTGGGCGAGGTTCTTGAGCACCCACTCGCTCGTCTTCAGCGACACCTCGGGCATGATGCGGCTCATGGCCTCGATGAGGTGGAAGTGCGTGTCGTCGAACGTGATCTGCGGGTAGCTCTTGACCAGCGACGAGGCGAGCGAGCGCAGCTCGGCGAACACCTCGATGCCGGCGAACCCGCCGCCGACCACCACGACGGTCAGCAGGCGGTCGCGGTCGGGACCCGGGGGAAGCGTCGACGCCTTGTCGAAGTTCGACATCAGCCGGTCGCGGATCGCGACGGCCTCTTCGATCGTCTTCAGGCCGATCGCGTTGTCGGCGATCCCGGGGATCGGGAAGGTGCGCGAGACGGCGCCGGCGGTCACGACGATCTGGTCGTAGGCGAACTCGTACGGCTCGCCCGCGATCGGGGTGATCGTGGCGACCTTGCCGGCGTGGTTGATGCCGGTCACCTTGGCAGCGACGACGTTCGTGCGCTTGAGGTGGCGGCGCAGGGCCACGACGGAGTGGCGCGCCTCGATCGAGCCGGCCGCGACCTCGGGGAGGAACGGCTGGTAGGTCATGTAAGGCAGCGGATCGACGATCGTCACTTCCGCCTCGCCCTTGCGCAGATGCTTCTCGAGCTTCCAGGCCGTGTAGAAGCCTGCGTATCCGCCACCGACGATGAGGATCTTGGGCACGGTGTTGGTCACGGTTTGGAGTACTCCTCCTGTGTCAGCGGCTCGGCGCGCGGGACGCCAATCGGATGCGTCGGACAGCAGCGGTGACGCCGAGCGCCACCAGTATAGCCGTCGCTGTGACCAACAGGAGCGGCAGGGTGCCGTAGACGACGGTCTCCCGGTCCGGGAGCAGCGGCGAGGAGACCCGCGTCGCGGCGTCGGCGTCGGGGAGAGCCGGAACCTCGACGCTCGGCGCCGGCTCCTCCGGCATCGGCGCCACGGGCGCCCGGCGATACAGCCGCACCCAGTCCTCGAGGCTGCCCATCGGGTTGGCGGTCACCGTCGGGAGGCTCGCCGTCACGGCCGCCGCGGCATCCACGAGTCCATAGCCGTACAGCACGTCGGGCACTGCGGTGACGCCGGCCGCGGGACGCGCGGTCTTGACGATCCGGTTGATGACGTTCGCGGCGTCGAGGTCGGGGTGCGCAGCCCTCACCAGTGCCGCGATGCCGGCGACGATCGGGGCGGCGCCGCTCGTGCCGTCCCACGAGACCAGCGTCGAGTCGGCCGACACTCCGACGAGCTCCTCACTGGGCGCCGAGACGCCGATGGTGATGCCCTGCGTGGACGCGTCCACGCTCGCCTTGCCGGAGCGGTCCACACCTCCCACGGTCAGCACGCCGGGGATGGTGGCCGGCGCGCCGACGCGGGTCGTGCCGCTCCCCCGGTTGCCGGCGGCGACCACGATGACCACGTCGTGGTCGAACGCGTACAGGAACGCGTCGTCCCAGCTCTCGGGCCAGTCCGGCACATTCGTGGTGAGCGACATGTTGATGACGTCGGCGCCGTTGTCGACCGACCAGCGGATCGCGTCGGCGATCTGGTCGGCGAAGGGTCGCTGCGCGGATGAGCCGAAGGCGACCGACACCGACAGCAGCTGCGCTTCGGGCGCGACGCCGATCATGCCGGTGGCGGGGCCGGTGCCCCGGGCGGCCGCGAGCGACGCGACCCAGCTGCCGTGATCGGCGTCGACCGCACCCACGGGCGTGCGCCCGTCGGACGAGCCGACGCCGGAGACATCCGTGCCGCCGGCGACGGCGCCGTCGAACTCGACCGGTCCGCGGCTGATCCCGGTGTCGATGACGGCGATCTTCACGCCGGCGCCGCGCGTCGTCTCCCATGCCTTCTCGACGCCGTAGTCGTCCAGCCAGTACTCCGCGGCGCGGACCGGATCTTCCTCGGTGGGCGCCGCCTGGGCCGCCACGGGACCCGCCACGATCAGCGTCGCGGCGACAGCAGCCGACGCGAAGGCGGCGAGGGCGCGGCGGATCATCCGCCCGATCCCGGCTGCGCGCACACGCAGCGCTCGGGCGACCACGACGAGAGCGCGAGCGCGCGGTCGCCGATCGGATTGACCCCGGGACCGGCGGCGAGGGCGTGTCCGGCGAGCGCGTGGAGGCACTTGACGCGCGTCGGCATGCCCCCGGCCGAGATGCCGGCGATCTCGTCCACCTCGCCGAACGCGGAGCGGTCGCGCAGGTACGCCTCGTGCGCGAGCCGGTACGCCGTGGCGACCTCCTCGTCGTCGGCCAGCACGTCGGAGAGCTCCCGCATGACGTGGTCGGCCTCGAGGACCGACATCGCGGCGGTCGCAGCCGGGTGCGTCAGGTAGTAGAACGTGGGGAACGGCGAGCCGTCGGGGAGCCGCGGCGACGTGGCCACCACGGTGGGGTTGCCGCACACGCAGCGCGCCGCGATCCCCACGACTCCGCGGGCCGGGCGACCGAGCTGTTCGCGAAGCACGGCCAGATCGGCATCGCTGACAGGGGGGTATGGCGGGGTCGTCACAGAGCAGCTCCTTGGTCGGGCCCAGGGTACCGGCGCCACCTGGGACGGTGCTGGACCGCGATACCGCTGAGCGGTCGGCGCGATCGGGGCGGTCAGCGCGTCGGCGTGGACGAGGGTTCGGGGTCGGGGACGCCGACGGTGACCGGCGTTACGGTCTGGGCGAGCCCCGCCGCCGTCACCGAGCGGACGAGTTTCGACATCCAGTCCGCATCGGCGGCCTCGAGCTCGTCGCTCACCGGCTCCTGCTCCTGCGGCGCGAGCTCGGGCGGCAGATCGTCGTCGACGAGGTAGACGACCTCACCGGGCTTGACGTAGTACAGCCGCTCGCGCGCCTGGGTGGTGATGTAGGCGGGGTCCTGCCAGCGCTCGCGCTGGGACTCGAGGTCGGCCACCTCGTCACGGCTCAGCTGCACGGCCGCCTCGAGCGCGGCGACCTGCTGACGCTGGTCGACGTAGGTGCCGATGGTGGGAACGAGCACGAAGGCGGCGAGCACGACCAGGCCCATCATGATCACCATGAAGCCCGAGAGGCGGATGCCGCCGAGCCAGCCCCGCACGTCGACGGGGCGCCGCGCGCTCACGGGCCGGCGGCGCGGTGCCGTCGCACTCGGGGGACGAGAAGGGGGAGCCGTCGTCTTGGCCACGGCTCCCCCTCACGTCGACTTCAGGCTGTCAGCGCATCAGCCCTTGAACCGGGGGAACGCTCCGCGGCCCGCGAACACCGCGGCCTCGCCGAGCTCCTCTTCGATGCGCAGAAGCTGATTGTATTTCGCGACGCGCTCGCTGCGGGCGGGCGCGCCGGTCTTGATCTGACCCGCGTTGACGGCGACCGCGAGGTCGGCGATCGTGGTGTCCTCGGTCTCGCCCGAGCGGTGCGAGAGCATCGAACGGTAGCCGTTCTGGGTCGCCAGAGCGATGGCGTCGAGGGTCTCGGACAGGGTGCCGATCTGGTTGACCTTGACCAGCAGCGCGTTGGCGACGCCGAGGTCGATGCCCTTCTGCAGGCGGGTCGGGTTGGTGACGAACAGGTCGTCGCCGACGAGCTGCACCTTCGAGCCGATCTTGTCGGTGAGGGCCTTCCACGCGTCCCAGTCGTCCTCGGCGAGGGCGTCCTCGATCGTGACGATCGGGTAGTTCTCGACGAGGTCGGCGAAGTAGTCGGTCAGCTTCTCGGCCGACCACGGCTGGCCTTCGACGGTGTACACGCCGTCCTTGAAGAACTCCGTCGCAGCGACGTCGAGGCCGACGGCGATGTCGGTGCCGGGGGTGAAGCCGGCCTTCTCGATCGCCTGGATCAGGAAGTCCAGACCCTCGCGGTTGCTGGGCAGGTCGGGGGCGAAGCCGCCCTCGTCGCCGAGCCCGGTCGCGAAGCCCGCGGCCTTCAGCTCGCCCTTGAGGACGTGGTAGACCTCGGTGCCCCAGCGGAGCGACTCGGCGTACGTGTCGGCGCCGATCGGGGCCAGGAAGAACTCCTGGAAGTCGATGCCGTTGTCGGCGTGCTCGCCGCCGTTGATGACGTTGAACAGCGGAACGGGCAGGACGTGAGCGTTGGGTCCGCCCAGGTAGCGGAACAGCGGAAGGTCGGCCGAGTCGGCTGCGGCCTTGGCGACCGCGAGCGAGATGCCCAGGATCGCGTTGGCGCCGGTGCGCGACTTGTTCTCGGTGCCGTCGGTGGCGATGAGGATCTCGTCGATGACGCGCTGCTCGCTCGCCTCGACGCCTTCGATCGCGGGGCCGAGTTCGTCGATGACGGCGGCGACGGCCTTCAGAACGCCCTTGCCGCTGTATCGGCTCTTGTCGCCGTCACGCAGCTCGTACGCCTCGAAGGCTCCGGTCGACGCGCCGGACGGCACGGCCGCGCGCTGGACGATGCCGTCGTCCAGCAGCACCTCCACCTCGACGGTCGGGTTTCCACGCGAGTCGAGGATCTCGCGGGCGCCTACAGCCTCGATCTGTGCCACAGGGGTTCTCCTTGCTTAGGGTGATTCGCTGGAGCGTCGTCGGTCCGCCCCTCAGCCTACTGACCCGTCGCCGCGTTGTGACGACGGTCCCGGCGCACGCTCACCCGGGTGCACCCGGCCACGGCATCCGTCAGGGCGGCGGTCACACGACCAGCGCGATCGCGATGCCGTCGTAACCCTTCGCGTCGAGCGTCTGGATGGCCGTCGCATCGAAGCGGGGGTCGCGGCCGAGCATCTCGAGACCGCGCTGCACGCCGATGATCTGCGGATTCTCGGTCGCGGGATTGGCGACCTCGCCGCCGCGCACGGTGTTGTCGACCATCACGACGGTGCCCGGCCGCCCCAGTCGCGCCGCCCAGTCGAGGTAGATCGTGTTGGACTCCTTGTCAGCGTCGATGAAGACCAGGTCGAACGGCTCGTCGCCTTCGAGGGTGGGCAGGACGTCGGCGCCGCGGCCGAGTCTGATCTCGACCTTCTCGCCCACTCCGGCGCGGTCGAGGTTCGCGCGCGCCAGCTCCGCGTTGCGGGGCTCCGCCTCGATCGTCACGACGTGTCCGTCGCCGGGGATGCCGCGTGCCAGCCAGATCGTCGAGTACGCGGCGAGCGTGCCCACCTCGAGCACCCGGCGCGCTCCCGAGATCCGCGCCATGAGGTGCAGCAGCTTGCCGTTCACGGGTGCGACCTCGATCGCCGGGAGTCCGGCATCCTGCTGATCCGCGACCGCGCGCTCGAGGTCGGGATCGTGGCCGACGAGCAGCTCCGTCAGGTACGCGTCGACACGGGACCACTTCTCGGGGGTGGGCCAGGTGTCGGGTGTGGGTTCGGCCATGCCCTCAGCCAATCCGGCCGCGGACCGGGCGTCAAGGCCTCGTGGCCGCCCGGGTGACCAGAGCCTCGAGCAGCGCGGCGCCCGTCCCCGCGTCGTCCACGGTGACCACGAACCGCTTGCCGCTGCGGCGGAGCACTTCGATCGCCTCCCCGGCGCGCAGCACCACACCGAAGCGCCTCCCGGTCGACAGGCGCAGACCCCAGCCGCCGAACTCGCCCATCGGGTTCACGTCCACGCCCGCGGCCGATTCGATGTCGCCCAGCGGCACGTGGAATCGCGGGATGCCGAGCACCGAGTCGACGTGCAGCCCGCTGTCGTCGACGCGGACGTGGAAGGCGAGGGTGGTGGCCGCGAGCGCCAGGAGCAGCACCGCGATTCCCACCAGGAGCCACACCAGCAGCGGATCCGCGCCGGTCACCGCCGCCACCACGGCCGACAGGACGATGACGAGCACTCCCGCGAAGATCGCGATCGCGGCGCCCCGGGCGATGCTGGTCGTCCGCATCCAGAGCGCCTGCTCGTGCGTCGACAGGGCGAGCGGGGTCGCCGGCGGGGTGGCGGCATCCGCCGACTCCTCACGAGGCTGGATGACCCACGCCGCCACGCCGACGACGGCCGCCGCGACGAGCGACGCGACGAGGGCGGGCCACACCGCGGGCGCGTCTGCGGAGCTGTCGAGTCCTGCCTGCATGGCGAGCGTCCACGTCAGCGCCACGGTCACGAGTGCCGACATCCCGGCGGCCGTGGCGCCCATCAGGCGGTAGGTCGCCCCGCGATCGCCCCGGCGGAGACCGGGGAGTGACGTGAGGGCGATCAGCAGTGGCACCCCGAGGCCGAAGGCGACGGTCGCGATCGGCTGCGTCCACGCGGGTGCGAACCGGTCCGCCTCGCCCGAGGCGTTCCAGTGGACGGCGATCGTGGCGGGCAGCTGCGGCAGCAGCAGCAGCTGCACGGCGACGGCGAGCGCGACGAGCGCGACGGGAAGCCACACCGCGACGAGCATGAATCGCCGCAGGACGGGGCGGGGCGGGGCTGTGCCATCAACGGTCACGGGCGATCTCCTTCACGAGGGCGGCGAGGGCGTCGGGTGAGAGTCCCGCCGCGCGCGCCCGCGCGACGAGGTCGTGGATGTCGTGGCGGAGGTCCTCGAGCGTGCCCGCCTGCGCCGTCACCACCGCGCCGCGACCGCGGCGGAGTTCGACGAGGCCTTCGTCGCGCAGGTCCTGGTAGGCGTGCAGCACGGTGTGCACGTTGACCCCGAGCGCAGCGGCGATGTCGCGTGCGGCCGGAAGCCGGTCGCCCGGACGCACCCGCCCGGCCGCGGCATCCGCCCGTACGGACGCGGCGATCTGCGCGAACAGTGGGGCGTCACTCTCGGGATCAATGCGGAGGAGCATGCACTAATTCTAATATCACTAGAATAACCCCGGATACCATTTGTGGGGATCCGCCAATCGACTTCTCCGTGCTCACCCGCCTCGGTCATCCTGAAAAACATGCGCGTGACTCCCCGACGCCTCGCTCTCGGCATGAGCCTGTGGATCCCCAACCTGTTCAGCGGCATCCGCGTGCGGAGGTTCGCCGACGACTGGACGAGCGTCACCGTCGAGCTGCACGTCAACGTCTTCACCCGCAACTACGTCAAGACGGCGTTCGGCGGGTCGATGTCGGCGATGACCGATCCGTACTACTTCATGCTCGTGATGCACCAGCTCGGACGCGACTACGTCGTCTGGGACACCCGCGGCGAGATCGAGTTCCTGAAGCCTGGCCGCGGCGTGCTCACGGCCCGCTTCGAGGTGCCGCGCGAGAAGGCCGAGGAGCTCCGTGAGCGCGCCCACGGCGGCGCCAAGGTGCTGGAGTGGTTCGAGACCGACATCACCGATGCGGCGGGCGAGGTCGTCGCCCGCGTCCGCCGCGAGGTCTACGTCCGCGAGAAGAAGCGCGTCACCGCGACGAAGGTCCCGCCGCACCCCGGGCAGCGCGAGGACGCGCCTCAGCGAGCGCGGTAGTCCGACGCGGTGAACCCCAGCACCGCGCGGAAGTCGTTCGCGAGGTGCGCCTGGTCGGCGTAGCCGAGCTCGGCCGAGATGTCGGCCAGAGCAGCATCCGGATCGTCGCGCACCCGCTGCGCCGCCTCCTGCAGCCGCCGGCGCCGGATCATCGCGGCCGGCGACAGGCCGACCGTGCGGTGGGCGAGCCGCTGCAGCGTGCGCACCGAGACCTTGAGACGCTCGGCGGCGTCGTCGACGCGGAGGACCTCGGCATCCGACGTCAGGAGGTCTGCCATCGCGTTCGCGAGCCGCGCCTCGGGCGTCAGAGCGCCGACCCGCTCACCCAGCCAGTGCGAGACGACCGCGGCGGCGGCCCCGAGATCGGGCATCGCCGCCGACACGGTGCGCGCCAGCTCCGGCTCGTCCAGCGCGGAGTGAGCGTCGACGAGTTCGCTCGGCGCACCGTGGAGCCGCGCGAAGGCGGCGGGTTTCAGCACGGCGCCCACGGCCCAGCCGCTCCCCCGCAGCACGCGCTCCGACGTCCGCGTCGTGGCGCCCCACCGGGTGACGCCACCCGGCTCCACGGCGAGATTCGCCGCCGGATAGCCGAGGATCGGCTGACGCGATTCGACGCCATCGGGCAGGTCCCCCTCGGGGAACCAGAACCATTCCACGAGATCGGATGCCGCCGTCGGCGGCGCGAGCCGCGTGAAGCGCGGCAGGCGCTCGGGGTACAGCACGCCGCGCGTCGGATCCGTTACAGGGTCACACGCTAGTGCGGCGCGCCGACACATGCCCGCCGAGGGTGTCGCGAATCTTCAAGCCTGCGGCATCCGCCCCGCGTGAGCATGGGCATATGACCACCCAGAACACCACCGGCGTGACCGGTGCCCACACCACCGACGGCCGCCCGCACGGGGCGACGAGCCTCACCCCCTTCCTCGCGATCCGCGGGGCGAAGCAGGCGCTCGACTTCTATCGCGACGTCTTCGGCGCGCGCGTGACCGACGTCACCGAGTTCGACGGCGCGGTCGTGCACGCCGGGCTGGACTTCGGGCTCGGCTACCTGCAGCTGGGCGAGCCCTCCCCCGCCTACGGGCTGGTCGCGCCCCCCGACGGAGACGAGGACTGCTATTCGATCGGCATCTACGTGCCCGATGTCGACGCCGTCACCGCCCGCGCGGTGGCCGCCGGCGCGACGGTGCGCGAGGAGCCCTCGACGTTCGTGTCGGGCGACCGCTACGCGAGCGTGCGCGACCCGTTCGGCGTGCGCTGGTCGATCATGACGCGCGTCGAGGACCTCTCCGAAGAGGAGAGCGCGGCCCGCGTCGCCGAATGGGCCGCGTCCGTCAGCGCCGGCTGAGACCGCGCCGAATCCGCCCGCGATCCCGCCGCCCCGACGAGACCCCGACAGGTCGACCCGGCTTCCACAGGAGATCTGCTCGCGAAACGTCCTGCGCAGGCGCGGTCGACCTGTGGACGGCGGGTCAGTCCTGGCGCGCGCTGACCGACTCGAGCTCCGCGAGCAGAGCCGGCAGCAGCGCCTCCGCGGTGCGCCGGTATCCCAGTGCGCTCGGATGGAACCTGTCGAGGCTGAACATCTCGTCGGGCTGGGTGACGAAGAACGGACCCACCGCGCGCCTCAGCGACACCGGTCGCGCACCGGACCGATATGCCGCCTCGGCCTGGGCGTGGGCGAGCTGGCGCGACAGCCGCGAGCCGAGCGCGCGCAGCGGCTGCGGCACGGGTCGCAGCGCGCCCAGGTCGGGACACGTTCCGACCACGACCACGGCGCCCCGAGCACGCAGCCGCAGGATCGCCTGTTCGAGGTGCGCGATCGAAGTGGGCACGGGAACGCGGTGGGTGATGTCGTTGCCGCCGACGACGATGACCGCCGCGTCGGGCGTGTAGTCGGCGGGGAGCCCGTCGACCTGCTCGGCGAGCACCGACGACTCCGCCCCGACGATCGCAGCCGTCCGCAGCCGCACCGGGCGGCCGAGCTTGCGCGCGAGCCCTTTCGCGAGCCGAGCACCCAGCGTGTCCTTTCGGCGCTCGGCCCCCAGGCCCGCGGCGATCGAATCGCCGAGCACGACGAGGTCGACGGGGTCGCCGTCGAAGCGCCGCACCCAGATCCGGTCGGCGTCGAGCGCCTCCTCCCCCAGCGGCTTGCCGATGCGACGACGGGCGACGACAGCCTGTCGTGACAGCATCGCCCGGCCGCCGAGGAGCACGAGCCCTGCCCCGAGGGCGGCGCCCGCGAACGCAGCGGCGACGGCACCCGGGCCGACCTCACGCGCACGTCGCATGCCGTCATGCCACAGCATCCGGATGAACGGATGCCGTCATCCCGGTGACGCACCGGGGGCGCGGGCTAGGACGCGCCGACTTCTGCCAGTACCGCCGCCACGCGGCGTTCGCGGGTCTCGGGGCGCTTGGCCTCCGACACGCCGCGCGCGAGCTCCTTGCGGCGGCTGAACGACAGCGCGTCGAACGCGGCGCGCGCTCCCTCGGCGTCGAGCGCCTGAGCCAGGTCGGCGGGGACCTCGATCTCGCGGTCGGCGGTGTCGAGGTCGACGGTCGCGTCGACCTCGTCGCCGATCTCGACGCCGAGCTCGGCGCGCACCGCCTTCGACAGGCCGATGAGGTTGCGCCCGTCCATCACGCCGAGCCGCACGCGGGCGCGGCGCTCGCCGATCCCGACCACGACAGCGGCACGCTTGCCGCCTCCCAGCTCGGCGACCTGCGCATCGGTCAGTTCGATCGCGGTGGCGGGCCCCATCGGCGCCAGTACGGCGTGGATCTGCAGCGTCATGGGCTTATCCTGGCCGGTCGGAGCCGGCCCGTGCACCCCCGATCCGCCGTTCGCGCGAGCGCGCTAAAGTTCGCGCGTGACGTCCCCCTCCCTGCAGCGCCGGCTCGGCCTCGGCGACGCCGTGTTCATCGGTCTGGGCTCGATGATCGGTGCCGGCGTGTTCGCCGTGTGGTCACCGGCGGCGGATGCCGCGGGCACGGGCCTGCTGATCGGTCTGGCGATCGCCGCGATCGTGGCCTTCGGCAATGCGACCTCGTCGGCGCAGCTGGCCGCCGCGCACCCGACCTCGGGCGGGACGTACGCCTATGGGCGCGCGGAGCTCGGCCCGTGGTGGGGCTTCATCGCGGGATGGGGGTTCGTCGTCGGCAAGATCGCCAGCTGCGCGGCCATGGCCCTGACATTCGCCGCCTACGCGGCGCCCGCCGGATGGGAGCGTCCCGTCGCGATCGTGGCCGTGGTCGCCCTGACCGCGGTCAACTGGTTCGGCGTGACCCGCACGGCGGGCGCCGCCCGCGTGATCGTCGTCGTCTCGCTCGGTGCGCTGGCCGCGGCCGTCACGGCCGCCTTCTCGACGGACGCGGTCCCGGGCTGGTTCTCTGCCGAGACGCTCCGGGCGGGCGGCGGCTACGGCATCCTGCAGTCCGCCGGCCTGCTGTTCTTCGCCTTCGCCGGCTACGCGCGCATCGCCACCATGGGCGAGGAGGTGCGCGATCCCCGGCGTGTGATCCCGCGCGCGATCGTGATCGCGTTCCTGGTCGCACTCGCGGTGTACGCCGTCGTGGCCGTCGCGGTGCTGAGTGCCCTGGGCCCCACTGGCGTCGCCGCGTCGACGGAGCCGGTGGCCGACGCCGCCGCGCGATCGGGGTGGGGCTGGATCGGCGTGGTCGTGCGCGTCGGCGCCGCGGCGGCCTCGCTCGGTGCGCTGCTCGCGCTGATCGCCGGGGTGAGTCGCACGGCGTTCGCGATGTCGCGCGAGGGCGATCTGCCTCGCCTCCTCGATCGGGTGCATCCGCGGTGGGGTGTTCCGCACCGCGCGGAGCTGGCGGCGGCATCGGTGGCGGTGGCACTCGTCGCGCTCGTCGACCTGCGAGGGGCGATCGGTTTCTCGTCGTTCGGCGTGCTCCTGTACTACTTCGTCGCCAACGTCGCCGCCTTCCGCCAGGCGCCCGACGCGCGGCGCTACCCGATGGCTCTGCAGATCGTCGGCGCGATCGGATGCCTCGTCCTGGCGGCGACGCTGCCGTGGCAGTCCGTCGTGGGGGGCGTGATCGTGGTGGGCGCGGGCGTGCTCTACCGGGTGATCCGCCTCCGCATCGCGCGGCAGGACTGACCGCGCGCCACGCGGCTCAGGCGAGCGGCTTGACCGCGAGGTCGTCGGCGGTCGTGCCCGCCGTCACGGTCGCGAACGCCGTGTATCCGTCGGACGCTGCACGCTCGAGCAGCGCCTTGAGGTTCTTCGTCCGCTGCTCCAGGCGCACACGCGAGCCCTGTCGCACGAGCCCGGCCTTGAGCGCGAGGAGACCGGCCTCCGGCACGTCGCGGTCGTGGACCAGCACGACGGCCGGAGCTGCGGCACCCGTCTGCTCGGCGACGAGGTCGACGATCCGCTCGAAGCCGATGGAGAAGCCGACCGCGGGCACGTCCTGACCGAGGAACCGGCCGATCATGCCGTCGTAGCGGCCGCCACCGCCGAGCGAGTAGTCGACCGAGGGGTGGGCCAGCTCGAAGATCGTGCCGGTGTAGTACCCCATGCCGCGCACCAGGAACGGGTCGAACACGAGCGGGATGTCGCCGGCGAGCTCATCGCCCGCCGTGGCGGCCCGCGCCGCGGCCGCCGCCTCGCCGATGCCGACGAGGTGCGCCACGATCTCGTCGGGGGCGTCCGCCGGGAGCGCCTTGCGGATCTGGCGCTCGCCGTACGGGTGGTATTCGAGGGTCATCGGGCGCCGGAGGAACGCCTCGAACGCGTCGATCGCCGCCGAGTCCGGCCCCTGAGCCTGTCGAAGGGCCCGCTCGCGCAGCTCGGCGACGATCCCCTCGGGCCCGATCTTGTCGAGCTTGTCGATCGTGATGAGGACGCCGGGGCGCTCCTCGGCGCCGAAGCCGAAGCTGTCGAGCATCCACTCCAGCACGCGGCGGTCGTTGATCCGCACGCTCCCGCCCTCGAGCCCGAGGGCATCGAGGGTGTCGAGCGTCGCGACGACGAGCTCGGCCTCGGCGCGCGCCGAACCGTCTCCGATGATGTCGATGTCGCACTGCACGAACTGGCGGTAGCGGCCCTTCTGCGGTCGCTCGGCGCGCCAGACGGGCGCGATCTGGATCGAGCGGAACACCGACGGCAGCTGGCCGCGGTTGGTGGCGTAGAACCGGGCGAGCGGCACTGTCAGGTCGTAGCGCAGGCCGAGATCGGTCAGGCTCGCGGGATCGTCGGCCGCGGCGCGGATGGCATCGGCGTCGAGACCCCGCTTGAGCACGTTGAAGGCGAGCTTCTCGTTGTCGCCGCCGATGCCCGCGTGCAGCCGTGCGTACTCCTCGACCACCGGCGTCTCGATCTCGTCGAACCCGTGCGCGCGGTAGCGCTCGCGGATGACGGCGAGCACGCGCTCGCGACGGGCCTTTTCAGCAGGGAGGAAGTCGCGCATGCCGCGCGGCGGATTGACGGATGCCACGCAGCCATCTTTTCAGATGGCCGCGCGGGGCTGATCCCACCGCACCCCGACGTCCTCACCCGTCGGCGGGGTCGGCCTCGGCCGCGCGGATGTCGCGCTCGAGGCCGCGCAGCCGCTCGCGGAGCGCGCGCTCGGCGTCCCAGCCGTTCGCGCGCGCCGTCGTGACGAGGGCCAGCAGTGCGTCGCCGAGCTCCTCCTCCGACGCCGGGCTCGCACTCGCGCTCGCGTCGCTCTCAGGCCGGCGAGAGTTCATCTGGTCGCCGAGGGGCAGGGAAGGACCCGCACCTTCGTCCACCCGCTGTACTCTCGCGGACGCCGAGGGGGCGACGACCGGCGCGGCGGACGCCGAGGGGACGCCGGCGGCGGCGGACGCCGAGGGCGCGTTCACACCGGCCTGGGCCGCCTTGCCCAGGAGCTTCTGGGCGAGGGCGAGGCTCGGCATCCGCTCACTGACGCCGTCGAGCACGCTCGTGCGCGCGCTCTTCTCCGCGGCCTTCGCGGCGTTCCAGTGCACCAGCACCTCTTCGGGCGTGGTCGCCACCGCGTCCCCGAACACATGCGGATGCCGGCGCACCATCTTGTCTGTCAGCCCGCGGGCGACGTCGTCGATGTCGAACGGGGCGTCTGCGTCGCGGGACGCGATCTCGGCGTGGAACAGCACCTGCCAGAGCAGGTCGCCGAGCTCCTCGCGCAGCTCGTCGCGCGACCCCTCCTCGACGGCGTCGATGAGCTCGGCACTCTCCTCCACGAGATACGGCACGAGCGCTCGGTGGTCGATCTGCTGCGTCCATACGCAGCGGTCGCGGACGGCGCGCATGACCTCCGCCGCCTCGCGGAGCGGATCCGATGCGTCGTGCGGCCGCGCGTCGGTCACGTCGTCGTGGATGCGGTCGTCGCCCGCTGCCGATAGTGCCATGCCCGCCACGATACGAGGCCGGCGGCCAGCAGGAGCGAGATCACGGAACCCGCGAGCACGCCGAGCGTCGCCTGATCGCGCAGCGCCGCGGCATCCGTGAAGGCGAGCTCCGACAGGAGCAGCGACACCGTGAAGCCGATGCCGCCGAGCGCTCCGGCGGCGACCAGATCGGCGAACGCGAGCGGCGGCGCGCTTCCCCGGTGCGCGACCCGCAGCGACAGCCAGCCGAACGCGGCGATGCCGACGATCTTGCCGACCGGCAGTGCCACCAGCACACCCCAGAACGCCGGCGACAGCTGAGAGAGCGGCACCGCAGGGATCACGACGAGCGCGGCGGAGAAGGCGAACACCGGCAGCACGACGACGTTCACCCACGGTTCGAGCGCGTGACGCACCCGGAGGGCGGGCTGCTGCGCCATCGCGAGTCCCAGCACGACACCGGCGATGGTGGCGTGCACTCCCGACAGGTACACCAGCACCCAGGTCGTGATCGCGAGCACCACCAGCAGGACGGCGATCGGCACGCGGCCTCGGGTATCGAGCTGCCTGCTCAGTATGCCGAACGCGACGACGGTCACCGCCGCCCCGGCGAGCGCCGCGATGTTCACGCCGTCGGTGAAGAGCACCGCGATGAAGATGATGCCGACGATGTCGTCGAGGATCGCGAGCGCGAGCAGGAACACACGGAGCGCGGGCGGCAGCCCCCTGCCGAACACCGCCAAGACGCCGAGGGCGAACGCGATGTCGGTGGCCGTCGGGATCGGCCATCCTGCGGTCGCATCCGAGCCCCACGCCATGGCCGCGTAGATCGCGATCGGCACGATCACGCCGCCGGCCGCGGCGATCGCGGGCTGCAGCGCCTTGCGGGCGGAGTTGAGCTGCCCGCTGGTGAGCTCGTACTGCAGTTCGACGGCGACGACGAAGAAGAAGATCGCCAGCAGGCCGTCCTTGATCCAGTGTGACAGCGTGAGCTCGAAGACGCCCGGGATGCCGAGCTTGGCGTGCATCGCCGCGTCTACGGCAGGCCAGAGCGCCGAGTTGGCGACGAAGAGACCGAGACCGGCTGCGACGAGCAGGATGACGGCGGGAAAGCGGGCGGAGCGAAGAAGCGACATCGGGCCTCCGTGACAGGATCGCGGGTCGACAATGGTGCGCCGACCAGACTTCCCGGCTCTCCACGGGCCAGTGTAGCGAGCGGGTGGCGCGCCGCTGCGGAAGGCGGCGCAGCGGTCGTCACACAACGTCGGCCGTGACAGCGGGGCGACAGCGCGCCGTTAGCCTGGAGAGATGCGTGAACTCACCCAGACCGAAGCGATCGACCTCGTCGGGCGGTACGAGGCGGAGCAGGCGATCCCCGAGCAGATGCGCAGCGACGTGCGCATGCTGGGCACCCTTCTCGGTCAGGTGCTGCGCGAGAGCGGATCGCCGGGACTGTACGAGGACGTCGAGCGCTTGCGCACCGCGACCATCCAGGCCTACACCGATGAGACGCCCGAGGCCTTCGCCCGTGCCGCCGCGATCGCGGACTCGTTCACGATCGCCCGCGCCGACGAGGTGGCCCGGGCGTTCACCGCCTACTTCCACCTCGTGAACCTCGCCGAGGAGCACCAGCGCGTGCGCATCCTGCGAGAGCGCGACGGACGCCCCGACCGCGAGCAGGCGACCGACTCGGTCGCCGCGGCGTTCGTGCGGCTGGCCGCCGAGGTCGGCGACGACACGGCGCTGCGGCGTCTGCAGAACATGCGATTCCACCCGGTCTTCACCGCGCACCCCACCGAGGCGCGTCGCCGTGCGGTGTCGACCAGCATCCGCCGCCTCGCCACGCTCCTCGAGCAGCACGACGCGTCGCTGCGCGGCGGCGCCGACGAGCGACGGGCGCAGCGGCGCATGCTCGAGGAGATCGACACGCTCTGGCGCACGGCGCCGCTGCGCCCCGAGAAGCCCGCACCCACCGACGAGGTGCGCGCGGTGATGGCCGTCTTCGACGACACCCTCTACACGGCCGTGCCCCACGTCTACCGTCGCGTCGACGACGCCCTGCAGGGGCCCGCCGCGGGCGGCCGCGCACCCGTGGTCCGCCCCTTCGTGCGTGTCGGCTCGTGGGTCGGCGGCGACCGCGACGGCAACCCGTTCGTCACGGCATCCGTCACCCGGAAGGCCTCCGCGATCGCGAGCGAGCACGTGCTGCTCGGCCTCGCCCGCACCGCGAGCCGCATCGGCCGGACGCTGACGCTCGATGCGACGACCACGCCGCCGAGCGACGCGCTGCTGGCGCTCTGGCAGCGCCTGAAGGCCGCCGATGAGGACGCCGCGAAAGACATCGCCAAGCGGTCCCCCGACGAGCCGCATCGCCGCATCGTGCTGTTGATCGCCCGCAAGATCGAGGCGACGCGCGCCCGCAACGCCGACCTCGCGTACGCCGATCCCGAGCACCTGCTGGCCGATCTCCGCGTCGTGCAGGACTCCCTCGTGCAGGCCGGCGCACCGCGCCAGGCGTACGGGCACCTGCAGCAGCTGCTGTGGCAGGTCGAGACGTACGGGTTCCACCTCACCGAGCTCGAGGTGCGGCAGCACTCGGCCGTGCACGCCAAGGTGCTCACCGAGCTCGAGTCCGGCGCCCCGCGCAGCGAGCTCGCCGAAGAGGTGCTCGACGTCATCCGCACGGTCGGGTTCCTGCAGGAGCGCTACGGCCCGCGCGCAGCCGGCCGTTACATCGTGTCGTTCACGCAGTCGGCCGAGGACCTCGCCGCCGTCCACAAGCTCGCCGCGTACGCGGTCGGCCCCGACGGCACGCCCCCTGTCCTCGACGTCATCCCGCTCTTCGAGACCTTCGCCGACCTGCAGGCCGCGCCCCGCATCCTCGCCGAGATCGTCGAGCACCCGGAGTTCGCAGCGCGGCTGGAGGCCACCGGCCGTCGCCTCGAGGTCATGCTCGGCTACTCCGACTCGTCCAAGGACGTCGGACCCGTCGCCGCGAATCTCGCCCTCTACGAGGCGCAGGCGAAGATCGCCGCCTGGGCGGACGAGAACCGGATCGAGCTGACGCTGTTCCACGGTCGCGGCGGCGCACTCGGCCGCGGCGGCGGTCCCGCGAACTCCGCGATCATGGCGCAGCCGCCGCACTCGGTCGACGGCCGGTTCAAGCTCACCGAGCAGGGCGAGGTGATCTTCGCGCGCTACGGCGACCCGGCGATCGCGATGCGGCACATCGACCAGGTCGCGGCCGCGATCCTGCTCGCCTCGTCCCCGTCGAACGAAGAACGCAACCGCGCTGCGGCCGAGAAGTACGCGGGCGTCGCGGCGACGCTGGACTCGGCATCCCGCGAGCGCTTCTTCTCGCTGGTGAAGGCGCCCGGCTTCGCGCCGTGGTTCGCCCGGGTCACACCGATGGAGGAGATCGGCCTGCTGGCACTGGGCTCGCGCCCGGCCCGCCGAGGGCTGTCGGTCGAGTCGCTCGAGGACCTGCGGGCCATCCCCTGGGTGTTCGCGTGGACGCAGGCGCGCATCAATCTCGCCGGATGGTTCGGGCTCGGCACGGCACTCGATGCCGTCGGCGACGAGCCGCTGCTGCAGCAGGCGTACCAGGAGTGGCCGCTGTTCCGCACGCTCATCGACAACGTGGCCATGAGCCTCGCGAAGACCGACGATCGCATCGCGCTGCACTACCTCGAGCTCGGCGACCGCGACGATCTGGCCGCGCTCGTACGCGACGAGATGCGGGTGACGCGGGACTGGGTCGTCCGCATCACGGGCGGCACGGAGCTGCTCGGCAACAAGCCGGTGCTGCAGCGGGCGGTCAAGATGCGGAGCCCGTACGTGGACGCGCTCTCGCTTCTCCAGCTGCGCGCTCTGCGCGCGCTCCGCGAGACTCCCGAGGGAGCCCCGGTCGACCCCGAGCTGCAGCGGCTGCTGCTGCTGTCGGTGTCGGGCGTCGCCGCCGGCCTGCAGAACACGGGCTGACCCGCGGCGAGTGCCGCGACACGCGCGTCGCACCCGGGATCCCCGAGCGCCCGGCGTACCGTAGCGCCCATGGCACGGATCGTCGTCGCCGAAGTCTGCCCCCAGTGCGGGTCGCTCGATGTGCGGGCGACCGAGCCGAGGTGGTTCCGGATCGAGTGGGATCGTCGAGACGCGCTCGATGACGGCTGGGTCGACCGTCTCGAGCTCTGCTGCCGCGACTGCGGCCTGCGCTGGGACTGACGAAGGCGGATCACGGATGCCGCGGGCCATCGGCCGACGCGGCGAGGTCCCCTGACGCCTGGCGAGCATGCATCGGGCGGCTCCCTCGCTATCGCGTGCGACGAGGCTTCCTCGTGCCCAGCATGTAGGGCAGCCCTCGACCCACCGCCGAGAAGGTGCTGCCGAAGCGTGACCGCAGTGTCGGAACGGGTGGCGCCGGGGGGAGGTCGTCCAGATCGGCGACGTCGACGACGTAGGCGTGGATGGTGCCGATGCCCTCGAGGTCCGGCGCAAGCTCGCCTGCGGACTCGGGAAGTGATGCCATGTCGGTGCGGCACAGGTCCTCGGTCAGAAGGACGTACTCCGGGATGCCGACGGAGTTCTTCAGCAGCCGGTGCACCAGGATCACGTCGATGCCGACCAGCTTGGAGCGCCCGCCGACCCGCTGGGTTGCGACATCGCCGACATGCGCCACGAATTTCAGAGTGAGATTGCGCGCTTGGCGGCATCCCCCGCACGGGCAGAGGTTCTGCACCACGTACTCGCGCTCGAGATGGAAGGCGCGGTGCATCACGACTGCCAGACGGAGGATGTCGGTGAGGGCCGTGTCGGGATCCCGCGCGGCGGCGCGCCGAGAGAGGAAGGCGGCGTCGCCCTCGATCTCGACGAGCTCGAATCCGGTCGCGGCACGGACGATGCTCTCCAGCATTCGCGCCGTGTTCACCTCGGCGTGCGCGAGTGTCATGCGGTGCGAGCCCATGTACTCGGTGTATCCGCCGATATCGGCGATCAGCAGGGACGTTCGCTCTGTTCCCATGTGCCCGGTTCCCTTCGTCGGTCGTTCATCACAGTTGCTCTCACGATGCCTGCGGCCCGTCGCGCGGGTCGTCCGGCGCATACCGCTCGAGCTCATCCGCCACCGTCGTGGCGGCCGCCTGAGCGCTGGGCGCATAGCCGAGGACGACGGCGGTGAACCGGTCCGCCGTGAGCGCCTTCAGCTCGAGCGGGGTGCGCGCGACCACGGTCGCTGTCCGCGAGGTGCGACGCAGCAGCGCGATCTCGCCGAATCCCTCACCCTCACCGAGGGTCGCGATCACGCGACCGTCGCCGAGCACGTCGGCTCGGCCACTCTCGATCACGTAGTAGTGATCGCCGAGGTCCCCCTGAGTGAAGACGGCACTGCCCGCTGCCACCTCGACCGGTTCCAGCCCGCGCGCGAGCTGCTCGATGGCGGGCAGCGGGAGGGGCTGGAACATGGGCACGCGCTGGAGGAGGCCGACCTCCGCATCCAGCGCGCCGACGGATCGGTCGAGGCCGCGCAGCCGCCACCACGATGCCAGCGCGAGCACGGGACAGAGCATGCCGATCGCGATGAGCGCGCCGTCGACGCCGAGCCACGCGATCATCACCGACGCGATGATCGCGCCGACGCCGATGGAGACGGCAACCAGGCTCTCGAGCACGCCGAAGACGCGCGCCATCAGGGCGTCCGGGGTCAGCCTGCCGATCAGCGTGAACCCGGCGAGGTCGATCAGCGCGTTGCCGACCCCGACGAACGCGAGCAGGACGAGTGCCGCAGCCTGCGCCGGGAAGACACCGACCAGGGCGATGGGCAGTCCCCACAAGGCCACGCCGACGGCGAACCACGCGCCCAGCCGCCGGGTTCCGACGAGCAGCGAGGCCGCGAGCGAGCCGAGGACCGCTCCCACGCCGACCGAGGCCATGAGCGATCCGGCACCCGACTCCCCCATCCCGAGCAGCTCGATGGCGACCACGACCGAGAAGACGGTGAGCGCGCCCCGGGTGAGCGATTGGGCGGCGGCCAGGCCGAGGATCAGCTGCAGATCGCGGCTCCGCCACACGGCGGCGAGTCCTTCCGCCGCCTCCCTCAGCAGGTCGCGTCGGGGCGCCGCCGGCCTCGGCGGCGCGTCGTATCGCACGCGGAAGAGCAGCAGCGCCGCCCAGAACGACGCGAGCGCCGCGACGGCGAACACGACGGAGACGTCGGTGAAAGCCAGCAGGATGGCGGCGACCAGCGGCCCGACGAGCGTCGCGACGGAGTCCAGCAGCCCCCGCACGACGTTGGCGCTGGCCAGTTCGTGCCCGGTGCGGCACAGCGTGGGCAGGAGGGCGGAGTGCGCCGGCCGGAACATGGTCGCCGCGATCGTCGAGACGACGGCGAGCGCGTAGACGACGGCGATCGGACCGGACACGGCCACGACGACCGCCGCGACGGCGGTGGCGGCGCCCCGCACGACCGACACGACGACGAGCACGCGCTCACGTCGCCCGCGGTCGGCGAACGGCGACAGGATCGGCGCCAGCAGCGCCGAGGGCAGCATGCGCAGCAAGCCCACTGCGCCCAGGGCGAGCGCGCCGCCGGCGTTGTACGCGACGATGCCGAGCGCCACCGTGAACGCCCACTCCGCGGTCCATGCCCCGAGGAAGCTCAGCTGCGCGCGCCGCAGATTGGGGTTGCGCCAGTTGCTCGAGAAGGCCCCCACGGCCTGATCGAGCCTCGAACGGGTCCCCAGACGGCCCATGTCGCGACACTATGGCCTGAGCCGACGGAAGGCCAGCACCACGTCGATCTCGCGACCCGCGAGCGTGTGCGGCGGATGCGCGGGTCGTCAGTCCACGCGGCGGTCGTCGACGTGGCGGGCCAGGCTGCGACCGTAGCGCTCGGTGAGCTGCACCATGAGGTCAGGGGTCTCGCGATCGAGTCCGAAGACGTAGCCGGGGAAATCGAGTTCGCGCTGGGCAGCCCAGATCTCTTCGTGGCGGTCGGGCGGAAGGATCCGCACCGGGTCGCCCACGGCCACCCATCCGATCGGAACCATGGAGTCCGGCGGAAGCGTCGTGCGCAGGTGCACGACCGCGTTGATGCGCACTTCGCTGCGGGCACCCAGCCGAGCGCCGTTGAACACGCGCGTGCCGGTCGCGAGGAACACCTCCTCCTCGACCACGGCGCCGGAGACACTGGCCATCGGCCCGACGAGCACGTGGTCTGCGATGTGCACCGGGTTCGTCGCCGTCGCCCGGATGAGGGCGTTCTCCATCACGATGACGTTCTCACCCAGCGTGATCGCGCCGCCCTCGGCGGTGATCACCGCGCCGTGGAGGATCTGGCAGTCGGCGCCGATCTCGACGTCGCCGCTGATCACCGCGGTCGCCGCGACGACAGCGTCGGGGTGGATGCGGGGCTGTGCCCCGAGGTGCTCGAAACGCATCATGCCTCCTCGATCCCGTGCCGGCCCGCCCGTCCTCGGGGCCGTCGCGGTCGGTTCACAGCGTAGTGCGGTGCATCCGCACCGCACCCGGTCGCCGGCGCGCGTCAGTTCGCGTGCTCGGTCAGGCGCCAGTAGTAGCCGCTCGGATCGAGCACCCTGAAGTCGCGGAGACCCCACGGCTGGGCCTGCACGTCGTCGTCGACCGGCCAGCCCTCGTCGGCGATCCGCCGGCGGGCGGCATCCAGATCATCCGTCTCGAGCACGAGCTCCACTCCGACCGGCGGGCGGCGCGGCGCGGCGTCGACTGAGGGGCGCCACGCCGCCCCGACGCGCACGCGACCGAGCTCCAGCGCGACGTAGGCCCACTCGACGT
>NZ_DATCVK010000011.1:0-61286 GCF_036566905.1 Microbacterium sp. | reverse complement strand
CTCGCGTGTCGCCCGGCTCTGGGGCTGCTGCGCGCCGGGTGCTGCGCGACGCCGCCGACGCCGTCGCTGCCTGCGGCCCGGGCGCTCCCGGCTGGCCGTGGCCAGAAGAACGCCTCCGCTACGCGAACGCGGCGATCCCCGAAGCGCTGATCGCGGCCGGCCACGCGTTGAGCGACACCCCCTGCCTCGACCGCGGACTCGAGCTGCTGGACTTCCTCGTGGGCGCCGAAACGGCGCCCGACGGGCATCTGTCGCTGACACCGGTCGGCGGGCGAGGGCCGCGCGACACCGCTCCGGCGTTCGATCAGCAGCCGATCGAGGCGGCAGCTCTCGCACAGGCGTGCCTGCGCGCCTTCGAGGTGACCTGCGACGGTCGCTGGCTGCCGCCGCTCCGCGCGGCCTGGGCGTGGTTCGAGGGCCGCAACGACGGCGGCATCGCGCTGTTCGACCCCGAGACCGGCGCCGGATACGACGGCGTCACTCCGACCGGCCGCAACGACAACCGCGGGGCGGAGTCGACCCTGGCTGCCCTCGGCACCCTGCAGTGCGTGAGCCGCGTCGCCGCGGTCTCGTCCGTGTGACGCGCTCCCTGGCCGGCCTTGCGCGCCGGGCCGCGGCATCCCTCACCTTCGCGACACGGCAGAATCGAACGGTGCCCGCCTCACCGAACCTGAAGCCCGACCACGCCTGCCTCATCGTGCACGGCAGCGACCGGCCAGGAATCGTGGCCGCCGTCTCGGCGATGATCACGCGCATCGGCGGCAACATCGTCGCATTCGACCAGTACTCCGACGACCCCACCGGGGGCGCGTACTTCCAGCGAGTCGTGTTCCACAGGCCCGGATTCGCCGCCGACCGCCCCGTGATCGAGAGCGAGATCGCGCGGACGCTGGCCGGGTTCGAGCTGGAGTGGTCGCTGACCGACCAGTCCGTGCCCAAGCGCATGGCGATCCTGTCGTCGAAGCAGGACCACTGCCTGCTCGACCTGCTGTGGCGCCACCGCCGCGGCGATCTGCCCGTCACCGTGCCGATGGTGATCTCGAACCACACCACCTCAGCCGAGGACGTCCGCTCGTTCGGCGTGCCGTTCTTCCACGTGCCTGGCGCACCAGGTCCCGACAAGTCGGCGTCCGAGGCGAAGATCATCGAGCTGCTCAAAGGCAACGTCGACTTCGTCGTACTCGCGCGCTACATGCAGATCCTCTCGGGCGACTTCCTGTCACAGCTCGGCGTGCCGGTGATCAACATCCATCACTCGTTCCTGCCGGCCTTCATCGGCGCCGAGCCGTATAGGAAGGCCAAGGAGCGCGGGGTCAAGCTCATCGGCGCGACCTCGCACTACGTCACCGACGACCTCGACGAGGGCCCGATCATCGAGCAGGACACCGTGCGCGTCACGCACGCCGACTCCGCCGCCGAGCTCGCCCGCCGCGGCGCCGACGTCGAGCGCCAGGTGCTCTCCCGCGCGGTGCTGTGGCATGCGCAGGACCGCATCATCCGCCACGGCAACCACACGATCGTGTTCTGAGGCGGTTGCCGACGGATGCCGCGGCATCCGTCCCCTCAGACCAGGCGCAGCTCGGCGTCGATGGCCGCTGCGGTCCGCTGCAGCGGCGGGAGATACTCGGCCACCACGTGGTCGATGCTGTCGCGCGTGGCGCTGGTCGACACGTTCACGGCTGCGACCACGTCGCCGCGTCGGTCGTGCAGCGGTACGGCCACCGAGCGGAGGCCCGGCTCGAGCTCGCCGTCCACCAGCGCCCAGCCCTGCTCCCGCACGCGCGCGAGCTCGTCGCGCAGCGCGCCGGGGCTCGTCCGCGTGCGGTCGGTGAGGGCCGGCAGAGCGGATGCCGCGAGCACCGCGTCGCGGGCGGCCTCCGGCATCCCGGCGAGCAGCACGCGTCCCATCGACGTCGCGAAGGCGGGGAACCGCGTGCCGATCGTGATGCGGACGCTCATGATGCGGCGCGTCGGCACGCGCGCGATGTACACGATGTCCTCGCCGTCGAGCACCGCCGCCGACACGCTCTCGTCGACCTCGCGCGACAGCCGCTCGAGGTGCGGCTGCACGATCTCGGGGATCGACAGAGCCGACAGGTAGCTGAAGCCCAGCTCGAGAACACGCGGGGTGAGCGCGAAGAGCCGGTCGCGGCCGCGGACGTAACCCAGGTCCTCGAGCGTGCGGAGGAACCTGCCCGCCGCCGCACGCGTGATGTCGGCGCGGCGCGCGACCTCGCTCAGCGTGAGCTCGGGGTGGTCGGCATCGAAGGCGCGGATGACGGCGAGCCCTCGCGCGAGGGACTGCACGGTGTCTCTGCCCGAGGCTTCGGTCACCGGCCCACCCTATCCGTCCCCCCGCCGCACCCCGGGCGACTTCTACGCGAGTGCTGCAGTTTCGTGCGAGCGCTGCGCCGAACGACGCGGCGCTCGCAGCAATCTGCAGCGCTCGTGCCACCGCCCCTCCGGGTCACCGCTCGAGCACGACCGCGAGGCCCTGGCCGACGCCGATGCAAATGGCGGCGACAGCGACACCGCTGCCGCGCCGGCGCAGCTCGTGCGCGGCGTGGCCGATGATGCGCCCGCCCGAGGCGCCCAGGGGGTGGCCGATGGCGAGCGCGCCGCCGTGGATGTTGACGCGTTCGGGGTCGAGATCGCCCCAGCCGCGGATGTCGGCGAGAGACTGCGACGCGAACGCCTCGTTGAGCTCGACGAAGTCGACGTCGGCCCACGTGCGCCCGGCACGCGCCAGCGCCTTGTTCGCGGCCTCGATCGGTGCCAGCGGGAAGACATCGGGATCGACGCCATGCGCCGCGCGTGCGGTGATGCGCGCGAGCGGCTCCGTGGACAGTGCGCCCTCGCGCCCCAGCAGCACCGCCGAGGCGCCGTCGTTGATCGGCGACGAGTTCCCCGCGGTCACCGAGCCGTCGCCGTCGGCGGCGAACACTGCCTTGAGCCCGGCGAGCTTCTCCACCGAGGTGTCGTCGCGAATGCCCTCGTCGCGCGCAAGCTCTGCGTCCGGCACCTGCACGATCTCGCCGTCGTAGACACCGGCGGCCCAGGCCGCGGCGGCGAGCCGGTGCGAGCGCACCGCGAACTCGTCCTGCTCGTGGCGCGAGATGCCCTGTTCGCGCGCGATCTTCTCGGCCGACTCGCCGTTCGAGATCGTCCAGTGCTTCGGCAGCTTTGGATTGGTCATGCGCCAGCCGATCGACGTGTTCCACAGCGTCTGGTTGCCGACGCTGGGCCACGGGCGCGCCGACTTCTCGACGACGAACGGTGCACGGCTCATGGACTCCACGCCTCCCGCCAGCACGATGTCCGCGTCGCCCGCCTCGATCGCGCGCGATCCCTGGATGACCGCCTCGACCGACGATGCGCACAGCCGGTTCACGGTGACTCCGGTGACGGACGTCGGGAACCCGGCGAGCAGCGCACCCATGCGCGCGACGTTGCGGTTGTCCTCGCCGGCCTGGTTCGCGTCGCCGAAGATGACGTCATCGATGCGGGCGGGGTCGAGACCGGTGCGCTCGATCGTCGCCTTCATCACGATGGCGGCGAGATCGTCGGGCCGCACGCCCGACAGGGCACCGCCGGCGCGCCCGAACGGCGTGCGGACGGCGTCGTAGACGTAGGTGGCCATGTCAGTTCTCCTCGGGGATGCCGTGGGTCTCGGCCGGCTTCAGCGCGAGGCCCGTGAGCTCGGCGAGGAGCTCGATCGTATTGTCGCCGAACGCCTCACGCACCGCGAAGCCGTCGGGCGTGACGTCGAAGACGGCGTGGTCCGTGTAGACGCGCGTGACGCACCGGACGCCGGTCAGAGGGTACGTGCAGGCCTCGACGAGCTTCGACTCGCCGGTCTTGGTCAGCAGGTCCGTCATCACGTAGACGTTCTTCGCGCCGATGGCGAGGTCCATGGCGCCCCCGACGGCGGGGATGGCGCCCGGCGCTCCCGTCGACCAGTTCGCGAGGTCACCGGCCTGCGACACCTGGAAGGCGCCGAGCACGCACACGTCGAGATGGCCGCCGCGCATCATGCCGAACGAGTCGGCGTGGTGGAAGTACGCGGATCCGGCGAGCGCGGTGACCGGCTGCTTGCCCGCGTTGATGAGGTCGGGGTCGACCGCGCCCGCGGCCGGCGACGGCCCCATCCCCAGCATCCCGTTCTCGGTGTGGAGGATGATCTCCTGGTCGTGCGGCAGGTAGTCGGCGACGAGCGTCGGCGCCCCGATGCCGAGGTTCACGTAGGAGCCTTCGGGGATGTCCTGGGCGATGCGCGCCGCGAGCTGCTCGCGCGTGATGCGCGTGGCCGGCGGCGACGACTCGGTGGCGCTCACTGGTCGACCTCGTTTCCTTCTCCGGATGAGTCTGCGCGCACGAGCGGGCGCCCTTCGATGTCGACTCCCCCGACGAACGCGCCGTCGCTCAGCCACCGCCGCTCGCCCACCGCGACCACCCGGTCGACGAAGATGCCGGGGGTCACGACGGACTCGGGGTCGAGCGCACCCAGTGGCACGATCTCGTCGACCTGCACGATCGTGGTGGTCGCGGCAGCGGCCATGATCGGGCCGAAGTTGCGTGCCGTCTCGCGGTAGACCAGGTTGCCCCAGCGGTCGGCCCGATATGCGCCGACCAGCGCGACATCCGCCCTGATGGGGTACTCGAGCGCGTAGGTGCGTCCCTCGATCTCGCGGAGCTCCTTGCCTTCGGCCAGTTGGGTGCCGACGCCCGTCGGCGAGAAGAAGCCGCCGATACCGGCGCCGGCCGCACGGATGCGCTCGGCGAGGTTGCCCTGCGGCACGAGTTCGAGCTCGATCTCGCCGGCGCGGTACAGCCCGTCGAACACCCAGGAGTCGTGCTGGCGCGGGAACGAGCACAGGATCTTGCGCACGCGCTTCTTGGCCAGGAGCGCTGCGAGCCCGACGTCACCGTTGCCCGCGTTGTTGTTGATGATCGTCAGGTCGGTGGCACCCTGCGCGATGAGCGCGTCGATGAGCTCGACCGGCTGCCCGGCGCGGCCGAAGCCGCCGATCATGATGGTCGCTCCATCGCGGATGCCGGCAACGGCCTCGGCGACGGAGCCCACGGTCTTGTCGATCATGCGATCCCCTCATGTTCGCTGTGCGAACAGTCGTCCGTTCTGCGGCCAGTTTAGCGCACCAGGGCCGGCTCGGCATCCCTTCGGGTGTCACGAAACGTGGGAGCGCGCACCGCGTAGCCGCGCGTCGTGACCCCGAACCGGCGACGGCGCCGACAGAGACGCGGGAGGCCGCACCCGGAGTTCGGGTGCGGCCTCCCGCAGGTGCGGCGATCCGCGCTGGTCAGCGCCGATCGCGGTCGGCGAGGAACTCGCCGGGCTTCGTCGGCACGAAGGCCGATCCGCTGTCATCCAGCGACGCCGCGAGGCGGTTCATGAGCTCGGCCGACTGGCCGCCCCAGTGTCCGCTCTCGACGCGGTCCATCAGCGTCTCGATGCCGGCCGCGATCTCGGCCGGCGTGAAGACGCAGTGGCCGACGTGGTCGACGAAGTACTGACGGAGCAGGTTGTTGTCGCCCGCCGCACGGACGTCCTCCGCGTACTCCTGCTCGACCTGCACCGGGGCGAGCACGTCGTCGAGCGTGTGGAGCGACAGTACGGGCATCTGCAGATCGCCGGTGAGTCCCGACGACTCCTGCAGTGTCTCGACCGATCCCGGGTCCGCCGCGACGTCGGCGGTCTGCGTCAGGGTGGCGAGGTCGGCCTCCAGGTCGAGACCGGCCTGCCGGTACAGCTCCTGGACGAGCGTGCGATCCGCGGACTGGGCGAAGAGCTTCTGGTAGTCGACGCCGACGTTCCACGTCGCGTTGCCACCCGCGGTGGACTCGATGTCGAAGCGCCCCGGCGTGACGAACCCGATGGTGCCGACCAGCTGCTCGTAGAGCGACTGCTGGAGCACGGCGGGGTCGGTGGGCGCGTCTGCGGCGAGGACGCCGTCCGAGAGGTGGAACAGGGCGGCGGCAAGGGCGATGCGCGCGCGTCCCTCGGGTGTCTGCTGGCCGGCCTGCACCGCCGCGCTCAGTGCCGCCGATGCCGCGCGAGCGTCGTTGAGGGTGGCGTAGCCCTCGATGTCGATGTCCTGCGCGGGGGCCAGCAGCTGGTCGATCGCGTGCGCCCCGTCGAGCTGGTAGTTGTTCAGGTCGACACCGCCTTCCATGAGCCCGCACGTGGGCATCGCGCCCTCGATGACGTCGCCCGCGGATTCTGCGATCCGGCCGGTGACGAGGCCGCCCATGGAGGTGCCGTACGCCAGGATGTGGTCGGGATCGAGGCCGGTCTGGTCGAGCATCGCGTCGAGCGACTGCAGCTGATCGTCGACGGCGGTGGGAACCGCCCAGCCGCTCGCGGCGTACGACGAACCCACGAGCGCGTAGCCCTCCTCGAGCAGCAGTGCCTTCGTGGCATCGCTGGGGGCGACGGATGCGGGATTGCCGGGGACGAACGAGGGCCGATAGCCGTGGCTGTAGAGCAGGACGGTGCCGTTCCAGTCCGAGGGCACCGAGGCGAGCCAGGTCGTTCCAGTGGGGAGCGAGCCGGAGTACTCGCCTGGGGTGGCTGCGACGGCGGGCGGGGCGACGAGACCGGCGGAGAGCAGCGCGCCGGCGGCGACCGCTGCGACGCCGAGGACGCGGGTGCGTACGTGCGGGGACATGGGGGTGGTCCTTCCGTTGTCATCATCGACAGGGACTCCGACGTCGGCGACGGAGCTAGGACCAATTATCAAGTTTCCTGATGATGAGTCAATGGGTCAGGTCGATTGCTCGAGTGCGCGTCGAGCATCCTGCAGCCATCGCCCGAGCGCCGAGCGCTCCGTCGACGACAGGCCGGCGAACGCCTCGGCCTCGATGCGGTCGACGTCACTCCGGCATACGGCGAGCAGCGCGGTGCCCGCCGCAGTGAGAGAGATCGTCATGCGCCGGCGGTTGTCGGCGTCGCGGACGCGCTCGATCAGCCCGGCCTCGCCCAGGGCGCGCACGATCCCCTCCATCGCCTGCGCCGAGACGAAGGCATGCCGGGCGAGCTGGGCCGAGCTCATTCCCGGGTGCTGCTCCAGCACGGTGAGCGCCGTGTACTGGGTGACGGTGATGCCGTGCGGTCGGACGACCGCGTCGAGGCGCCCGCGGACCGCCAGTTCGACCTGCTTCACCTGATAGAGGATCCGGGGCGCGTGCTCGGCCGTCATGCGGTCCCCGGGTCCGTCATGCGATGAAGCCTACGGCGTCAGCGTTCCTCCGCGAACACGTCCTTGGCGATGCGGAAAGCCGTGTTGGCCGCGGGGACGCCGCAGTACACGCCCGCCTGCAGGATGACTTCCTTGATCTCGTCGACGGTCAGTCCGTTGCGCAGGGCCGCGCGCAGGTGCATCGCCAGCTCTTCGTGGTGCCCGAGCGCGATGAGCGCCGTGAGCACGGCGACCGAGCGCGATCGCCGATCGAGGCCCGGGCGCGACCAGACGTCACCCCACGCGACGCGGGTGATGAAGTCCTGGAAGTCGGCGGTGAGCTCGGTCGTGCCGGCGATCGCCCGGTCGACGTGCGCGTCCGACAGCACCTCGCGCCGGACGACCATCCCCTGGTCGTAGCGCTCCTCGTCGGTGAGGCCCTCACCCGCGGGCCGGCTCATGCGGCACGCTCGCGCACGGCGGCGTCGAAGAACTCTCGCAGCGTTGCGGCCGTCGCGGCCGGATCGTCCGCGGGCGGCAGATGGGCGGCATCCGAGATCCCGACGGCCCGGCCGCGCTGCACGCCGTCGGCGATCTCGCGAGCGGACGCCTCGGGCGTGACGCCGTCGTGATCGCCCCAGACCGCGAGCACCGGGGTGGCGATCTCGCCGAGCCCGTCCCGCACGTCGAAGGCGGCGAGCGCCTCGCAGCACAGCGCGTAGCTCTCGTCGTCGGTGTCCTGCAGCACGTGCAGCATGCGCCCGGTCAGGTCGGGGTCGCGCGCGATCGTGCCCGGCGCGAACCAGCGCTGCGCCGATCCGACGACGAGGCTCGAGGTGCTCTGCGCACGCACCTGCGCGGCACGGTCATGCATCCCTGGGGTGCGCCGATCGCCGCACCGGAGCAGATGATCGCGGCAGCGCCGATGCGGTCGCGGTGGCGCCGCAGCAGCTCGAGGCCCACGCAGCCCCCGAGTGACACGCCGGCGTACAGGAACGGGCCCTCGACCGCCTCGGCGACGGCATCGGCGAGCTCGGCGATCGTGAACGGCTCGGTCGCCGCCCGGGCGGCGCCGTGGCCGGGAAGGTCCCACGCCACGACCCGATACCGCTCGGCGAGTGCCGGGATCACGCGCTCCCACAGCAGCGTCGAGGTGCCGAGCGACGGCCCGAGGACGAGAGTCGGCGCGTCGGTGCCCGAGCCCGTCGAAGGCCCCACGGCTGCGGTGACGGCGATGGCGGGAAGGGTCACGGGTTCTCCTCCTGGTCCGAGAGCGGGGTGCGGGGCGCGTCACGTGCGCCGGACCGGCCGGGAAGCGCGACCGCGTCGTCCACGAGAGCTCCGGCCAGGCCGGTGTAGTTCGCCGGATCGAGCAGATCGGCGACGAAGGCCCGCGGTGTCGCGCCGCGCTCGGCGGCGAGCGCGATCACGTCGGGCGAGGCAGCCAGCGCCGACGCCAGGTCGCCGCCCGCGGCCGCATCCGACACGAGGCGCGACACGGCCTCGGTGCCCGCCAGGGGGCCGAGCACGAGCGAGAGCCGCTCGGCCACGATGAGCCCGCCGGTCGCGCGGAGGTTGCGCGCCACGGCGTCGGTGTCGACGTGCAGGTCGGCCACGAGTGCAGACGCATGGGCCGTCGCGCCGAGCGCCAGACGCAGCAGCTCCCGGAGCGTCGGCCACTCCGCGTGCCAGGCGCCGTCGGGCCGCTCGTCGGCCGCGAGCGCGGACGCGAGGTGCAGCGTCGCACCCAGCTGCGGCGCGCGCAGCGCGGCGGAGCGGATGAGGACGGATGCCGCGGGATTGCGCTTCTGCGGCATCGCCGACGACCCGCCGCCCGAGCCCTCGGCGAGCTCGCCGATCTCGGTGCGACTGAGGGTCGCGACATCCCCCGCGATCTTGCCGACCGCGTCGATCGCCTGCACGAGGGCGTCGCCGAGCTCGGTGATGGGCCAGCGAGTCGTGTGCCAGGGCGCATCGGGCGCCGCGAGCCCGAGCTCGCGCGCGAACACGGCGGGCAGGTCGGCGGCCGCCCCGGGTCCGGCGATCTCGACGAACGACGCGAGCGTGCCGGCGGCACCGCCCAGCTGCGCCGGCAGGTGCTGCTCCACCGCCTGGACGCGCTCCTTGGCACGCGCCACCCCTCGCAGCCATGCCGCTGCGCGGAGGCCCACGGTCGTCGGCACCGCGTGCTGGGTGAGCGTGCGGGCGGCGGCCACCTCGTCGCGACGGGAACGCGCGAGCGAGCGCAGCGAGACCTCGGTGTGCGCGAGCGCGGCGACGACCTTGCTGGTCGCGTTGCGGGCGAGCAGCATCACGGCGGTGTCGACGATGTCCTGGCTCGTCGCACCGCGGTGCACCCACGCTCGAGCGTCGTCCGACACGCGCTCCTTGAGCCGTGCGACGAGGGGGATCACGGGGTTCCCCCCTGCCACGGATGCCGCCGCCAGCGCCGCCAGGTCCACGCCGTGGTCGGGGCAGCCGCGCAGGCCGCCCTGCCAGCCGAACTCCGCCTCGATCTCATCGACCGCCTCCGCCGACGCGAGGCCGAGTTCGCCGTAGGCCCGGGCCAGCGCGACCTCGGCCGTCACCAGAGCGTCGAGGTACGCGGCATCCGTCACCGTCTCGTCGTGACCGACGGTCACCGGCGAGAGCAGGCCCTCGTCCACCGGGGGCCGGTCACGGTCAGAAGGCAAGGAACACGGTCTCCTTCTCGCCCTGCAGATGGATGTCGTGGTGAAGGCTGCCATCTGCCAGGCGCGTCGCGATGAGCGTAGCGCGCTCCTCCTCGTCGAGCGAGGACAGCAGCGGGTCCGCCGCCAGCAGGTCGTCGTGCTCGGGCAGGTAGATGCGGGTCACGAGCTTGTCGGGGAGTCCCCGCGCGAAGACCACGACCGAGTAGAACGGGGCACCGCCGTCGATCGGACCGGGGTTGCGGGTCCAGAACTCGTAGCGGCCGACATCCGTCGTCGCCGCCCGGCCGAAGCCCGTGAAGGAGTGGTCGTCGCGGCGGAAGGCGCCGTGGGCGCGCGGGATCTCGCCGTTCTCGTCGGCGCTCCAGATCTCGACGACCGCATCGGGGATCGGCGCGCCGGCGCCGTCGAGCACCGTGCCGCCGAGCACGATCGCACCGGGGCTGTGAGGGAAGACGACCTCGTGCTTCTTCGGGTAGTCCAGGCCGAAGGCGAAGAACGGGCCGACCGTCTGCCCGCCCGTGGCCTCGTGCGTCTTCGGGCCCAGGTCGCGCTTCACGCGCGCGGAGTCGGCGGCCATCAGTGCTCTCCTTCTTCGGGCTCGAACCAGGTGGCGTCGGGGCCGTCGACGACGATGTCGAAGCGGTAGCCCATCGAGAACTCCGGCACCGACAGGTCGTGGTCGTACAGCCCGATGAGCCGGTCGCGGTCCTTCTGCCGCCAGATGGTGTTGTAGATCGGGTCGAGCGGGAACAGCGGGTCGCCGGGGAAGTACATCTGCGTCACGACGCGCTGCGTGAAGCCCGAGCCGAAGATCGAGAAGTGGATGTGCGCGGGACGCCAGGCGTTCACGTGGTTCTTCCACGGGTACGCGCCGGGCTTGATCGTCGTGAACTTGTAGTACCCGTCGTCGTCGGTCACCGTGCGGCCGGCGCCGGTGAAGTTCGGGTCGAGGGGCGCAGGATGCTGATCGCGCTGGTGGATGTAGCGGCCCGCGGCGTTCGCCTGCCAGATCTCCACCAGCTGGTTGGCGACCGGGCGTCCCCACGAGTCGAGGACGCGTCCCTCGACGGTCATGCGCTCGCCCTGGGGCTCGCCGATGTGCTGCAGCGTCAGGTCGGACTCGATGGCGGCGACATCCCGCTGGCCGAAGGCCGGCGACCACAGCTCGATCGTCTCGGGGTCGACGAGCTTCGGGTTCTTGGTCGGGTGGCGCAGCAGGCTCGACCGGTACGGCGGGAAGTCGTGCAGGCTGATGTTCTGCCGCTCCCCCGCCTCCTCGCGCCGCGCGGCGGTGGCGTGGTAGTCGATGATCTCCTGCGTGATCTCGTTCTGTGTCAGCTGGTCGGGCGAGGCGAGCAGCGACTCCGGCGCTGCCGCGTTCTGCTCGAGAACCACCGACGACGAGAACGCCTCCTCGCCCCGGGGATCGGGCTGGGTCGCGGTCATGAGGTCTCCTTCGACGACTCGGGTCGTCCCAGGGTCCCACCGCCCCGTCGGGTCCGCGTCGCAGATTCCCACCCAGTGGGAATCACGGATGCCGCGGGCGAGCATCCGCTCTCCGCTCAGGTGTGACGCAGGTCGTGGTGCAGGTCCTTCGCGGCCTGCACCACCAGCGGGCCCAGACGGCGCTCGTCGGCGCGCTCCAGGTGCACGACCAGCCCGACCGCGACCGGCGGCAGGCCCTCGACCCGGGGCAGCGCCGCGGCGACCGAGACGTTGCCGAGCGTCATCTCCTCGCGCGTCGTGGCGTAGCCGAGCGCGCGGGTGCGGGCGATGTCGGCGCGCAGGTCGGCCTCGCTCGTGATGGAGTTCACGGTCTCGCGCTCGAGCGGCGCCCGGAAGTACTGCCGCAGCCAGCTCTCGTCGCGCGTCGCGAGCAGCGCCTTGCCGACGCCGGTGGTGTGCAGCGGCCCGCGCCCGCCCATGCGGCTGAGGGTCGGGATCGACTGGCGGCCGGTGAGGCGCCCGACGTACAGCGCGCTGGTGGTCTCGGGGGTCGCGCCGTCGAGCACCGCGAGGTGCACGTTCTCACCGGTCGCCTCGTAGAGGCGCACCATGTGCGGCAGTGCCGTCTCGCGCAGGCGCAGCGACAGGGGCGAGAGCTCGCCGAGCTCCCACAGCCGCGGGCCGATGGCATAGGTGTGCCCGGGGCCCCGCGTGAGGAGGCCCTCGGCGACGAGCGTGGCGAGCAGGCGATGCAGCGTCGAGGTGGCGAGCCCGGTGCGCGCCGCGAGCGTCGTCGCGGTGACGGCCGGGTCGTCGTCGGTGAAGCATCCGAGCACCCGCAGCGTGCGCTCGAGCACGCCCTCGCCGTCCGCCATGCTTCCTCCCCGAGCGACGTTACCCGCCGGGCCCGGCGTCCGAGCGAGCTCGGGGCCGAATGGCCGCCACCTCCCGCCTGGTCGTTGAGCGAGCGAGGAACGAGCGAGACGAAACGCGCCGTGCGCACCTCAATGGCAGAGTGGGCGCATGGCCAACTCGCCCTCCGGCGACTCGATGACGGCGCGCATCGTGCGCGTGCTCGAGACGTTCACGGCCGAGCGCTCGATGCAGTCGGCCGCCGAGATCGGGCGGCGCGCGGGGCTCCCGTCGTCGACGGCGCACCGGATCGTCGACGAGCTCGTCGACGCGGGGCTGCTCGAACGCGACGAGGACCGCCGCGTGCACCTCGGCCTGCGCCTGTGGGAGCTCGCCCTGCGCGGTTCGGCCGCGCTCCGCCTGCGCCAGGCCGCGCTCCCCTACATGGAGCAGGTGCAGGCCCGCATCCGCGAGCACACGCAGCTCGCGGTGCTCGAGCAGGACGAGGCGCTCTTCCTCGAGCGCCTCTCGCATCCCGACGCGGGCGCGAACATCACCCGCATCGCCGGCCGCCTGCCGCTGCACGCCTCCTCGTCCGGCCTCGTGCTGCTCGCGTTTGCGCCCGCGGCGCTGCGCGAGCGCGTTCTCTCGGGCACGCTGCGCGCCCTCGCGCCCGAGACGGTGACGGATGCCGCACGCCTGCGTCGCCTGCTCGCCGAGGTCCGCCGCGCCGGAGTGGTGGTCGCGCCGGGTTCGATCGAGGCGGTCTCGACCGGCGTCGCCGTCCCCCTCCGCGACGCCGGAGAGGTGGTCGCCGCGCTGTCGGTGGTGCTGCCTCGCGAGACCGAACCGGATGCCGCCGTCGCAGCCCTGCGCGATGCCGCCGCGGGCATCGAGGCCGCACTCCGCGCCGACCGCCGCTGACTCCTCACTTCCCGATGAACGGGAATCCGATGCAACGCCGACGCCGCGGGGCCACACTGGGCCGAGGCACCCGCTTCCGAACGTCGAAGGAGACGCTCATGTCCACGATCCGCACCCGCGTCGCCATCGTCGGCGCCGGGCCCGCCGGCCTCCTGCTCTCGCACCTGCTGGGGATCGCGGGCATCGAGTCCGTCGTCATCGACCAGCGCTCGCGCGACGAGATCGAGACGACGATCCGCGCGGGCATCCTCGAGCAGGGCACCGTGGAGGTGCTCGACTCCTCCGGCGCCTCGAGCCGCGTGCGCACGGTGGGAAACCGCCACGACGGCATCGAGCTCCGCTTCGCGGGTGCCGGCCACCGCATCGACTTCGCCGAGCTCGTCGACCGCGGTGTGTGGCTGTACCCGCAGCACGAGGTGCTCAAGGATCTGATCGCCGTGCGTCTGGGCAAGGGCCAGGACCTGCGCTTCGGCGTGACCGCGGTGCGGGTCGAGGAGGCGGCATCCGATCGCCCGCGCCTCATCGCGACCGACGCCGACGGATCGCCGCTCGAGATCGAGGCCGACTTCGTCGTCGGCGCCGACGGGTCCCGCAGCGTCGTGCGCGAGGCGGTCACCGGCTCGCACACCGGCGGATACTTCCGCGAATACCCGTTCGCGTGGTTCGGCATCCTGTGCGAGGCGCCGCCGAGCGCCGACGAGCTCATCTACAGCAACTCGCCGAACGGCTTCGCGCTCATCAGCCAGCGCAGCGCCACGGTGCAGCGCATGTACTTCCAGTGCGACCCGGATGCCGACCCGAACGCCCTCTCCGAGGAGCAGCTGTGGGAGGCGCTGCAGGCCCGCGTGCCCGGCACGACCCTGAAGGAGGGACCGATCTTCCAACGCGACGTGCTGCGCTTCCGCAGCTTCGTCGCCCACCAGCTGCTCAACAACCGCGTCGCGCTCATCGGCGACGCCGCGCACACCGTGCCACCCACCGGTGCGAAGGGCATGAACCTCGCCGTCGCCGACGTGCTGGTGCTCGAGCGGGCACTGCGGGCGCTGCTGCTCGAGAACGACGACCGCCTCATCGAGGCGTTCCCCGAGAAGGCGCTGCACCGCATCTGGAAGGCCCAGCACTTCTCGTGGTGGATGACGAACATGCTGCACGTCGCACCCGACGCGTCGGACTTCGACCGCCTGCGCCAGCTCGGTGAGCTGCGTTCCGTCGTCGAGTCCGAGGCCGGCCGCCGCTTCCTCGCCGAGGCCTACACCGGGTGGCCGCTCGAGGGCCTCGCCTGACCCGCGTCCCCCTCCCGCCTCCGCCCCCGCGCTCGCTCCACCCGGGTTCACTTGCGCCACACGTACGGGAATGAGCCGCCGAAGCGTACGAACAGCGCAGGTACGCCCGCCGGGCGACTGCCGCTCAACGGGAATGGACGGATGCCGCACGGCGGGTCTCGGCTATAGTCCGGTGCCCATGGCCTCATCGTCGCGGACCGCACCGTCCGAGCCGTCGCGGACGACCTCGGTCGCGATGCTGCTCGTGGCCGTGTGCCTGGTCGCGGCGAACATGCGGCCGGCCATCACGGGACTCGGACCGCTTCTCGACCAGATCGGCGCGGACACCGGGATGTCGGTCTCGGCGCTCGGAGTGCTCGCCGCCGTGCCGCTGGTCGCGTGGGCGCTGTTCTCACCGCTCGCGCACGACCTGAGCCGGCGGTTCGGGCAGCCACGGGTGCTGATGTGGTCGCTCCTCGTCCTGCTGGTCGGCACGCTGGTGCGCTCGATCCCGGGGCCGGTCGTCAGCCTCTGGGTCGGCACGGCGATCATCGGCATCGGGATCGCGATCATCAACGTGCTGATGCCGGCGGTGGTCAAGCGCGACTTCGCCACGCACGTCCCGGCGGTGACCGCCGCCTACACGGCGCTGCTCGCCGGGCTCGGCGCGGTGTCGTCGGGGGTCGTGGTGCCGATCTCGCACATCCCCCTCGACGGGGACCCCGCCGGGTGGCGGTTCGCGCTCCTCGTGACGGGCGCCGCCCTGCTGCCGTTCGCGATCGCCGGGTGGTGGTGGGCGCACCGGGGCGCGTCGCACGCCCATGTCCGGGCATCCGCGCCGCGGGGCCGCACGGGCATCTGGAGCGACCCGATCGCCTGGCTGGTCGCCGTGTACATGGGCCTGCAGGCATCCATGTTCTACATGTTCGTGACCTGGCTCGCCCCGCTGTCGATGTCGATCGGCCGCACCGAAGTGGTCGCCGGCATCGACGTCATGGTCTACCAGCTGTTCTCGCTCGCAGGCTGCCTGCTGCTGCCGCTGATCCTGCGCGGCGGCCTGGAGCGGTGGGCGCCCGCCCTCATCCCGTCGCTCGCGATCGTGGGCGTCGCGGGTCTCATGATCGCGCCCGACGCGATCCTGCTGTGGGCGTCGCTCATCGGACTCACCGGCGGCGCGACGCTGGCGATGTCGCTCACGCTGATGGCGCAGCGCGCGCGCGACCACGACGCGTCGGCCGCCCTGTCAGGCATGTCGCAGTCGGTCGGATACGTGATCGCCGCGCTCGGTCCGGTCGCCTTCGGCACGCTCCACAGCCTCACCGGCGACTGGATCGCCTCCCTCGCACTGGTGCTCGCGGTGCTGGCCGCACTCACGGTCGTCGGAGTGTTCGCCGGGCGCGACCGCTACGTCCTGGAACGTCCCCAGCCGCCGGCCCGCGCCTGAGGTTTCAGGTGTCACGAGGCGCGGCATACCACCGCGCGTCGCCGTATGCCGTGACCCCTCAGCGCCGGCCACAGCGGTGCTCGGCTCACTCGTCGGGGAAGGCCAGCGCCCGCAGCAGGGCACCCAGGGTCTCGCGATCGTCGGCGCTGAGCTGCGCGTGGACCCGCTCCTCGGCGGCCCGGGCGGACTCGCGGGCGACGGAGACGAGTTCGCGGCCGGCGTCGGTCGCCACCACGACGTTGGCGCGCCGGTCGGACGGATCGGGCTGACGTTCCACGAGGCGGCGTGCCTGCAGCTCGTCGACGAGGCTGACGACCTGGCTGGGATCGAGCCGGAGGAATTCGGCGAGCTCCCGCTGCGAGGGCCGGGCATCGCCCGACGCGAGGACGAGGACCGAGTACGACCGGGCCTTGAGCCCGTGCTCTGCCAGTGCGGCATTGCCCGCGGCGAGCGCGATGGCGTTCGCGCGGGCGAGCAGGAAGCTGACGTCGTCGGTCAGGGCGGACGAGCGGAGCCCCTCGGGTGCGACGGCGTCGGCGGGTTTCGGCATGGCCACGATGCTAGTCCACTTCATGGATGAACGGAATGATTGACTTTCTCAACGGTTAGGACTTCAATGGACCCGACACGAAGGAGTTCACGCATGTCTTCGCACGCCCCCCTCGACGGCAAGGTCGCCATCGTCACCGGCTCGGGCCGCGGCCTCGGCCTCGCCTACGCCCAGGAACTCGCCCGCCAGGGCGCCGCCGTCGTGATCAACGACGTCGACGAGGCCACCGCCGCCGAGGCCGTCGCCTCGATCGAGGCCGAGGGCGGCCGAGCCGTCGCCGTCGTCGCTCCGGTCGGCCCCACCGAGACCGCCAAGCAGCTCGTGCAGGCCGCCGTCGACACGTTCGGGCGGCTCGACATCCTCGTCACGAACGCGGGCGTGCTGCGCGACACCGTGCTGTGGAAGATGAGCGACGACGACTTCGACACGGTCATCAACGTGCACCTGCGCGGCACCTTCACCTGCGTGCGCGAGGCGGCGACCTGGATGCGCGAGAACCAGGTGGCCGGGCGCATCATCTGCATCGGCTCGCCCACCGGTCAGCGGGGCAACTTCGGACAGACGAACTACGCGGCCGCCAAGGCGGGCATCGTCGGCATGGTGCGCACGTGGGCGCTGGAGCTGAAGAAGGCCGGCATCACCGCCAACGCCGTGATCCCGGTCGCCGCGACCGCGATGACCGCGACGGTCCCCTACTTCGCCGCGGCGGTCGAGGCCGAGGCCGCCGGCGACCCGATGCCCGCGTTCTTCCGGCACGACCTCGGGTTCGGCACGTCCGACGACGTCGCCGGGCTCATCGCCTATCTCGCATCGGATGCCGCCGCCGGCGTCACCGGGCAGGCCATCGGCATCGGCGGCGACCGCCTGCAGGTGTGGTCGCACCCCGAGGCCGTCACGACCGCGTACCACGACGGCGGCTGGTCGTACGACGACCTGGCGACCGGGTTCGCCGACGCGGCCGGCGACCTGCAGTCGGTCGGCGAGAAGTTCCCGCCGCTCCCGGAAGAGCTCCAGCGCCCGTGACGCCTCGCCCCCGAGCACGCCGGAATCGGTCACTGAGCTTGTCGACGGACCCTTCGACAAGCTCAGGGGACCGGCCACCGACCCCTGAGGACCAGCCATGACCCGCTACGAACCCGCGATCGACGTCGACGCGCTCACCGCGGTCGACGTGCACGTGCACATCGAGGTCGACCATCACGGTCACTCGTCGCTGCCCGACGACCTCCGCGATGCGGCTGCGGCGTACTTCAGCACCGACGGGCCGAACCCCGACCTCGACGGCGTCGCCGCCTACTACCGGGAACGGCGGATGGCGGCCGTCGTGTTCACGGTCGACGCCGAGACGAATCTCGGCCAGTCGCCGATCTCGAGCGCCGATATCGCCGAGGGAGCCGCTCGCAACAACGACGTGCTGATTCCGTTCGGCTCGGTCGACCCGCTGAAGCCGACCGCGGTCGACGATGCGCGCCGCCTCATCGAGGACCACGGCGTGCGCGGATTCAAGTTCCATCCCACCGTGCAGGGCTTCGACCCGTCCGACGCCGCGCACTCCGCGCTGTACGAGACACTGCAGAACGCGGGCGTCGTCGCGCTCTTCCACACCGGCCAGACCGGGATCGGCGCGGGTCTTCCGGGCGGGCGCGGCCTGCTGCTCGGCCTGTCCAACCCGATGCTGCTCGACCCTGTCGCGGCCCGGTTCCCCGAGCTGCAGATCATCATGGCGCACCCGTCGGTGCCGTGGCAGGACGAGGCCCTCTCCGTCGCGACGCACAAGCACAACACGTGGATCGACCTGTCGGGCTGGAGCCCGAAGTACTTCCCCGAGTCGCTCGTGCGCGCCGCCAACTCGTACCTCAAGAACCGCGTGCTCTTCGGCTCGGACTTCCCGCTGCTCACGCCCGACCGCTGGCTGCGGGACGCCGACCTGCCCACCGCTTCGGGCGCCCCGCGCTTCAAGGCAGAGGCGCTGCCGGGCATCCTCAAGGACAACGCCGTGCGACTCCTCGGACTCGGCGGCTGACATGCCGGCGCTCGAGGCGGATGCGACGTTCGGGTTCGACCCGTACGCGATCGCTGCCGCTCGGCTGAGCCCCGCCGCACGCGCGACGCTCGGGCGGCTGCAGACCGCCCTGGCCCGCGACATCCGCCCCCTCCTCGCCGACGCGTGGGAGACGGCCACCATGCCGCCAGAGGTACTCGACGCGCTCATCCCGCTCGATCTCATGCAACCGGAGGGGATGGATCCCGCCGAGGCGTCGTCGAGCGTCTACTCGGGGTTCCGCAACTACGTGCTGGCGCGCACCGACGTCTCGGTCGCCACCCTCTACAACGCCCAGTCCGGCCTCTTCCGGACGGCGATCGCCCTCGGCGGATCGCCCGCGCAGGCAGCCGCCCTCGATCCGCGCGTGCGGAGCTTCGAGCTCAAGGGTGTGTTCGCACTCACCGAGCCCGAGCACGGCTCCGACATCGCCGGCGGACTCGCCACCAGTGCCCGGCGCGTGGGCGACGGCTGGGTGCTCGACGGCCGCAAGAAGTGGATCGGCGGGGCGGCGGCATCCGATGTCCTCGTCGTCTTCGCGCGCGACGTCGACGACCGCGCGGTCAAGGCGTTCCTTGTCCCGACCGGGGCCGAGGGGGTTCGCCTCGAGACCATCGGCGGCAAGGTCTCGCTGCGACCGATGCAGAACGCCCTCATCACGCTCGACGGGGTGAGTGTCCTCGAGGAGTCACGGCTGCAGAACGTGAACGGGTGGGCGGATGTGGCGCGCATTCTCCGGGCCATGCGCGCCGACGTCGCCTGGATCGCCGCCGGGCTCCAGGCAGGCGTCCTCGACGCCGCCGTGCGCTACGTGCGCGAGCGGCACCAGTTCGGCCGGCCGATCGGCGGCTTCCAGCTCGTGCAGGAGAAGCTCGCCCGCATGCTGGGCAACTGCGTGGCGTCGCTCGCCCTCGTCGTGCAGCTGTCGCTCCAGCAGGACGGCTCCCCCGAGGTCGCCGGCGCGTTCGCCGACGAGAACTCGGCGCTCGCGAAGATGCAGACGGCCCGCCTCGCCCGCGAGACGGTCGCCCTCGGGCGCGAGGTGCTCGGCGGCAACGGCATCCTGCTCGAGCACGACGTCGCCCGCTTCTTCGCGGACGCCGAGGCCGTGTACTCGTACGAGGGCACGCACGAGATCAACGCCCTCATCGTCGGCCGCGCGCTCACCGGCGCGTCGGCCTTCACGTGATCGACCCACCGATAGCTGACTCGCCCCGACTGGTTGCTGAGCTTGTCGAAGCACCACCCCACCGAAGGAGAACCCATGACCACCACCGTCGACTACGCCGACGTCGCCGGGCTCGCCGGCACCGACCTCGGCTGGACCGAGTGGCTCGAGGTCACGCAGGACCGCGTGAACCTCTTCGCCGAAGCCACGGACGACCACCAGTGGATCCACGTCGACCCCGAGCGCGCGGCCGACGGCCCCTTCGGCGGGCCCATCGCCCACGGGTTCCTGACGCTGTCGCTCACCGTGAAGTTCTGGTCGGAGCTGTTCGACGTCACCGGCGTGACGACCCGCGTGAACTACGGCCTCGACAAGGTGCGCTTCGTCTCGCCCGTCGCCGTCGGGTCCCGCGTGCGCATGAACGCCGTCATCGACGAGGTGACCGAGGTGCGCGGCGGTTACCAGTTCGCCGTCGACCAGACGATCGAGATCGAAGGCGGCGAGAAGCCCGCCGTCGTCGCGCGAGGGCTCTACCGCTTCTACGCCTGACCCCGGTCGCTGAGCTTGTCGAAGCGCCTTCGACAAGTTCAGCGACCAGACAAGGCTCAAGGCCCATGTGGCCCGAAACGACCACCTTCCTCGAGGGAGAGGACTCCGCAACGATGCACGAGGGAATCGGGTTCTGGCTCGCCAAGCGGCGGCTGAAGGACCCCGACAAGACGGCCGTCGTCTTCGGCGACGACGAGCTGAGCTATCGCCGGCTCGCGGATGCCGCCGACCATGTCGCCGCCGTGCTGTGGCACCGCGGCATCCGTCGTGGCGACGCCGTCGCCTACATCGGCGAGAACAGCCCGCAGTTCCTGCAGGTCATGTTCGGCGCGGCACAGCTGGGCGCCGTCTTCGTGCCGCTGAACACGCGGCTCGCCGGTCCCGAGATGCAGCACATCCTCGTCGACTCCGGTGCGCGCGCCGTCGTGCTCGACCCGGAGTTCCTGGAACGGGCGATGCCGGGCATCGAGGCCGGGCGCGTCGCCCACGTCATCGTGACCGGCGACGGGCTGCCGGAGCACCCCGGTCTCGCCCGACTCGTGTCCGAAGCCCCGGGCGGCCACACCGTCGCCGAGGTCGGCCTCGACGACCCCGCCGCCATCATCTACACGTCGGGCACGACGGGGCGTCCGAAGGGCGCCGTGCTGAGCCACGGCAACCTCACGTGGGTCGCCGTCAACTGCATCGTCGACTACGACGTCGTCTCGACCGACGTCTCGCTCATGATCTCGCCGCTGTTCCACGTCGCCTCGCTCGGCATGGGCGCGCTGCCGGTGATCCTGAAGGGCGCGACGCTCGTCCTCGAGAAGGGTTTCGAGCCCGGGCGCGCGCTCGCGCAGATCCAGCGCCACGGCATCACGATGCTCAGTGGCGTGCCGACCACGTACCAGATGCTGGCCGACCACCCCGATTGGGCGGCGACCGACATCTCGACGCTGCAGAAGCTCACGTGCGGCGGGTCGGCCGTGCCCACCCGCATCCTCAACGCGTACGAGGAACGCGGGCTGTCGTTCTCGCAGGGCTACGGCATGACCGAGACCTCCCCGGGCGCGACGTCGCTCGCACCCTCGATGACCCGCGAGAAGCAGGGCAGTGTCGGCCTCCCGCACTTCTTCACCGAGGTGCGCATCACCGACGAGCACGGCGACGTCGTGCCACGCGGGACCGTCGGCGAGATCGAGATCTCGGGCCCCAACGTCTTCCTCGGCTACCACGGCCAGCCCGAGGCGACGGCGGCCGCGTTCACCGACGACCACTGGTTCCGCTCGGGCGATCTCGGCTACCTCGATGCCGACGGCTACCTCTACATCGCCGATCGACTGAAGGACATGATCATCTCCGGCGGCGAGAACATCTATCCCGCCGAGGTCGAGAACCTCATCTCCGACATCGAGGGGATCTCGGGGGTGGCCGTCGTCGGCGTTCCCGACGATCGCTGGGGTGAGGTGCCGTGGGCCGTGGTGACGCTCAAGGAGGGTGCCGAGGTCGACACCGAGATCGTGCGCTCGCACCTCGACGGCGTGCTCGCCCGCTACAAGCTGCCGAAGAACGTCGTCGTGGTGGAAGAGCTGCCGCGCACCGCCTCGGGCAAGGTGCGCAAGGCCGACCTGCGCACGCGGTTCGGCGAGAGCCGATGACGCGCATCCCGCCGGTGCCGTCGCTCGAGCCGGCGTTCGAGGTGGTCGCCGAACTCGGCCCGCTCGAGGACCACGGCATGACGCGCGCCGGCCATCGGCGCATCATCCCGGTGGTGGGTGGCACCGTCACTGGTGATTTCACCGGCACGCTCCTCGCCGGCGGCGCCGACTGGCAGACCGTCCGAGCGGACGGCTCCATCGAGATCGATGGCCGCTATAGCGCCCGCGGCGACGACGGGTCGCTGCTCTACATCCGCGCCCGCGGTGTGCGCAGCGGCGACCCCGAGGTGCTCGAGGCGCTGCTGGGCGGCGACGACGTCGATCCCGACGCCTACTACTTCCGCGCCGCGCTCACGCTGGAATCCGCGTCGCACCCCGAGTTCGAGCGCGCGGTCTACGTCGCGTCGTACATCCGTGAGGCGAGCCGCGTCCGGTACGTCGCCTACCGCGTCACCTGACCCACGCCGCGGCTCGGCCGACGAGGTGCGGCGAAGATCCGCAACGCGGGAATGCCAACCCGCGGTGGCGCTGCGTGAACAGCTCGAACGGGCCGAAGGCCCCGGCATCCGAGTGACGGATCCCGGGGCCTTCGCTCGCGCGTCCGGAACTCAGTTATCCGCCGTACGAGCCCCAGTCGTCGGCATCCCACATCCGGGCCGGGATGCCGCCATGCCGCGGGCCCTCGAAGCGGGCCTCACCGAGCACGAGGCCGCTCTGCTCGTCGATCGCCGCTGCCCGTTCGACGAGTGCGTTCGGCGACGTGGAGGGCCACCCGCCCTCGGCGATCCTCGTGAAGATGGCCTCGAACACCGCAGCCTCCTCGGCCGCGTTGAAGGTGCAATGCCCTTCCGCCTGGACGAACGCCTGACGCAGTTGCGCTCGCTCCCCCGCGTCGCGCACCGTCGTGGCGTAGGCCTCGTCATCCTGCGTCGAGCCGGCACCGTCGCCGGCGGTGCTCAGCGACAGCACAGGCACCTCGAGGTCGCCGGTGAATGACGCGATGCGCTCGACGAACCCGACGGCTGCGGGGTCCGCCTCCAGCCTGTCGGCTCGAGCGAGCGTACGCAGATCATCGTCGAGCGAGAGCCCGGCGTCCCGGTAGGCGGCCGAGACCTCGCTCCATCTTCCGGAGTCGTGCAGCGCGCGTTCGTAGTCGACGTCGGTGTTCCACGAGAACGTCCCGCCGACGGTGGCTTCATAGCCTGCACGCACATGAGAACCGACCGCGAACGGCAGGGAGACGAGGTAGCGGTCGATCCGCGCGTCGCGGTCCGTGATCTCCGCACCCGTGGCCGGGTCGAGGGCGGGGATCTTGCTGAGCGCTGCCGCGAAAGTCGCCCGCGCTCGTCCTTCCGCGCTCCCCCCGGCCTTCGCCACGAGCGCGTTCAGCTCCGCGATCTCGGTCTCGAGATCCGCGATTCCGGTGATCCGCATCGCGGACGCCGGGTCGACGAGCTCCCGCAGGACGAAGGCCGTGTCGAGCTTGTAGTTCCACGTGCTCACCGCTCCGGCGCCTCCGCCGCACATCGGCACCGCGCCGTCGAGCCATGCAGGTGCGGAATCGGCGACGATCCGGGTGACGAGTCCGCCCTGCGACCGTCCGGCGAGCACCACGTCGTCGGGTGCGCCGACGAGGTCGGTGAACCGGGCGACGGCCGCACTGGCGTTGTCGCGATCGCGCACCAGGTCCCAGCCGTCGGAGAGGTCGTACCCGATCACCGCTGTGCCGCGCTGCAGCAGCCATTCCGCCGAGGCGAACTCCGCGGTGGAACGCCCCGGCACGACGACGAGCGATCCGTTCCATCCGCCGGGGGTGACGGCGGTGTAGGCCGCCCCGTCCGGAAGTGCACCCGTGCGTGTCGTGCGGTCCTCAGGGCGTGGCGCGAAGACCTCCGGTTCGCGCTCGGGTCGCAGCAGCGAGCCCGCCTGATAGCGGGCGAACGTGCCCCCTCGCTCCAGGCCGCTGCTCTCGGCGATGGCGTCGGCGCGGTCGTTGAGGGCTCGGGGGTTCGCGAGGTTCTTCCACCGGCCGGAATCGAGCCGGTCCTGCAGGGCGGTGACCAGCGCCGCCACCTCCGCGTCGGCATAGGCGCAGTGACCCGGGCGGTCGACGAAAGCCTGCTCCACGAGCGCTGCCTGCCCGCGGGCCCGGACGCGATCCGCGTACGTTCCCGCTTGGGCGACGACCGGTGCGGCGTCACCCGTCTCGTGAAGCGACAGGACGGGGCCGTGGATGTCCCCGGTCGGTGTGGCGTTCTGCTGCATGTACGCGACAGCCGGTTCGTCTGCGGCGATCCGGTCCCCGGCATTCAGCGCCGTGAGATCGTCGTCGAGCGAGAGTCCGGCGTCGCGATAGAGCTCACGGACGAGCTGCAGGTTGCCCGACTCGCGGAGAGCGTCGGCGTAGTCCACTCCGGTGTTCCACGAGAAGTTCCCACCCGCTCGCTGTTCCAGCGGCTGCCGGGGCGAGACCGCGCCCCACATGAAGATGCGGTAGAGCTGCTCCTGCTGCGCGTCGATGTCATGTCTGTCCGGCTGCGCGGTCCCGGTCTGCGACCACGTCGGCATCTGGGCAAGGCTGGCGGCGAGGGCTATCCGCGCCCGCCCTTCGGTCGTCTGATGGGCGGCGTCGAGCACCTCCGTGAACGCAGCCTGCCGCGCCGGCTCGTTCGTCACGTTGACCAGCTCCAGCCGCGCATCCTCGGGGGCGACAAGGGTCTTCAGCGCGTACGTGCCGTCGAGCGAACCATTGAGCATCGGAATGGCCCCCGCGATCGACCCGCACAGCGGCAGCGCGGCGTCGAAGGTGCTGGAATGCTGCTCAAGGAGCGCGACCGAGATCTGGCCTCCCATCGAAGCCCCCCACGCGACGACGTGCTCGGGCTCACCGAGCACAGCTGTCGCGGCATCCACGACCTGCGGCTGCGCCACGAGGAGGTCCTCGACCGCCCATCCCGTCCCGGCCGCAGCGCCGGCGAGCGCGTATCCCTGCCCTGTGAGCCACGACACGACCTCGTTCGAGGGGCCTGCGGACGCTGTCCCTCCTCCGCCGCCATACCCCGGGCTCCACGTCAGCAGGGTGCCGTTCCATCGCTCCGGCTCGTGAAGGACGTACTGGCCGCCACTGGGCAACGAGCCACGGATCTCCGTCGGCTGCGATGGCGGCGCCGCAGCTGCCGGAACGGCAGCGAGGGCGAGAGCGGCGGACGCGGCAAGACCGACTCCGACGCGGATCGAGCGAGATGACATGGTTCCCTTCCCGCGACGCACGAGCGGGGCTCGCCGTCGAGCGTCGCACCATCAGGTCTTCGTTGACCGAGCGCACGACACTTGTGGTGACGTGCGCAGCGGGATGTGTTGCCGTTTGACCTTGACATGATCGGTTGACGATGTCAACGGTTGCGAAACCGATCCGTTGACAATCGCAACGATGCGTGTTTCTGTTTATAGACCACACCTCCAACGACGGACGTAGTTCAATGTGTTTCTCACCAGTGTCGGTGCGAAGCGTCGCGGCCGTCTTCCCGAAGTCGAAAGGTGCCGACATGAAGAAGACAATGGTTCTGGCCGTGAGCGTCATGGCAGCCGGGCTGCTCCTGGCGGGATGCGGCGCGAGCCCGAACGCGCGACCGGATGACGGTGGAGCCGCGTCTGATGCGCCCGCCGAGCTGGTCTTCGCGGTCGTTCCCACCGATGACAGCGAGGAGCTCGAGAACAGCTTTCTGCCCGTCGTCGCTGCCATCGAGAAGACCACGGGGATCCCGACGCGCATCGAAGCCGTCAGCAGCAACGCCGGAGTCATCGAAGCGCAGGTGGCCGAGCGCGTCGACATCGCGACGTATGGCGCCTTCTCCTACTACCTGGCTGCGGACGTCGCGGACGTGGCACCCATCGCAAAGGACCAGCGCACGCCCGAGGCCGGTTCCGGCGCGGTGAACTCCGTGGGCGTTGTCGCACCTGGTTCGGCCATCTCGTCGATCGAGGACGTCGCCGGCAAGAACGTCTGCTTCACCGACCCGGCCTCCACGACCGGCTACCTCACGGCGGCGGCGGCGATGACCGACGCGGGTATCGACCCCGAGGCCGACATCAGCCCGCTCTTCGTCGGATCGCACGACGTCGCCGTGACGCAGATGCTGGCCGGGGACTGCGACATCGCCTTCGTGGCCGAGACGTTCGTGACGACGATCCTGCCCGATCGAGGCGTCATCGCCGAGGGGGACACCGAGACGGTGTGGACCTCGGATCCCATCCCCGGCACGCCGATCGTCGTCGGCAACTGGCTGAACGAGGAACTCCGCGACCAGATCGTGGAGGCCGTGACGGAAAACAACGCCGTCACCGCGTTCGAGGCCGGCCTGTGCGAAGAGCAGAACCGCGAAGCACCCGCCGAGTGGGGTGAGGAGTTCGCCGGGGAGACGGCGTGCAAGTGGGGCGGAACGGGCGCCTTCGCGTTCGAGCCGGCGACCTCATCCGACTACGACGTGATCAGCGCCATCTGCCAGACGCTCAACACCGACGTCTGCCGCGGCGAGGAATGACCCGATGACCGTCCCGGTGATGCAGAAGGCGCCTGATATGCCCGACCAGACAACCGCTCCGATCGACGCCGGGACCGTGAGTGTCGCGCTCAGCGACGTCAGCATGCGCTTCGGCGACAAGACGGTCCTGAAGGGAGTCGATCTCGAGGTGACCACCGGCCAGTTCGTCGCCCTCGTCGGACCATCCGGCGCGGGGAAGTCGACACTGCTGCGTCTCATCAACGGCAGCCACCGGCCGACCGGTGGCGCGTTGTCGGTGCTCGGAGTGAACCCGGCGACGTGCGGCCGAGGCGCCCTCCAGCGACTTCGCACCCGCGTGGGATTCGTGTTCCAGCAGTTCGGGCTCGTCGGGCGACTGAGCGCGATGGAGAACGTGCTCATGGGCGCGCTCGGCTCGCTGCGGATGCCGCGCTACGGCATCTCGACCTATCCCAGGGCACTGCGGGAGCGTGCGGTGGCGAATCTCGAGCGGGTAGGACTCCTCAACGAGCGCTACCAGCGTTGCGACACCCTCTCCGGCGGCCAGCAGCAGCGGGTGGCCATCGCGCGCACGCTCATGCAGGAGGCCGAGCTCGTGCTCGCGGACGAACCGGTCGCGTCGCTGGACCCCAACGCGAGCGTCTCGGTGCTGCAGACGCTCAAGAAGCTGAGCGCCGAGGACGGCTTCACCGTCATCTGCTCCCTGCACCAGGTCGAACTCGCCCTGGCCGTGTCGGATCGCGTGGTAGCGGTGAGGAATGGTGCGTTCGTCCACGATGCCCTGACGGCGGACACCACCGAGGAGCAGATCCGCGCCGTGTACGAGCAGGGGAAGCCGGCCTGACATGTCACTGACCGTCGACCGGCCCCCGGTGAACGCTCCGGCGCATCCGGAGCCCCGCCGTCCCCGCGCGTCGGCCGCGACCGTGGGAATCCCCCTCGCCTACCTCGCCATCACGCTCTTCGGCATGTGGTGGCTCGACATCCGTCCGGCTGCCCTCATCGACGGGCTGGAAGACATCGCCGCCCTGCTGCAGCGCATGGTGCCGCCTACCGTCGGCGATCCCGCGAACCTCGTCACGCTCGCTCTCGAGACGCTGTGGATCGCCATCGCGGGAACCGGCCTCGCCACGATCGCCTCGGTCTTCCTGGGCGCAGTCGCCTCCCGGAACTTCACCGGACCGCGGGTCCTCGGCTGGCTGGCGCGCGGCATCATCATCGTGACTCGCGCTGTCCCCTCGCTCGTCTTCGCCCTGATCCTGGTGCGGATCGTCGGGCTGGGCCCACTGGCCGGTGGGCTGGCCATCGCGTTCCACTCGGTCGGAATGATCGGGAAGATGTTCGCCGATGTCTTCGAAGAGCAGGATCCCGCCCCACGCGAGGCGGTGGCGGCCGTGGGAGCGAGCCGGTCGCAGAACTTCGTCGCGACGACGTTCAGCCGAGCATTGCCGAGCATCACGTCGATCGTGCTGTACCGCCTCGACATCAACATCCGCGCCTCCGCGGTGCTCGGCCTCGTCGGCGCAGGAGGCATCGGGGTGGCGCTGCAGACTGCCATCGGATCGCTCGATTACCACCGGGCTCTCGGGATCATCCTCGTCATCGTCGTGATGCTGCTCCTGCTCGAGTCCGTGGCCTACCTCGCCCAGCGGGCCCTTGCCGAGCACGCCGAAGAGCACACCACTGCTGAGCTGTACGGAGCCGGACGCACGCCGGCAACGCCGGGATGGAACCGCTCGCGCATCCTGCGCGTGGGCTCCGGTGTCGCGGTGCTCGCCCTCTTCGTCTTCTCACTCGCCCAGCTGTTCGCCGACGCCCCTCGACTGGCGCGGATCTGGGAGAACGCGCTCGCCGTCATCTCGGGGTTCTTTCCGCCCGTCTTCACGCTCGACATCGCCTACGGGATCTTCGAGAGCGTCATCATGGCGATCTCGGCGACCACCTTCGGCGTGATCATCGGCCTCGTGATCGCCGTCCTGTCGACTCGTCATCTGATCCGCTTCGAGCCGTTGTCCCTCGCACTGCGCGGGCTGATGGTGCTCGTGCGCGGCGTCCCCGACATCATCTACGCCCTTCTGTTCGTCGCCGCACTCGGCCTCGGACCGTTCGCGGGCTTCCTCGCCCTCGCGATCTCGTGCACCGCGCTCGCGGCGAAGTTCTTCACGGACTCGCTCGTCAAGGTCGATCCCGCGCCGCTGCGCAGCCTCGAGGCGACGGGCGCCAACCGCGTGCAGGTGTTCGTCAGCGGCGTGTGGCCCCAGTTCGTGCCGAGCTTCATCGGGAACAGCCTGTTCACCTCCGATCTCGCGCTGCGGGAGTCCGCGGTGCTCGGCATCGTCGGTGCGGGTGGCATCGGCTTCCTCCTCGAGGAGTCGGTGGCCACGCTTCACTACCAGACGACCGCCGGCATCCTCATCGGGCTCATCGCGGTCGTCGTGAGCCTCGAGTCCGTTGCGCGCTGGGCGCGCAGGAAGGTGATCTGATGGCCACGTGCCCCTTCGGCTTCACGTCGCAGGACGAGAGCGCCGTGCCGTCTGCCTCTGTCGACACGCGCACGCGCTCCGAGCGCCGGAGCGAGTGGTCGCCCGCACTGGACGAGACGTTCGGCAGCGCACACCGCGACTACGCCGAACTGCGGCGGACCGATCCATTCCCCTGGAGCGAGGATTTCGGTGGCTTCTGGGCAGCGACGACGTACGACGACGTCGTCGCCATCGCCCAGGACGAGCGCTTCATCACATCGGTGCAGAATGTCGTGCCTCACGTCCCGCGATCGGCCCGTCGCCCGCCGCTGCACTTCGACCCTCCTGAGCACACCGCCTATCGTGAGGCGATCGATCCGGTGATGCGCCGCGCGGTCGTCGCGACGCATAAGTCGAAGTTCCGCGCGAGCGCCGACGAGCTGGTGCGCGACATGCTCGCTCGCGGGAACGCCGACGGAGTCGCCGACTTCGCCGCACCTTTCGTCGTCGACTGCTTCGCGGCCTTCCTCGGCGTCCCGGTCGAGCTCACGCGGCACGTGCGAGCGATCGGTGTGCGCTACGGATTCGCCATCCAGGACATGGACGCCGACATCATCGCCGAGTGCAGCGTCCAGCTCTACGACATCGCCGAACGCGTCTATGGCGCGCGTCTCGCCGTCGACCCCGACCCGGCGCAGGACCTCGTCGGCAGCCTGCACGCCGCCGCCATGGATCCCGCGAACCAGATCACCGAGCGGACGGCGATCGCGACGATCCGGCAGATGATCGTCGCAGGTATGGGGGCGCCTCAGGCCGTGCTCGGCAGCTGCGTCGTCCACCTCGCGCAGGACCGCGACCTGCAAGAGCACCTGCGTCGCCACCCGGAGGATCTCCCCTCGGCCATCGAGGAGTTCCTGCGCCTCCACGCTCCCTATCGCGTCTTCGCGCGCACGCCGAGGGAAGACACGGTGGTGCACGGACGCATGGTGCGCAAGAACGAACCGGTGGCGCTCGTGTTCCCCTCGGCCAACCGGGATGCCGCAGCCTTCGACCGGCCGGACGAGTTCGTGCTGCATCGCAAGAACAACTCCCACCTGGCCTTCGGTCGCGGCGCACACAAGTGCCCCGCCGCGACGCTGGGCCGGCTCGAGCTGCGCATCGCGCTGCAGACGCTGCTGGAGCGGACGACGTCGTTCGAGCTGGCCGGCGAAGTCCGGATGATGAACTGGCTCGAGTACGGTCCGCGCGCCGTTCCCCTCGCGCTCGTGCCGGCGAACGTCGCGTGACCGGCTGACTGGCACAATCGCTCCATGAGGCCAGCCGACGATCTGCTTCCGCGCGACCAGCAGGGCGCCCGTTCGCAGCAGCTTCTCATCGTGCTCCTGGGCGACTATTGGCACCTGCGCACAGAACCCATCCCGTCGGCGGCGCTGGTCGCGCTGCTGGAGCTGTTCGACGTGACACCCGCCGGCGCCCGGGCGGCGATCCAGCGCCTCGCGAAGCGCGGATTCCTCGTCAGCGTCAAGAGCGGGCGGACGACCTCGTATTCCGTCTCGCCGATGAGCCAGGAGTCGGTCGACGCCCACGTGGAGCTGCTCTTCCGCAGTCACATCCCCCGCCCGTGGGACGGCACATGGACTGTTGTCGGATACTCCCTGGGGGAGGACCAGCGAGGCACGCGCAACGCCCTCCGAGAGCGGCTGCGGCAATCAGGTTTCGGCAACGTTCACGACGGTCTCTGGATCCGGCCCGGAGATCGTCGATCGGACGTGGAGTCGATCGTCGGCGAACTCGCGGATCGACCGTCAGCGGGGCAATTGACGGTCTTCGTGGGTGCACGTCTGCCCGATGAGAGCGTGCCGACCACCGCACGCGACGCCTTCGGCCTTGACGACATCGCCACGGCGTACCGCGATTTCACGGTCCGGTGGGAGCCGATCGCGGCGGAGCTTCAGGAGAGCGGACGCGCACGCCACCGTGATCCTCATGACGAGCGCGCGCCTCGCGATGGCGATGCGCTCCGGCTGCGAACGTCGATCATGCGCGAGTGGCGCGAGCTTCGCCACGCAGATCCGATGCTGCCCCAGCCGCTCCTCGGCGACGACTTCCCGTTCGAGCGGGCGCTGTCCGTCTGCTCGATGATCTACGACTCGACGGGTCCGGCTGCCGAGGCGGAGTTCCGCCGCCTCCTCGAGCCGCACTCCGCGGAGCTGGCGGAGCTGGTGTCGCATCACACCTTCGCCGCGTATACGAGAGTCCCCGCGGCGCGCACTCCCTGACCGCGCGCCGCGGCTCGCCCGATGAGCGCTGCGAGGGCTCAGCCGACGATTGCGGCGAAGTCCCGCACCGCGGGGAAGGCGAACTCGCGGTGGCGCTGCGTGAACAGCGCGAACGAGCGGTCGGCGGGCCAGTCCTCGCCCATGTACTGGCGCGGCAGGCGCGGATCGGCGCGCAGCAGCGCGAGCCAGTCGGCGACCAGCAGCGTGCGCGCGGTGAGCGGAGGGAGATCGGATGCCGCATCCTCTCGCTCCCAGTGCGCGATGAACTCGTCGTGCGCCTCTCGGATGCGCTCGACGTCCCACGCGACGCGCACCGCTTCGACCATGGGGAATCCGTCGAGCTCGGCGGCCGAGAACGCGTTGACCGACCCCGGCGGCAGGTCGGGGATGATCGCTCCCAGCGCTGCGGCGAGGTCGACCGCGCCGGGCGCGATCCACAGTCCGTCGCGGAGCACGGCGAACCCCGACCACGTCAGGGCTGCGCGCAGGCGATGGCGGAGGTCGCGCAGGTGCTCGGGAACGGTGTACGTGACGAGGGTCCAGCCTTCGCCCTGGGGTTCGAAAGGCGCCGGGCCGTTGACGCGTCCGGATGCCTCGCGCAGCACCTCGCTGCCGTGCCCGGTCAGCACGAACCCGATCTCACGGCCGAGGCGCCGGCGTTCGAGCAGCCCGCTGTGCACCATGCGGTCGAGATTGGTCCGCACCGCGGAGGCCGCGACGCCGGCGCTCTCGAGGGCGCCGATCAGCACGCTCGCGCGCAGCGGCTCGAAGTACCGGTCGCACACGTACTCGCCGAAGAACGCCAGGAGCAGCTGCCGCGGCTTGCGCGTGAGCACCGACGTCTCGACGGCCGAGAGCGCCGGCACCGCGACGGCGGCCCTGGCGGCTGCGACGCTCACGCGGCCTCCGGGCGGACGGCCTCGCCGCGCTTGGCACGCTGGATCTGCTCGTACACGTGGGTGCGCAACTCGGTGAAGCGCGGCAGCGCGCGTGTCGTGATCTGGTCGCGGTCGGGCGCGAGGTCGATGGCGAGGTCCTCCTGCACCCACGTCGGCGACTTCGACAGCACGATGACCCGCTCGCCGAGGTACACGGACTCGTCGATGTCGTGCGTCACGAAGAGGATCGACATCCCGCGTTCGCGGTGGAGCTTGCGCACCAGGTCTTCGAGGTCGGCGCGCGTCTGGGCGTCGACCGCAGCGAACGGCTCGTCCATGATGAGCACCTCCGGCTGATACGCGACGGCCCGCGCGATCGCGACGCGCTGCTGCATGCCGCCGGAGAGCTGCCACGGGTAGCTCTTGGTCGCGTGCTCGAGGCCGACCGCGACGAGCGCGTCGTCGACGAGCCCGTCCCGCTCGGTGCGGCTGAGCTTCTTGTGCTTCAGCGGCAGCTCGACGTTGCCGCGAACGGTGAGCCACGGGTACAGGCTGCGACCGTACTCCTGGAAGACCAGGGCCATGTTCGGCGGCGGCGCCGTCACGCGTCGACCGCCGAGCTCGATGACGCCCGAGGTCGGCTTGAGCAGCCCCGCGATGCATTTGAGCAGCGTGGTCTTGCCGCAGCCCGACGGGCCCACGATGCACACCAGCTCACCGGCATCCATCCGGAATCCGATGTCGCCGATCGCCTCGACGTTCCCGGTCGTCGACTCGTACACCTTGCGCAGGTGCTCGACGTTCAGCAGTGTGTCAGGCACGCTCGACCTCCTTGATTCCGTGATACCAGCGAAGCACGCGCCGCTCGACGACACTGAAGATCGCCGCGAGCAGGATGCCGATCAGTCCGAGCAGCAGGATGCCGCTCCACATCTCGGCGATGAGGTAGTTGCGCTGGAAGTAGACGATCTTGAACCCGAGCCCCGACGACGAATAGAACATCTCCGAGATCACCATCAGGATCAGGGCGATCGACAGCGACTGGCGCACGCCCGCCATGATGCGGGGGCTCGCCGAGGGCAGGGTGAGGAACCGCAGCCGCTCCGTCGGGCGCAGCGCGAACGATCGCGCGGTCTCGGTCATCACCGAGTCGGTGGCGCGGACGCCCTCGATGGTGTTGAGGAGGATGGGCCAGACCGAGCCGATGATGATCACGACGACCTTCATGCCGTCGGTCGGGCCCATCAGCACCACGGCGATCGGCAGCAGCACCGGCGGCGGGACGGCGCGGAAGAACTCGAAGACCGGCTCGAGCAGCTCGCGCAGCCACCGGTTGAGGCCGATCAGCGTGCCGGCGACGATGCCGATGACGATCGACAGCACGATGCCGATGGCCAGCCTGCCGAGGCTGGGCAGCACGTCGGTGAGGAACGCCGGGCCGATCCAGGTCTCGACGAAGGCGTCGAGGATCTCCAGCGGCGGCGGGAAGAAGGTCGCGGGCGCGAGGGTGGCCCAGACTCCCCAGATCACGAGGAGGATGATGGGCAGCCCGATGGCGTAGAGCGTGCTCTCGCCGAGCTTCGACCACACTCGCGAGCGGCGACGGGGCGTCACCACGGTGCTCGTGTACAGCGTCACAGCACTTCCTCCCCTCGCACGGACTGATGCCACGACAGCGACCGGCGCTCGATCATGCGGAAGACCAGGTTGATCAGCACGCCCAGGATGCCGGTGACGAGCACGAGCGCGTAGACCAGGGGCCAGTCCCCGGCCGACTGGGCGAACACGATCTCGCGTCCGAGCCCCGGATTGCCGATGAACATCTCGGCGGTGATCGCGAGGATCAGGGCGACGGTCGCCGCCAGGCGCAGCCCCGTCATGAGGTAGGGCAGCGCGGTCGGGAAGACGAGGTTCACGATGCGCGAGCCCCGTGAGAGCCCGAAGCTGCGGGCGGTGTCGCGCGCGACCGAATCGACGTCGGCGACGCCGTAGAGCACCTGGATGAACACCTGCCAGAAGCTCGCGAACACGATGATCACGAGTGCGGCCTGCAGCTGGTAGCCGTACATCAGCACCGCGAGCGGGATGAGCGCGACCGACGGGATCGGCCGGAGGAACTCCACAGTGGTGTGGGTCGCCCGGCGCAGGAACGGCACGAGCCCGATCACCGTGCCGAGCACGGCCGCCAGAACGGTGGCGATCACGAGGCCGATCGCCCAGGCGGTCATGGTGCGCCCGACGTTCCGCCAGAACTCGAGGTCGCGGAACTGCTGCCCGAGGTCGGCGAGCGTGGCGGTCGCCGTCGGGAAGTAGGCGGGGTCGACGATGCCGAGCGTGGGCAGCAGCTGCCAGGTGATGAGGAAGCCGAGGATGCCGGCCACGCCCAGCGCGAACTTGCGCAGCGTGCGCATCCGCCGGGGACCTCGCCTGAGGGGGGCGGGCGCGGCGGCGACGGTGGCCATGAGGCTCCGATCGGTGAGGATGTCGGGGGTGAGTGAGGGCGGGGTGTGACCCTCGAGGGACGTGGGCGGTGACGGATGCCTCGACTCGAGACATCCGTCACCCTCCTGTCACGGGGCTACTGCTGCTGGAGCAGCCGGTCGAAGTCGGGCTCGGCGTCGATGTAGCCGAACTCGACCGCCAGCGTGCCGAGGTCCTCGATGCCGGCGTCGGCGAGGTCCCACGTGAAGGTCGGGAGCGTGATGCCGGCAGCCGCCTCCTCGGGGATGTCGAGGTTGGTCGCGATCGCGGCGCGCACGGCGTCCTCGTTGTCGCTCGCCCACTCCAGCGCCTCCGCCATCGCGGCCGAGTAGTCGGCGACGAGGTCGGGGTCGTCGTCGAGGAGCGCCTGCGTCGTGATGTTCGTGAGCACCGACAGCCCGGGGATCGTGGCCTGGTACGGCGCGACGACCGAGACGCCGCCGTCGCCGAGGACCATTGCGCGGAACGGGTCGGGGGCCCACGCGGCGTCCATGGTGCCGGCGGCGAGCTGTGCGGGAACGTCGGGGAACGCGACCTCGACGAACTCGATCGTCGACGGATCGCCGCCGTCGTCCTGGACGGCCTTGCGGATGGTCAGGTCTCCGGCGGCGCCGATGGTGTTCACCGAGACCTTCTTGCCGGCGAGATCGGCCGGCCGCGTGATGCCGGAGTCGCCCAGCGCGACGACCGCGTTGACGTCGTCGCCTTCGGCGAGGCTGTTGGCGTAGTTGCCCACGATCACGACGCCGAGGTCCTGGACGTCCGCGCGGATGGGGCCGAACGGCTGACCGATGGCGAACTGGATGTCGCCGCTCAGCAGCGCCGGGATGGCATTGGCGCCACCCTGGGCGGGCACGACCTCGATCTCGAGGCCGTGATCCTCGAAGATGCCCTCGTCGATCGCCGCCCAGAGGGCGCCGGTCTCGGCGATGGGCAGCGCGGCGACGCGGACCTTGGTGAGCTCCCCGCCGCCGGCGTCGCCGGACGGGGTGGAGGACGGAGTATCGGCGGAATCGGTGCAGCCGCTGAGCGCGAGCGCGGCGGCGGCGAGTACGCCGAGGGTGACAAGACTCTTCTTCATTGACGGGCCTCTCAGAAGCGGGTGCTGTGGGTGCCGTCAGCCGCGTCCGTCCGACCAGGAGTCGGGGTCGGCACCGCGGCGTGCCGGACAAGAGTCATCGTGCGCCTCTCAGCGTCGATTGTCAATGCTTTTGTGACGCGCGTCACGGATTGCATGAATCAGCCCGGGACTTCGCGCCGCGGCATCCGCTCAATGGAAATCGTGGCGTGCGTCGCGAGCCGCCCCGCGCAGGATGGGTCCGCACGCACTGCGTGCCTATTGCCATTACCTATGGTCATAGGTATTCTCGGTTTACCGCGGTGCAGAGACGCACCCGGAAGAGGAAAGGACCTCTCTCATGGCCCACGCGACCCCCGCATCGCCCTCGGCGGCCGCCCTCGTCGACGGCTTCTCGCTCGAGATGACCGGCAAGGACATCGCCGGCCTCGAAGAGGCGCGCGACACGATCCCGCAGGGGACGAAGGTCAACGTGACCTTCCTCGGCAACGAAGACCTCGAGATGCGCGTCGCGGCCGCAAAGGCCGTCAAGGAGATGGGGTTCATCCCCGTCCCACACCTGTCGGCGCGGCGGCTGCGGTCGCAGGACGAGCTCGAGCAGTTCCTCGGGCGCCTCCAGGAGGTCGGCGCGACCGAGCACGTGTTCGCGGTCGGCGGCGACCCGGCCGAGCCCGAAGGTCCGTACCCCGACGCGCTGACCGTGATCCGGTCGGGCGTGCTGCAGAAGTTCGGCGTGCGCGAGGTGTCGATCGCGGGATATCCCGAGGGCCACCCCGACATCCCCGCCGACGTGCTCTGGCGCCACCTCGACGAGAAGGCGCTCACGCTGGCGCAGGAGGGACTGGATGCCGTCGTCCTGACCCAGTTCGCGTTCGACACCGATCCGGTGATGACCTGGATCGGCCAGGTGCGCGATCGCGGCATCGACGCGCAGATCCGCATCGGCACGCCCGGACCTGCCGGCATCAAGCGGCTGCTCGGCTTCGCGCGCCGCTTCGGCATCGGTGCGAACGCGATGATCGTGAAGAAGTACGGGTTCTCGCTCACCAACCTCATGGGCACCGCCGGCCCCGACCGCTTCGTCTCCGACCTGGCCGAGCGCCTGACCTCGGCCCCTCAGCCGGCCGGCGCTTCGATGGACACAGCGGCGGCGGGAACGGGCGCGACGAGCGCGTACGGCGACGTCAAGCTGCACTTCTACACGTTCGGCGGCCTGCTCGCCACGTCGCAGTGGGCGCGGGAGTTCGTCGCCGCGCAGGCGCACGGGGCGCGGCGATGACGCCGCACCTCGACGTGCGGCGGGATCACGCCTGCCTGATCGTGCACGGCCCCGACCGCTCCGGCATCGTCGCTGCGGTGACCGCGCTGGTCGCGCGCAATCTCGGCAACATCGTGACGCTCGACCAGTACTCCGACAACCCCGAGGGCGGCGAGTTCTTCCAGCGCGTCGTCTTCCACCGCGTCGACCTGCAGGCGGCCCTGCCCGCGATCGAGGCCGACCTCGACGAGACGCTCGGCCCGCTCGGTCTCGAGTGGCGACTGACCGACCAGTCGATCCCCAAGCGCATGGCGATCCTCGCCTCGACGTCGGACCACTGCCTGCTCGAGCTGCTCTGGCGACACCGTCGCGGCGAGCTGCCGGTCACGATCCCGATGGTCATCTCGAACCACACCAACACCGCGGAGGACGTCCGCAGCTTCGGCATCCCGTTCTTCCACGTCCCCTCGCAGGGAGCCGACAAGTCGGCCGCCGAAGCACGGATCGTCGAGCTGCTGAAGGGCAACGTCGACTTCGTCGTGCTGGCCCGCTACATGCAGATCCTGTCGGATCGCTTCCTCGAAGAGGTCGGCGTGCCGGTGATCAACATCCACCACTCGTTCCTGCCCGCGTTCATCGGTGCGGCCCCCTACCGCAAGGCCAAGGAGCGCGGCGTCAAGCTCATCGGCGCGACCAGCCACTACGTCACCGCCGACCTCGACGAGGGGCCGATCATCGAGCAGGACGTCGCCCGCGTCACGCACGCGATGACCGCCGGAGACCTGCAGGCCCGCGGCGCGTACGTCGAGCGCGCGGTGCTCTCGCGGGCGGTCGAATGGCACGCGCAAGACCGCGTGATCCGCCACGGCAACAGCACGATCGTCTTCACGTAATCCCGAACCACACCCCACGAACAGAGAGGTTCCCCATGGCGAAGAATCTGCAGGAGCTACTCGACGGCCAGAACGCCGTCGAGATGCTGCGTAACTCGCAGATCGGCTCGTACATCTATCCGGTCGTCCCCGCGGACTTCCAGAACTGGATCAAGGAGCAGAAAGCATGGCGCGACACCGCCGTGCTCTACGACCAGTCCCACCACATGGACAATGTGTTCCTCAAGGGCTCGGATGCGATCCGCCTGATCTCCGACACCGCGATCAATTCCGTGGCGACCTTCCCGGTGAACCGCGCCAAGCAGTACGTGCCGACGACCGCGTCGGGGCACGTCATCGGCGACGGCATCCTGTTCCACGAGGCCGAGGACGAGTACGTCTACGTCGGTCGGGCGCCGGCATCGAACTGGCTGCTGTACCACGGCGAGACCGGCGGCTATGCGAACCTCGACGTCACCGTCGACCGCCGCTCGCCCTCGCGTCCCTATGGCGACGCCGTCAGCCGGCGCTACTACCGGTTCCAGATCCAGGGCCCGGCGGCATGGCAGGTCATCGAGAAGCTGAACGGCGGACCCCTCGAGCAGCTGAGGTTCTTCAGCATGTCGGAGATGCAGATCGGCGACGCCAACGTCCGCACCCTGCGCCACGGCATGGCGGGAGCGCCCGGCCTCGAGGTATGGGGACCGTACGAGGACCACCACCGCGTCCGCGACATCATCGTCGAGGCGGGCGCGGAGTTCGGCCTCGTCCCGGTCGGCTCGCGCGCGTACCCGTCGAACACCCTCGAGTCGGGCTGGATCCCGTCGCCGCTGCCCGCCATCTACTCCGGCGAGGCCGAGCGCGGCTACCGCGAGTGGCTCGGCGTCGACAGCTACGAGGCCACCGGCACGCTCGCCGGCTCGTTCGTGTCGGAGAACATCGAGGACTACTACCTGACGCCCTGGGAGCTCGGCTACGGCTCGTTCGTGAAGTTCGACCACGACTTCATCGGCCGCGACGCGCTCGAGAAGGTCGACCCCGAGACGCAGCGCCGCAAGGTGACGCTCGCGTGGAACCCCGAGGACGTGACGAAGATCTTCGCGTCGCTGTTCGACGTCGAAGGCGACAGCTACAAGTTCTTCGACCTGCCGCTGGCGAACTACGGGTCGGCGAACTACGACTCGGTGACGGATGCCGACGGCAGCGTCGTGGGCTTCTCTATGTTCACGGGGTACAGCGCCAACGAGAAGCGCGCACTCTCGCTCGCGACCGTGAACCCGGACGTGCCGGAGGGCGCCGAGGTGACGGTCGTGTGGGGCGAGCCGAACGGCGGCACCAAGAAGGCCTCGGTCGAACCGCACCAGCAGCTCGAAGTCCGCGCGGTGGTCTCGCCCGTGCCGTACTCCACCGTGGTGCGTCAGAGCTACCACGGCGGCTGGCGCACCGGGTACGAGCCCCAGCCCGCCTGACCCACGAGACCCGAGGGGGTCCGCCCGCTCGGGCGGGCCCCCTCGTACCATTCCGCCGAGCCGGCGGGGCGCGGCATCCGCTGATCGCTACTCTCGTGGAGGGAAAGGAGTCGCATGAGTCTGCGGTACGCGCTGTTGGCGATCCTGCGGGTGGGTCCGCTGTCGGGGTACGACCTGCAGAAGCAGTTCCACCAGTCCGTCGGACACGTGTGGCATGCGCCCGACTCCCAGATCTACCCCGAGCTGCGCAAGATGGAGGAGCTCGGCCTCATCGAGGGCGAGGAGCAGACGCGCGGCGAGCGCGGCACGCGCCGCATGTACCACGTGACGGATGCCGGCAACCGGGCGTTCCTCGACTGGATGGCCTCTCCCCTGGACTACCAGCGGGTTCGCGACCCCGCTCACCTGCGAGCCGCCTACCTCGAGGCCGCCACGCCCGAGGATGCGCGCGGGTTCCTCGAGCGGCATATCGCGCAGTGGGCCGGCGAGCTGGCCCAGTGGGAGGGCGAGCTCGACCGCATCGACGCCGTCGCCAACCCCATGCTGGTGCGCCGCCTCGCGGTCACCGCCGACGCCGACCGTGAGCGCACCATCGCCTACAAGCGCTTCGCCTACGAAGGGCTCGTCGAGCGCGCGCAGGGTGAGATCGCCTGGGCGCGCCGCGGCCTCGAGCTCGTGGACCGCCTGGACGGCGCCGAAGCCGAGGTCTCCGGTATCGCGAAGGCATAGGCCTCCGACAGCACGGGGCGAGTTCCCGTCCGCGCCGACGGCAGGGCTCAGTCTTCGTCGTCGGAGGCCTCGAGGTCGAACGCGAGTCGCTGCAGCGTCGTCATCGCTGCGTCGCGCTCCGTCTCACTCAGGCGCCGCAGCAGCTGCCCGAAGGCGACGTCGAGCGCGCGGCCGGCCTCCTCCGCGATCGCGGCTCCCTGCGGCGTGGCCCGGATCAGCCAGACGCGGCCGTCGCGGGGATCCCTTGTGCGCAGGACGAGCCCCATCGCGGCGACCTGATCCACGAGTCGCACGACGTGCGCCTTGTCGAGGCAGAGGATGCGCCCGATGTCTCGTTGCGACAGGCCCCCGGATGCCACGGCCACCTCGACGAGGGAGTAGCTGCGGGCGCGCAGTCCGTAGGGGGCGAGCACCCGGTTGGACACGGTTGCGGCGACCGATGTGAACCGAGCGGAGAGGAAGCCGGGATTGCCGGCGAGGTGTCCTGCGGCGCGCGCGTCGCTCCCCTGTGCCAACGAATCCCCGTTCCGTGCCCCGACCTGTGACTCGAATTCTAGCCACGCCGACACCCGCTCACTGAGAGAACAGTTGCAATGCGCAACTAATTTCTCTAGCTTGTCAGCACACCCGCAACGAAGCGGGCATCCCGATCGTCCGGGGAGAACGACCTCGCCGGACCGGACCCGGAAGAGGACTCCATGTCACGCTTCTTCGACGGCACACGCGGGGGCATCCCCCGAGACGCACGATCTCGGCACGCCCGTCGGCGACACCGCTTGTCGGCGCTGGTGGGTGCGGCCGCAGCATCCGTCGTCCTCACTGTCGGCCTCGCAATGCCCGCCGCCGCCGCGCCGCCAGGGAGCACGAGCTCGCTGCCGCAGCTCTCGCCCGCACAGCCGGGCACGCTGCAGGCGTGCGAGAGTCTCGTGGACTTCGCCTTCCCCTCGACGAAGATCACCCAGGTCTCGCGGGTGGCGGCGGGCACGGTCAGCAACGGTGGCCAGCCGATCGGCGAGCACTGCCTAGTGCGCGGCACGATGAACGAGCGCGTGAGCACGTTCGACGGCCAGACGTACGCCATCGGGTTCGAGATGCGGCTCCCCTCGGCCTGGGCGGGGCGCTTCCTCTACCAGGGCAACGGGGGTCTGGACGGCTCGATCGCCCCCGCGCTCGGCGCCACGCGCGGGGGCGAGAGCGGACTGCAGATGGGGTTCGCTGTCATCAGCTCCGACGCCGGCCACAACGGCAGCCAGAATCCGCTGTTCGGTCGCGAACCGCAGGCGCGTCTGGACTACGGCTACCAGGCCGTCGGCACACTCACGCCGATGGCCAAGGCTCTGATCACCGATGCATACGGCCGCGGACCGGATCGCTCCTACATCACGGGCGGATCGAACGGAGGCCGTCACACGATGGTGGCCGCCGCGCGCTACGCCGACGAGTACGACGGCTTCCTCGCCATCTCGCCGGGCTTCAACCTGCCGCAGGCAGCGGTCGCCCAGCTGTGGGGCGCGCAGCAGTGGGCGACAGTCGCCACGACTCCCGCAGACCTGAGCACCGCTTTCACCCCGGCCGAGCGGACGCTCGTCGCCCAGGCGATCCTGGCCCGCTGCGACGGCCTCGACGGTCTGGCCGACGGCATGGTCCAGAACAGCACGACGTGTCAGCAGGCGTTCTCGATCAAGCGGGACGTGCCGCGGTGCACGGGGGAGCGGAACGGAACCTGCCTCACGAAGGAGCAGCAGGACGTGATCGGTGAGATCTTCGCCGGAGCGCACACGAGCAACAACAAGGCGATCTACTCGTCCTTCCCCTTCGACCCGGGCCTGACCCAGAGCGGCTGGGCCGGCTGGAAGTTCGGCTCCCCGATCACCCGCGACGCGCCGGCGGTCGGTTTCATCTTCACCACGCCGCCGGCAGATCCCAGCATCCTCGCCGATCTGCAGGGCTACGCGCTCGGTTTCGACGTCGACACCGAGGCGTCGAAGATCTACGCCACCTCGGGCATCTACACCGAGAGCTCGATGTCGTTCATGACGCCGCCCGACCCCACCCACCTCGACACGCTGCGCGACCGCGGCGCGAAGATGATCGTGATCCACGGCGCCTCGGACGGCGTGTTCTCGCCCGACGACACCGCCGCGTGGTTCGACGAACTCGACCGGAACAACGGCGGTGACGCCGAGCGGTTCGCCCGGTACTTCGAGGTTCCCGGCATGGGCCACGTCGCCGGAGGACCGGCGACCGACCAGCACCGCGGACTCGCCGCCCTGATCGACTGGGTCGAGCAGGGATCCGCACCCGACCAGCTGATCGCGTCGGTCAACCCCGCGAACCCCGAGGTGCCCGCGGACTGGTCTCGGACCCGCACGCGCCCGCTGTGCGTCTACCCCGAGATCGCCCAGTACATCTCGGGCGACCCCGAGAGCGCGTCCAGCTTCGCCTGCGAGACGCCGCGCCCCGGCCTCGCCTACGGCACGCGCTGACCGGTCGGCATGCAAGCGCGAGAGGGTGGGCTCGGCCAGGACCCGCCCTCTCGCCGCGGCCGGTCGGCTCTGGCACCTCGGGCCCTACCGTGGTCGTGGTCGTCGGCGGAGCCTCTGTTCCTCCACAGGCGCGTCTCGCGGGCCTCTTCTTCACGTTCTCCACAGCCCCTTTTCGTATGCTGATCTGGGTATTTGAATGTCGGTGGCTCCCGCCAGAATGGAGGTATGACGAACCTCGCCGACGCTCTCACGGAGCTCGGCGATGCGCTCGCGAGGGTGTCCGCGGCGGCGCTCGCCGACGGCGGGTTGCGGGGGTGCGATGACGCCGACGTGCTCGGTGCGCTCGCCACGGCGGGCCGGATCCGCCGCAGCGCGGAAGCGGTGATGGTCGAGGCGGTCGCGGTGATCGTGGACCGCGACCGTGGCGTCGGTCACGCTGACCGGGTCACGACGCGTCACGGATGCCGCAACATCAGTGAACTCGTGCAGCGCGCGACCCGGGTCTCGGGGCGGACGGCGTCCGACATGATCGCGGCCGCGGGGGCGGTGCAGCAGGCTGTCGCGTTGTCCACCGGGGAGGTGCTGCCGGCGGAGTTTCCGGGGCTGCGAGCCGCACTGAGCGGCGGGCAGGTCGGGATCGACGGGGTGATCGCGGCAACCGGCGCGTTCCGCGGCTGCCAGATCGGTCGGGCCGGCATGCTCGCTGCAGACACTGAGCTGGCCGCCGCCGCGTGTGGCGAGGGGGTGGATGCCGCACCTCCCGCGTCCGCCGATGAACTACGGGCCCTGGCGCAGGTATGGGCGGCGTACCTCGACCAGGACGGCGCCGAACCCGACGACACCCGCGCCCTCCGCAAACGCGGCATCACCGTGGGACGCCGCGGCGGCGACGGACTCGTCCCGCTCCGCGGCCTGCTGCTGCCCGAAGTGGCCGCGCAGCTGCGGCTGGGACTCGACAGCGTCCTCAACCCGCGCGGCGACGGCGCACCCGCACCGGGGCCCTGCTTCGTCGATGATGCGGACCGCGATCCATCGGAGCCGATGGCGTCAGCCGCCGACCTGCGCAGCCACACTCAGAAGCTGCATGACGCGTTCGCGGTGCTGCTCACCGCGGCGGCCGCATCCGGCGAGCTGCCCATGCTCGGCGGTGCGGCACCGACGCTGGTCGTCTCCGTACGCCAGGAAGACCTCGCCTCCGGCCGCGGTCGCGCCCACCTCCCCGATGACGACCAGCCGGTCCCGGTCGCGGTCGCCCGGCACATCGCCTGCACGGGCGCCGTCCAACGCGTCGTGCTGGGCGAGAACGGGCGAATCGTGTCGATCACGACCCTGGACCGCATCTTCAACCACTACCAGCGCAAAGCGATCACCCTCCGCGACGGCGGCTGCCTCATCCCCGGCTGCCCTGTCCCTCCGCAATGGTGCGAGATCCACCACGTCGAAGAACACTCCCGCGGCGGACCGACCCACACCGACAACGGCGTCCTGCTCTGCTGGTTTCATCATCGGACGATCGACAGTGGCGGCTGGCAGATCCGCATGATCGACGGCATCCCCTACGTCAGAGGGCCTTACTGGTGGGACGCCCAGGTCAAATGGCGACCCGCCACCACATCGCCCACCCGAAAACACGACCTCATCGCACGACGCGTGTGACGGGCAGTTCGAGAGTCCCGTGCGCGTACGGGGATCGCTTCGCGAGCGCCTCAGCAGTCGTGGTGAGAGGAATGCGGACGCGCATCCTCGCCACCCGAGCGCGTTGAGCGGTCGGCCATGATGGCAGCGTGGAGTACGTATCCAGGGCGGCCGGTCCGCCGCTCGACGGGCTCGTTGACGACCTCTACTACTTGGAGGGCGACCCGCCCTACTCCCGGTTACTGCTGCCGGCGGCCCCGGCGCCTCTACTCATCGTCAACCTCGGGTCGCCGTTTCTCATCCGGGCAGGCACCGACGTAGCAGCCGTCCAGTACACCGACGGCTGCGCGGTCACCACGCCCACCCGGGCGTGGGAGTTCGGCTACCCGACACCCACGCGGTCCGTGGGTGTCCACTTCAAACCGTGGGGGCTGGCGCCGTTCCTTCCGATGCCCGCGGCCGATTTGTGCGACCGGCCGGCGACGGTGGAGCAGATCTGGGACCGGCCCGCTACCGCCGAGTTGCGACACCGACTGGCCTTGGCAGACGGACCGTACGAGATGCTGACGTTGCTCGAGGCGGAACTGGTGCGACGGCGGCGCACGATAAACGGCCTGGACATCGTCCGCCAGATGAGCAGCGCCATCGCGGAGACCGGCGGAGCGGTGCCGATCAGCGACCTCGGCGTGGCAGCCCGCGCCAGCAGCACGTACTTGGCTCAGCGGTTCAAGGAGGTCATCGGCGTCACGCCGAAGCGGCTGGCGCGCAGCTACCGATTCACCGCCACCGTGCTGGCGATCAACGTCGCCGCGCCTATCGACTGGGGCGACGTCGCCGCTCGCGCAGGCTACTTCGACCAGGCCCACTTCGTCCACGAGTTCCGGGAGTTCACCGGGCTCACACCGACACGGTATGTCGAAGTCCGGCAACGCTTCCTCCGCGAACATCCCGACCACGTGCTGGCCGAGTGGCCGCTGCCCGCCGATTGATTTCTTACAAGATCCACGACGCACGACACACGAGACTTGTGACTGCGAACAGAGGAGAAGCCCATGGGCAAGGTGGTCATGAACGCGTCGGTCTCGGTGGATGGCTTCATCGCGGCTGAGAACGACGATCCCGGTCCACTCTTCGAATGGCTGGTCAACGGCGACGTGCCCTTGGACGGCAGCGGCGTACTGAACGTGACGCAGGCGTCGTACGACCACATCCGGCCGTACTGGGACGAGATCGGGGTGACGATCGCCGGCCGCCACAGCTTCGACATCACGGACGGGTGGGACGGGCAGCCTCCGAGCGGGATCGACCACGTCGTCGTCGTGACACACCGGCCGGCGCCCGAAGGCTGGAACCCCGACGCGCCGTTCCACTTCGTCCGGGGCATCGAGGCCGCCGTGACCAAGGCACAGGAGCTCGCGGGTGACCGCACTGTCGAGGTGGCCGCCGGCGACGTCGGCGGCCAAGTGCTCGCCGCAGGTCTTGTCGACGAGGTGCGCATGGACGTCGCACCCGTCGTGCTCGGATCCGGCAAGCGCTACTTCGGCTCCGTCGACTCACAGCACCTGCTGGAAGACCCAGACCTCGTTGTTCTGGGCAGCCGGGTGCTTCACCTGCGCTTTCCGGTGCGTCGCTGACCGTCCGCCGACCCTGTCCCGGTCAGTGCGCCATCGACGCCAGCACCTCCGGGTCGAGCGTGGCGATCGAGCGGGTGTCCTGGAAGGCGCGGACGCCCTCGATCCCCTGCTCGCGACCGAAACCCGACTGCTTCATGCCGCCGAACGGCGCCCGCAGGTCGAGGCGGGTCGCCCCGTGGTCGTTGACCCAGACGTAGCCGCATTCCAGCTGCGAGCCGACGCGCTGCGCGGCCTCCGGCGAACCGGTCCACACAGATCCGCAGAGCCCGCCCCACGTGTCGTTGGCGAGGCGCACCGCCTCGTCCTCGTCGTCGAACGGGATCACCGGGATGACGGGGCCGAACTGCTCCTGGGTGACCACGCGCAGGTCGAGCTCGGGATCGACGACGATCGCGGGGCGGACCCAGTTGCCCCCGGCCAGGTCGCCACCGGGCAGCTCTCCGTACTCGCGCACGTCGGCCCCGGCATCCTTCGCCTCCTGGATGATCTCGTCGACGAAGGCCTTCTGCGCCGGCTGATGCAGCGGGCCCATCGTGGTGCCCTCGTCGAGGCCGTGGCCGAGCGTGGCCTGCTCGAGCCGCGCGGCGAGTCCAGACACCAGCTCGTCGAGCCGTGAACGATGGACGAAGACCCGCTTGGCGTTCATGCAGATCTGCCCGGTGGTGTCGTAGATCGCGGCGTAGAGCCGGTCGAGGTGCGCGTCGTCGAGGATCGCGTCGTCGAGGAACACCGCCGCGTCGTTGCCGCCCAGCTCGAGCGTCACGCGGGTCAGCGTCTTGGACGCCATCTCCATGATCCGCTTGCCGCCGTTCACACTGCCGGTGAAGCAGACCTTGGCGACGTCGGGGTTCTGGATGAGGTCGGCCATGTCCTGATCGCGTCCGGTGACGACGTTCAGCACGCCCGGCGGCAGCTTCTCGGCGACCCGCTGCACGACCCGCGTGGTCGCCAGCGGCGCCGAGGGCGGCGGCTTCACGATCGCGGTGTTGCCGGCCAGCAGCGCGTGCGGCAGCGCGGCGCCGAGGATCGCGATGGGCCAGTTGAACGGCACGATCACGGTCACGACGCCCAGCGGCTGATACGTCACCTCGGTCGACACCGGGATCGCCCCGGGCACCGGCGGCAGTGTCTTGGAGGCGTCCACCTCGTCGGCCAGCATCAGGGCGAGGTTCCAGCGGATCTCGAACACGAGGGCGTCGATCCACGCCTCCATCCGGATCTTGCCGTTCTCCTGCGACAGGATCGCGGCGTCCTCGTCGCGATCATCTGCGATCCCGGCGATGGCCTCCGCCATCTTCGCGGCGCGCTCCTGAGCCGTGAGCGCCGCCCACGCCGGGAAGGCCGCCTTCGCCGCGGCAACGGCATCCTTCACATCAGAAACGGATGCCGCGGCCGCCTCGCCGACGACCGCCCCAGGCCTGCCAGGGTCGGGGATCGTCAGCACGTCGTCGGTGAACCGCTCCTCACCGCCGATGTACAGTCCCGTCCGAACCGATGTCCCCATCGCGGTCTCGCCCATGGAACGCCACCTCTCTGTGCTTCCTTGCTCCGGCTCTCGCCAGGGCGTGTGTTGTCGGGCTCCGGCGCTCGCCGGGGCGTGTGCATTCTTCTCGCTCCGGCTATCGCCGAAGCACGATGTTCGGGTTGTCGGCGGGTCGGCGCAGGATGCGCCGTCGACACCTGCTCCCAGCGTGCCTCCCGCATGCGCGTGAATCAAGATTGTCGACGATTTTCGCGCAGATTTCGTATGGAATGCTTCCCGGTGGGACCATCGTCGAGAGATAGTGTCAGTGCACGGACGAGGGCGCCGAAGGGGATGGCCGAGATGACGGATGCCGCAGTGCGCAGTGACGACGCGACGATGGAGCGGCCCGACCTCACCCAGGTCATCCGCGAGGCGATCCTCGACGCCCAGTTCGCACCGCATCAGCGCCTCATCGAAGCCGACCTGAGCGAGCGGTACGGCGCGTCCCGCGCCTCGGTGCGCACCGCCCTCCTCAATCTCGCCGGCGAGGGACTGGTCGAGCGCCTGCCCAACCGCGGCGCGCGCGTGCGCGCGATCACCGTCGACGAGGCGATCGAGATCGTAGAAGTGCGCATCGGCCTCGAGACGCTCTGCGCGCGCAAGGCCGCCGAGAACCTCACGCCCGCCGACGCCGAGCGCCTGCGCGCGCTGCGCTCCGACATCGAAGCGGCGATCACGTCGGGCGACCTCATGGCCTACTCGCGTCTCAACCAGGAGCTCGACCGCCGCATCCGCGACCTCAGCCGTCACGGCACCGCCACACAGCTGCTCGAGCGCCTGCGGGCCCAGTCTGCGCGCCACCAGTTCCGCCTCGCGTTCCACCCCGGCCGGGCCGCCACGTCGGCTCCCGAGCACATCGCGATCATCGACGCGATCCTCGCCAAGGACCCCGACGCCGCCGAGGCCGCAACGCGCGCCCACCTCGCTGGCATCGTCGAGGTCCTGCACGGCATGGAGTGAGCCGCGACGGGCGAAGAGGAAGGGGCGACCGGATGCCTCCGGCCGCCCCTTCCGCACGCTTCACGCGTCGAGCGAGCTAGCTCACTCGTCCCAGCTCTCGGCGGGGGCGTAGCCCTTGCCGTTGTACTTCTGCACCTGCACGGTCGAGACGGCGGGCAGGCCGTCCTCGGTCGTGTCGACGGTGGAGCCCTCGAGCATGAGCGGCGCGGTGTAGCCCGAGATGCTGCGCAGCTGTTCCATGAAGTCGTCGCGCGTCGGCTCGGTCATCTTCGCGAAGACCTGCTCGAGCGTCGCGCCGACCTGGTACGACCAGACGCAGTGCGGGAACGCGGGCACGTCGGAGTAGTCGGCGTACTCCTTGAGGCCGTCGAGGAAGGCGCCGCCGTCCTCACTGTCAGCGAACGTCGGGGCGGCCGCCGACTGGGCGAACGCAACGGTGTAGACGCCAGGGAACGCCGACGCACCGCCGGGCTCGAGGATGGCACTCGGGCTCGAGGTGTTCGACGGCAGGAACCACGAGGGCAGCCAGCCGAGCTCCTGCGTCTTCTGCAGCGACGAGATGACGAGCGGCGTGATCGACATCGCGTTGAAGAAGACGTCGGCGCCCGAGCCCGCGAGCTCGGTCAGCTGCGCGTCGACCGAGGTGTCGGTCGCCTCGTAGGTAAGCTCCTTCACGATCTCGATGTTGTCGGCGCCCTCGATGCCGGTTTTGAAGCCCTCGACGTAGCCCTCGCCGTAATCGTCGTTCTGCGACAGGATCGCGACCGTGTGGTCCTCCCCCGAGCTCGCCAGCAACTCGCCGAAGGCCTGGCCCTCGTTCTGATAGATCGGCACGAACCCGAGCGACCACGGGCTCTCCTGCTGGTCGCTGAAGATCGGGTCGCCCGACATGATCAGCGCCTGCGGCACCTCGTCGGCGATCGCCGCCTCGCGCCACGCACGGTTGGTGGGAGTGCCGAGGCCCGCCGTCATCGCGAACACGCTGCTCTTCAGCTGGTCGTAGTTGGCCTTGGCCTTCTGCGGGTCGTACTCGTCGTCGAGCGCTTCGATCTCGACCGTGCGGGTCTTGCCGTCGCCGAACTCGACGCCGCCGTCCGCGTTCTTGGCGCCGAAGTAGGCCGTGATGCCGGCCACGGTGCACGTTCCCGGGCCTGCCGTGGGGCCGCTCAGCGGCGTGGTGATGCCCAGCGTGATCGCGGTGTCGGTGATTCCGGGACTCGCCTCGGCGGCCCCGTCTTCGGTGCTGTTCGGCGTGCCGCCGCCGCGCGAGCAGCCGGCGGCGAGGACGGCGACGATGCCGATCCCTGCGACGACCGAGGCGACACGCATCTTCCTGCGGTTCGTACTCATTGGTCCTGCCTCTCTGTGTGGATTAAGACTGCACGGTGCTTGAAGACTGCTCAGGGGGTGGGTGGTGGTGGGGTCGTGGGCGGGGGCGCCGAGGGAGCCCCCAGTGCGTCGGCGACCGAGGAGGATCCCGATACGCCGGCCGCGGCATCCGTCCGTGCCATGCCACCGGTCGGCGCGGCGCCGCGGGGCGAGTCTCCGTCGCGCCGGCGACGGCGCCACAGCCTCGGCAGCGAGACGAGGCCGCCGGGCAGGATGAAGAGGACGATGAGGAGGATCGCGCCCTGCAGCATCGCCGTGATGTTGGGGTCGATGAGGTTCGTGATCTGCGGCAGCAGGACGTACCAGGCGCCGCCGAGGAGGGAGCCGACGATGCTGCCGGCACCGCCGATCACCATCGAGGCCAGGAGCTCGATCGAGTGCCCGAAGTGCAGCGTCTCGGGCGAGGTGTACTGGATCACCACCATGTAGAGGAAGCCGCTGACGCCGCCGATGAGCGACGCGATCGTGAACGCGAGCACCTTGTAGCGGTACGGCGAGATGCCCATCGAGCCGGCTACGGCCTCGTTGCCCTTCACGATCGCGAACGCGCGGCCGTACTTGCCGCGGACGAGGTTGCGGGTCAGCAGGAACGTGATGCCGCCGATGAGGATCACGATGTACAGCTGCCACTGGTCGTCGTACAGCCCGGTCCACTCGGGGGCGTCGGTGAAACGCGCGGAGGTGCCCTGGGATCCGCCGGTGAGGTCCGACAGCCGCTTCGCGAGCGGCACGCCGACGATGGGCAGGGCGATCGTCACCATCGCGATGGCGAGGCCGCCCAGTCGCGCCGCGGCGAGGGCGATGAGGAGTCCGATGACCGCGGGCACCAGGCACGCCAGCAGGAACACCAGCACGACGTTCCAGTCGTGCTCCACGCCCCACGCGGTGGCGTACGCCCCGACACCGACGAAGAAGATCTGACCCAGCGAGACCTGACCGGTGTAGCCCATCACCACGTTGAGACCGAGCACGGCGACGGCGAAGACGCCGATGCGGGCGATCGTCTGGTTGGCGAACTCGGGCAGGATGAGCGGCCCGACCACGAGCAGCACGACGACGAGGCCGATCCCCGCCCACCTCACCCAGGGACGGGCGAGGAAGGGGATCCGGCTCGAGGACTCCGCGGTCGAAGGCATCAGACGCGCACCACCGCTTTCCGGCCGAACAGGCCCTGTGGCCGCACGATGAGCACGACGAAGATGAGGATGAACGGCACGGCGATCTTGAGGTCGTGCCCGATGAAGGGGATGTAGACGGCCGCGAGGTTCTCGAGCACGCCGATCAGCCACGCGGCGACGACCACGCCGATGGGGCTGGAGAGACCGCCGAGGATGCACGCCGCGAGCGCGTACACGAGGGCGGAGTCCATCATCCCGGGGGTCAGAGTGAGCTGCGGGGCGACCAGCACGCCGGCGACGGCGCCGAGGACGGCGGCGAGTCCCCAGCCGACCATGAGGCTGCGGCCGACGTTGACGCCCGAGAACGCCGCGGATGCGGGGTTGATCGCGACCGCGCGGAGGGCCAGGCCCAGTTTCGTGCCGAGGAAGAGCGCCTGCAGCAGCAGCATGATCACGACGATGACGATGATCGTGCCGAGCGAGCGCACGCTGATCACGGCCCCACCGACCTGGATCGTCTCGAGCGGGAACAACGACGGGAAGAGGCGGTTGTTGTACGTCCAGACCCAGGCGCAGAACCCGGTGATCAGGGTCAGGAGCCCGATCGTGACGACGACGGCGGTGTCGGGGTCGCCCCGCTCGAAGCGGCGGATGAGGTACCGCTCGATGATCGCGCCGAGGAGGAACGAGGCGACGATGGCGGCGAGGATCGCGAGCAGGATCGGCACGCCGAAGCCGTTGAGGGCCCACGCGATGTAGGCCGACAGCACGGCCATGCCGCCCTGGGCGAAGTTGATGAGGCCCGTCGCCTGGTTGACCAGGACGATCGCGAGCGCGAGCGCCGCATAGATCGATCCCGTCGACAGGCCGTCGATCACGAGCTGGATGAAGGTGCCCACCGTCAACCTCCCAGGTACGCGCGGCGGATCTCGTCCATGCCCTTGAGCTCCGCCGTCGAGCCGGTCAGGACGCTGCGCCCGGTCTCGAGCACGATGGCGCTGTCGACGAGCGTGAAGGCGAGGTTGGCGTTCTGCTCGACCACGACCATCGCGATGCCCGACTCACTGCGCAGCCGCCCGATCGCCTGGTACACGGCCTTCGCGGTGCTGGGTGCGAGGCCGAGGGACGCCTCGTCCAGCAGCAGGAGCCGCGGCTTGGACATGATGGCGCGGGCGATCGCCAGCATCTGCTGCTCGCCGCCCGACAGTGCCGAGCCGGTCGAGCGGACGCGGTCCTGCAGCTGCGGGAAGAGTTCGAGGCAGTAGTCGACGTCGGCGCGGATGCCCTTTGCGTCCTTGCGGCGGTAGGCGCCGACCCGCAGGTTCTCGCGCACCGTGAGATCGGACAGCGTGCCGCGCCCCTCGGGCACATGGGCGATGCCGAGCGCCGCGACCTGGTCGGGACGGAGGCCACGGAGGTCCTTGCCGTCGAAGCGGATCGTGCCCGTCGAGCGGACCGTGCCCGACACGGCGCGCAGGGTCGTCGTCTTGCCGGCGCCGTTGGCGCCGAGGATGCCGACGGCGCCGCCGTCGGGGACGGTCAGCGACACGCCCTCGAGGACCTGGACGCGTCCGTAGAACGCCCGGACGTCGGCGAGCTCAAGCAGCGTCATCGACCGCGTCCTTTCCGAGGTACGCCTCGATGACCCGCGGGTCGGACTGAGCGTCGGCGGCCGAGCCCTCCATGAGCTTGCGGCCGTGGTCGAGCACGACGACGCGGTCGGTGAGGGCGGAGATGAGACCCATGTTGTGCTCGACGATCACGACCGTGATGTCGTCGTCGCGCACGCGGCGCACGGTCTCGATGAGCTGCTCGACCTCGGAGTGCGGGAGGCCGGCGGCGGGCTCGTCGAGCAGCAGCAGCCGGGGCTTCATGAGGAGCGCCCGGCATAGCTCGACGCCCTTGTGCAGTCCGTGCGAGAGCTCGTCGGCGCGCGTCTTCGCGGCCCAGCCGAGGCCGTGGCTCTCGAGCAGGGCGAGCGCCTCCTGGCGCAGCGCCTTCTCGGATCGCACCGTCCGCGGAAGGCGCAGCGACCACTCCAGCGGTCCGCCCGGCAGACGGCTGTGCGCGCCGAGCAGCACGTTCTCGAGTACGGTCTCCCGCAGCTGCAGCGCCGGATGCTGGAACGTGCGGGCGAGTCCGTGGCGGGCGAGTGTGGCCGGCGCGGAGCCCAACACCTCGTCGCCGTCGATCGTGATCGAGCCGGAGCTCGGCCGGTAGTGGCCGCTGACGCAGTTGAACAGCGACGTCTTGCCGGCGCCGTTGGGCCCGACGAGACCGAAGATCTGCCCGGCTTCCACCGTGAAGGTCACGTCTTCGAGCACCTTGACGCCGCCGAACTGCAGGCTGACGTCACGGACTGCGAGCCGAGCGCCCATCGCTCCACCTTTCGCACTCTCGCGTCATCGCGCCTTGGCATCTCGCGTCGTCGCGGCCGGTCCGGGGACTCGAGTCCTCCCCTGCTGGGAAAACTACGGACGTGCGGCGAGATTGTCAACGATTTTGGTGTGAAGTTCCGCGACCGTGACCTTGCGACTCGATGGTGACGCGCAGAGCGACCGCCGCGGGCATCTGTTTCCGCTCAACGGAACTGCCCCGTGAGATCGCACGGCATCGCTCCTACGCTGACCGCAGCTTCCGCAACAACGAAGGAGGGTCGACGATGACCGAGACACTCGCCCAGGCGATCGATCGCGCAGGCAGCGCGGTGGAACTGCTGCGCAACCAGAACTGGCCGGCATTCACATTCCCGGTCGCACCGGAGTTCACGAACTGGCGCGACGAGCAGCGGGCGTGGAACACGTCAGTCGCGCTCATGGACCAGTCGCACCACATGACGCAGCTGTTCCTCGACGGCGCCGACCTCATCCCGCTCCTGAGCTCGATCTCGCCCAACACGTTCGCGACGTTCCGGCCCGGCGTCGCCAAGCAGCTCATCTCCGTGAACCAGGACGGCTACCTCATCGGCGACGGGATCCTGTTCTACAACTCCGACGGCCCCGAGGGGCTCGTGCTCATCGGGCACCACATCCTCATCGACTGGGTGCGGTTCAACGTCGAGAAGGCGCAGTCCGCCGGCAAGGACGTCCGTTACCGCCTCGAGGCGAACTCTCACATGCGGCAGGGACCGCCGACCTTCTACCGCTACGAGTTGCAGGGCCCCCACGCCGACCTCGTCATGGAGAAGGTGTTCGGCGGACCGGCGCCCGAGATCAAGTTCTTCCACATCGGCGACGTGACCATCGCCGGGCGGCCGGTCAAGGCGCTCCGGCACGGCATGGCCGGACAGCCCGGGTTCGAGTTCTACGGCCCCTGGGAACACAACGAGATCGTGCTCGAGGCGCTCATGTCGGCCGGAGAGGAGCACGACATCCGCCGCGTCGGCGCGAAGGCGTACTCGTCGTCGCCGCTGGAGTCGGGGTGGGTGCCGACGCCGTTCCCCGCCGTCTTCGACGAGGACTTCGCGGAGTACCGCGCCTGGCTCCCCGCCGCGCGCATCGGCTCGGTCGCCGGCTCGCTGTACTCGACCGACGTCCACGACTTCTACATGACGCCGTTCGACATCGGCCTCGGGCGCTCGGTGCGCTTCGACCACGACTTCCACGGCCGCGAGGCGCTCGAGAAGCATGCCGAGAACCAGCGCCGGCGCAAGGTCACGCTGATCTGGAACGCCGACGACGTCGCGGCGGTCGTCCGCTCGCAGGTCGAACCGGGCACGCCCGCGAAGTACCTGGACTTCCCCAAGGCCCGCTACGGGCTGTACCAGATGGACGAGATCCTGAAGGACGGCGAGCGCGTGGGGATCTCGACGGATGCCGGCTACGTGGCGTACGACCAGCTCTACATGTCGCTGGCCACCCTGGACGCGGGACTCCGCGACGGCGACGAGGTCGAGGTCGTCTGGGGCGAGGATCCGGTCTCGCGCAAGGACTCGGTCGACGCCGACCACCGCCAGGTGCGCATCCGTGCGACCGTCGCCCCCGCGCCGTACCACGACTACGCGCGGACGGTCTATCGCGCGAACGCCTGAGCCGCGTTCGGGGGCGTTTCGGCTCGCTTCGCTCGCTCAACGAGCGGTCGTTGAGCGAGCGAGGAACGAGCGAGACGAAACGCCCTGGGCTTCCGCTGAACGGAACTCCGCGATGACCGCGGGGTTACGATGGCGGCGTCATCGAGGAGGATGCCGTGGCACGAGGATCTGCGGGTGAGTCGGTCTTGCACCGGCACCTGCGCGTGCTCGAGAGCTTCGACGCGTGGCATCCGTTCCTCACGCTCAGCGAGATCGCCGATGCCGCGGGCGTGCCCCGTTCGAGCGCGCACCGACTGATCGCCGAGCTCGAGCGCGAGGGGCTCCTCGAGCGGCTGCCGGATCGCACGTACCGTCTCGGCGTGCGGCTGTGGGAGTTCGCCAGCCGCACGCCGGGCGCGGTCGGTCTCCGCGAGATCGCGCGGCCCTGGCTGGGCGCCGTGCACGAACGGGTGCGGCAGCACGCGCAGCTGGGCGTGCTGAGCGGGCACGACGTGCTGTTCATCGACCGGATGTCGACCCGCGAGGCCGTCGTCAACGCGACGCTCATCGGCGGCCGCATCCCGCTGCACGCGTCGTCCAGCGGTCTCGTGCTGCTGGCGCATGCCGACAACGCCCTCGTCAACGACGTGATCGCGCGCGGGCTGCGGCCGTACACCGACAACACGATCCGCAGCGGCGCAGAACTGCGCGCGCAGCTGCGACGCGTGCGCGAGGACGGGTATGCGGTGACGGAGGGCGCGATCCACCCCGAGTCCCGTGGCATCGCGGTGCCCGTGACCGGACCGGGCGGCAGCGTCTACGCGGCGATCGGGGTGGTGGTGCCCAACGACGGCGCCTCGACCCACGGCTACGCCGAACTGCTGCGCCGTGCCGCCGCCGGCATCGCCCGCGAGCTCGCGATCGCCTACCGGCCCGACGTCGACGAGCGCACCCACGGCATCCGCTCGCTCGTGAGCGGGTCGCGGCGCTCGCTCGAGTATCTCGAGAGCCTCGACACCGACCCGCACGACGCCGGAACGCCCGTCGCTCCGGGTGCCTCCGATCCCGCCACCGGTGCCGGCCTCGGGCCTGCGCCGGTGCTCTAGGGTGGCGGCCATGACGACGATCGCGATCCTCGGCCTCGGCGAGGCCGGCCGTCGTTACGCCCGCGGTCTGGCGAATGCCGGGGCCGACATCCGCGCCTTCGACCCCGCCCACGACCTCGGCGATCCCGACGTTCCGCAGTTCGCGACGCTGGCCGACACCGTCGCCGGGGCCGACGTGGCGCTGAGCCTCGTCACCGGGCATGCCGCGGCATCCGTCGCCCGCGAGGCGCTGCCGCACATCGCCGCGGGGGCCGTGTACGCCGATCTCAACACCGCCGCCCCCGACCTCAAGCAGCGCATCGCCCGCCTCGCCGCCGACCGCGGACTCGCGATGGCCGATGTCGCGGTGCTCGCACCGGTGGTGCGGGCCGGGCACCGGACGCCGCTCCTCGCGAGCGGGCCCGGAGCACGCGCGTTCGCCGAGCGCGTGGGCCCGTTCGAGGTGCCCGTCGAGGTCATCGACGGCGACGCGGGCGAAGCCGCGCGCCTGCGGCTGCTGCGGAGCGTGTTCATGAAGGGACTCGCGGCGCTCGTGCTCGAGGGGCTCGGTGCCGCGCGCGCCGCCGGCGCCGAGGAGTGGCTGCGCGGGCAGATGGTGGACGAGCTGGGTCCCGACGGCGCCGCGCTCGTCGAGCGGCTCGTCGACGGCTCGACCCTGCACGCCGTGCGCCGCGAGCACGAGGTGCGCGCGGCCCTGGCGGCACTCGAGTCGTCAGGGCAGCCCGCCGACATGACCCGCGCGACGCTGGCCTGGTTCGAGCGGCTCGTCGCCGAGCGCGATCACGACTGAAGCCCGGCACGATACCCGCACCGCCCGCCCGGCACAACGGCGGAGCGCATTGGACGGAAGTGGCGTTGCCGCCGGCGTGAGCGGATGCGATCCTCGCCGCACACGCACGGCGCCGACCCCACGGCGGCTGCGGTTCACAACGCGAAGGAGCGTCGATGAAATCAACGTTCAGGCGACTGTCAGCGGTGTCGCTGGGCATCGCCGCAGCTCTCGTCCTCACGGCCGGCGTCACGTCGGCCACGGCAGCACCCGGCGGTCCCCACGCCGGCTCGCCCACCCTCACGGCATCCGAGTGCACGTCGCTCGCCGGCCTCACGATGGACGCGAAGGACATCGGACTGCCGACGAGCGGCGCCGACGTAGAGACGGCGGTGTGGGATGCCGCCGGCAGCTACTGCGCGGTCACCGGCTGGATCCGTGCGGTCTCGGCACCGCAGGACATGCAGTTCCGGGTCAACCTTCCCGCGCTCTGGAACGAGCGCACGCTGCAGTTCGGCGGCGGCGGGTTCGACGGATCCCTGGTCACCGCGACCGGCGCCTACACCGCTCAGCCGGCCGGCACCCCGACCGCGCTGTCGCAGGGCTGGGTCACCCTCGGCTCCGACGGCGGGCACCAGGGGGCGCCCGGGTTCGACGGCACGTTCCAGCTCGACGAGGAGCTGTTCCTCAACTACGGGCAGTGGTCGGTCAAGAAGGCGCACGATGCGGCCGCGGTCGTCATCGACGCGGCCTACGGCATGGACGCCGAGTGGTCGTACTTCATCGGCGGCTCCCAGGGCGGGCACGAGGCCCTCGACGCGGCGGCGCGCTACCCGAAGGACTACGACGGCGTCATCGCGAACTACCCGGCCTATAACGTCACGATGATGCACGTCGGCGCGGTCAACTTCCGCGACGCGCTGCAGCTCGAGGGCGGCGCCGGGCACCTCAACTCCGCCGAGACGGCGACGATCACGAACGCGGTCTACGCGACGTGCGACGGGCTGGACGGTGCCGTGGACGGGATCATCAGCGATGTCGCCGGCTGCGACGCGGCGTTCGACATCCAGTCCCTCGCCTGCCCTGCGGGAGTGGATGCCGGCACCGTCGACACGTGCCTCTCGGACGTCGAGATCGCAGCCGCGGTGAAGATCAGCACCGACTACGACCTGGGCATCGACATCGAGGGCAACTCGATCTTCGCGAAGAGCGCGCTCCTCGAAGGGGCCCTTTACCAGGGCTTCGCGGGCTTCGGCTCCAGCGCGCAGGCGCAGGGGCTGCAGTTCGCCGTGTTCGAGGCCACGATGCGGTACGGCGTCGCGGGTGATCCCCCCGGCTTCGACCCGTACACGGTCGATCCGCTGGACTACGCCGATCGGGTGCAGGAGGTCGGCGAGATCATGGACGTGACGGATGTCTCGCTCAACCAGTTCCGCGCGCACGGGGGCAAGATCATCCTGACCCACGGCACCATCGACGACTTCATCACGCCGCACAACACCGTGCAGTACTGGGAGTCGCTGCAGGACGAGTTCGGCAAGCGCCTCGACAAGTTCGCGAAGTTCTACATGGTGCCCGGCTGGGGCCACGGCCAGGGCCGGTTCCTGGCGCAGTACGACGGCCTCGACGCCATCGTCGACTGGGTCGAGCAGGGCATCGCCCCGTCCGGCCTCGTCGCCAGCGACGGCAACGCGGGCGCCGATCGCACGCGCCCGATGTGCGAGTACCCGGCCTGGCCCGAGTACTCCGGAACCGGATCGATCGACGACGCGAGCTCGTTCACCTGCGTGACGGGGTGACCGCGCGACCCGTCTCGTCGTGACGCGCGAAGGCCCCGGGGTCCGCCCCGGGGCCTTCGCAGCGCGGGCCTTCGTCACCCCGTTCAGCCGGCGGATGCCGACGGCAGGGTGTGGGCGTCGAGCGACGAGAAGTAGTCCAGCGATCGCCGCGAGGTGCTGGCGAGCGTGCGCATGCCGTGCCCGCCCGCGCCACCCGCCGCCTCGAGCGCACGCGAGATGCCGGCCGCCGCCACGGTCAGGAGCTCGACCGCGGCCTGCGGCGAGGTGCCGTCGTTCGGCACGACGACGCCCAGCGATGCGTGCACCAGGCCGTGCGCATCGAGGACCGGCACGGCGATGCCCCGCGATTCACGATGGATGTGCCCGTCGGTGACGGCGAATCCGTCTGCCCGCACCCGACGCAGCCGCGCTCGCAGCTCCTCTCCGGTGCGGATGGTCGCCGTCGTGTACGCCGGCCAGCCGGCTGCGATGACGTCTGCCACGACGCCCGGCTCGGAGTGGGCGAGCAGCACCAGGCCGCTCGAGCTGACCGGCAGCGGCACGCGGCCGCCGATCACGGTGGCGTTGACGACCGCCTCCCTGGTCGAGAGGCGTTCGATGAAGAGCACGTCCCGCCCGCTCAGCACCCCCAACTGCGTGTGCTGACGCACACGCGAGTGCACGGCCTCCAGCCACGGCCGGGCGAGCTCCCGAAGCCCCAGGGCGCCGGGGGTTCGCGACGCGAACTCCCACAGCCGGATGCCGAGCCGGTACGAGCGGTCCGGCATCCGTTCGAGCAGGCCCTCGCGCTCGAGCTCGGCGACGAGGCGGTGGGTGGTCGACACGGCGAGGCCGGTCGTCTCCACGATCTCGGTCAGCGTGAGGAACGGGCGCAGCACGTCGAACGCCTGCAGCACCCGCAGGTGCTTGTGCAGGACGGACTCGCCGTCCGAGCCGCGTGCCACGTCGAACCTCCTTCGGGTGGGGAGACGGATGCCGGGGCCGCCGGTCGCTGAGCCAGGTCGCTGCGCCTGTCGAAGCGTCCGGGACCCGGCGCCGCCGGCTAGGCCGCTCCCGCGGTGCGCCAGCCGCCGTGATACTCCTGCCGCACGGTCTCGGCGTACGGCACCGGGCTGACGACGGCGCGCACCGCGATCTGCTCGTGCGGTTCGACCGTGGTCTTGCCGGAGCCGCCGTCGGGCTCGCCCCACACCACGCGCAGCTCCGCGCCGATCGGCACGTCGCGGTCGACCGTCGCCAGCGAGAGGCCGCGCTTCTCGTTGGCGGTGACGCCGGTGAAGAGCGACAGCCCGACGTGGCTGCCGTCCGCGTCGATCACGGCGTCGTAATTGGACGATCCGTAGTTCGCGTTCGGCAGGTCGAAGAACTGATACCCCGGGCCTTCGCGGTCGAGCACGCTCGTGAGGATCCTGCCCAGGTCCTCGTCGTTCCAGGCGAGCGTGACCTTCTTGCGCTGCGACTCGGGATCGACCTGCTCGAGGGCCTCCCGGCCGATGAAGTCGTGGTCGAACTTCACGAACGAGCCATAGCCGAGCTCCCATGGCGTCAGGTAGTAGTCCTCGATGTTCCGGGACACATAGGAGCCGGCCAGCGCGTTGATCGCCTCGTAGCTCGTGGCCGGCAGCCACTCCCGATAGGCCCGTTCGGCCTCACTGCTGTAGATTGCCGGCAGCGGCGAAGGGATCCAGCCCGACTCAAGGGTGTTCGACGAGTACGCGCGGGATCCGCAGGGTTCGATGCCGAACTCGGCACCGGCCTCCAGCACGGCGTCGCGGATTTTGCCGTGCTGCCCATACGGTCCCCAGATCTCCAGTCCGGGAGCGCCGGCCATGCCATGGCGCAGTGTGCGTACCTGCTCACCAGCAATCGCCAGGTGCCCCATGTGGAAGAACTTCACCTGCTCAAGCTTTCCGCTGTTGAGCTTCTCAATGATTTGCCAGGCGTTCGGACCCTGGATCTGGAAGCGGAAGTACTCTCGCTGGACTGCCTGCCCGTAGGGCCGCGACGGCGACCGGTCGTCATATCTGCACTCGACGTCGTACCCGCCGGTCTCGGCGTGGAACTGGAGCCAGTTCGCTGCGGGGGCGCGCCCAACGTAGACGAACTCGTGTTCGGCCAGGTGGAAGAGGATGCCGTCGCCGATCACGCCGCCGTTGGACGCCGTCGGCACGAACTGCTTGGCGGTGTTTACGGGGAAGCCCGCGAAGCTGTTGATGCCAGTGTCGGACAGGAGCTTAAGCGCGCCAGGTCCCGTCATGAAGAAGTTCACCATGTGATGGGACTGGTCGTAGAGCACCGCGGTTTCGCGCCAGGCCCGCTGCTCGCGCCGCCAGTTGGTGAACTCCGCTGGCACCACCGGGTAGATGTAGGTGCCAAGCTGGGAGTTGCGCAACAGTTCGACGGCGTTGCCTGCCTCGTCGAGCACATCCTGCAGGGTCGTCTGGGCCATCAGGTTTCTCCTTCGGTAGGGGTCCGGTTTCCTGCGCCGCGCGCTCAGGCGGCGCGGTAGTTTTCGCGCGCGTACTGTACGAACGGGGCGGGCGCGACGATTGCCCGCATTTCAACCTGCCGGTGCGGTTCGACCTGGAGCTTGGCAGAGTTGGGCGTTTCACCCCAGAGGACGGTTACCTCGTCGCCGTCCCGGGCGGTCCCGGGGTCAAGGCTGGCGAGCGACACGAAGGACTGCTCGTTCGCGATATAGCCGCAGTCGAACGATTGGCCGATGGTGGCACCATCCAGCATCACCCGATCCACCTGGTACAGGGCGTACCGCGCCTTCGGCAGGTCGATGTATTTGGCCGGGAGGCCCGGGCGCAGGAGGGAGCCGATCGCCTCCTGCACGTCGTCGGGGTTCCAGACGAGCGTCACCTTGGTGCGCCGGGACCCCTCGGGCAGGGCCTCAAGTGCGTCGCGCCCGGTGAAGTCGTGATCGAACGCCACCGAGCGGCCGTAATCCAGGTCGTAGGGTGTCAGGTAGTAGTCCTCGATGTCCGGTGAATCGAAGCTGCCGCCCAGCGACCCTGCAGCCGGGGCCGGCAGCCACTCGCGATAGGCCCTGAGCCGGTCGT
>NZ_DATCVK010000010.1:0-5244 GCF_036566905.1 Microbacterium sp. | reverse complement strand
CACGTCGATCCGTCTGACTCCGCACTCGGCGCATCGCACGTAGAGAACCCGACCCTCTGATGTGGAGTGCGCCGACTCGACGATCCACCCATGCTCATGACCCGTGAGCAGTGTGTTCGATGCCGGGACCGCGACATCCGTGCTCACTCCGCTCGTTCTGCCCCCAGCGGGCGCCCTCATGTCCATGCTCCGAGCCTGCCGCGTTCGCCCGCTCGTCGGCAGCCCCGGCCGACCGATGCGCGCAGCCTCCAGCCGACCGATGCGCGCATCCACCGGTCGGCGGATCCGCCGTCTCGGACGAATGCAGTGGGATTCACCGCCAGAGGGACATCTCCGCGCGGACCCACACAACAGCGTTCCTCCTGCAGGTTCCGCCAGAAGACGCGCGTCAGGTCGGTAGCCCTGCGGGTCGCCGAGCGGTGACGAGATACTGCGGCTGGGTCGCGTCGTAGGTGGAGTCTGCGAGGCTGAGACCCGCGGCCGCGACATCGGCGAGGAGTTCGTCGTGGCGGAAGGGCCACATCGGCAGCAGTTCGGTCGTCACCTGCAGCTGGTCACCATCCTCGAGCGCTGCCACGGAGATCTGCAGGTGGTGTTCGGTGTCCCATGAAGGCGGCACCTGCCAGGCGTACGCCACCACTGCCTTGCGGCCGGCGCGTTCCACGAGCCGGTCCCAGACGTCCAGCCTGCTGCCGGCCGAGCGGATCTGCTCCCAGTTGCGGGACGTCAGCGCCAGCACCCCGCCCGTCGCCAACACGAATGCCATGCCGTCGAGTGCGGCGCTCCGGCCACTGCGTCCGACCGCGTGCGCGAGCGAGTTCCCGACGCAGAACACAGCGTCGAACCGGTCCTGCCAGCCTTGATCGGGTAGCTGGTCCCAGCGGCATACCCGCGTCGACACCTCGACCCCGTAAGCGTGAGCCAGCGCCTGGGTCCGCTCGACCATCGCCGGGCTGGCATCGCACGCGGTGACCCGGAACCCGGCCTCAGCAAGCCCCACCGCCAGCAACCCGATCCCGCAGGCGCAGTCCAGGATCTGTGCCCCCGGCTCGAGCCCCGCCGTCACCATCTCGAATCCCTGCGCATTGCCCGCCGGTGACGCCTTGGCATCCGGTACCAGCCACTCATACACCGACGCCAATGAGCCGTACGCAACCTCACCCACAGTGATCCCTCCCACGCACATCGTGGCACGCCCATTCCGCCAGTGCCAGGGCGTGGGTGTCGGGTCACTCCGTGTCCAAACGACTGAAAGACTGTAGACATGGCGGTCATCGACGACGTTCGAGCGCTGGGCGCAGAGTTGGAGCGCTCCTACCATGCCTACGTGCGCGGGCGATTGAAGTTCCGGGTCGGTCAGATGGTCTACGTCGCGTTCTCCCTCGACGAGAGCGTGATGGGGTTCGCCTTCCCGAAGGAGGAGCGGGCAGCGCTCGTCGGGGGCAATCCGCGCAAGTTCCAGATGCCCACGGACTCGGATCTGCGCTTCAACTGGGTTCATGCGGATCTTGCGGCCCTGGAGCCGGACGAGGCCCGCGAGCTCGTCGTCGATGCCTGGCGCATGGTGGTGCCGGCGAAGATCTCCCGCGCCTACGATCTCGCGCATCCCACGGGCCCGCACTGAGAACTGACGCGTGCCCTAACCGATCTTGCACGGAATGCGGCCCGCTCAGGCGTGGACGAATACCGTGAATTCGCGGCGCCAGAGTGCTATCTCCGCGCGGAACCTACACCGCGGGACTCGTTGGGTCGCGCTTGCTGAGATCCGCTACTTCACCGGGATCGGCAGCCTCCGGGACGGCATCTCAGAGGTTGCGGCGTACGTCCGGGTCGTCTGCGAGCCGGTCTGCCAGGCGCGCCACGGCTTCCTGCTCGGCCTCGCTCAGCGGCGGGAGGCCGACTTCGTCGGCCGGAATGCCCGCGTACGGGTCGGCGCCGGGGAACTCCTCACTGAAGGAGCCGGCGACGACTCCCCCGGGGGGAACCTCGTCGCCTGCGGCGCCCAACAATGTCTCTTCGCCGGGAGCCTGCTCCGGTACGTCGTCTCCGAGGTGCTTACGATGCCACTTGCCGCTCATGTTCACTCCCACCAGTACTTGACTCCCACCAGTACCAACAGTGCCACACACCGATCATCATCGCGACGATGAAGATGTGGGCGACGTTTGTAGATCGCCGGCATCATCCACCGAGTGTTGATGAAGCCTAGGGCGTCCGAGCGAACCCCGGGCTCGCGGAAGAGGCGGTCGGTCAGATTGCCGAGCACACCGCCCCGCTCGAGCGCACGGCGCTACCTTTCCGGGGCTCTGACCGCCGGCCCGCCGAGCCGATCCGTTTGTGGGGCGCGGCGGCTTACTCGCCGATGTCGGCCAGGTGTAGGAATTGGCCATCTTCCGTGGAATCCAACCCCCTCAAACCTGGACAAATACGGTGGATTCGGCGTCAGGGTGGCATCTCCGCGCGGAAACCACACGGTCCTTGGAGAACTGGTCATTCTCCCACCTGGTCTTCATCGACTCCCCCAGCCGGTTCACTGAACCGGCGACGCCGAAAGGCGCTGCCCGCGGGTACTGCTAGCGTCAGCGCAACGCTGCCAAGAGGGAAGATCGGACTGAGTTGGTTTCGCGAGATTTCGCACATCGACGTCCCGGACCTGTTCTTGCTCGCAAGCGGGGTCGGGATCGCCACAGCGGTCATCGCATGCATCACCCAACTCCTCATCGGGACCCCCAACCCGCTGCTTTCGCTGGGCTTCCTCCCCTACGCGCTGCTGATCGCAGTGCCCATCTGCGTGATCGCGAGCATCCTCGCACTGAGTCCGGGGCTGGGGTCGCGAGCGTTCACCGCAAGGCTCGTTCGTTCGGGACGCGCAGAAGCCATCACGAGCGGGCTTGGTGCGGTGGCAACGGGCGCGGCGGTCGCCCTCGTCATGGCCGGCCCGCTGGGTGGGTTCGGTCCTGCCTTCTGGACAGGAATCGCAGCATCGGCCATCGGAGGAGCCGCATTGGTCGCCTGGACCCTCCGCTGCTCGCACATGGAGTAGCTCCGCCCCAACCCACGCCAGCTCTCGATAGCCATCGCGTTGAGGGATCCTCAAACGGACACAGTGGTCTGCGCGTACCCGCACTCGCTGCGCGGTCGCGACACTTTCGCGGGTAGACCCCGTTCAGACGTGCTCGAACGCACCCAGTCCTGTGCACGGCCAACGAGGTCCGACCAGGGCGTCGCGGCGGAGGCGTATGCGTTGAACTCCTCCAGATCCTCTTCGGAGGCACCGTTCTTCCGGAGGTGAAGGGCTGTCTTCCGGCGGTGAAGGGCTGAGGTGGCCTCGCGTGACGAGCCGGCTTAGCTGGACCTCCGGTCGCGCCCGCGAGAAAGGCAGCTACAGCACCGTTCAAGTCACGGAGAAGACGCTGTTCGGCTGTGGCAGGCTGGTTCGGTGACTTCACTGCGTGAGTGGCTGCCGGCGGGGATGCCCGAGTTCCGGATGGCGCTGCCGCACGGCTGGACCATGTACGACTCGTCGGGCGACACGGAGCGTTCCCTGCTCGAGAACGCGCGCGTCCGGCTGCGCGAAGCGCACCGGCCTGACGTGTACGCCGCGCTCGAGGCTCACGTGACCGGGGCGCTGGCAGCGGCACGCAAACAGGGCGCCTTCGGCATGATCATGGCGGGCGGGGACGCCCCGACACGGTCCACGCTCCTCGATTCGGTGCATGTCGGCGACGCGGTCTGCATCCCCACCGAGGTGCTCGACCCCTCCGGCATAGTCGCCGCGGCCAAGAGAAGGGATGCGGTATGGCGGATCTGAGCGGCGGTGCCGCGACGACGTTCGCGCGCGCGGCGACGCAGTGGACGCCATTGGACTGGTGGAAGCTCGAGGCACGTGCGCTGCACCGCGTTCCCGAGCTCCGTCGGTCGCTGGCGGCCTTCGCGCCGACGGCTGCCTGGAGGGACCTCGCGAAGAACGTCGCGCCGGCATGGGGGTGCCTGCTCACGCTGTCGAACATCGCGAGCTTCACCTTGCCCGTCATCGCGCTGCTCTTCCTGCTGTCGTGGATTTTCGGGCGCAATGATGTCGCGCCGGTGGGTGTCGCCGGGCTGCTCGCAGGCGTCGCCGCGCTCATCGCGGGCATCGGCATCGCGACGGAGTTGCGCGAGTCGCTGGGCACCGACCCGAAGATCCATCGGATGCTCGGCTCGCTGCATCTCGTGCCGTCGGCGATCGGGTTGCTCATCGCCGTCGGTGCGATCGCACAGGGGGCGGCGGATGGCGTGTGGGGCGTCGTGGGGCTGCTGGCAGACGTGATCGTCGGCATCCTGCACTTCCTGATGTTCCGTGGACCCGCCCACACCGGAAGCGATCGCTGGCAGCGCAGTTTCTCCCGTCTCGAGGCTGCGCTGGATGGCATGCCGCCCGACGAGCGGATGCGCATCCACAGTGACATCCAGACCGCGCTCGCGGACCTGAGCGACCGCGGGCTGATCTCGCGGGAGGATTTCGCCCGCGCCCGCGAGCTGCGCATCGGCATCCTGGGGATGACGATGGCTCCGCGCGAGGACCTCACGCCGCGATGAGCTCCACTGTCCTCGATCCGGGCTCCGCGAGGCGGACCGCGTAACCATGACGTCCATGGCCTTCACCCTCATCCGGCCGGAATCGCGCCCCTGGATCGGTGGCGCGACGGCGGATGACGTCACCGTTGCAGAGGCCGACCGCGTCGCGCTGGTGCTCCGCGGCGACTACGAACGATGGTCGCGATGGGCCTTCGGGCTCGCGTGCTTCGTCGTGACGGCACTGGGCGTGTTCGTCGCCGTTGGGATGGTCGATGCCATCGCGCAGCTGGGAGGCCCGCCGTCGCTCGTGGACGTCGTGGTCACGGTCGTCGCCGTGATCCTCGCCGGCGCCGCAGCCTTCGGGCTCGTGCGGCTGTGGCTCACCGGGCGAGCGCTCACGACGAGCGCCGCTGCGTGGCTGCGCGCGCCATTCCGGGCGGGTTCTCGTCAGCGCCGCCCCGGCGGGTGGGTGCAGGCGCGAACCGTCTATCTCGAGCCGCGCAACCTCGTGAGGCTGCTGACGTCCTCGCTGGCGTTCCTCACCGCGATCTTCGGCAGCGCGGCCGCGGTTCGTGACCTCGTGGCCGGTGACTTCAGCGGACTGTCTGCCGCAGCGGGCATGATCGGTCTGATCGCGCTCGCGTGCGGGCTCGGCCAAGCGGGCGGCGTGCTCCGCATCGGCTCCAG
>NZ_DATCVK010000009.1:0-2074 GCF_036566905.1 Microbacterium sp. | reverse complement strand
TCGGTGTCCTCGATGCGGAAGACGAACGTGCCACCGGTGTGCCGGGCGTACGCCCAGTTGAAGAGGGCCGTGCGCACGAGGCCGACGTGCGGCGTGCCGGTGGGTGAGGGGCAGAAGCGGACACGGATGTCGCTGCCGGTGGCGGTGGTCGTGGGATCAGCTGTCTCGGACATACGAGTCAATCGTATCGACCGGCCGGTCGCCGCGACGCCCGGGGTGCAGGGGCCGTCAGTTGACGGGAAGGAGGCGTCGCACCACGCCGAGCATCGCGCCGACCGCGGGCACGCGATCGGCCCCCCGCGCCGTGACGAGGTGGAGCGAGCGCACGTCGGCGCGGGCGGTCGGCCTGGCCACGACTTCCGCGTTCCGCGGGGAGGCCGCGAGCGCGAGCGCCGGCAGCAGCGCCACCCCGAGACCCTGGGCCACCATGCCCTCGACAGCGACGAAGTTGTCGGTCTCGAAGGCGATGCGCGGCACGAAACCCGCGGCTCCCGCGAGCTCGAGCAGGTGTCCGCGACAACGCGGGCAGCCGGCGATCCACGGTTCATCGCGCAGCATGCCGAGGTCGACGAAGTCGGATGCCGCGGCGGCATGCCCCGCGGGCAGCACGAGCTGCATCGGCTCGTCGCCGTAGATGCGCACGTCGAGCCCCCGCGCGCTCGCCTGATGGGGGTCGTCGCGGTCGCCCGGGTAACTGAAGGTGATCGCGAGGTCGGCCTGGTCTGCCCGCACGGCCCGCACCGCCTCGGGCGGTTCGGCCTCGACGTAGGTGACGTCGATGCCGGGGTGCGCTGCGGCGAGCGACGCGATGAGGCGGGGCACGAGCGTCGCCGAGGCCGACGGGAAGGCCACGAGCCGCACGCGGCCGGCCCGGAGCCCGCGGAGTTCGGCGAGTTCGCCGGCTGCGGCCTCGAGGGCGGTGGCGACGTCCTGCGCGTGACGGGCCAGCACGCGGCCCGATTCCGTCAGCCGGATGCCGCGACCCACGCGCTCGACGAGCGCGATGCCGGTGCGATCCTCGAATCGCCGCAGTTGCTGACTCACGGCGGGCTGGCTGTAGCCGAGCCACTCGGCGGCCGCCGTGAGCGAGCCGTGCTCGGCGATCTGGTGCACGACGCGCACCGTCTGCAGGTCGAGGGCTGCGGCGAGGGCGTCGATCGAGGCATCCGACATGCCTGAATCATAACCCCAGCGCATGTGTGTGATCATTCTCCGGGCCTTGTCGAATGAATCGGGCTCGCTGAGACTGGATTCCATGCACCACACTCGCGAACGGTACGCCGCAGGACGTGGCTACCTCGCCGCCTGCACGATGGGCCTGCCCGCCGACGTCACGCGCGACGCGGTGCGACGCGACCTCGAGTCGTGGTCGACCGGGGCTGCGTGCGGCGTCGAGTACGGACGGATCCACGACCGGGCCCGCGGCCACGCCGCAACCCTGCTCGGCCGCGCGCCGAGCGACATCGCGACCGGCTCCCAGGTCTCGGTCTTCGCGGGCTTCGTCGCGGCGTCGGCACCGGCAGGCGCTGAGATCGTCTGCGTCGACGGTGACTTCTCGTCCGTGATCGCCCCGTTCCTGGCCCGAGGCGACCTGCGCGTGCGCCACGTGCCGCTCGCGGAGCTCGCGGGGGCCGTGACCGGGTCGACGTGGCTCGTCTCCTATTCGCTCGTGCAGTCGGCGACGGGCGAGGTCGCCGACGCGGCATCCGTCAACGCCGCTGCCCGGGCCGCCGGCGCCCTCACGCTCGTCGACACGACCCAGGCCACCGGCTGGATGCCGACCGACGCGATCGATGCCGACGTCGTGATCTGCCACGCGTACAAATGGCTGTCAGCGCCTCGCGGCGCCGCCTTCGCCGCCTTCTCGACCCGCGCGGTCGACGAGCTGACGCCGCACGCCGCCGGATGGTACTCGGGCACCGACCCGTGGGCTTCGTGCTACGGCCCCGAGCTGCACCTCGCGCCGGGCGCGCAGCGTTTCGACGTCTCCCCCGCCTGGCAGGCCTGGGCCGGAGCCGAGGCGGCGCTCGAACTGGCAGCATCACTCGACATGCGCGAGGTGCAGCGCCACGAT
>NZ_DATCVK010000008.1:0-23077 GCF_036566905.1 Microbacterium sp. | reverse complement strand
AGCCGCGGGCGAGCGCCCGGAAGCGCAGCACGATCGCCGCCTCCCAGTGGGCTGCCCGCGCACGCTCGGCAGCGGCGGCGCGCAGGTCGTCGGCCGAGCGATGCTCCGTCTCACCGAAGAGCAGCGGTGGGCGAGCTGCCGCGCGGCGGGTGACTCGCGGCACGCCCCACACGAGGAAGGCGGCGACGATGATCACGACGACGACGATGGCGGCGACCAGCGCGAAGGTCGATCCCCAGCCGCCCGAGAGATCGGGGTTCAGCAGCGACGCGATGAAGTCGCCGATCGCCCGCGCGATGCGGTCGAACGGGGTGGGCTCGGCGATGTCGTAGGCCGGGTCGGACAGCTCCTCCTCGGCCCAGCGCCGCGCCTCGTCACCGTCGGGGGTGAGCGGTGGCACGGCGTCGGCGGCACGCGCGAACGCCTGCAGCAGGGAGGAGGTCACGCCCACGGCGAGTCGCGGTCCGTGCCGTCGGAGGCGGCGCCGGGCGCGGTCCAGGCCGTCGACGAGGCGGCATCCTCGGGCGCGACATCGGCCGGGGTGTCCGAGACCGGGGGCGCAGCCGGCGCTGCGGGAGCGGGGTTCGCCGCCGACGGGTACGGAGGCAGCCCGGACGGTGCCGGGTACGCCGGCTGCGCGGGAGCGGCGTGGGCCGGGTAGGTGGCTGGCGCACCGTATGCGGGCTGTGCAACGTACGCCGGCGGGACTCCGTACTGCGGTGGTGCGCTGTACGCCGGCGGCGTGCCGTAAGCGGGCGGCACACCGTAGCCGGGTTGCGCTCCATAGATGGGCTGCTGCCCGGCCACGGCGTACGCCGGCGGGTACGCCGGGTAACCCTGCGCCGGGTACGCGCCAGGCACGCCACGCGGCGCGATGGCGCGTCCGATGTGCTCCAGGTACGGATCGCTCAGGTCGGTCGCTCCGGCATCCCGTCGCTCCACATACGCCAGCAGGTCGAGGTCGAGCCCTTCGCGGCGCATGCGGCAGTCGATGTAGATGAGGGCCGTCGCGGTGGACTGCACGACGACGGCGACCGACTGCAGCAGGAGGGTGAGCACCTGCGTGAGCAGCGCCGCCGCGATGAAGCCGATGATGGCGGTCGGCTCGGGGGCGCCGGTCGGCGCGATGATCGTCGTGAGACCCATCGACAGGAAGCTCATCGGCAGGCTCACCACCTGCGCCACGGCCGCGAAGATGACGCTGACCACGATGATGACGCCGAGGGCCGGCCAGAAGCGGCCGCGCGTGAGCATCCACGAGCGCGACAGCGCCTGCAGGATCGTCGCGCGCTCGACGATGATCGCCGCCGGGACGAGCAGCAGCTTGATCATCAGCCACCACGTCAGCGGGATCGCGGCGAGGATGACCACGATCGTGAGGGCGATGGCCGCCGGGGGTGCCGCGATGGCGATGCCGACGATCGCCAGGACGACGACGGTGACGAGGGCCGCCACCGCGAGGATCACCAGCAGCGAGTAGCCGATCAGCCGCCAGGCGATCGGCATGACCTGCCGCCACAGCGCGCCCAGGGTGAGCTTCTCGGCGACGGCCGCGTGCGTCACCTCCACGACGACGATGCCCTGCACGATCACGCTCAGGGCGCCGGCGGCCAGGGACAGCACGATGCCCGCCACGGCGGTCAGGGCGATCGAGCCGGCCATGACCGTCTCGTACTCGTCGCTGCCGGGCTGCAGGGTGTTCAGGCGTGAGAACGTGGCCCACATGACGCCGAGCACGCCGGCGAGCACGACGACGTAGGCGAGCGTCTGCACCACCAGGGCGAAGCCGAGGAGCACGCGCGGGTTCTGGCGCAGCGCCGCGAAGGAGCGGCCCAGGATCGTGCCGAACGACAGCGGGTGCAGCGGGATGATCCCGGGGCGGGACGCCGGCGTCCAGGCCGGGTACGCGGTCACGGTTTCCCCTTTCCGTCAGCGCCGCTGCGTCGGTGACGGCGCGGGTCGGCTGGTCCCTATCGTTCCACATCGACCGGATGCCGCACCCGCCGCGCTCGGGAGGCTCCCGGCGCCCGCTCGGGCGAGGCTCGGCCGCTCCACAGGCCGTGTCGACTACTCTGTGTGAAGCGCATGGGGACGGCGCGTGCCGTCTGTGCCTGGAGAGAAGGAACGAACGCGCGCGATGACTTCACGCATCCTGGTGGTCGACGATGACACCGCCCTCGCCGAGATGATCGGCATCGTGCTGCGCACGGAGGGATTCGAGACGGTGTTCTGCGCCGACGGCGCCGAGGCCGTCGATGTCTGGCGCACCGAGCGCCCCGACCTCATCCTGCTCGACCTGATGCTGCCCGGCATGGACGGCATCGAGATCTGCACGCGCATCCGCGCCGAGTCCGGCATCCCGATCATCATGCTCACCGCCCGCACCGACACGGCCGACGTGGTGAAGGGACTCGAGTCGGGGGCCGACGACTACATCGTGAAGCCCTTCAACCCGAAGGAGCTGGTCGCCCGCATCCGCACGCGGCTGCGGCCGGCGAGCCAGCAGGCGAACGACTCGCTGCGCATCGGGGATCTGACCGTCGACGTCGCCGCGCACGAGGTGCGCCGCGGCGACGGCCCGATCGCGCTCACGCCTCTCGAGTTCGAGCTGCTGGTCGCGCTGGCGTCCAAGCCGCAGCAGGTGTTCTCGCGCGAGATGCTGCTCGAGCAGGTCTGGGGCTACCACTACAAGGCCGACACCCGCCTCGTGAACGTGCACGTGCAGCGGCTGCGCGCCAAGGTCGAGAAGGATCCCGACAACCCCAAGATCGTCACGACGGTGCGCGGCGTCGGATACCGCGCCGGCGCCGTCGTCTGAGGTCAGCCATGACGGCGCCGATCACGGGCATGGCCCCGACGCGGCCGCGCGTCGCGTGGTGGCGCCTGTGGCGTGCGTGGCCGGGCAACATCGCCGGGCTCTGGCGCCGGTCGCTGCGCTTCCGGACACTGCTCGTGACGATCGGCCTCACCGCGCTCGCCGTCGTCGTCGCGTGCGTCTGGATGGGACTCGCCATCCAGAACGACCTCTTCACCTCACGCAAGGATCAGGTCCTGATCGATGCGGAGCAGGCGCGCGCGGCGGCGCAGCGCACCCTCGACGCGGCCGTGCAGAGCGATGCGGTGCCGATGCAGAACGTCATGACCCTTGCGTCCACGACTCTGCGCGACCAGTCGTCGGCCGCGATGGTCGCCGCCTATCGGATCGGGCCGCCCGTGCCGAACGCCCCCCAGGACTTCAGCACGGCCGAGGCCGTGATGCCCGACCTGCTCACCACGTCCATGCGGGCGCTCGTGCGGACCAACCCCGATCAGCAGATCTGGCAGCCGGTCGCGCTGCCCGACGGCGCCGACACGAGCGTGCCCGGCATCATGGTGGGCCAGCAGCTCGCGATCGAGGGCGTCGCCTCGTACGAGCTCTACCTGGCGTACGACCTCGCCAACGCGCCGCAGACCCTGACGTTCGTGCAGCGCACGCTGTGGGTGGTCGGCATCGGGCTGGTGCTGCTCATCAGCGGCATCGCGTGGTTCGTGCTGCGATCGGTCACCGCCCCCATCAGCGAGGCGGCCGACACCAGTGCCATGCTGGCCGCCGGACGGCTCGACGTGAGACTGCAGGTGCACGGCGAGGACGAGCTGGCCACCCTCGGGCGCTCCTTCAACGCCATGGCCGACAGTATCGAGTCGCAGATCAAGGAGCTCGCCGAGCTCTCGCTCGTGCAGCAGCGCTTCGTCTCGGACGTCTCGCACGAGCTCCGCACGCCGATGACCACCATCCGCCTCGCGGCCGACATGATCAATGACCAGCGGGCAGACTTCGACCCGGCGACCGCGCGGGCGGCGGAACTGCTGAACGCCCAGGTGCAGCGGTTCGAGACGCTGCTGACGGATCTGCTCGAGATCAGCCGCTACGATGCGGGATCGGTGCAGCTGGAGCTCGAGCCGACGAGCCTCGCGCACCTCGCCGAAGACGTCATCGGCTCGATGCAGCAGCTGGCCGAGCAGCACGGCACCGACGTGCGCCTCGTGGCGCCTGGGGGATACTCCCCGGTCGAGATGGACCCGCGACGCGTGCGGCGCGTGGTGCGCAACCTGCTCGGCAATGCGATCGAGCACGGCGAGGGCCGCCCGATCGTGGTCACCGTCGACAGCGACCAACAGGCCGTCGCCATCGGGGTGCGGGACTTCGGAATGGGCATGAAGCCGGAAGACGTCGAGCACGTCTTCGATCGCTTCTGGCGCGCCGACCCCTCGCGCAAGCGCACCATCGGCGGCACGGGCCTCGGCCTGTCGATCGCACTGGGAGACGCGAAGCTGCACGGCGGTGAGCTGGCGCTGTGGTCGGAGCCCGGCCGGGGAACCAACTTCGTCCTCACGCTTCCGCGCCAAGGCGCGCCCCTGAACGGCGCGTCCCCCATCCCGGTCGATCCGGGCGACGACGCGGTCGCGCCCCTGGAGGATCTCGGACTCACCGCGCCGATCGACGTGCCCCCTGCATCCGGCGCCGGCGCGCCGGGCGGAGGTCGGGGTCACGGCGCCGCCACCTCACCGCAGGGAGGAATCGAATGACCCGGGCGCGCGGCTTCCTGGCCCTCCTGCTGGCGCTGTGCGCGGTGATCGTCACCGGGTGCGCGGGATTCCCGACCGGCGGCCCGCCCGAGTACGGGATCGAGAACGGCGGAACGGGGAACGGCTCGCAGAACGTGGCCTTCATCCCGAACCGACCTCAACCGGGTGCCACGCCGCAGCAGATCGTCGAGGGCTTCATCGACGCCGGCTCCGGGCCGGGTGTGACGGGCAACTGGGACGTCGCCCGGGAGTTCCTCGCACCCTCGATCGCGGACGACTGGGCGCCCGAGGCCGGCGTCATCGTCGATGAGCGCGCCGAGCGGGACTACGTCGAGACCGAGGAGGGCGTCGTCGATTTCGCGTCCGAAGTGGTCGCCAGTGTCGACGACAAGGGCGCGTACGAGCGCGCGGACCTCTCGCCGGGCAGTTGGCCTTTCCGCCTCGAGAAGCAGTCCGACGGCGAGTGGCGCATCACGGAGGCGCCCAACGGCGTCTGGCTCGACGAGGCGCAGTTCCCCACGGTGTTCCATCGCTATCCGCTGATGTACTTCGATACGTCGTGGCAGTATCTCGTGCCGGATGTCCGCTGGTTCCCTGTGGCCAAGGCGGCGGGAAGCATTGCCGACGCCCTCGTGAACAAGACCCCGAGCGAGTGGCTGATGGATTCGGTCTCCACAGCCTTCCCCGACGGTGTGACGGTGGTCCCCGCCGTTCCCGTCGACGCCGACGGAGTTGCTGACGTCGCTCTGTCGGAAGGCGTGCTCGGGGCGAATCGGCAAGCGCTCGACCGCATGCTCACGCAGCTGGAGGAGAGCATGAGGACGGCCGGCGTGACGGAGGTGGTGATGACCGTCGACTCCACCCCCGTCGACGCGGAACCCGTGGCTGTCCGCTCGACGCGTGTGCCGGCGGCGCCGCTGGTGCTCACCGAGGCTGGGTTCGGCTTCCTGACGGGCGACGAGGTCGACAAGATCCCTGGACTGTCGGCCGCGGTCGAGAGCGTGCCCGCGGTGAGCGTTCAGGTCGGCCCCGAGCGTGACCTCGCGGCGGCGAGACTCGACTCGGGGGTCGTGGTGCGGCTCAACTCCGGCGGCACGGAGCCCGAGACCCTCGACACGCGGAGCGGCTTGGTGGACCCGACGATCGACCCCTCCGGGACGGTCTGGAGCGTCCCGCGCGACGACCCCGGTTCGGTGCGCGCCTACCTGCCCGGCGGCGACGTGGTCGAGGTGGCCGATGCGTGGAGCGGGGCGACCGCGATCGCGGGCATGGCGCTCTCGCGCGACGGCACCCGCATCGCCGCCGTCGTGAGCGCCGGCGGGCGCACCGCGCTGTGGGTCGCGGGGGTGGTGCGCGACGAGGACGGCGTGCCCGTCCGGCTCGGCACGCCCGTACCGCAGCTGGCGGTGGTGGGCGGTGCGGTGGTCGGCGTGACGCGGATCGGCGTCACGTGGATCGACGAGGTGACCGTCGGGGTGCTCAGCAGCGGCGACGCGGAAGCCACCATCCTGGAGCAGGTCGTCGGAGGACCGACGTCCCTCTCGACGGGCGGCTTCGACATGGCGTCGATCGCGGGCGGCAGCGGCATCTCGAGCCTGCGGCTGCGCGCCGAGGACGGCACGCTCTACGTCAAGCGCGGCACCGCCTGGCAGCCGACCGCGACGGGGATCCTCGTCCTGGCGACTCAGCAGGGGGCACCGCAGTAAGTCTCCTCCACCGAGGGGCGTTCTCGCGGACTCTCCACCGGGTCTGCACCGCCGACCTCGTGAGGGGTCCCACGGCGGCCAGGCTGTTGGTGTGATGACGGAACTCGCGGTCGTGCTGCGCGCGGCGTGCGCCGATGCGCTCGCCCTCCTCCTGCCGGTCTGGTGCGCGGGGTGCGACGAGCCCGACGTCGCGCTCTGCGAGCGGTGCGCTCAGACGTTGAGGCCGGACCCTCGGTGCCAGGTTGTCGACGTATCCGGCGGCGGCGTCGAGGTGTGGAGCGGACTCGCGTTCGAGGGCGTCGCCGCACGGGTGCTGCGAACGATCAAGGAGGACGGGCGGACCGGACTCGCAGCCGCGCTCGCACCCGCGCTCGCGGCCGCCCTCGATCGCGCCGGCGCAGCCGGCTGCGTGCTCGTCCCGATGCCCACCTCGCGGTCGGCGTACCGGCGGCGCGGGTTCCGGGTGCCCGACCTCCTGCTCCGCCGTGCGGGTCGACCGCGGCGACGGCTCCTCCGCCTCGCGCGGCGGACGGACGACCAGCGCGGGCTTGATCGCGACGCACGTCGCCGCAACGTCACCGGCAGCCTCATCGCGCGGATCCCGCCGGCCGCGGTACCTGGAGCGCGGGCGCGGCGAGGCGGTTCGGGGGCCGCAGGCCCCGCCGCAGGCCTGAGAGTCGTGGTGGTCGACGACGTCGTGACGACCGGCGCAAGTCTGGCCGAGGCGGTCCGTGCGCTGCGGGTCGCAGGCGTCGAGGTCGTGGCGGCGGTCACCGTCGCGGCGACCCCGAGACGGCGTGGCACACCCGGATGAACGGGACTCGTCGCATTCGAAACTCACAGGTGACAGAGTCCGGACGCCGGGCTACCGTGGGGGTGACAAGGCGACTGATGGTCCGCCCTTGGCCGGGCGGACCGGAACAAGGAGGCAGGTATGGAAACCAGCATCGTCGGCGTGGGAGTGGGGATCACGGATCGCTTCCGCGGAGTCGTCGAGGAGAAGGCCGCCCGCATCGAGAACCTCGCTCCCCGCGCTCAACGCGTGGATGTCAAGGTCACGCATCGCGCCTATCACAACGGCCGCGTGGAGGACGAGACCGTCGAGCTCACGGTCAACGGCAAAGGACCTGTGATCAGGGCCGAAGCCACGGACGGAGACAAGTTCACCGCCCTGGACCTCGCCGTCGACAAGCTGTGCGAGCAGCTGCGTCGCGCGAAGGACAAGCGTGTCGACGCGCGCAACCACCCTCGGGGAGCCAAGTTCGAGAAGGGCAGCGGCGCGATCCAGGGGATCGATCTTCAGCCGGCGTCCGTCGAGGTGCTCCGCGCCGTCGCGACCGGGGAGATCCCGATCGTCACCGGCAACGAGGAGGAAGAGGGCTACACGCCCGTCGTCATCCGGACGAAGGAGTTCCACCCCGAATGGATGTCGGTGGAGGAGGCCGTCGACCGCATGGAGCTGGTCGGCCACGACTTCTTCCTGTTCATCGACGCCCGCACCGACCACCCGAGCGTCGTGTACCGCCGCAAGGGCTGGGATTACGGCGTCATCTCGCTGACCACGCAGGCGCAGCCGGAAGAGCTGGCGTCGTGACCTGGCACACGTCGCACTGACAGGCGGCAGCCTGACAGACAATGAAGGGTGCGGCCGTCTCGGCCGCACCCTTCGTCTGTCTCCGCACGCGCTCCCGGTCTCGGCACGCCGCGCGGCGGCATCCCCATCCGGAAGGACCTTCGTGATCATCCGCAACGTGCGCCCCTGGGGCGCCGACGCCGCCGACATCCACATCGAGAGCGACAGCATCGCCGAGATCGCACCCCACGACCGGACGCGGGCGCCGGGCGTGGACGACGTGGACGGGCGCGGGCGACTGGTCCTCCCGTCTTTCAGCGACGTGCACGTGCACCTGGACTCGTCCCGGATCGGGCTGCCGTTCCGTCCCCACACCGGCGCGCCCGGCGTGTGGGGGATGATGCTCAACGACCGGGACAACTGGCGCGACACCGATGTGCCGCACGCCGAGATCGTGGCGGGCACGCTCGAGAAGATGATCGCGAAGGGGACGACCCGCGTCCGCTCCTACGCGCAGGTCGATGTGGACTGCAAGCTCGAGAAGTTCGACTCCGTCCTCGCGGCGAAGGAGAAGTTCCGAAACCACGCCGACGTGCAGATCATGACGTTCCCGCAGGCAGGGATCCTCCGCGAGGCCGGCACGGTGGAGTACCTCGAGGAGTCGCTCAAGCAGGGCGCCGACGTCATGGGCGGCATCGACCCGAGCCAGCTCGATCGCGATCCGGCGCGGCACCTGGACATCGTGTTCGGGCTCGCGGAGAAGCATCAGGTCGAGGTCGACATCCACCTGCACGAGCCGGGCGCACTCGGCGTCTTCAGCACCGAGCTCATCCTCGAGCGCACGCGTGCGCTCGGCATGCAGGGAAAGGTGACGATCTCGCACGCCTACGACCTCGGCTCGGTGTCGGAGGCGGTCAGCCGCCGACTCATCGACGAGTTCGCCGAGCTGGATGTCGCGATGGCGACGGTCGCCCCATCGACGACGGGGCACCTGCGGCTCATCGATCTGGTCGAGGCGGGCGTCCGTGTCGGGTTGGGTGAGGACGGCCAGCGCGACTACTGGAGCCCGTACGGCAACTGCGACATGCTCGACCGCACGTGGCAGCTCGCGTTCGTCAACGGCTTCCGCCGCGACGACCACATCGAACTCGCGCTGGCGGTCGCCACGATGGGCGGTGCCTCCCTCATGAGCCATGAATCTCCGAGGGTCGCGGGCGTGGGGGATCGTCCCGGCGTCTCCGTCGGCGACCGTGCCGATCTCGTACTCGTGGACGGCGAGACACCGACGAGCGCGGTGATGGACCGGGGCGTCGATCGCACCGTCATCCACGACGGCCGCGTCGTCGCGGACGGGCTGCGCGTCGCCGGGACCTGACCGGTCGCCGGACCTCTTCGCGGATGCCGCCGTGCCGTCCTCGGCGCCGTCAGGGCCGGGCTGCAATCGGTGAGGTGAGAGGCCGTCAGTCGATGAAGCCGTCGAGGATGCTGCCGATCACCAGGCCGCCGAGGATGCCGCCCATGAGGTCGCTGCCGCCGCTGCGTCGACCGCCGCCCCAGCCGCCCTGCTGGCCGTAGCCCGGCCCGCCCCACTGCTCGGGCTGCGGGCGCGCGGCGTCGATGTCGCGCTGGGCGAGCTGCAGCGCCTCGCTCGCAAGGAAGGCGGCGCGGCGGGCCATGGCGAACGCCTGCTCGCGGTGGTCCTCGTCGATCGTGGTCACCGCGGCAGCCGACGCGCCGAGGTAGCGGTCGAGGTCGAGGCGCACGCGCTCGGCCTCGGCGAAGCGTGTGCGGGCGTCGGCGCCGATCCAGCCGCGGTGGCCGGCGATGACGTCGCGGGAGACGGCCAGCTGCCGATCGGCGTCGTCGATCGCGTGCCGGACGTGCTCGAGCGGCGGGATCGGACGGGCGGCGCGCTCCCGGGCGGCCGCGATCGCGGCATCCAGTCCGGCGTTCGCCTCGCGCAGGCGCGTGAGCTGCTCGAAGGGATCCGTGTTGACGCCGGCGGCCGGAAGCGCGGCCAGAGCGGCCTGCAGTTCCGCGATCGCGGCGCTGACGGCGGGGGACTGGGGTTCTTTGAGGGCGACCACGAGGTCGCCCCGGGAGTCCTCGACGATCGCGGCGAGCGTGGACTCGGCCCGCAGCGCCTCGACCTCGAAGGTCTCGACCGCGTCGATCAGCGTCTCAGCGCGCCGGACCGACTCGGTCGATGCCTCGAGCGCCATGTTCGCCTGCTCTCGCTGCCCAGCCTCGCGGCGGCGCTCGGCGACGCCGGCGCTGTGCTCGGCGAACCCGAGCAGCTGCTCCGCCTCGGCGGGGTTCGCCTCGATCTGCGAGAGCGCGTGCGCCGAGTAGCGCACGGCCAGCCGGTCGACGGTCGCGCGGGCGTCAGGGAGGCGCAGTCGGAGCCGAGCGGCATCCGCTCGCACCCGCGCGATGACCTCGGGAGCGCGACGCGCTCGCTCGATCGCCGCGGCGAGCGCCTGGGTGCGGTCGTCGAGCAGATCCTCGGCCCACTCGCACAGCTGCACGATGCGCGCATTGCGGGTGCGCAGCTCTTCAGGCGTGTCGGGGATCTCGTCGTGGTTCAGCTGGTGCAGGTGGAACGCTTCCTGCATGTGCGTTCGCACCGACTCCACGGCCTCGCGCAGTTCGGTGGTCGGACCGGCTCCGAGTTCGGCGTCGGCAAACGCGAGCTCGTCGGTGGTGAGCCGCAGGCGCTCGTCGGCTGCCACCAGCGCCTGCTGCGCGCGGCGCGCCAGATCGGCGTCCTGCGTGTTCAGCTCTTCCTGCTCGCGCTTGCGTCTGCCCCAGAATCCGGCCATGGATCGATCCTACGGGGGCCGCTGAGAGCGAGCTGAAGCGAGCGGGCGGCGGGGTGGAATGTTCGCGCACAGCGTGGCCGCGCGCCGGGTGAGTGCTCGCCCGGCGCGCCGTCACATGCAGCGGACCGGTGTCTCAGCCGTCGGTGCGCTTGTGCCGGGGCTTGCGCGCCGGCCGGTCGTCGTACGAGCCGCGCGCGCTCGAGTCGCCGTAACCGCGGCTGCTCGAACCACGGTCGTCGCGGCGGGGGCGGGAGGCGCCGTCCGTCCGGCGCTGCGGGCGGCCGCTGTCAGGGCGCAGCTCGATGAGCTGGCCCGAGATGCGGGTGTCGGCGAGCCGGTCGAGGGCCTCGCGGGAGAGGTTCGCGGGAAGCTCGACGAGCGAGAAGTCGGGCATGATCTTGATCGCGCCGAAGTCGTCGCGGCGGAGGCCCCCCTCGTTCGCGAGCGCGCCCACGATCTGACGGGGCTCGACGCGCTGGCGCTTGCCGACCGCGATGCGGTACGTCGCGAAGCCCTCGCGCGGGGCACGGCGCTCGCCGCGCTCGGGACGGTCGCCACGATCGGGGCGGTCGCCGCGGTCCGCACGCTCACGCGAGGGGGCGGGCTCGGCGTCGGGCTCGAGCAGCAATGGCGTGTCGCCCTGTGCGACCACGGCGAGGGCCGCGGCCACGTCGGCCTCGGGCACGTCGTGGTTGCGCACGTAGTGGGCGACGATGTCGCGGAACGCCTCGATGCGCTCGGCCTCGCCGAGGGCCGCGGTGATGCGGTCGTCGAAGCGCGAGAGGCGGGTCACATTCACTTCGTCGACGCTCGGCAGCGGGATCTCGGTGAGCTGCTGACGGGTGGCGCGCTCGATCATCTTGACCAGGCCGCGCTCGCGCGGCGTGACGAAGCTGATGGCGTCGCCGGTGCGGCCGGCGCGACCGGTGCGGCCGATGCGGTGGACGTAGGACTCGGCATCCGTCGGGATGTCGTAGTTGACGACGTGCGAGACGCGCTCGACGTCGAGGCCGCGGGCGGCGACGTCGGTCGCGACCAGGATGTCGAGCTTGCCCGACTTGAGCTGGTTGACCGTCTTCTCGCGCTGCGGCTGGGCGATATCGCCGTTGATGGCGGCGGCGGAGTAGCCGCGTGCGCGGAGCTTCTCGGCGATCTCCTCCGTGACGCTGCGGGTACGGCCGAAGACGATCATGCCGTCGAAGTTCTCGACCTCGAGGATGCGCGTGAGGGCGTCCATCTTCTGCTGCCAGGCCGTGATGAGGTAGCGCTGCGAGATGTTCGCCGAGGTCTGGGTCTTGGACTTGACCGTGATCTCTTCGGGGTCGCGAAGGTACTGGGCCGCGATGCGGCGGATCTGCGCCGGCATGGTCGCCGAGAAAAGGGCGACCTGCTTGGTGGCGGGAGTCTCGGCGAGGATGGTCTCGACATCCTCGGCGAAGCCCATCTTGAGCATCTCGTCGGCCTCGTCGAGAACCAGGTACTGCAGTGCAGAGAGGTCGAGAGTGCCCTTCTCGAGGTGGTCGATGATGCGGCCGGGCGTTCCGACGACGATGTGCACGCCGCGTCGGAGCGCGGACAGCTGCACGCCGTAGCCCTGGCCGCCGTAGACGGGGAGGACGTGCACGTCCTTCAGGTGGCCGGCGTACTTCTCGAACGCCTCGCACACCTGCAGCGCGAGCTCGCGCGTGGGGGCGAGCACCAGCGCCTGAGGGGTCTTCTGCGACAGGTCGAGCCGGTCGATGATCGGCAGCGCGAAGGCGGCGGTCTTGCCCGTTCCGGTCTGCGCCATGCCCACGACATCGCGCCCGCCGAGCAGCGTCGGGATGGTCGCCGCCTGGATCGCCGAAGGTGTCTCGTAGCCGATGCCCTTCAGCGCCTTGAGGACGGGCTGGCTGAGCCCGAGGTCGGAGAAGGTCATCGCTGCGGGCTCGGTCTGAGCCTCGACTTCGATCTGATCGGCGTTCGTGTGCACAGTTAAGCGTAGCGGGACCCGCCTGGGAGACGACAGGATGCTGAGACCATGCGCCGCTCGAGCATGCGGGGCCGCTTGCCTGCGGCCCGGCATCCGGTGCCTCCAGATCAGCGCGGGATGAGTCCGGTCACGTGATCGCGGTGCGGCGCGTGAGGTCGGGGCGCCGCGGTGGCACGAGCCAGTTGACGAGTGCGATCGCGAGCGGCAGGCCGAGGCAGAACAGGCCCAGTACCTGCCACGGGATGTCGCCGAGCAGCAGAGTGCCCTGCGACTGGATCGCGAAGCCGATGGGCGGAAGGATGCCTGCGATGGCGCCCGCCACCGTGCCGAAGCCCGCGATGATGAGGCCCTGCCAGAATCCGATGTTCCGGCGCAGCACCGGCGTCCCGCCGACGGCGGCGAGCGTCGCATCGTCGGGCCGCCGTTCGAAGCGGGCCAGCCCCAGGGCGACGGCGCTCGCCCCCAGCACGAGGACGGTCACGACGGACAGCAGGGGGACGATCCAGGCGGCGTCGCTCGGTGGCCCCGCCTCGACGGTGAGCGCGAGGGTGAAGTCCTCACCGCTCGCGAGTTCGACCTGAGCCTGGAGGCGATCGCGCTCCTGCGTCGACAGCGGCGCCTCGAGCGAGGCGATCACCCGTTCAGGGACGGCGACGATGCCGAGCCGATCTGCCGTCGCCGGAGCGATGGCGATGGTGGTCGGCTGGCGCGGTGCGTCGACGACGATCGCGTCGACCTGCTCCTTCCAGGCAGGGTCGGCGATCCGCTGACCCGACCATGCGATCCAGACGTTGCTCGGCATCCCACCCAAAAGGTCTCCGCCTGACCACGCCGCGATCGAGATCTCGCCGTCGGTGACGAAGCGGTCGTCCGCGACGATCGCCGCGCCGTCGCGGTAGGCGGCACGCTGGCCGGGCGTCAGCGTGATGCCGAGCGCAGTCCCCAGATCGTCGGGTTCCACCACCGACAGCGGGTTGTCGGGATCCTGGCCGTTCGAGGTGAAGCTGTCGTCCTGCTCCGGATCGAGCAGGTGCTGCGCGGGAAGCAGCGCGATCGCGAGGGTGAGCTCGTCCGGCACCTCCTCGGGCGAGCCGTAGCTCCAGTGACTCGGCTGCTGCCGCGCGACGACGGCGAGCTCGGTCGCGCCCGCACCCTCCGCGACGTCCACCGCAGCGGCACCACCGCTCCTCGCCGCGTCGAGGTCGACCACCCCCGTCGTGCTGCCGGCACCCGGCCAGATGTTGATCGAGAGACTCCCGGGTGGGGCGGTGTAGTACCAGGTACGCGCATTCTGGGCCGTCTGCATCGAGGACTGCCCGACCGCGAACACCCCGATGAACACCGTCGCGGCGATGGCTGCGAAGGCCGGCACCGTGCGGCCCGCGTTGGCCGCGGCATCCCGCGACGCGATCCTGGCCGCGAGCCCGACGCGGGACAGGAGGCGGGACGTCGTCCACAGGAGCCAGCGGCCCGACATGAGGATGCCCACCTGGGTGAGGATCGGACCCACGACGATGCCGAGCGCGGGGATGTATCGCAGCGGGGAGTCACCCGGGAGGTCGGAGACGTTCACCGCGGCGACCGCCACGGCGCACGCGATCGTCATGGCGACGCCGACGAGCAGCACGACGGATCCCCACACCGGCCGTGCCACTCCCGGCTTCTGCGGGCGCCGAGCGCCGCTCAGCGCGCGCAGGACGTCGGTCCTCGCGACCGTGCGAGCCGGGACCAGGGCTGCCGCGGTGCCCACCACGACGGCGAACACGAAGATCGCGGCGAGCCCCGGCCAGGGCACATGGAAGCCCCGATACTGCGTGGCGCTCCCGTCGGCGGTGAGCGCAACGACGAGTGCGGCTGTTCCGACGCCGAGGACGAGTCCGGTCAGGCCGCCGAGTGCACCGAGCGTCGTGCCCTGGAGGAGGACGATCCGCGACAGATCGCCGCGATTCGCTCCGACGCTTGCGGCGACAGCGAGCGACCGCTGCTGACGGCGTGCCGTTACCGCGAACGCGGCGCCGGCGAGCATGACCACGACGTAGGCGGCGAAGAGTCCGCCCGCCGAGATCACGAGCACGATCGGCCAGACGCTCGCCCACTGGTCGAGCACCGAGCCGCGCACCTCTTCGCGCAGCGCGGTCGGCGGATCGAGCACCACTGCGCGCGAGTAGGCGACGACGCCCTCTTCGTTGAGGGCCTGCACGCCTTCCCACGACAGGGCGAGCTCGGGCAGATACCACCGTCGCTCGCCGCCGATCAGGCCACGCAGTTCGGCGGTGCCCGGCAGGAACACCGCAGGGGCGGCATCGGGCAGGATCGCGGCATCCAGCGTTCCGACGATCTCGAAGGTGCCCGCGCCGTCGGCGAGCGTCAGATCCCCGCCGATACGGACGTCCAGTCGTTCGAGAGTCGCCGGAGTCACCATCGCTTCCGACGGGCTGGTCGGACGCTCGCCGTCGACGACGTCGAACGCGCCTGAGAAACGCGGATCCCAGGCATCGCCCGTCCACGCCGCGACGAGACCCACGCCGTCGCGCGTCTCGATGCGCGCGCTGGCGCTGGTGAGCAGAACCGTCTCGGTGCCGGCCGGCAGCGCGGCGATCGGGTCGTCGGCGATCGCGCCGTCGGGCAGCTCCCAGCTGCCGTCATCGCTCGCCGGGTAGCCGGTCCACTGCGGCTGCGTGGGCGCTTGCCAGAACCCCTCGCCCGCTACGCCGGCGGGGGTGATCCACGCCTGCATCTCACCCAGCTCGGCCCGAACCCTGTCTTCCGGCGTGCCGAGAGCACTCGCGGCGAAGATGCCGTAGGCGGTCATCGCCGCGATGGGAAGCGCCACGAGTGTCGCGATCAGCAGACTCGACAGCGTGGTGCGGCGCACCTGCCGCCCCGCGAGCCGGGTCGCCACGCGCCACCGCGACCATCCGCCTCCGCGCGGACGGGGGGCAGCGGCCTCCCGCTCCACACTCGCCTCGACCGCCGCCTCGAGAACCTCCGTCATCGTGACGCCGCCCGGCGGAAGCGGAGGAGATGTGAGGACGGGAGAAGGGTTCGGTGCAGATCCGTCCTCCGCTCGTCGCATCTCCTCCGCTCGTGACGCGATGCGCCGGCCGCGCGCCGAGTCACCGCACGTCCCCGGCGAGCAGGGACTCGGCGCCGGCGCGGCGCGACTCGTCGATGATCCGGCCGTCGCGCAGGAACACGATGCGGTCGGCGAAGGCGGCATGGCGGGCTTCGTGGGTGACCAGGATGCCGGCGGCTCCGGCATCCACCCGTGCACGAAGCATCTTCAGCACGAGCTCGCCGGTCACCGAGTCGAGCGCGCCGGTCGGCTCGTCCGCGAGGATCAGCCGGCGGCCGCCGACGACGGCCCGCGCGATGGCGACGCGCTGCTGCTGGCCGCCCGACAGGTCGTCGGGATACGAGTCCGCCTTCGCCTCGAGGCCGACCGATGCGAGTGCGTCGCGTCCGGCGCGACGAGCGACCCGGGCGCGGAACCCGTCGAGCTCCAGCGGAAGGGTGACGTTCTCCAGCGCCGTGAGCGTCGGGATCAGATTGAAGTCCTGGAACACGAAGCCGAGCGACCGTCGCCGCAGGCCCGCCAGCTGCTTCGGCGACTGCTCGCTGAGATAGGCGCCTTCCACGACCACTTCACCCGTCGTGGGGATCGCCAGCCCGCCGGAGATCGCCAGCAGCGTGGACTTTCCCGATCCCGACGGTCCCATCACCGCCACCAGTTCGCCACGGCACACCTCGAGGTCGACGCCCGAGAGCGCCGAGACGGCGGTGGCACCCGTTCCGTACTGCTGCGTCACGCCGATGAGCCGCAGCACCGTGTCGGTCATCGCGCCGTCTCGACGGGCTCCACCGGCGACTCCTTCGCGGGGCGGCCGCGCTTGGGCTTCTCGGTCGACAGCTGCAGGGCCATCGCATGATCGGGATGCAGCGCCAGACGCTGCTCGGAGTGATCGAGCCAGCGCACCTCGGCCTCCGCCGCGAAGATCATGGAGTCGACGACCAGCGACCAGGCGAGCTCCTCCGGGCCATCGGGGTTCGCGCCCGCGTACTTGGCCCGATTGAGCTCCTGCAGCTGGGCGAGCGACGCGCGGCGCTGCGTCTGGATGATGTCCGACACGTCGACGCCGGGGAGCGTCGCGGCGACGGCCAGCTTGATCGCCAGTTCGTCGCGAGTGCCCTGGCTGCGCTGGACCGGCGAGGTCAGCCAGGCGTGCGCCTCCGCGGCTCCGGCATCCGTGATCTGCCAGTAGACGTGGCCGTGCTCGTCGATGTCTCCCTTCTCGACGAGCCCGTCGCGTTCGAGGCGGTCGAGCGTGTTGTAGATCTGACCCACGTTGAGCGGCCAGGTGGACCCGGTGCGGCGGTCGAACTCGGCGCGCAGCTGGTAGCCGTAGCAGGGACCTTGATCGAGGATGGCGAGCAGACTCTGTCGGACGGACACGGGAACTCCTTCGGGTCGGAGGTGACGGATTCGCGTCAGAAGCGCAGCGCGTCGATGACGTTCGAGCGCACCGCGACGAGAGCGGGGATGAACCCGGCCAGCGCGCCGATCGCCACAGCGGCGACGAGACCGGTGACGGCCGCGCGCATCGGGAACGGCGGGACGTCCTGCATCCCCTGGAACATGTCGAGCACGAACGGAGCCTTGAGGACGGCGACGGCGATGGCGATGCCGAAGACGCCCGCGACGGCCGTCGCGACGACGGACTCGAGCATCACCGACGAGAAGATGCGGCTGCCGGTCGCGCCGAAGCTGCGGCGCACGCCGATCTCGCGGATGCGCTGGCGCATCGCCACGAGCTGGATGTTGACGAGGCCGAGACCGCCGAGCAGCAGCACGAGGCCCGCGATCCCGCCGGTGATCAGCTCGAACGTCTGCGCGTACTGGGCCTGATCGGGTCGCGACGCCCAGTCGGTGCGGCTCACCGTGACGTCGATACCGTTGTCCAGGCCCGCCCGCAGATCGGCAGCGAGCACGGGGCCGATCTCGGCGGCCATGTCTTCGGGAACCCAGGTCTCCCACATGATCGCCATGTCGGGGGGAACGATGCCGTTCTGCGCGGTGTAGTCCTCGTACAGCATCGTCAGGTGCTTGTCCTCGTCGCCGGTGTACTCCCGCGGCGTCACCCCGACGACGGTGTATGTTCCGGCGACATCGCCCTGGAGCTGCAGTGCGAACCCTGATGCGAGGTCGGGGCGACCGTACACGTCCCATAGCGCCTCGGTGATGACGACCGGGGGAGAGGCGAGCTCGACGTCGGCAGCGGTGAACCAGCGTCCCTCGAGGAGCGGCGTGCGGTGGATCACCGGGTACGCCGGGTCGACGAGCCGCGTCGGCACCTGCCGCACCTGCTCAGGAGTCTGAAGCGGCAGCATCACCGGATCGACGAGCCGCGTGAGGTGCGAGAACTCGTACCGCTCGGCCACCCGGTCGACGTGGGCGCCGAACGACTCCCAGTCCATCGGTGCGCCGTCGGAGCTGTTCGCGGTGAACTGCAGCGTCGCGGGGCGGCCTCCGAATCGGTCCGACTGCTCCGCCATCTGCTGCTGCTGATACTCGCTGAGGGCGACGACCGCGGTGATCGCCCCGACCGAGACGGCGATGCCGATGAGGCTCAGCAGCACGCGCAGCTTGTGGTGGCGGATCTCCGACCAGGCCTCGCCGAGGGCACCGACCAGGCCGCTCACGAGGGCGCTCCGATCGGGTCGGGCGCGGTGTCGGCCTCCGAGACGGCGTCGGGCATCGTCTCCGCATCGGCGGCCACATCATCGGGTTCACCCTCGACGGCAGCGGATTCCGTGGCGACCGGGCCGGCGGCATCCGTCCCCTCATCGACGTTCGCGGCGAGTCCCGAGGCGTCCGCCGCGGCCGCGTTCGCCGGCAGATCGAGCTGAAAGGAGGTGAGCACTCCGGCGTCCAGACGGTAGTGACGCCGGGCGCGGGCGGCGACGTTCAGGTCGTGGGTGATGGTGACCAGTGCCGCGTCGGCCTCGGAGGCGATCTCGTCGAGGAGCGCCATCACCGATGACCCCGTCTCGACGTCGAGCGCACCCGTGGGTTCGTCGGCCAGGATGAGCGCGGGGCGGCGCACGAGCGCCCGCGCGATGGCCACGCGCTGCTGCTCGCCGCCGGAGAGCTGCTCGGGGGTGGACTCGATGCGATGGCCGAGGCCGACGCGCTCGAGCATGCGGGTCGCCGCGGTGCGACGCGTCCAGAACTCGCGACCGCGCGCGTAGCCGAGCGGCATCATCACGTTCTCGAGGGCGGTCCGTCCGGCGAGCAGATTGAACTGCTGGAACACGAATCCGACGTTGCGCCCGCGGAGCCGGTCGAGCCGCGCCTTGCGCATGCGCCGCACCGGCTCGCCCCGGAAGGCGACGCTGCCCTCCGAAGGCGCATCGAGCATCCCCATGAGGTTGAGCAGCGTCGATTTGCCCGAGCCGCTGCGTCCGACGATGGCGACGTGATCGCCCGCCCCGATCTCGAGGTCGATGCCGCGCAGGATGTCGAGCCGGGTGTCGTCGGGGAGCAGCACGTGCTTCGCGACCCCTTCGAGCCGGACGAGGCTCACCAGTTCCACACCTGCGGCTCGCAGTACTCGCCGCCCATGCCGTCGTCGTAGCAGACCGGCTCGTCGTCGGCGGCGACGCCGGGGACGTACTGACGCACCTGCTCGCCCTCCTCGAGACCCGTCGTCACCTCGACGATCGTGCCGTCGCTGACCCCGAGCGCGACATCCCGCTCCTCGAGCTCGCCGGTGCCGGCGTCCACCCAGACGACGCCCGTGCCGGCGCCGCCCTTGACCGCGGTCGTGGGCACGACGAGCACCTCCGACACCGTGCCGAGGTCGATGTCGAGCTGGGCCTGCAGCCCCGCGAACACCGTCTGGTCGGCCGGCACCGCGCACGTGACCGTCGTCGTGCCGTCTTCGGCGACCTCGACCTTCAGCCCCGTGCACGTGAACGGCGCAGGGCCGCCCTGGATCGTCACCGAACCCTCGGCGGGCGCGCCCTGCAGGCGGTACAGCTGGACAGGTTCCACCGTGGCCTGCACGTGGTAGCGCGCGGGGGTCAGCTTCGCCAGCTCGCCGCCGATCGACGCAGGCTGCCCCTTCACCACGGCGAGCTCGCTGACGTCACCGGCCTCGGGGGCGACGACGTCGATGCTCTTGACCGGGTCGGCCTGCTTGATCGTGAAGAGCTTCTGCCCCGCCGCAACGGCCTGGCCCTCGCCGACATGCACGGCGGTGACGGTGCCGTCGACCTCGGAGCGGACCGCGTAGGCGGTGTCGCGTGCGATCGTGCCCGGCAGGCTCAGCGCATTGGCGACCTCGCCGCGCTCCACCGCCACCACGGGGTCGGCGATCTGCGCGGAAGGCTCGACAGCGGCTGCCGGCGCGGTGTCGGGAAAGAACGCGATCTTGACCAGCGCGGCCGCCGCCGCGCCGAGGATGACCACCATCAGGATCGGGAAGACCCACCGCCGCCAGACAACCATTCCGCACCTCTCCATCGGGGCATACCGAGTATGTAGTCACCGAGTATATGCATACCCGGAATGCAAGAAACGGATGCCGCGACCGGCGCGTCGCGGCGGTGGGTGCGCTTCCACACCCAGCGCACACCAAGGTCACGGGTGGATAACATAGGCAGGTATGCCTGGGGCCATGCGCCCGGGCGGCACCGGCGGCGTCGCAGCCGCACCCCAAAGCCTGAAGATGGAGATACTCCGTGGCCAACCCCCTCGAGAAACTGCTTCGCGCCGGTGAGGGTCGCATCCTCCGGCGGCTCCAGCAGGTCGTGAAGGCCGTCGGCGCCCTCGAAGAGGACTACGAGCACCTCACCGACGAAGAGCTCCGGGGCGAGACCGCAGAGCTGCGGGCGCGCTACCAGGCGGGCGAGACTCTCGACCAGCTCATGCCCGAGGCCTTCGCCGCGGTGCGCGAAGCGGCCAAGCGCACCCTCGGCCAGCGCGCATACGACGTGCAGATCATGGGCGGTGCAGCCCTTCACCTCGGCAACATCGCCGAGATGAAGACCGGCGAGGGCAAGACGCTCACCGGCGCCTTCCCCGTCTACCTCAACGCCATCGCCGGCGAGGGCGTCCACGTCGTCACGGTCAACGACTACCTGGCGTCGTACCAGTCCGAGCTGATGGGCCGCATCTATCGCGCGCTCGGCATGACTACCGGCACGATCGTCGCCGGGCAGACGCCCGAGGTGCGCCGCGAGCAGTACAACGCCGACATCACGTACGGCACGAACAACGAGTTCGGCTTCGACTACCTGCGCGACAACATGGCGTGGCGCAAGGAGGACCTCGTGCAGCGGGGTCACTTCTACGCGATCGTCGACGAGGTCGACTCGATCCTCATCGACGAGGCGCGCACGCCGCTGATCATCTCGGGGCCGTCGTCGGGGGAGGCGAACCGCTGGTTCGTCGAGTTCGCGAAGATCGCCAAGACGCTGGAGCCCGGTGTCGACTACGAGGTGGACGAGAAGAAGCGCACCATCGGCGTGCTCGAGCCCGGCATCGAGAAGGTCGAGGACTACCTCGGCATCGACAACCTGTACGAGTCGGCCAACACCCCACTGATCTCGTTCCTCAACAACTCCATCAAGGCGCTCGCGCTCTTCAAGCGCGACACCGACTACGTCGTGATGAACGACGAGGTCATGATCGTCGACGAGCACACCGGCCGCATCCTGGTCGGGCGCCGGTACAACGAGGGCATCCACCAGGCGATCGAGGCCAAGGAGTCCGTGCCGGTCAAGGCCGAGAACCAGACTCTCGCCACCGTGACCCTGCAGAACTACTTCCGTCTCTACGACAAGCTCGCGGGCATGACGGGTACCGCCGAGACCGAGGCGGCCGAGTTCATGTCGACCTACCAGCTCGGCGTCGTGCCGATCCCGACGAACAAGCCGATGATCCGCAAGGATCAGGCCGACCTCGTCTACAAGAACGAGACGGCGAAGTTCGCGCAGGTCGTCGAGGACATCGCTCGCCGCCACGAAACCGGCCAGCCGGTGCTCGTCGGCACCGTCAGCGTCGAGAAGAGCGAGTACTTGTCGCGACTGCTCGCGAAGAAGGGCATCAAGCACGAGGTCCTGAACGCCAAGAACCACGCCCGTGAGGCCGAGATCGTCGCCCGCGCCGGGCGCCTGGGCGCCGTGACCGTGGCGACCAACATGGCCGGCCGTGGCACCGACATCATGCTCGGCGGGAACGCCGAGTTCCTCGCGGTCCAGGAGCTCAAGGCCAAGGGGCTCGACCCGGAGGAGACGCCCGAGGAGTACGAGTCCGCGTGGGGCTCGGTCTACGAGGCGACTCGCGATCATGTCGCGTCGGAGGCCACCAAGGTGGTCGAAGCCGGGGGCCTGTACGTGCTCGGCACCGAGCGTCACGAGTCGCGCCGCATCGACAACCAGCTGCGCGGTCGCTCGGGCCGTCAGGGCGACCCCGGTGAGAGCCGCTTCTACCTGTCGCTCACCGATGACCTGATGCGGCTCTTCCAGTCGGGTGCGGCAGAGGCGATCATCGCCCGGACGAACTTCCCCGACGACGTCGCGATCGAGTCGGGCATGGTCACGCGCGCGATCAAGTCCGCGCAGAGCCAGGTCGAGGCTCGCAACGCCGAGATCCGCAAGAACGTCCTCAAGTACGACGACGTCCTCAACCGGCAGCGCGAGGCGATCTACTCCGACCGACGCCACATCCTGCAGGGCGACGACATCGCCGACCGCGTGCAGCACTTCATCGAAGACGCGATCAACACCGTGATCGACGACCACACCGGGTCGGGGCACAGCGAGAACTGGGACTTCGACGCCCTGTGGACCGAGCTGAAGACGCTCTACCCGGTGGGGGTCACGATCGACGAGGTCGTGGCGGAGGCCGCGGGTCGCAAGGGCGGCATCACGGCGGAGGGCCTCAAGCGCGAGATCCTCTCCGATGCCCGCATCGCGTACGAGACGCGTCAGACCACGCTCGGCGAGGCCGCGACGCGCGAGCTCGAGCGTCGCGTGGTGCTGCAGGTGCTGGACCGCCGCTGGCGCGATCACCTGTACGAGATGGACTACCTCAAGGACGGCATCGGCCTGCGCGCCATGGCCCAGCGCGACCCGCTCATCGAGTACCAGCGCGAGGGCTATCAGATGTTCCAGGCGATGATGGGGCAGATCAAGGAGGAGTCGGTCGGCTACCTCTACAACCTCGAGGTCGAGGTGCGCCGTCAGGGTGAAGCCGGTGCCGAGCAGGTCACGCAGGTCGAGGCCAAGGGGCTGGGTGCCCAGCCTGTCGAGGGCCAGCGCCTGCAGTACACCGCGGCCAACGACGCCGGCGAGGTCGAGGTGCGCAACGATCGCGGGCAGGTGCAGCAGGCGGCGACGCGACTGCGTCAGGCGGCTGCGGCCGCTGCCGCCG
>NZ_DATCVK010000007.1:0-35424 GCF_036566905.1 Microbacterium sp. | reverse complement strand
CGACGCGGCGGAAGGCGCAGCTGCCGGCGCAGCGGGGGTCGCGCCCAGTCGGCCCAGCTCCCGCTCGATCGACTCGAGCAGCGAGTGCACCTGCGCCGTCGCCATGCGGGCGAACTGACGGGCGCGGACCACGTCGTCGGGCGATGCCGGGCCCGCGGCGGCGAGGTCGTCGGTCGCGAACGCGAGGGAGGGGGAGCGATCCGCGGTCCAGGGCTCGGCGGCCCGCGGACTCTCGGGGCCCGCGATCGCGGCGGCGATCTGTCCGGGGTGGGCTGCGGCCTGCTTCTCGATGGAATGGGCGACGTGCTGCGCCCGCTCGATGATCTCGCGGTACTGCTTGCGGGCCGTCTCGATGAGGTCCTTCGCGTACGACTCGGCCTCGGCGACCGCGTCGTCGGCGATGCGCTGGGCACTGCTGAGGAGAAGGACGGCGCGGCTGGAGATCTCACCCTCCTCGGTCGTGACGCCGCTGGCGGTCAGCGCCTGGTTGTCGCGCCACGCGACCTCGAGGGCATCGGCCGCGGCCGCCAGCAGCGCGTGGACCTCGCTGCGGGCGTAGCCGCCGCGCTCGTCCGCGAAGGAGACTCCGCGGAGCAGTTCCGGGGTGATGGATACGGATTCGGTGGCGGTCATGTTCGTGTCTGCCCTCTACTGGATTCCCCGCATGACGCCCGGCTGAACGAGTTCCGGGGAGACTGCCTCATCGCCGGTGATGCTGGGTTGCTGGGTGAACGGGTCTTCGTACTTCTCGCTGCGGATGCGGTGCGCGTCGAGTCCGGCGCGACGCAGGACGGCGGTGGTGTGCTCGACCATGCGCGGCGAGCCGCAGACCATCGCGAGACGGTCGTCCCACGGCCCGTCGGCGGCGGCCAGATCGCCGATCAGTCCCCGTGGTCCGGGGAACGACGGGTCGTCCGACACCGCGTACCGGATGCTCAGCCAGCCCGCTTCGGCATAGCGCTCGAGTTCCGGCTTCGCGTAGAACCCCCACGGATGCCGCACGCCGTGGTACAGCGCGACGCGGGGACCGCTTCCGCGCGCCGCGTGGCGCCCGGCCACCTGGTCGAGCACCGCGAGCAGTGGGGCGAGCCCGGTGCCGCCGCCGATCAGCAGCAGGTCGGGCCACTCGCTGTCGAAGCGGAGGGTCAGCAGCTCGCCGATGGGCGGGCCGAGCCGCACCCTGTCGCCCGGCTTGACGTCGCGCAGCAGCGCCCCGCTGACCTGGCCGCCGGCGACGAGCTGCACGTGGAAGGTCATCGTGCCGTCGGCGCGAGGCGCGTGGGTCGGCGACAGGTATCGCCACTGGCGCGGTCGCTGCGGGATCTCGACGGCGAGCGACTGACCGGCCTGGAACCGGTACCTGTCGTCGGGCCGGATCGTCACGGTCCCGACATCCATCCCCCGCCGTTCCGTCGCGATCACCTCGCCGGCCCAGGTCGCGGGCTCGGACTCGACCGCCTCCGCCGCGGTGATCATGGTCGTCGCGATCAGGCCGTAGGCCTCGGCCCAGTCGGCCGCGAGCTCAGGGGTCCACGCGGCGCCGAGGAAGTGCTTCAAGGTTGCGAGCAGCGAAGCGCCCACGGCCGGGTAGTGGCCGGCGATGGTGCCGAACTTGCGGTGATCGCGGCCGAGATCCTCGATGTATCCGACGACGTCGCCGACGTGGTCGACGTTGCTGACCATGTGACCGAGCGCCTTGACGAGCCGGTCGCGCTGGGCGGCCATGGCGACGGGGAACAGATCACGGGTCTCGGGGTGGGCGAGGAAGAGGTGCGCATAGAAGTACCCGGGTACCGCGTCCCCGTGAGCCGCGACCTGAGCCCAGGTCCGCTTGAGCGCTACCGCATCCACCTGTGTCGTGTCCCATCCATCGGCCAGTCGGTACCGGCCGACGCTAGCGCGTTACAGATGTATCTGCAAAGCATTCACCTGTAAGTGCAGCCGCATATCATGGATGCGTGCAGCGCTGGTTCTGACGGCGCGTCACGGGTCGGGGGGCCTCATGACTGTGTTGTTGAGCAACGGAACCGTCTTCGTCGAAGAGGGGCTCCGCGAGCAGGCCGCCGAGCTCGTGCGGCGCACCGAAGACCTGGGCACACGCGATTTCGCTTTGGTGGCCGGCGACGGCTCCCGCGTCGGCGTCCCGGCGGACGTGAGCGCGTTCCTCGTCCACGTCCTGAGGGGGCTCGCCCGCGGATCCGTGTCGGTGACCACCCTTCCCGAGGAGTTGACGACCACGGTGGCGGCGGAGCTGGTCGGCGTCTCGCGGCCGACCCTGATGAAGCTGGTGCGCAACGGCGAGCTGCCTGCCCGGCAGGTGGGAAGCCACACACGGCTGCGCACCGAGGATGTCCTGGCGCTGCGCCGGACGCGCGCGCAGGATCGACGCGCGGCCCTCGACGCCCTGCGAGAGCTGGATGAGGAGTTCGAAGCGGACCGATAGGCGACGCCGGGTAGCCTGACCTGGTGCTGCAACGGGTATTCGTCGACGCCGACGTCCTCGCCGCGCGCATTCCCTTCGAATGGCTGGCGCTCCTCCGCGACGAGACCGGCGCTTTTCAGTTGCACTCCTGCACCGCGGTCGTGACCGACGCGGTCCGGATCTGGCGGGAGCGGGACCCGGCCGCCCGCGGAGCCTCGGCGGAGCGGCGACGTGATCTCCTCGTGGCGGCGCTCGACGAGCTGGTCGACACGCACGTGGACGTCGATACCGACGCGCTGGATTCTGACGGTGCGAGGGCACACGAGGTCGCCGTGAGGAGCGGCGCCGACATCCTGCTCTCGTCGCGCGCCCGAGAGATCGCGGACGCCGACGTCCTGCCGTTCGAGCTCTCCACACCCGACGATCTCCTCTGCCTCGTGGATGACCTCGCCGGCGCCGCTGTCCGCAACGTGGCCCTGGAGCAGGCTCGCCGCGGCGGCGGCGCTGCACCCGGCGCCGTCGAGCCTCTCACTCACGCGCTCATCGCAGCCGGCTGCCCCGGCTTCGCCGAGCGAGTGCGTGCACATCTGCGCACCTCGGGAGCCTAGGCGGCTGCGGCGGATTCAGCCCCGCGTCGCCCACCAGTCGCGGAGGCGCCGCTCCGCCTCGTCCGGTCCGACGACACCTTCGTCGAGGCGCAGGTCCAGCAGGAACCGGTACGCCTCGCCGACCTCGCGACCCGGTGGGATGCCGAGCACCTCCTGGATGCGGTTGCCGTCCAGCTCGGGGCGGATCGAGGCGAGCTCTTCTTGGGCGGCGAGTTCGGTGATGCGCCGTTCGATGTCGTCGTAGGCGCGGGCGAGGCGCGTGGCCTTCTTGACGTTGCGCGTCGTCACGTCGGCGCGGGTGAGGATGTGCAGGCGCTCGAGCTCGGCATCGGCGTCCCGCACGTAGCGACGCACCGCGGAGTCGGTCCAGGCACCCTCGGAATACCCGAAGAAGCGCAGGTGCAGCTCGATCAGCCGGCTGACCGTGGAGATCGTGGCGGAGTCGAAGCGCAGCTCCTGCAGCCGCTTGCGGGCGAGGCGCGCGCCCTTGATGTCATGGTGGTAGAAGGTCACCCCGCCGCCCGGCTCGAGCCGTCTCGTCGCCGGCTTGCCGATGTCGTGCAGCAGCGCGGCGAGCCGCAGCGGCACGTCGGGCGCGGCATCCGGGTTCCGCGTCTTCTCGAGATCGATGGCCTGGCGCAGCACGGTCAGCGAGTGCTCGTAGACGTCCTTGTGGTGGTGATGCTCGTCGACCTCGAGCTGCAGCGCGGGGATCTCGGGGAGGAACTCGCCCATCAGCCCGGTATCGACCAGCAGCCGGATGCCGCGCACCGGGTCGTCGGTGCTGAGGAGCTTGACCAGCTCGGCCTGGATCCGCTCGGGGCTCACGATCTCGAGGGTGCGACGCAGCTCGGCCATGGCCGCCTCGGTGGCGGGATCGACGTCGAAGCCCAGCTGCGCGGCGAAGCGCGCGGCACGCAGCATACGCAGGGGGTCGTCGCCGAAGCTGACCGCGGGGTCCGCGGGCGTCCGCAGGATGCCGTGCAGCAGGTCTTCGACGCCCCCGGTCGGGTCGACCAGGGTCTGCCCGGGCACCCGCAGCGCCATGGCGTTGACGGTGAAGTCGCGGCGCACGAGGTCGCCTTCGATGGTGTCGCCGAACTCGACCGTGGGCTTGCGGGTGACCCCGTCGTAGCTGTCCGCCCGGTAGGTCGTGATCTCCACCTGCTCGCCGCGGACGCGGGCCCCGATGGTGCCGAACGCGCGCCCGATGTCCCACTGCGCCGTGGAGACCGGCTTCACGATCTTCAGGATGTCGTCCGGGCGGGCATCCGTGGTGAAGTCGAGGTCGTTCGTGCGGCGGCCGAGGAGCGCATCGCGCACGGGACCGCCCACGATCGCGAGGTCGAAGCCGGCGTCGGCGAAGGCGCGCGCGAGCGTCGCTACTACGGGGGACTCGGCGAGCGCGCCGAGGCGCACAATGCCCTCGGCCATGTTGAGCATGGGTTCCAGCCTACCCAGCGGCCGACGTCACTCCGCGAGCCGCAGGAACCCGGTGAAAGCGAGCTCGCGGACACGGGGAAGGAGGTCGGCGCGCAGCGCTGCGGCGTCGACCTCGAGCAGGTCGGCGATCGCATCGACGAGCACTCCGACCGGCAGGTCGCCGTCGCATGCTCCGACGAGTGCGGCCAGACCCGGGTCCACGCCCAGAGCACGGCCGAAGCCACCGCCCTGCCGGAGCTCGATGACCGTGGGGTCCTCGGCGCCCGGCAGATGGTGCCGCGCCTCGGTGACGTCCGGAGCCACGACGAAGACGGATGCCGCGAGCCCGACGTCGTCGACTCCCGCCAGGCGGTCGTGCGCATCGAGGGCGGCTGCCAGGTGAGCGCCGAGCCCTTCGCCGGCGAGCGCGGTGTGCAGCGACTCGTAGCGCGACAGCGTAGGCGCACCCTCGGCCGGACGCCTCAGCAGCAGGTAACCGAAGCCGACCTCGGTCACTCCGCGCGCCGCGAAGTCGTCGAGCCACGCGTCGACCAGTCGCGCGAAACCCGGCGTCCCGGCGAGGGTGCCGCCGTCGCGCACCCACAGCTCGGCATACGACAGCGGGTCGAGGCTCTCGCGCTCGACCACCCAGGCATCCAGCGGAACCATCGACGACTCGACCCAGCCGCGCACGCGCTCGAGGCCGGGCACGCCGTCGCGGGTCTCCCAGTTGCCGAGCAGCTGCGCCACTCCGCCCGGCGCGAGATGCGCGCCCACGCCCCTCACGAACGCGGCTACGACGTCGTCGCCGACCATGCCGCCGTCACGGTACTCATAGGCCGGCACATCGGCGACCCGCGGCGTGATGACGAACGGCGGATTCGACACGATCCGGTCGAACTGCTCGCCCGCGACCGGGTCGAAGAGGCTCCCGAGTCGCACCTCGATGCCATCGATGCCGTTGAGGAGCGCGTTCAGCCGCGTGAAGCCGAGAGCGCGCGCCGAGATGTCGGTCGCGACGACGTTCGCCGTATGCGCGCGGGCGCGCAGCGCCTGGATCCCGCAGCCTGCGCCGATGTCGAGCCCGCGCCGGGCGGGCGTCGGCAGCTGCAGGCCGGCGAGCGTCAGCGACGCGCCGCCGACTCCCAGCACGTGGTCCTCGGGAAGCGGTCCGCCGAGAGCGGCCTCGTCGAGGTCGCTCGCGATCCACCACTGTCCGGATCCCGAGGCGTCGGCATACGACTGCGGCCGCACCACCGCGAGCGGGCGCACCTCGCCGTCGGCGACCGTCGCGAGGCCCAGTCGCGCGAGCCCCTCCGCCCCGGCGCGCACCAGCGCCCGGTCGACGGATGCCGCGGCCTGCGGCATCCCGAGCACCAGCAGTCTGCCCAGCACGGCCAGCGCGTCGTCGCGGTCGCCGAGCGCGCGCGACGCCGGGGACCGCAGCCCGCGTGCGATGGCGTCGTCCGCCGCGGCGCCCCACGCGTCCCGGAGGGCCTCTGCGGTGAATCCGGCGTCGCGCAGATCGCCGGCGAGGTCACGACAGAGGCGGGTATCCGGTTCGGGGAGCACGGGTCCATTCAACCGCGCCGGCAAACCTGCGGGGAGCAGACCGGGCGTCGACGGCCTGCCCGGCTCGGCGTCGGGCGGGCTCGGAGGCGCTCACCGTAGAATCGCACTCGATCGTGCGGTCAGGCCATCGCACAGGAGCGAACCCCCGACAGGATGATCGTGACCCCACCGCGAGCCCCGCAGCGCCCCGCGCGCCGCGCCCCGCGTTTCGTGACCGCCGCCGTCGCGGCGGTGGCGGTGGTCGCCGGGCTGCTGCTTCCTGCTGCCGCGATGGCGGCGAGCCCCGAGCCGTCTCCGAGCCCCACGGCCAGCATCCCGGTGGGCACCACGGTGTTCACTCTGTCGCCGCAGGCCGACGGCATCGTGCGTCCCGGCGATGCGCTGAGCGTCTCGATCTCGCTCCAGAACGGGACGGATGCCGCAGTCACTCCGTCGACGGTGACCCTGTCGCTCGGCAGGACACCGCTCGCCGACCGCGACGCACTCGACGCCTGGCTCGACGGCACGGCCTCGACCGTGGCCCTCGAGCCGGTCGCCTCGGACGCCCTCGGTGCCGTCGCGCCCGGCTCGTCCCAGGTGCGGGGCATGACCGTCGCGGCCGACGACCCGGCCCTCATCGGTCTCGCGCCGGGCGTGTACCCGCTTGCCGCGTCGTACGAGGGCGACTCCGGCACGGTGAGGTCGACCAGCGCCATGATCGTCCCGGCCGACGACGCCACGGACGTCGGCATCGGGGTGATCGTGCCGATCAGCGCCGGCGCGCGGAACGAAGGGCTCCTCACCGCAGAGCAGCTGGCCGAGCTCACGGCGCCCGATGGCGACCTGACCAATCAGCTCGACGCCGTCACCGGCACGTCGGCCATCCTCGCGGTGGATCCCGCCGTGCCCGCCGCGATCCGCGTGCTCGGCACGTCGGCGCCGGAATCCGCACTCGAGTGGCTCAGCCGGCTCGAGAGCATCCAGAACTCCCGTTTCGCGCTCCAGTTCGGCGACGCCGATGTCACGGCCCAGCTGCAGGCGGGCCTGCCGCAGCCGCTCGCCCCGACGTCGTTGACCGCGTACATGTCGCCGTCGAACTTCGCTGCGCCCACCCCCACTCCGACGCCCACCCCGACTCCTTCGGGCACGCCGACCGCGACGCCGACACCCCAGCCCACTGACGCACTGCCCAGCACCGATGCCCTCCTCGCCGTCGGACCGGCCACCCGCCCGGGGGTCTACTGGCCGGCCGACGGCACGGCTGACACCGACATCGTGACGCGACTCGGCGATCTCGGCAGCGACGGCGCCCCCACCGCAACCGTGATCCCCTCGGCGACGACCGAGGCCGGCGCCGAAGGTCGCACGGTCTCGGCACACGGTCAGGTCGCCGACGCCGAGGTGCTCGTCTACGACAGCGACGTCTCGTCGGCCCTCGATGCGGCGTCCCAGAGCGAGGTGCCCTGGCTTCGCGGAGCGCCGCTGACCTCCGCCACCGCCTACCTCGCCTTCGCCGCAGCCGCGGCCGACGGCCCGCTCCTCGTGACGGTCGGGCGCGGCGACGGACGCTCGCGCGTGGCACTCGGCGCCGCCATCTCGACCGCCCTGTCGGCTCCCAACGTCACTGCCCGCACCATCGCGACGATCGCCGCCAGCGAGCCGCGCGAGGTCGAGCTGGCGGGCACCGAGGCCTCTGCCGAGCGGGCGGCGACGGCATCCGCTCTCGTCGGCGAAGAAGGCGAGCTCGCGCGGTTCGCGACGATCCTCGATCAGCCGTCGCTGCTCACCGGGCCGGAGCGCGCCGACATCCTGCAGCTGCTCGGCGTCCCCTGGATCGGCGACGACACGTGGCCGACGGCGCTCGCCGACCACCGCACTGAAACGGCCGACACGCTCACCTCCGTCGCGTTGCTGCCGACCAGCCCGAGCGATCTGTACGGCTCGAACGCCGCCCTTCGGTTCTGGGTGCGCAACGATCTGCCCTACCCGGTCAACCTGGTGCTCTACACGACCCGTGACAACCTCCGCCTCGACGTGCAGAGCGAGACCCCCGTGGTCGCGACGCCCCAGAGCAACACGCGGGTCGAGGTGCCGGTGCAGGCGAGGGTCGGGCGCGGCGACGTGACACTGACCCTCCAGCTGCGCAGCCCCGCCTTCGTCGCGATCGGCCAGCCCGAGTCGGTCGACGTGAACGTCTACGCCGATTGGGAGGCCGCCGGCATCACCGCACTCGCCGTGCTCGTCGGCGCCCTTCTCGTGATCGGCATCGTGCGGACCGTGCTGCGCATGCGCCGCCGGCGCCGGGGAGCGGATGCCGGGGGCCCGGGCACGGGCGAGGGCGCTGCGGTCGGCGGTGCTGAGGCCGATGAAGAGGCAGCGGTGTCCGACGACGCCCGGGCCGATGGCGAGGCGGCGGTGTCCGACGACGCTGCGGTCGACGGCGAGGCCACGACCGGCGGCGAGATCGCGGCCGACGAGATTGCGGTGGACCCGACTGCGCGAGACGGTGAGACCGCGGACGACCCTGCTTCGAGCGACGGGCCGCGACGATGAGCGGCATCGGGCGCGCGAGCGTTCTCATCGGCGCCGGCACGATCGTCTCACGCCTGACCGGGTTCCTCCGCGCGGTCGTGCTGGTGTCGGCGGTGGGCGCGACCACCGCAGGCGGCAACGCCTTCGCGATTGCGAATCAACTTCCCAACAACATCTACGCGATCATCTCGACCGGACTGCTGAGCGCCGTGGTCGTGCCGCAGATCGTCAAGGCCGCTGCTCATGACGACGGGGGGCGCGCCTTCGTCTCGAAGCTGTTCACGCTGGGCACCGTCGTTCTCCTGGGAACGGCCGTGCTCGCCACTGTCGCGGCCCCCTGGCTGGTGGCGCTCTACGCGCCGGGATACCCGCCGCAGCAGCAGGCGCTGGCGACCGCGTTCGCCTACTGGTGTCTGCCGCAGATCCTGTTCTACGGCCTGTTCGCCCTCGTCGGCGAATCACTCAACGCCCGCCGTGTCTATGGCCCGTACACGTGGGCGCCGATCGTCAACAACATCGTGTCGATCGCCGGCTTCCTCGCGTTCATCTGGCTCTTCGGTCCCGCGGGGTCCTCGACACAGTGGACTCCCGAAATGGTCGCCGTGCTAGCGGGCACAGCCACGCTCGGCATCGTGGTGCAGACAGGGATCCTCTTCGCCTTCTGGCGCCGGACCGGTCTGCACATCCGTCCCGACTTCGGGTGGAGGGGCGTCGGACTCGGGCAGATCGGCAAGCTCGCCGGCTGGACGTTCCTGATGGTCGCTGCCGGCCAGCTCGCAGGTCTCGTCCAGTCGCAGGTGATGTCCGAGATCCCGAAGAGCGACCCGGGCGTCTTCGTCGCGCAGAACGCCTGGCTTCTCTTCATGCTCCCCTACTCGATCATCGTGCTGTCGATCGGCACCCCCTACTTCACGCAGCTCAGCGAACACGCCGCGGCGGGGCGTGACCAAGAGGTGCGCGGCGACATCGGCCGAAGCATCCGCACCCTCGGACTGTTCGTGGTCGGGGCGACGGCTGCGCTGGCCGTCGCCGCGGTCCCGGCTTCGCGCATCTTCACCAACAGCCCCGAGGAAGCGGTCGATGCCGCAGGTGTTCTGCTGTGCTACCTCGTCAGCCTCATCCCGCTCGCGGTGCTCTTCGTGGTTCAGCGGAGCTTCTACGCGTACGACGACACCCGCACCCCGTTCTTCTTCACCATCATCCAGTGCGCCCTTGTGGTGCTGACCGCGTGGGGCGCGCTCTGGGCCTTCCACGAAGGCGTTCTCCCCGCGGGTCAGCTCGTCGCCGCCGTCGCACTCGGCCAGTCGTTCTCCAGTGTTGTGCAGGTGATCGTCGCCACGTGGCTGCTGCAGCGACGACTGGGCGGGCTGCGCGTGGGCTCATGGCTGCTCGCCCTGGGCCGTTTCGCCCTCGCCGCGGTGCCGGCGGCGGCTGTCGGTTGGTTCATGTTCCAGCTCCTCGGCGGCGTCGACGGATGGACCGTCTCCGACAAGCTGCTGGGTGCACTCGGCGCCGCCATCATCGGCGTGGTCGTGCTGCTGGTGTACGTCGGCTTCCTCGCGTTGCTGCGCGCGCCCGAGCTAGAGGTCGCGAGAGGCCTCATGCGGCGCCTTCTTCCCGGCCGCCGCTGAGCCTGCCTCCACGTCTGCCCGGAACAGGCGCGGGGGACAAGGCACGGAATGCCGCGCGGTTACCATGTGTTGAGGCATCCGAGGCCATCGCGTCCGTCGCGGAACGCTTCGCAAGGCTTCACGAGGAAAGGTGCGCACGTGCGTCAGGTCATCATCATCGGCTCCGGTCCCGCGGGTTACACGGCGGCGATCTATGCCGCTCGCGCGAACCTGAACCCGCTCGTCGTGGCCAGTTCGGTCGAGGCCGGCGGTGAGCTGATGAACACCACCGAGGTCGAGAACTTCCCCGGGTTCCCTGAGGCCATCATGGGCCCGGATCTGATGGCGAAGATGCAGGAGCAGGCCGAGCGGTTCGGCGCCGAGGTGCTCTACGACGACGTCGTCGGGCTCGACATCGACGGTCCGGTCAAGAAGGTCACGCTCGGCAGCGGCGGCAGCCACGAGGCCGACGCGGTCATCTTCGCCACCGGTTCCGCGCCGCGCAAGATCGGCATCGAGGGCGAGTCCCGGCTGTCCGGTCGCGGTGTCTCGTACTGCGCGACCTGCGACGGGTTCTTCTTCCGTGAGCGCGTGATCGCGGTCGTCGGCGGCGGCGACTCGGCGATGGAGGAGGCGACGTTCCTCACCAAGTTCGCGTCGAAGGTGTACGTGATCCACCGCCGTGACGAGCTGCGCGCCTCGAAGATCATGCAGGAGCGGGCGTTCAAGAACGAGAAGATCGAGTTCGTCTGGAACAGCGAGGTCGTCGACATCCTCGGTGAGGACGCCGTCAACGGCATCGTGCTGAAGGACACCGTCGACGGGTCGACGCGCGAGCTCCCGCTGGACGGCGTGTTCGTCGCCATCGGCTACGACCCCCGCACGCACCTGGTGCACCACAAGCTCGACCTCACGCCTGAGGGCACCGTGTGGGTGGACGGCCGCTCCTCACGCACCTCGGTGCCGGGTGTGTTCGCCGCCGGCGACGTCATCGACCCCACGTACCGCCAGGCGGTCACCGCCGCGGGCAGCGGTACGGTCGCCGCACTCGACCTCGAGCACTACTTGGCCGCACTCGGCGAGGCGGGGGATCCGGACGTCTCGGGCGACCAGATCGCCGGCCTGCCCGAGGTGAGCACGGTCTGACCGTCCGCGGCGTCGCGACACGCCCGGGAACAATCCCCCTGCCGGTGCTGTTGACACAACCGACAGACTTCCATCGAAGGAGAAACACAGATGACCGCCAAGGCGACGACCTCCGCCACGTTCGAGCAGGACGTGCTCCAGGCCGAGGGTCCGGTGCTCGTGGACTTCTGGGCGGAGTGGTGCGGCCCGTGTCGCATGGTCTCGCCCGTCCTCGACCAGATCCAGTCGGAGCACCCCGACAAGATCACCATCCTCAAGCTCAACGTGGATGAGAACCCCGATCTCGCGATGAAGTACCAGATCACGTCGATCCCCGCGATGAAGGTGTTCAACAAGGGCGCAGTCGAGACCACGATCATCGGCGCCAAGCCGAAGTTCGCGCTCGAGAAGGACCTCGCCGCCTACATCGGCTGAGGCCACACCCACTTTTCACGAAACCCCGCCGGCACCGCCGGCGGGGTTTTGTGCTGCTCATCCGGTCTTTCAGACGTATTCCCTTGATGGCATCCGACTCACGCCGCATTTTCTCGTCGTTCGATGTCGATCTGCGCGAGGCTTGTTCGACGCACAGAGTGAAGGGGCCACTCGGGCCCTCGAAACCGGGCCCAGCCCCGACAGAAGGGAAACCTCATGCGTTACATGCTCATCATGCAGGTCGGTGCCGAGGCGGCAGCGGCGTTCGACCCCGAGACATACGACATGGCAGAGGCGTACGCCGCCATGGGCGCCTACAACGAAGAGCTCCAGAAGGCCGGCGTCTTCCTCAGCGCCGAGGGCCTCTCAGACGCGGCGGAGGGCTTCCGCGTCGATTTCGATTCCGTGCCCCCGGCCGTGACCGATGGGCCGTTCGCCGAGGCGCGCGAGGTGTTCACGGGCTTCTGGATCATCGAGGTGTCGTCGCGCGAAGAGGCCTCGCACTGGGCGAGCAAGTGCCCGCTGGGTCCGGGAACCGCGCTCGAGGTTCGGCGTGTGAACGAGATCAGCGACTTCGACCAGAGCGACGAGTGGGTCGCCAAGGAGCAGGAGTGGCGCGCCGCCAACTCGTGACCGGGAGCCTCAGCTCGCCTCCGCACGCACCGTCGGGTCCCACCGGCGGTGCGTGTTGGCATCGCCCAGCAGCGACCACACCGCCTTCGTCAGCGGGGGATACTCCAGCGCGATCTGCCGCAGCACCCGGTAGTGGCGGCTGGCGTTCGGACGGGATCCGCCATCTGCGGCGATGTTCTCCGCACGCAGCAGGTACACGACGAGCTCGTCGACCGTCGGCAGCTCGTCCATGAACTCCCATGGGTCTTCGCCGGCTCGCAGCCGCTCGTGCACCAGCACCGAAAGCTCGTCTGCGGCCTCCGCGCGCAGCAGCTCCAGGCTCGCTCGCCGCCGCAGGGTGTGCTCCTCGTTCGCCACCAATCCAGGGTACGTTGCGATTCCGACACCGGGGGTCACCCCGCCTACGCTGAGAGCATGACCTCCGACGACGGGCATTCACGGCGCGTCGTCGAGGCGGTGTGGCGTGACGAGTCCGCACGCATCGTCTCGGCGCTGACCCGCCACACGGGGGATTTCTCGTGGGCGGAGGATCTCGCGCAGGAAGCGCTCGTCGAAGCTCTCGCGAACTGGCCGGTCAGCGGCATCCCCGACAATCCCGGTGCATGGCTCATGTCGGTGGCCAAGCGGCGCGCGATCGACGGATGGCGTCGACGCGAGCGGCTGACGCAGCGAGAGCCCCTCTTCGTCACGGAGGCGCTGCGCGCGGAGTCGCTCGACACCGTGCCCGACCACGCCGACCCCGACCGGATCGACGACGACGTGCTGCGACTGGTGTTCGTCGCCTGCCACCCCGTCCTTCCCGCACAGGCCCGTCTCGCTCTGACCCTGCGCACCGTCGCCGGCCTCACGACCGAGCAGATTGCGCGTGCCCTTCTCATGACGGTGCCGACGGTGCAGCAGCGAATCGTCCGCGCCAAGCGATCACTCGCCGACGAGGGCGTACCCTTCGAGGTCCCGGACCGCGCGGAGCGACCGACGCGCCTCGCGAGCGTGCTCCAGGTGATCTACCTCCTCTTCACCGAGGGGTACTCGGCGACCGAGGGGGAGGGGCTGCTGCGTCCCGATGTGGCGCGCGAAGCGGTGCGGCTCGGCCGTCAACTCGCGGCGCTGATGCCTCGGGAGCCCGAGATCTGGTCACTCATCGCACTGATGGAGTTCCAGTCGTCGCGGTTCCGCGCGCGCATCGACGCGGACGGTCTGCCCCTCACCCTTGAACAACAGGACCGCCGCCGGTGGGATCGTTCGGCGATTTCCCGCGGCAATGAAGCGATCGCGCGGGCGGTGCCTGACGCACGCACCGTCGCGGGCTTCGGCGCCGCGGGTGCCTCCGTCGGGCGAGGCATCGGATACTACGGCCTGCAGGCGGCCATCGCACAGTGCCATGCAGTGGCTCCCACCTTCGCCGACACGGATTGGGAGCGCATCCTCCGGCTGTACGACGCGCTCGACGTCCTCGCTCCGTCGGCCGTCGTCCGACTCAACCGCGCCGTCGCCCTGTCGATGGCAGAGGGCCCGGAAGAAGCCCTCGCCGAGGTCGACGCACTCGCGTCCGAGCTGTCGGGCTTCCGCCCGCTGCCGGCGGTCCGAGCCGAACTGCTCGAGCGCCTCGGGCACACGGATGCCGCCGCCGCGGCGTTCCTCGAGGCCGCCGCTCTTCCGGGCAACGACGCCGAGACGGCGCTCCTCCGGCGTCGTGCGGCGCAAGCCGAGTCTTCCGCGCGACCCGCCTCGTAGTCGACTGCGGATCCGACAACCCGTTGTCCTTGCGACGTCAGCGCTCAAGCGAACGTGTCGCTGACGTGCTGGCGCCCGCTCTCCCTGGCAGGTGGGAGAGTCGCCGGCATCACGCCGGACCGTAGCCGTTCTCGCCCAGCTCTCCCAGAATCCGATTGAGATCCTCGATGCTCGCGAAATCTATCGCTATCTGGCCTTTTCTAGCGGTGAGGGAGATCTTCACACGGGTGTTGAGGCGATCGCCGAGCCTGTCGGCAACTTCGTCGAGATGCGCGCGGCGCGAACCCGCCTGGGGTTTCGCCGCGCGGGTGGGCGAAGCATCCGGAAGCTTTGCCGCAGCCTCCGCGGCACGCACCGACAGATCCTCGTTGACGATCTTGTCGGCAAGGCGCTGCATCGCGGTGGCGTCCTCGAGCGAGAGGATCGCGCGGGCGTGGCCGGCCGTCAATACACCGGCGGCCACGCGCTGCTGCACCGGCACCGGCAGCTTCAGCAGCCGGATGGTGTTGCTGATCTGCGGTCGCGAGCGGCCGATGCGCGTCGCGAGCTCTTCCTGGGTGATGCCGAAGTCCTCGAGCAGCTGCTGGTACGCCGATGCCTCTTCGAGCGGGTTGAGCTCGGAGCGATGGAGGTTCTCGAGCAGTGCGTCACGGAGGAGGTGTTCATCGGCGGTGTCGCGCACGATGGCCGGGATCGAGGTGAGCCCTGCCTCTCGGGCGGCGCGGGTGCGGCGCTCGCCCATGATGAGCTCGTACTCGCCCTTGTCGTTGCTGCGGACGACGACCGGCTGCAGCACCCCGAACTCGCGCACGCTGTGCACGAGTTCCGCGAAGTGCTCGTGATCGAAGTTCGTGCGCGGCTGACGTGGGTTGGGAACGATGTCGTGCGGGTCGATATGTGCGAGCCGCGCTCCGGGTACCTCGACGAGGTCACCCTCGGTATCGGCGGTGACCGCTTCGACTGGTGGGGCTTCGTCGACCGCGACCGCACGGGGGAAGAAGACATCGGCGGGGCGGTCGTCAGCCTGCTCGTTGGTCGGGATCAATGCGCCGATTCCGCGGCCGAGCCCTGTGCGCTTCGCAGCCATCAGACACCCCTTTCATTCGAGGCGCTGTCGCGCCGGATCATCTCGACAGCCGCTTCGCGATAAGCGATGGCACCGGCCGACTGTCCATCGTAGGCGAGAACCGACTGGCCGAAGCTCGGCGCCTCGGAGACCCGGACAGACCGGGGAACGACGGTGTCGAGGACCTCCTTGGGGAAGTGCTCGCGCACCTCATCGGCGACCTGCTGTGCCAGACGTGTGCGACCGTCGTACATCGTCAGCATGATCGTCGACAACACCAGCCGCGGGTTGAGGTGCTTCTGAATCATGCGCACGGTGCCGAGCAGCTGGCTCAGCCCTTCGAGCGCGTAGTACTCGCACTGGATCGGGATCAGCAGTTCGGTGGCCGCGGTGAAGGCGTTGATCGTGAGCAGACCGAGCGAGGGCGGGCAGTCGATCAGGATGAAGTCCAGCTGTCCCTCGTGCTTCGCGAGGTAGTCGTCCACGGCGACGCGCAACCGGTGCTCCCGCGCGACCTGCGACACCAGCTCGATCTCGGCGCCGGCGAGATGGATGGTGCTCGGCGCGCACAGCAGGTTGGGGGACTCCGGGCTGACTTGGATGATGTCGGCGAGGGGGAATTCGTCGATGAGCACGTCGTACACGCTCGGGATGTCGGCGGTGTGCGGCACGCCCAGCGCCGTCGAGGCGTTGCCCTGCGGATCCAGATCGATCACGAGAACGCGGGCGCCGCGCTCGGCGAGGGCCGCCGCCAGGTTGACCGTCGTGGTGGTCTTCCCGACCCCGCCCTTCTGGTTCGAGACCGTGAGTACGCGCGTACGGCCGGTGAGCTCAACCTCGGCTTCTTCGAGCGCCTTGCGGCGCGCCGTCAGATCCGCCAGTTCGCGGGCGATCGGCGAGTCGTCTTCGTCCTGCCCGATGGTGACGCCGTCGTGCTGCGCGATGGGGGAGTCCTCTTCCTGGGTGGCGGGGGTGCTCTCGTCCGAGGCGACGGCGTGAGTGACGTCGAGTGGTGCGTCGGCTGCCGGACCAGCGTAGTCGTCGGCCGCGACATCGACATCGGCGTCGGCGTCCGTCGTGTCCGCCTGCACCTCGGCCGGCGTGGTGTCCTCGGCCGGCGTGGTGTCCTCGGCCTGTGTGGTGTCCTCGGCCGGCGTGGTGTCCTCGGCCGGAGCGGCCACAGCGTCGGCGAGCGCCGCATCCGCAGACATGGACGAGTCGTCCTCTTCGCGGCTGGTTTCAGCGGACGCATCGGCCATGTCGTGGGCCCCGTCACTCATGTGAGACGCAGCTGCGGACTCCGACGCGGTATCCGCAGGCGGGACCTCAGGACTGGCCGACTCGGTCGCAGCGGACGCTACTGGTGGAGCTTCGACGCTGTCGTCCGCGGAGGCTGACGGAGAATCTGTCGCGAGCGCGGTGAGCGGGCGATCGGACGAGAAGGATGCCTGAGCGTCGGCCTCGTCGGGTTGTTTCACGTGAAACTCTCCCCTTTGCGCGCGCCGCTCAACATCGCCTTCCACCTTATCCCGCCTTCCCCCCATCCCTAGCCGCCGGAGCCAGTTATTCATGCGTTCCTTACCGTTGCGAGCGGGACTGCCATCGCCTCTAGTCAACCTCGCCTGACCCCGCCGAGGGCGCTAACCCGCCGCTGCAAGGGAAGCCCGGTGCCGGATTGTGACGGAAGCGCCGCGTCGCCGACGAGCGTGAGCGAATGGAGCCCGCCTCGCTTCGAAACTCGCTCCCGCTGCTGCTTCGAATCGGTTTCGCCGCGAGCTCACCCTCCGCCCTAGGGGAACCACGTGTCGTTCAGTCGATGTGACCGACACCCACCACCGCCCTGGCTGACCCGACCTGACAGGGAAGGCCGTTCGGGTGCCGGGGCGGGTGTTTCACGTGAAACATCGTGTGGACGATCCGGATGCGCCCGCAGTTTGGCCGTGCGATGCTGGTCGATTCTGTCGCCGATGAAACCCGGCCTCTTGGCGATGTGGATGTGCAAGAGCTCGCGGAGGTCGGCCAGATCGATCGTGTGCGCCGGCTGTCAGGGTTCGAGTTCGCGCGAGTGCACCGGCGACCGCACCTTCGGGCCCTGGCAATGGACGACGGCGACCGCGACCCCGGTCCCGCAACCGCACCCGCACCCTCCACTGGGTGCCCTCGCGGAAGGGGAGGATGCGGGAGGGGATGCGTCAGACCGGGCACTAGCTGCGGCAGATTGCCGGGACCATGTCTGCACCGACCCACCGCGAGCGGTGGGCGCGCGCGGTGCGCGGTGCGCGGTGCGCCGGGGCGTCGGGCCGACCGCTGGCCAAGGCCCTTCCGCGACGCCGGCGATGCCTGGAGTTCGCCTCGCGCCTCGCCGGGACCGCCGGCGCTGCCAGCCATCAAGAGGCATGACCACGGCCGGTGCCGCCAGCGCGTCGAGACCGTAGATCGGCCCGGGGCTCGTGATGGCCACTCTCGGCACACCGGCGTCCTGGCCGAGCGCCTTCACCGCATCGCAGACGACACGTCGGTCCAAGTCGAGTTGTGGGCCTCCAGATCGAACGGAAGCGGTTTGCTCAGCCGGTGCGGTTCTCACGTGCGTGATGCCCCGGAACCATTCAGCGGCTCGGCGCGCAAGCGTGTTTGTGAGTTCATCCGGGCGACAGCCAGGCTGCGATCGGCACTCGTCCTTCCCGGTGCCAGCCGCGCACACGTTCTCCCGCGAGGATCACCGCCTGCTTCCCCGTCGCGCCGCCATCGGAAACTCACCGTCGTCGGCGTCGCCCACGCCGACGATCAGGCGCGTCGTGCCACAGGGTGTCGTGCCTGCGTTGGGCCGAACCTCGATCTCAGCTCGATCAGCATCGAGCGACGTCCCGCGGACGTGGACGACCGACCGCGCCGACAAGCGCGGTGTTTCACGTGAAACGCCTGGCGGCCACTCTGCGACCGCACCCGGATGCGCCTGTGGCCGAGCGCATGCGCATACTGGCGACGCGCATGGCCGGCTTGCATCTGCGAGGGCACACGTCGGCCTCCCCACACATGCGCCTGCGCTCCGAATACGCAGGTGTCACGTCGCCTCGACGCCTGACCGGCTCGAGACGAGGCGCCGAAGGCTCGCCTTCGACGCCATACTCGAGATCGCGTCGACCAACAGCGGAGAGGGTCTCACAGCGCGTCCACCTCCGAGAGCACGCTTCGCCGTCACGCCACGGCTCCTTTGTCCCCCGCTCCCTGCCGCTGCGCGGCAGGCACTGCAGTGCACTCACGCCTTTCGTCGCAGGCAACAACGCCTCGGCGGCTGGCCGGCACATGAGGAGACCGGTTCTCTGTGCGTGAACGACGATGGTCCGCCCCGAGGAACATCGGTCGACTCGCGAGGCCGCCGGGGTGGGTGTTTCACGTGAAACATCCGCGCCGCATCGATCGCTTCGCATCGTGAGTTCGCAGGCGCCCAGACCATGACACCAACGCAGACCAACCGTCACGCTCTCAATGGGGGAGCAGGTGTCCATCCAGACGTTTGACCCGCTGGCACCGCCGCGCGACGCCCGCCCGTTCGTACTACCCGCCCACAAGGCACCGCACGCACGATCACGCACGTCGCTCTTTCCGCGCGCTGGCGACCGGGTGTTTCACGTGAAACACCACGTGCTGCGGGCCGCAACGCGCGCGCCGTCTGCATCTCACCCAAGTTTTGGCCTGGACGCGACGGCCGGCCAACCGCCATCGCCACGATCGGCCCATCCGCGGCTCAAGCGATATGCGGGGCGCGGCGGACGCGCCGCCGAACGGGCCACCGGGTTACATTGGCGTCCCGGTAGCCACCGAGAACGACGACATATGCGTCCGGTGCGACGCGCTCCTCCACATCCTTGCGACACGTGAGGTCCGAGGCGGGAGAGCCGCGCAACATGCCGCGCGTCCCGCGGCTGGGAGAGTCGTGTTCACGCGAGTCAACGAGCGGCCGGACGCCGTCAGGCGCCCGGCCGATCCCCGACGGCCGGCAGTCGCCCGAACGTCGGCACTCCTGTGCTCACGCACGAAGTCGAGTCACCGCCACAGCAGCAGCACCGACCCGCAGCGTTGTCCAAAGCACCGCCGACCCGCATGGTGTCCAAGCACCACCGACCTCACCGCACGTCAGCACTCATCCAATGCGTAATGTTTCACGTGAAACAACCGGCGCCGGCCACCACCGGAGCGATCCGCCCCGAGCTCGCGGCGGATGGACCGCGCTGGTGTTGACACCGCGCATTCGAGTCGCGGCCGACCCACCCAAGCGGCAGCGTTCGTGCGGTGGTCGAAGCTCACCCACAGCGCCCGCATGCCAGCCTGGCGTCGGTGCGCACGGAGCGAAGAGTCTCGCCGTTCAGGCCTGAGCCGCGACCGCCATCAGCGTCCGGTTCCTCGGCCACGAGGGCACTGCCGGGTCAACCACCCGTGCACAATGGCGACGTCGGTGATTCACGCGACGTATTCGAGTCGCAGCGCCGCTGCACACCCGTCACCAGTTCTCGCACCTTCTTCCGAGGCGTCATCGTCCACAGGGACACCGCCACCCGTAACGAATACGCCAGCGACAGCGGGTGAGGAGTGGGGTGTTTCACGTGAAACATCGATCCCGGGGCCAGCGCCGGCGAAACAGCCATCAGTTCGCGCCGCCGACCGGCTTCCCACACCCCGACCCTGCCCGCCGATCAGTCGCGGATGGGTGGCACCGGCAATTCACAGCGCGTGCCCGTCGCGGCCGCCGCAACACCCGTCACCAGTTCGCACGTCGGTGAGACGCGTTACCGACCACTGGCACGTTGCCGCCCTTCGGTGCACCCGCCACCGGGCACGGCGTGTTTCACGTGAAACATTCGCCAGGGCCTAGCACCTACCACAGCCGTCGGTCCCACCGCCCACCCGCCGGTCGCACACCCCGACTTCGACCGCCGCTGCACTGGTTCTTCGTGCCACGTGCGGAGCCGCGGCCGCCGACCCGCAGCGTTGTCCAGGCACCGCCGAACCGCATGGTTGTCCAAGCACCACCGACCACCGCGCCATCGCCACTCATCGGTAGGACGCCAGCCGGCTAGGAAAGGGTGTTTCACGTGAAACATCCGCCCATGGCCCAGCACCTACAACAGCGGTCGGTCGCACCGCCCACCCGCGGGCCGCACACCCCGACCTCGACCGCCGTGGCACTGGTTCTTCGTGCCACGTGCGGACCCCGCGGCCGCCGTCGCTCGACCGTCACCAGCTCGCACCCGCATCCGAGCAAGCACCGTCCACCGCGCCATCACCACCCAGCGGTAAGACGGCAGCCGGCAAGGAAGGGGGGTGTTTCACGTGAAACGTCCGCTCAGGACCCAGCACCCACACCAGCCGTCAGTCGCACCTCCCAGCCGCGGGTCGCACACCCCGACCTCGACCGCCGCGGCGCTGGTTCTTCGCGCCACGTGCGGAGCCGCGGCCGCCGGCATGCAACCGTCACCAGCTCGCACGCTCGTCCGAGCAATCACCAACCCATCGCGCCATCGCCACCCAACGGTAAGACGCCGGCGGGCGTGGAGAGGGTTTCACGTGAAACATCCGACCGCGCACGAGTACCCAGCTCGACAGCCGTCGGTTCGCACTGTCATCCCTCTCCCATTTCGACCAACACCACCGGCGCCGCCGTCGGTGCCCCGCTGGATGGGAGTTCTGCTTCCTGCCGCGTACACGGGTCGCGGTCGCCGACACACAGCCGACTCTCGCGTCGCGTCGCGCCCGGGTCACCGCCGATCGTGACGCCACGTGGCTACGCCCGTGCTCTGGGAGCGTCTGTTTCACGTGAAACATTTGACTCGCGCCGACCTCGCTCGGCCCGGCTCGCACCTTCATCCCCGGGAGTCTCCGCCACGACGGGACCGAACCGCAGATGAGACCAAGGTGCCCAACCCAGTACACTGAACCCCGGGTGAGCCATTCGAGTCACGGCGACCCGCAGCGCGCAAGCAGCAAGCGGTTCGCCCATGACCTTCAGCCACCACCGACCGCGGGTGCCAGTCCATCAGTCAAAGCTGTCGACGAACGAGAAGCGTGGTCAGGGGGCCCGAGAGCCGCTACCGCCGCCAGACCCATCCTTCTCAGGCTCGCTCCATCGTCGGGCGAGTCCCGCGATAACCGCGTCAATGACCGACAGAGAGCTCGCGCATCAAGAGGGGAGGGTGTCGACGCGAGGCGCCCCGAGCTGCGGCATCCGAACCACCCAACCAGCCGACGCGGCTCCCACTGGTCCACGTCAGCACGACCATCGCCGACATGTACCAGGCCTCCATGCCCGCCATTGCGCGAAGCTGGCTTACGCGGAGATCGAGCCACGAATGGCCTCCCGCGCAGGAAGCCACCGATTCGCACCGTCATTCCGGGCAAGAGCGGCAGCCATCCCCACCGCCGACCAATCCAAAGCTCCGTGACCGGGTGCCCACGGCGCTCCGCGCGAGCACTTCGAGCCGGGCCTACCGTCACTCCTCACCGGACACCGGCCCGCAACGAGACTCATGGCCTACTACCGACCGCGGCCGCACCGGCCGCCCATCAGCTCGCTCATTCGTCGACGGGAGCCCCCCACGATCGCACCGCCGACCAACCGGCAGGCGAGAGGGCGTTGTGGTGCGCGATGCCTCCGAACTGCTGCCCCGCGCGGAGCAACCGGCCGTCGGCGCGCATCAGCCAGGGCTCCCACCACGCGGGACCGCAGATTTCGCCTATCCGTCAGATCGCTTTGGCATGACGGATGTTTCACGTGAAACAACCCTGATGGCGCGGAACCGCCGACCCGATCGCTAGAACCCGCGCACCACACACCGGCACCGGAGCAGCCGGCGACCACCCGACTGTTCGGGGGGCTCGTGCGCCGCGGGCGGGGGAGGCCTGGGTCCGTCGGCTGGCGGAACGCCGGTGCTCCCACGCTCCTGCACCACGAGCCTCATGAGCCCGCGAACTGAGCCACGCTCTACGGCTCTGATCCCGCGGAGGCTCCCGCCACCAGCCACAAACCTCGCACACCACCCACCCCGCTCTCGGCGGCTGGTGCACGAGGCGGCGCGCGTCCCCCGGAAAAGTGGTCGCAGGATGGGGCAGCCGTCAGTCCGCCGAGTTGCGCACCGGCCGACTCTCGCCACGCGCAGGTGTTTCACGTGAAACATCTAGTCACCGCCCTCGTCTTGGTTCGCGTAGACGCTGCGGAGTTGACGGTTGGCGATGCAGGCAGATGAAGACACGCGTCGGGGGACCGGAAGGCGGAACCAAGCCCGGGACGCCACATCGTCTGTCGCACGATGGGCACCGTCAGTCCGCCGGGCTGTGCACTGGCCCGACGCTCGCCACGCGAGGTGTTTCACGTGAAACATGCCTCCTCCACCGCGCTCATCGCCCTCGGCCGCGCAAGCGCTGCGGGAATTGCCCGTTGGCAGCGGGCAGAAGCAGCTGCACGTCGGGGAATCGGAAGATGGGCCAGGCCCACCGACCCACGTCAGCACATCCGATCCGTCAACACCGACACGGGCGCACACCCCACTCCGCCCCTGCGGCCGATCTACAGACGCCGCGCGTGTCATCCCGGACCAGTGGTCGCAGGATGGGGCAGCCGTCAGTCCGTCGAGTTGCACCACGGCCAACAGCTCGCCGCGCTCCGTGTTTCACGTGAAACTGCGATAAGCGGGCAGAGGTAGCTGCGCGTCGGAACCGGAAGCCCGAACCTGGCCGAGGACGGCACGTCGGCACATCCGATCCATCAGCACCGACACGGGCGCACAGCGCACTCCCGGAGCGCTGTGCGGGATCAGCGGACGGTAGCCCGGATGACGCGGGAAGGCTCGGGGAGGAGGCCCTCGCCGATGATCTCGACGCGGGCGTTCGTCACCTTGAAGCTGCGCAGCTGCTTCGCGGCAGCATCGATCTCGTTCGTGGCGCTCGTTCCCTTGAGGAGAATGAGCTCGCCGCCGTCGCGCACCAGGGGAGCGGTGATCGGTACCAGGGTGCGCAGCGCGCTCACGGCGCGCGCGGTCACCGCGTCCAGAACCGGCCCGCGCTTCCAGTCCTCAGCGCGTGCGCGAAGCACCTCGACATTGTCGAGTTCGAGCGCCGCGGCCTGCTCCGACAGCCACGCGACGCGGCGCTCCATCGGCTCGATGAGGATCCACTCGACGTCCGGCCGCGCGATCGCGAGCACAAGGCCCGGAAGACCTGCGCCCGAACCCACGTCGCCGACGCGGCCCGAGAAGAGCGGCGCGATGACGGCACTGTTGAGGATGTGCCGCGACCACAGCCGCGGTGGCTCGAGGGGACCGATCAGCCCGCGCTCTTCGCCGTGGGCGCCGAGCGCGTCAGCGAAGCGCCTGGCCACCTCGATGCGGTCGCCGAAGATCTCGGCGGCAGCCGCCGGCTCCTGCTCGATCTCGATCATCGACGACCCGTCCGACTCGACAGCGGATGTTTCACGTGAAACGTGCGGCTCAGCCGCGACGGATCACGGTGTGACGGTCCGCCCCGTCGCCGTACGACTCCGACACGAAGCCTCGCTCGGCGACGATGTCGTGGACGACCTTGCGCTCGTAGCTGGACATCGCGGGAAGCGAAGCCTGCGAGGCGCCGTCATCCAGGCGGGCGATCGCGCGGTCGACGAGCGCGGTGAGCTCGTCACGGCGCGCGTCGCGCGAGCCGCCGACATCCAGGATCAGGCGGGAGAAGCGGCCGGTGCGGTTCTGCACGGCGATGCGGGTCAGCTCCTGCAGCGCCTGCACCGTGTCCGGCGCGGCGATCAGGGCGACGGACCCGCCTGCCGGCGCTTCCACCGACACGTAGGCGCGGCCGGCGCGCACATCGAGGTCGAGGTCGCCGTCGATGTCGGCGATGTCGAGCAGGCCTTCGATGAAGTCGGCGGCGACGTCGCCTTCCTCTTCGAGCTGCGCGACGGTGGCCGGAACCCGCTCCTCGCGGGTGTCGACGGATGCGTACTCAGGGGACGTGGTCATGGCGTGATCCTCGTGTATGACGTCGGGTCAGGAACCGGAGCCGGAGCCGGCGGAACCACTGGAGTCTGTTTCCGCAGCAGGCCGCGCACCGGGCTTCTGGCCGGGCGGCTTCTGCCCCTGCTTCTTGGCGCGCTGCTTGCTGACGGGCTGCTGGCGCTTGGGCGCCGTGGCCTTCGCGCGCTCGGCCTCTTCGTACAGGCGCTGCTGCTCGGCGACGTACTTCTCCATCGGCACGACCTTGCCGGACGCATCGAGCGCCTTGCCCTTGCGCGCCAGACGCTCCTCGCGAGCCTTCGCCGCGTCCGAGCCGGGAGTCGGCATCTCGCGGATGACGAGGAACTGCTGACCCATCGTCCAGAGGTTCGAGACGAACCAGTAGATGACGACGCCGAGGGGGAAGAAGACACCCGAGAAGATGAAGCCCAGCGGGAGGATGTAGAGCATGATGCGCTGCATCTGGTACGCCTGGCCGGTCTTGGCCTCGGGGGAGAGGTTCTTCGAGATGATCTGCAGCTGCGTGAAGAACTGCGACGCGATCATCAGAACGACGAGGGTGATCAGGATGATGATCGCCGGGGTGTTGCCGGTCTGGAACGCCTGGATCAGCGTCTCGTGCAGCGACGCGACGCCGAACAGCTTCGCGTTGTAGAACTCGGCGGTGAGCTCCGCGCTGAGCAGGCCCACGCCGCCGATGCCGGCGTCGTAGTGCTTGGTGACATCGCTCAGCACGCTGTACAGCGCGAAGAACACGGGCATCTGCACCAGGAGCGGCAGACAGCTCGAGACCGGGGTCGTGCCGTGCTTCTTGTACAGCGCCATGGTCTCGCGGCTCATCGCCTCACGAGACAGCTGGTCCTTCTTGCCCTTGTACTTCTCCTGAACTTTTCGCAGTTCAGGGGCGATTTCCATCATCTTGCGCTGGCTCTTGATCTGGCGCACGAAGAGGGGGATGAGGGCGGAGCGCACCACGATCACCAGGCCGACGATCGACAGCACCCAGGTGATTCCGTCTGCCGGCGGAAGCCCCACGGCGGTGAAGAACCAGTGCCAGAAGACGAGCACCGCCTCGACGGCCCACTTCAGGGGCCAGAGGATGATCCCGAAGAGATCGAACCCGCCGCCCGTCGGTGCGGGTGATGGCGAAGGCGTCGAGGCCAGGGCTGACATGAGATCCATGTGGAGGATCAGTCCTTTCCGGTGGGGGCAGGCACGACGTACCCGTGACGGGTCAGTTCGTGCCGGAAGTTCTTGTGGGGCGGCACGTCATCGACGCCGCCGACAGCCCACGGGTGGCATCGGGCGAGGCGCGCTGCGGTGAGCGCCGCGCCCTTCACTGCTCCGTGCTGCTGCACCGCGCCGACGGCGTACGCCGAGCACGAGGGGTAGTACTTGCAGACGTCGCCGTACGTGTGGGAGATGGTGGCACGGTATCCGTGCAGCAACGCGAGAACGGCGTTGCGGGGGAGCAGCGGGACGCTGCGGAGGGAATCGGATGCCGAGAACTCGGCCTCGCCGAGCGCGTAGCCGGGCAAGACGCTCATCGGGTCCTCCGCGCCAGGCACTTCTCGACGTCGCTGCGCAGATCGGCGAACGACGCGGATGCCGCACTCGGCAGTGCGCGGATCACGATGTCATCGCCGGGAGCGACGGACTCGAGCGACTCGAAGCAGAGGGCCTTGAGCCGACGGCGGACGGTGTTGCGGACGACCGCGCCGCCGACCTGCCGGCTGACGATGAAACCGAACCGCGCCGGACCATCGGTCACGGCGCGGTTCACGTAGGTCACGGTGTGCGCTCCGGCACACCGACGGCCCCGACGGACGACGGCCTTGTACTCCGCTCCGCGGGTGAGTCGGTTCCGCCTCCCGAGCACCGCTCGGCTCAGGCCGAGAGCTCGGTGCGCCCCTTGGCGCGACGAGCCGAGAGGATGCCGCGGCCGGCGCGCGTGCGCATGCGGGCGCGGAAGCCGTGCTTCTTGGCGCGGCGGCGGTTGTTGGGCTGGAAGGTGCGCTTGCTCATGGGAACTACTTCCGATCAGATGTCACCGGGACGCTCGAGACCGGGGACGTGTGTACAGGGGCGACTGCCACGAAGGCATAAGTCAACCGATTAAGGCTACGTCGTGTCGCCTGAGAACTCAAACCGAGCGCAGAACGTGTCATTATGCACCGCGGACGCATTCGACCCTGGCACCGACACGCAGGGCGGATCTACAGTGGAGTTTGCTCACGCGACGCCCGCTGACTAGCGTGGCTCCGGCAGTTATCCACAGGCCTGGACCGACGTTTCCGCGGCTTCCGGTGGAAACATCGACAACCCGGGGGGGCCATGACACCGCACGAAGTTCCAGACGTTCCGGTCTGGACGGCCGTACTGGACGAACTCGTGCGCGACGATCGCATCACCCCGCAGCTCCACGGCTTCATCAGCCTGGCCGTGCCACAGGGTGTCATGGGGGGAACGCTGTACCTCGACGTTCCCAACGATCTGACCGCCGCGCAGTTCACCAAGCGCATGCGCGCGCCCATCCTCGAGGCTCTCACGCGAGTCGTGCAGGACGGGCAGAACCCGGCGTCCACGTTCCGTGTCGTCGTCAACCCGGATCTGGCGGATGCGCACCTCACCGCGCCCATCCCGATCCAGTCGACCGCGCAGGTCATTGCGTCGACGCCGCCCATCGGGCGCCCCCATCTCGACGAGCCGGTGGAGATGGCATCCGTCTCGCGCAGCGACACCCGTCTGAACCCCAAGTACACGTTCGACAACTTCGTCATCGGCCAGTCCAACCGCTTCGCGCATGCGGCGGCCGTCGCGGTCGCCGAGGCGCCGGCGAAGGCGTACAACCCGCTGTTCATCTACGGCGACTCCGGGCTCGGCAAGACCCACCTGCTCCACGCCATCGGCGACTACGCCCTCAGCCTGTACGCCGGCATCCGCGTGCGGTACGTGTCGAGCGAGGAATTCACGAACGACTTCATCAACTCGATCGCCAACAACCGCGGCTCGGCATTCCAGGCGCGGTATCGGGATGTCGACATCCTGCTGATCGATGACATCCAGTTCCTGCAGGGGCGTGCTGAGACGCAGGAGGCGTTCTTCCACACGTTCAACCAGCTGCACGACCACGACAAGCAGGTCGTGATCACCAGCGATGTGCCGCCGAAGCACCTGACGGGCTTCGAGGACCGCATGCGCAGCCGGTTCGAGTGGGGTCTCATCACCGATGTGCAGGCGCCCGACCTCGAGACGCGCATCGCGATCCTGCGCAAGAAGGCGCAGTCAGAGCGCCTCCACATCCCCGACGAGGTGATGGAGTACATCGCGACGGTCGTGTCGTCGAACATCCGCGAGCTCGAGGGCGCCCTCATCCGCGTCTCGGCGTTCGCGAGCCTCAACCGCTCGACGCTCGACATGTCGCTCGCGCAGACCGTGCTGCGCGACATCGTGGACCAGGACGACGCCAACGTCATCTCGCCGACCGACATCATCACGGCCACCGCGGCCTACTTCAAGCTCACCGTCGACGACCTGTACGGTTCGAGCCGGTCGCAGTCCGTCGCCACGGCACGCCAGATCGCCATGTACCTGTGTCGCGAGCGCACGAGCCTGTCATTGCCCAAGATCGGGCAGCTGTTCGGCAACCGCGACCACACCACTGTGATGTACGCCTATAAGAAGATCAGCGAGCTCATGAAGGAGCGCCGTTCGATCTACAACCAGGTGACGGAGATCACCGCTCAGCTCGGCCGCAACGGTCGCTGACGATCCGCTACACCCCTCGATGGGTCCGTGCGTTACGACGCGCGGACCCATCCGTTCATATGCCCGAAGAAGTTCTTGACAGGTGCCGCGAGCAGGGCCATCATTCCGGTTCTGCACAGTGTGGAAAACCTGTGGATAACTCTCCAAGCCTGCGGAAACCCCTGTGAGCGAGCGGGGGAAGCCTGTGGATGGATTGCGGATGCCGGGGGCCGCGGCATCCGTCTTCCCGACGTCCCTCCGCAGCCGTTCCACAACTCACACTCTTGTGGTTTCCCTGTCCCGACTGGCGACGCGCGAGTTGTCCACAGTTTCCACAGTCGTTAACACCATGACAAGAAATCTCTTTGATGAACCCGTCCGATCACCTTTGCGGTGGAGAGCTGCTCGCCGGACCGAGCCGGACTGGCAATCTCGGAGCCTGGCACTAGCATGAGAACCCCGAGCCCGCAGTCGAAGGGCCCGCTGCAGAGGGAGCGTTCGTGAAGTTCCACGTCAATCGCGATGTGTTCAGCGAAGCCGTATCGTTCGTCGTCAAGCTTCTGCCGCAGCGCAACCCGCAGCCGATCCTCGCGGGCGTGCTGATCGAGGCATCCGCCGAGGGCCTCTCGCTCGCCGCGTTCGACTACGAGGCGTCCGCCCGCACGACCATCGATGCGACCGTCGACGACCCGGGCACGATCCTCGTCCACGGCCGGCTGCTCTCCGACATCGCCAGCCGTCTGCCGAACGCCCCGATCCAGATCGAGGTCGACGAGGACGGCGGCATCCTGCTCACCTGCGGTTCCGCACGGTTCACCCTCGCGTCCATGCCGGTGCAGGAGTATCCCGCGATCCCCGAGGTCACCGGCGACTCGGGCCTCGTTCCCTCCGAGGACTTCGCCACCGCCATCGCCCAGGTGGCGTTCGCCGCATCGCGCGATGACGTCACCCCGGTGCTCACGGGTGTGCAGCTCGAGGTCTCGGGCACGAGCCTCAGCCTCGTCGCCACCGACCGCTACCGTGTCGCCCTCCGCGAGATCCCGTGGGACGGCGGCGGCACCGCGACCGACGAGTCGACGACCGCACTCGTGCCGGCGCGCACGCTCACCGAAGTCGGCAAGACGTTCGCACACGGCGGCGACATCTCGATCGCCTTCTCGGGTTCGGGTGACCGCGAGATCATCGCTTTCACCGCGGGCAACAAGACCGTGACGTCGCTGCTCATCAAGGGCAACTTCCCGCCCGTGCGCCGCCTCTTCCCCGAGCAGACCGAGCACCACGCGGTGGTCAACACGGCGGAGCTCGCCGAAGCCGTGCGCCGGGTGTCGCTGGTGCTCGACCGTTCCGCGCCACTGCGGTTCACGTTCACCGCCGACAGCGTCTCGATGGATGCCTCGGGCACCGAGCAGGCGCGCGCGACCGAGTCGGTCGACGCGACGCTGCTGGGTGGCGACGAGGTCACCCTCGGCCTCAATCCGCAGTACCTGCTCGAGTCGCTCGGTGCCGTCAAGAGCGAGTTCGTGCGGATCACGTTCACTTCGAGCGAGAACGCGAACAAGCTCAGCCCAGTGCTGATCACGCCGCAGACCTCGGTGGATCGCGCCGGCTCGGAATCGTTCCGCTACCTGCTGCAGCCCAACCTGCTGCTGCGCTGACCCACATCCCGGCGTCGGCGCCGATCACTAGGCTTGTCCGGTGATCGTGGAGCACCTGAGTCTGGTCGACTTCCGCAACTATGCGGCCGCCGACGTCGAGCTCGGGCCCGGGCCGAACGTCTTCGTCGGCCGCAACGGTCAGGGCAAGACGAATCTGGCGGAAGCGATCGCGTTCTTCGCGACACTGGGGTCGCATCGCGTGTCCAACGACGCCCCGATGGTGCGCGACGGAGCGGATGCCGCCATCATCCGCGCCCGGCTGGCACACGGCGACCGCCGCGTTCAGCTCGAGGCCCAGGTCAACCGGCAGGGATCCAACAAGGCACGCGTCAACGGCAGCTCTGTGAAGCCCACCGAGCTGCCCCGGTACGCGCAGGTGGTGCTTTTCGCGCCGGAGGATCTGCAGATCGTCCGCGGCGACCCGTCCGCGCGCCGGCGCTTCGCCGATCAGCTGCTGGTGCAGCGCGCTCCGCGCATGGCCGGAGTGCTCGCCGACTACGACCGCGTGCTCAAACAGCGCACCGCCCTGCTGAAATCGGCGAAGGCGCGGGGCATCCGCGGCGATGCGCTGTCGACGCTCGACGTGTGGGACGACAAGCTCGTCTCGCTCGGCACGCAGCTCATCGCCGCGCGACTCGCGCTCGCGACAGATCTCGCGACTCCGCTGGCCGCCGCGTACACCGCGATCGCCGGCGCCGACCACGACCCGCAGATCGAGTGGGCGCTCTCGGTCGTGGGCGCGGTGAGCGAAGACGACGGCGATGAGGGCTCGGCGTCCGCCGCGCCAGCCACGGCGGCGTCCGGTGAGCCCGCGGATTCATCGGCTGACCGCATCGCGGATCTCTTCCGCCAGGCGCTGGCGGCGAAACGCACGTCCGAGCTGGAACGCGGATTGACGCTGGTGGGTCCGCATCGCGACGACCTGCTGCTGCGCATCCGCGGGCTTCCGGTCAAGGGCTATGCCTCGCACGGCGAGTCCTGGTCCGTCGCGCTCTCGCTGCGCCTGGCCTCGGCCGAGCTGCTGCGCGCCGACTCGCGCCTCGGCGACCCGGTGCTCATCCTGGACGATGTGTTCGCCGAACTCGACACCGATCGTCGGTCGCGTCTCGCCCATCTCGCCGCCGACTACGAGCAGGTGGTCGTGACCGCCGCGGTGGAGGGCGATGTGCCGGAGGGGCTCCGGGCCCGCATGGTGCGGGTGGAGGCCGGCCGCATCCTCGGCCCCGTGGATGCGGAGGCGACGGATGCCTGATCCTTCGGCCGGCCCGGGCGCCGGGCCCGAGAAGTCGCCGGACACAGGCGCCGTCCCCGGTGCGCGGGGCGTCCCCGACCGCACGGACGTGCCCGAGACCATCGCGACGTACCTGCGGCTGCGCGGACTCGAGCCTTCGGCACGCTCGTTCCGCAAGCGTCGGCGCCGCACCGTCGACGACGAGAACATCCCGTTCGCGCCCGGACGAGACCCCCGCGGAGTGGGCGACGTCATCGCGGACCTCACCCGCGAGGCCGGGTGGAACGGCCAACTCGCCCGCGAAGACGTCGTCCGTGCGTGGGCAGAGGTCGCCGGCGAGGACACGGCGCGGCACACCCGTCCGGTCGCGTTCTCGGAGGGGTCGCTGACGGTGCAGGCCGACTCCACGGCGTGGGCGAAACAGCTTCAGCTGATGCGCGCGCACATCCTCTCGGAGATCGTCCGCCGCTTCCCCGAGGCGAAGGTCGACTCGGTCCGCTTCATCGGGCCCGACGTCCCCTCCTGGAAATGGGGTCCCAGAACGATTCCAGGCCGCGGTCCACGCGATACCTACGGATAAGTCACGTTCTGAGTCATCCGAGCATCTTTCATCCCCTCACAGGGGCGTAGAGCGCTGTGATCGGGCCGTTACCCGATAGACTGTCAGGGCCCCCATCGAAGGATTTGGAGCCCTCGCGAAGATGACGTCTGACACCCCCGATAACGTTTCCGAGGAACCCGAAACGCCCGACAAGGCTCCCAACGCGTACGGGGCAGATGACATCCAGGTCCTGGAAGGTCTCGAAGCGGTGCGAAAGCGCCCCGGCATGTACATCGGCTCGACCGGTGAGCGCGGCCTGCACCATCTGGTCTACGAGATCGTCGACAACTCCGTCGATGAGGCACTGGCCGGCTACTGCGACACCATCAACGTCACGATCCTGCCCGACGGCGGCATCCGCTGCGTCGACAACGGCCGCGGCATCCCGGTCGGCATCCACCGCACCGAGGGCAGGTCGACGGTCGAGGTGGTACTCACCGTGCTGCACGCCGGCGGCAAGTTCGGCGGCGGCGGGTATGCCGTCTCGGGCGGTCTGCACGGCGTCGGCTCGTCGGTCGTCAATGCGCTCTCGACGCGCCTCGAGGTCGAGGTCAAGCGCGAAGGCTACGTGTGGCGGCAGTCCTACCGCGACGGCGGGCAGCCGCAGGCGCCCCTGGCGAAGGGCCAGCCCACCGAAGAGACCGGCACGGTCATCGAGTTCTGGCCCGACGACACGATCTTCGAGTCGGTGCACTACGACTACGACACGCTGCGCACCCGGTTCCAGCAGACGGCCTTCCTCAACAAGGGACTGCGCATCACGCTGTCCGACGAGCGCCCCGCGTCGGCGTACGTCACCGACGCCGAGGGCGGCGGGTCGGAGGAGCGCCAGCCTTTCGACGACTTCTACTACGAGCGCGGTCTCGTGGATTACGTCGAGTACCTCAACAAGGTGCGTCACGCCGATGTCGTCAACGACGAGATCATCGAGATCGAGTCGGAAGACACCACGCGCCACATCTCGCTCGAGCTCGCCATGCAGTGGACCACGAGCTACACCGAGAACGTCTTCACCTTCGCGAACACCATCAACACCCATGAGGGCGGCACGCACGAGGAGGGCTTCCGCGCGGCGCTGACGACCCTGGTCAACAAGTACGCGCGCGACAAGAACCTCCTCAAGGAGAAGGACGACAACCTCACCGGCGACGACATCCGCGAGGGCCTGACCGCCGTCATCTCGGTGAAGCTCTCGGAGCCGCAGTTCGAGGGTCAGACCAAGACGAAGCTCGGCAACACCGAGGCGAAGTCGTTCGTGCAGAAGGTCGTGGGCGACCAGCTCGGCGACTGGCTCGAGCGCAACCCGGTGCAGGCGAAGCGCGTCATCACGAAGGCGATCGATGCGGCCACCGCGCGCATGGCGGCACGCAAGGCGCGCGAGACCGCGCGTCGCAAGAGCGTCTTCGAGTCGGCTGCGATGCCCGACAAGCTCAAGGACTGCACCAGCAAGGATCCGTCGATCAGCGAGATCTTCCTCGTGGAGGGCGACTCGGCCGGCGGTTCCGCGGTCTCGGGGCGCGACCCGCACACCCAGGCGATCCTGGCCCTGCGCGGCAAGATCCTCAACGTCGAGCGCGCACGCCTCGACAAGGCGCTGGCCAACAAAGAGGTCCAGGCGATGATCCAGGCCTTCGGCACGGGCATCGGCGAGGACTTCGACATCGACAAGGCCCGCTATCACAAGATCGTGCTGATGGCGGATGCCGATGTCGACGGCCAGCACATCACCACGCTGCTGCTCACGCTGCTTTTCCGCTACATGCGCGGGCTCATCGAGGCCGGATTCGTCTACCTCGCGATGCCCCCGCTCTACCGGTTGAAGTGGACGAACTCGGCGCACGAGTACGTGTACTCCGACAAGGAGCGCGACGCGCTGCTCGAGGACGGGCTCGCCAACGGCAAGCGGATCCCCAAGGACTCCGGCATCCAGCGATACAAGGGCCTCGGCGAGATGAACGCCAAGGAACTGTGGGAGACCACGATGGACCACACGACCCGGACGCTGCGCCAGGTCACCATCGACGATGCGGCCGCCGCCGACGAGATCTTCTCCGTCCTGATGGGCGAGGACGTCGAGTCCCGCCGCACGTTCATCCAGCGCAATGCCAAGGACGTCCGCTTCCTCGACATCTGACCGGGCACCGGCCCGGTCGTTGAGCGAGCGCAGCGAGACGAAACGCACTGACACGAAAGAAGCCCATGGCTGAAGACGAACGCCCCGAGCCTGAGCACGATCACGGCCGCATCGACCAGGTCGATCTGCAGCTCGAGATGCAGCGCAGCTATCTCGACTACGCGATGGCCGTCATCATCGGCCGCGCGCTCCCCGACGTGCGCGACGGCCTGAAGCCGGTGCACCGCCGCGTGATCTACGGCATGTACGACGGCGGGTTCCGCCCCGACAAGTCGTTCTCGAAGTGCGCCCGCGTCGTCGGCGAGGTCATGGGCCAGTACCACCCCCACGGCGACACGGCGATCTACGACGCCCTCGTCCGTCTGGTGCAGCCGTGGTCGCTGCGATACCCGCTGGCGCAGGGCCAGGGCAACTTCGGCTCGCCCGGCAACATGGGCGCCGCCGCCCCGCGATACACCGAGACGAAGATGGCTCAGCTCGCGCTCGAGATGGTGCGCGACATCGAGGAAGAGACCGTCGACTTCCAGGACAACTACGACGGGCAGACGCAGGAGCCGTCGGTTCTTCCGGCACGCTTCCCGAACCTGCTGGTCAACGGCTCCGTCGGCATCGCCGTCGGCATGGCGACCAACATCCCGCCCCACAACCTCCGCGAGGTCGCGGCTGGCGCGTTGTGGGCGCTCGAGCACCCCGACGCCTCGCGCGAGGAGCTGCTCGAGGCCCTCCTGGAGCGCATCCCCGGTCCGGACTTCCCGACCGGCGCGCAGATCCTCGGCACCAAGGGCATCCGCGAGGCGTACCGCACCGGCCGCGGGTCGATCACGATGCGCGCCGTGGTCGCGATCGAGGAGATCCAGGGGCGCACCTGCCTCGTCATCACCGAGCTGCCGTACCAGGTGAACCCCGACAACCTCGCGGTCAAGATCGGCGATCTCGCCCGCGACGGCAAGATCACCGGCATCGCCGACATCCGCGACGAGACGTCTGGTCGCACCGGTCAGCGCCTCGTGATCGTGCTGAAGCGCGATGCCGTCGCCAAGGTCGTGCTGAACAACCTCTACAAGCACACCCAGCTGCAGGAGAACTTCGGCGCGAACATGCTTGCCATCGTCGATGGCATCCCGCGCACGCTCTCGATCGACGGATTCATCCACGCCTGGGTGATGCACCAGGTCGAGGTCATCGTTCGCCGCACCCAGTTCCGCCTGAAGAAGGCCGAAGCCGAGGCGCACATCCAGCGTGGCTACGTGAAGGCTCTCGACGCCCTCGACGAGGTCATCGCCCTCATCCGCCGCTCCCCGGATGTCGAGAAGGCCCGTCTCGGCCTGATGGACCTGCTCGGCGTCGACCAGTTGCAGGCCGACGCCATCCTGGCCATGCAGCTGCGTCGTCTGGCCGCCCTCGAGCGCCAGAAGATCATCGACCGACTGAACGAGCTCGAGCTGGCGATCGCCGAGTTCCACGCGATCCTCGCCTCCGAGACCCGCCAGCGCCAGATCATCATCGACGAGTTGGCCGAGGTCACAGCGAAGTTCGGCGATGACCGCCGCACGGAGATCATGTACGGCTACGACGGCGACATGAGCATCGAAGACCTCATCCCTGAGGAGGAGATGGTCGTCACCGTCACGCGCGGCGGTTACGTCAAGCGCACCCGGAGCGACAACTACCGCAGCCAGCACCGCGGAGGCAAGGGCGTCAAGGGTGCCCAGCTGCGCGCGGATGACGTCGTCGAGCACTTCTTCGTCACGACGACGCACCACTGGCTGCTCTTCTTCACGAACGCCGGCCGCGTCTACCGCGCCAAGGCCTACGAGATCCAGGAGGCCGGCCGCGACGCGAAGGGCCAGCACGTCGCGAACCTGCTCGAGATGCAGCCCGACGAGCAGATCGCCGAGATCCTCGACATCCGCGACTACAGCGTCGCC
>NZ_DATCVK010000006.1:0-19491 GCF_036566905.1 Microbacterium sp. | reverse complement strand
CGGCGAGGTGCGGCAGCAGGTAGGCGGCGGAATTCAAGACCGTGCGCCAGGAGTGGGAGCGCAGGACACTCTCGTGGTGCCCGTGGATGTACCGCTCGCGCGGAGCGATTTCGCTGCGATCTGCGTCGGGATTCATGAATTCAGTGCCCATGGTGCGAGCCTACTGCGACGACGAACGGCCCGCCTCCCTCGGGAGACGGGCCGTTCTGTGTTCGTTGTGAGGCGGTGCTCCTCAGATCGCGAAGCCGAGCGCGCGCATCATGTCGCGGCCGTCGTCGGTGATCTTCTCCGGACCCCACGGCGGCATCCACACCCAGTTGATGCGGAACCGCTCGACGATGTCGTCGAGCGCCTGTGCGGTCTGCTCCTCGAGCACGTCCGTGAGCGGGCAGCCGGCCGACGTGAGGGTCATGTGGATGACCAGCGCGTCGTTCTCGTCGTCCCACGCGAGGTCGTAGATGAGGCCGAGGTCGACGACATTGATCCCGAGCTCCGGGTCCATGACGTCCTTGAGAGCCTCGGTCACCTCGTCGTACTTCTCGGAAGTGAGGGTCGCCGTCATAGGTCGATCCTACGCTTCGCTGGCGACGGGAGCCTCGGCGGGCTCCTCTTCGCCCGCGGGCAGGAAACGGTCGTAGCCCTCGTCCTCGAGCCGGTCGGCCAGCTCGGGACCGCCCTCCTCGACGATGCGCCCCTGCACCATGACGTGCACGAAGTCGGGGTGGATGTACCGCAGGATGCGGGTGTAGTGCGTGATGAGCAGCACACCGAGGTCGTTGTCGGCCTTGGCGCGGTTGACACCCTCCGAGACGATCTTCAGCGCGTCGACGTCGAGACCGGAGTCGGTCTCGTCGAGCACGGCGATCTGCGGCCGCAGGAGCTCCAGCTGGAGGATCTCGTGGCGCTTCTTCTCGCCGCCCGAGAAGCCCTCGTTGACGTTGCGCTGCGCGAACTTGGGGTCCATGCGCAGGTTCTTCATCGACGCCTTGACGTCCTTCGTCCACGTGCGGATCGAGGGCGCCTCGCCGTCGATCGCGGTCTTCGCCGTGCGGAGGAAGTTCGTGACGGTCACGCCCGGGATCTCGACCGGGTACTGCATCGCCAGGAACAGGCCGGCGCGTGCCCGCTCGTCGACCGACATCGCGAGGACGTCCTCGCCGTCGAGCGTGATCGAGCCGCTGGTGACGGTGTACTTCGGGTGGCCGGCGATCGTGTAGGCGAGCGTCGACTTGCCCGAGCCGTTGGGGCCCATGATCGCGTGGGTCTCACCCGTGCGGATCGTGAGCGACAGACCGTTGAGGATCGGCGTGGTGCCGGCATCCGTCTCGACCGTCACATGGAGGTCGCGGATCTCGAGAACAGACATTCTTCAGTACCTTCTTCAGTTCACTTCGAGCGTGACGGTGGCGTCGACGAGCACGTCGTCGCCGTCGACGGTGACCGCGAACACGGGGACCGGCTCGTACGCGGGCAGATTGAGGGGCTTACCGGTGCGCAGCGAGAACGCCGAGCCATGAGCCCAGCACTCGAGCGACTCGCCGTCGACGAAGCCCTCGGACAATGAGATGTCGCCGTGGGTGCAGACGTCGCCGATGGCATGGACCTCGCCGCTGGAATCCATCACCAGGGCGATCGCGACACCGTCCACCTCGACACGGCGGGCCTCGTCCTGGACGAGGTCGCTGAGGGCGCACACGCGCTGCGCGGTCATCGGCCGGCCTCCTTGGCGAGTTCTTCCTCGATCGCGGCGAACAGCTCCGCCTCGAGGTCTGCGACACCGATCTTCTGCACGATCTCGGCGAGGAAGCCGAGCACGACGAGCCGTCGTGCCTCCTCCTCGGCGATGCCGCGCGCCTGCAGGTAGAACAGCTGCTCGTCGTCGAAGCGGCCGGTGGCGCTCGCGTGGCCCGCGCCGCGGATGTCGCCCGTCTCGATCTCCAGGTTGGGGATCGACTCGGCGCGCGCGCCTTCGGTCAGGACGAGGTTGCGGTTGGCCTCGTAGGAGTCGGTGCTCACCGCATCCGGTCCGATGAGGACGTCGCCGATCCACACCGTGCGCGCCGCCGCGCCCTGCAGCGCGCTCTTGTACAGCACGTCGCCCGAGGTCTCGGCGCCCTTGTGGTGCAGGTACACCTGGCTCTCGAGGTGCTGCCCCGAGTCGGCGTAGCTGAGGCCGTACAGCTCGGCGCGCGAGCCCGTGCCGGCGAGCTCCACGGTGGGGTTCACACGCACGACGCCGCCGCCGAAGCTGACGACGACGTGGCGGAGGGTCGCGTCCCGCTCGACGCGGGCCTGGTGGGAGGCGACGTGCACGGCATCGTCGTCCCACCGCTGCACGGTCACGAGCTCGAGGTGTGCGCCTTCGCGCACGATGATCTCGACGTTCTGCGCGTGCTGGGCGGTGCCGGTGTGGCGGAACACGACGGTGGCGTGCGAGTTGGCCTGCGCCTCGACCACGACGTGGGCGTGCGCCAGGCCGCCGGTGCCGGTCAACGACACGACGATCGGCTCGGTGTACTCGGCGCCGGCGGGAATCCGCAGCAGCGGGGCCTCGGTCTCCTGCTTCCAGGCGATCGCGCTCGGCAGATCCTCGGGGCGGAACACCTCGCCGCGAGGGGCGGTTCCGATGGTCAGGCGCTCCTGCACGAGACCGGCCGGCGCATCGACGTCGACCTCGATGACGCCGTGGGGTCCGGCCTCGTCGACGAACAGCGGCTGGACCTTGGCAGTCGGCGTGTGCTTCCAGTTGACCTCGCGGCCGGTGGGCACTTCGAAGTCGGCGGGGTCGAATGACCAGGGACGCTCGGAGCGAGTCTGAACCGGCACGAACGCGCCGGCGCCATCGGTGTGGCCCTTCGCGCCGGGAATGGTGGGGGCCTCAGTGGTGGGGCTCATCTAGCCGACGGATCCTTCCATGCCCATCTCGATGAGCTTGTTGAGTTCGAGCGCGTACTCCATGGGCAGCTCGCGGGCGATCGGCTCGATGAAGCCGCGCACGATCATCGCCATGGCCTCGTCCTCCGGCATTCCGCGGCTCATGAGGTAGAAGAGCTGCTCCTCGCTGACCTTCGAGACCGTCGCCTCGTGGCCGAGCTGCACGTCGTCGACGCGGATGTCGATCGCCGGGTACGTGTCGGAGCGCGAGATCGTGTCGACCAGCAGCGCGTCGCAGCGCACCGTGTTCGCCGAGTGGTGCGCGTTCGCGTCCACGCGGACCTCGCCGCGGTAGCCGGCGCGGCCGCCGCCACGGGCGATCGACTTGGAAACGATCGACGACTGCGTGTACGGCGCCATGTGGATCATCTTCGCGCCGGCGTCCTGGTGCTGACCGGGACCGGCGAAGGCGACCGACAGGGTCTCGCCCTTGGCGTGCTCGCCCATCAGGAAGATCGACGGGTACTTCATGGTGACCTTGGAGCCGATGTTGCCGTCGATCCACTCCATCGTCGCGCCCTCGTGCGCCACGGCGCGCTTGGTGACGAGGTTGTAGACGTTGTTCGACCAGTTCTGGATCGTCGTGTAGCGCACACGGGCGTTCTTCTTCACGATGATCTCGACCACGGCCGAGTGCAGCGAGTCGCTCTTGTAGATCGGGGCCGTGCAGCCCTCGATGTAGTGCACGTACGAGCCCTCGTCGGCGATGATGAGCGTCCGCTCGAACTGGCCCATGTTCTCGGTGTTGATGCGGAAGTACGCCTGCAGCGGGATCTCGACGTGCACGCCCGGCGGCACGTAGACGAACGACCCGCCCGACCACACCGCCGTGTTGAGCGCCGCGAACTTGTTGTCGCCGGCCGGGATCACCGTGCCGAAGTACTCCTCGAAGAACTCGGGGTGCTCGCGCAGCGCGGTGTCGGTGTCCATGAAGATGACGCCCTGCGCCTCGAGGTCCTCGCGGATCTGGTGGTACACGACCTCGGACTCGTACTGGGCCGCGACGCCTGCGACCAGGCGCTGGCGCTCCGCCTCGGGGATGCCGAGCTTCTCGTACGTGTTGCGGATGTCCTCGGGAAGCTCTTCCCACGACCCCGCCTGCTTCTCGGTGGAGCGCACGAAGTACTTGATGTTGTCGAAGTCGATCTCGCTGAGGTCGGCGCCCCAGGTCGGCATCGGCTTGCGGCCGAAGAGCTGATAGCCCTTCAACCGGGTCTTGAGCATCCATTCGGGCTCGCTCTTGAGCGCCGAGATGCCACGCACCACGGACTCGTCGATGCCTCGCTTCGCCACGGCGCCCGCAGCGTCGGCATCATGCCACCCGAACTCGTAGATACCCAGGCTGTCCAGCTCCGGGCGATCGATCAGCACATCAGACATCGTCACGTTCTCCTCCGGGTCCTAGCGGTGTGATCCGCCCCGGCATCCGTGTTCTCCGGTGGAGATACCGGAGGGGGGATGCCGCTTCTCGGGCCCTCTCAAGCGGCGCCGATCATCGCGCCTAGACTGTCAGTGGTGCGCGGTGCTGGGAACTGCACCGCTACCGACCCCTCGATTCTACAGGTTCCACCCCGACGCGGACGCGCCCCGTACGTCACGCGCGGCATCCGGAGCCTCTGCCAGGAGGCGACGACCAGCATGTCCGCGCAACAGTCCACCACGACGGCACCGGGAATCCGGCAGCGCTTCTGGCTGTGGCTTCCGGATCGGGTCGACCGCCGCGTGATCGCGGCGGCGTGGGCGACGCTGGTGGTGCAGATCGGCATCGTCGGCACCGGCGGCCTCGTCCGCCTCACCGGCTCCGGCCTCGGCTGCGACACCTGGCCGCGGTGCAACGAGGACTCGTTCGTCCCCGTCCCCGAGATCTCGGGGGTGCACGGCTTCATCGAGTTCGGCAACCGCCTGCTGACCTTCGTGCTGGTCGCCGTCGCGATCATCATGTTCCTCTTCGTCGTCCGCATGCGCCGCCAGCGCCGCGACCTCTTCTGGCTCTCGCTGCTGATCGGCCTCTACGTGCCGCTGCAGGCCGTCATCGGCGGCATCACGGTCCTGACGAATCTCAACCCCTACGTCGTGGGCCTGCACTACTTCGCCTCGGTGCTGCTGGTGGCGCTGTCGGCGGTGCTCGTGGTGCGCGTGTACGCCGAGCCGGGCCCGCGCGTGCTCGCCGTGCCCCGCTGGTACGCGGCCGTGACCCATGTCACGACCGCGTTCGTCCTCCTCACGGTCGTGGTCGGCATCCTCGTTACCGGCTCCGGCCCCCACGCCGGCGACGGCGGCGCCGCGCGCAACGGGCTCAACCCGGAGCTGATGCAGCACATCCACGCGTGCCCGGGCTACATCACATTCGCGCTCACCCTGGTGCTCGTGGCCGGCTCGTGGCGCACTCCCCCGGCACTGCGCCTGCGCCTGTGGACGCTCCTCCTCCTCGGAATCGAACTCGTGCAGATCGTCGTCGGACTCTGGCAGGCGCGCACCGGGCTGCCGATCGTTCTCGTCAACATCCACATGGTGCTCGCCGTCGGGCTCGTCGCCGCGATGACGGCCGTCGTCATGCATCTGAAGGCGCCCGCGCGCGAGGCCGTCCACAGCTGATCCATAGCAACCCGATTGGCGTCGCACGGACTCCTTTGCGAGGGTGGGATGCCGCGGCCACCACGGGTCGCGCATCCCGAGGAGTGATCGACACATGTCCACCCGTCCCCGTCTCATCCGCAGCATCCCGTTCTGGGGCCTCGTCGTCGTCTCGCTGGCGACCGTCGCCGGCGGCTGGTTCATCACCACCGACAAGATCGCCTCGATGACGACGACCCTCACCGACGGCACCGCGACCGGCGTCGACGTCTACGTCGGCCAGTCCATCGCCCAGCTCGGCGGGATCCTCATCGGCGCCGGCATCGTCGGCATCCTCCTCGCGCTCGGCATCGCCGCCCTCTCGACGCTGCGCCCGCACGCGCAGCTCGAGGTCGTCGAGCCCATCGACTGGGACTCGGAGGCGGAGAGCATCGACGCCGCCCCCGAGAGCACCGAGGCCGCTGAGCCGGCCGCCGACGCCGAGGTCGACGCGCCCGTCGCCTCCCGCTGACACGACGCCGGAGCCGCAGGGAGTCTCGTACTCCCTGCGGCTTCGTCGTCTCCGTGGCCCCAGGCCGTCAGGCCAGCGACCGCGCCCGCGCGATCTGCGCCCGCAGCCGCTGCCGCTCTGCCTCGCTCCCGGAGAGCCGGGCGGCTTCGGCGTAGGCGTCGGCCGCCTCGGCCCAGCGGCCGAGCTCCATGAGGAACGCCGCCCGCGCCGCGGGGAGATACGGGTACCGCACGAGCGCAGGATCGGCGGCGACGGCATCGACGGCCGCCAGCCCCGCCGCAGGTCCGTCACGCATGCCGACTGCGACAGCGCTGTTGAGAGCGACCACGGGGCTCTGCCACGCCTGAGCGAGCAGCCGGTAGAGGTCGGCGATCCGCGTCCAGTCGGTGTCGGCCCATGTCGGCGCCTGCGCGTGCACGGCGGCGATCGCGGCCGAGATGGCGTAGCGGTCGACCGCTCCGGCCGAGGCCGCCCCGAGCAGGGCGAGCCCTTCGTCGATGAGCGCCCGGTCCCACCGCGAGCGGTCCTGGTCGGCGAGCAGCTCGTCGCGCGTGTCGCGTCGGGCGTCGATCAGCAGCATGAGCGCGAGCAGCCCTCCCACCGAGCGATCTGCCGGCAGCAGTCCGCGCAGCATGCGGGTGAGCGCGATGGCCTCCTCCACCAGGTCCGCCCGGACGACGGCGTCCCCCGAGGGCGGCGCGTGCCCGACGGTGAAGACGATGTAGAGCACATCGCACACCACCCCGACGCGCTCGGGGAGCTCCCACGCATCGGGCACGCGGAAGGGGATCCGTGCCGTGGCGATCTTGCGTTTCGCGCGCGTCACCCGCGCCGCCATCGCGGACTCGCCCACGAGGAAGGCCGCTGCGATGTCGGCGGTCGACACACCGCACACCAGACGCAGTGTGAGCGCGACCTGCGCCCCGCGTGCCAGGGCGGGGTGGCAGCAGGTGAAGATCAGCCGCAGCCGATCGTCCGAGTGCCACGACCCACCGTCGTCCGTCACGTCCTCCCGGACGAGCAGCGGCAGCCGGCGCCGCAGCGCAGCGTCCCGCCGCAACACGTCTCTCGCGCGGTTGGCGGCGACCGTCGTCAGCCACGCGCCCGGACGATCCGGGATGCCGCGCGTCGGCCACAGATCGACCGCCCGTGCGAACGCCTCCTGGGCGCACTCCTCGGCGAGGTCGAGGTCGCCGGTGAGCCGCGCGGTCGCCGCGACGACCGCCGCCCACTCGGCACGGTGGGCGTCGGCGAGGGCGGCGCCGACCTGGAGTGCAGGAACCGTCGAGGATCCGACTGAGCCCTCGCTGCCGGAGGCTCCGCTCGTCGCACCGGCGCCGGGCGGAGGAGACGTGGGCGCCATCGTTCAGGAGTGATCGACCAGCGGATGCACCTGCACGCCGCCGTGGTCCTCAGAGGTCTCATGCAGCAGCCCGGCCAGGCCGAGCGCCGCGTCGAGGTCGGGCACGTCGACGAGGTAGAACCCGCCGAGGACCTCCTTGGTTTCGAGGAAGGGGCCGTCCGTCACGAGCGGCCGCTCCCCACCGGCGCGCAGGGTGGTCGCCATGCGACTCGACTCGAGTTCGCCCGACGCGATGATCGCCGAGCCTCCGCGTTCGCGGAACGCGCCGTGACCGGCGTCGACCGCCCGCATCTCGTCGTCGCTGCGGGCGTCCCACTGCGCCTCATCGCCGTAGATCAGGATCAGATACTGCGCCATGCCGTCCTCCTTCGCCGTCGAGAGGCATTGTGCCCCTCATTCATCCGACGAACGAGCCCCCGCCGGAATCGACAGGGCTGACGGATCAGAACGGCAGCAGCGGGTCGACGGCGATCGCGACGAAGAGCAGGGTCAGGTACGTGATCGAGGCGTGGAACACACGCATCGGGCGCGGCTCGGTGCCCCGCACCGCCCGGTTGTAGAGCACGTGCGACTCGTAGATGAACCAACCGCCGAAGACGAGCGCCGACACCGTGTAGACGAGCCCCATGCCGGCGACCGGGATCAGCAGCAGGGAGCACACGACGGTGGCCCACGCGTAGAGGATGACCTGCAGGCCGACCTGCGAGCCGCCTCGCGTGGCGCCGAGCATCGGCACCTGGACGCCCTCGTACTGCTCCTTGTACTTCATCGACAGCGGCCAGTAGTGCGGCGGCGTCCAGAGGAACACGAGCGCGAACAGGATCACCGGCGGCCACGCCAGCGAGCCGGTGACGGCCGTCCAGCCGATGACCACCGGGAAGCACCCGGCGATGCCGCCCCACACGATGTTCTGCTCGGTGCGGCGCTTGAGGATCATCGTGTAGATCACGACGTAGAAGAAGATGGCGGCCGCCGACAGCGTCGCAGCCAGCCAGTTCGTGGTGAGCCACAGCCACACCGTCGAGAACACCGCGAGTGACCAGGCGAAGATCAGCGCACCGCGGGGCGAGACCTCGCCCGTGACCAGCGGCCGGTTCACCGTGCGCTGCATGTGAGCGTCGATGTCGCGATCGAGGTACATGTTGAACGCGGCGGCCGAGCCGGCGCTCGCCGTGCCGCCGACGACGGTGGCGACGACCAGCCAGACGTCCGGGAAGCCGCCTTCCGCGAGGATCATCACCGGGACCGTCGTGACCAGCAGCAGCTCGAGCACGCGCGGCTTCATCAGCGCGACATAGGCGCGGACGGTGCGGCCGAAGCTCTGCCGAGGTCGGCGGGGTGTGTCGATGGTCCCCACGCCCGCGCGTGCGGACTCCGCCGCAGCCCCGGCCGTCTTCGTGCTGTCCATGACCCCCGCAATCGCCGCCTGCAGATTCGCCCCAAGTCTAGGGCATCGGCGTGTCGCGCCCCGCGCCGGGGCGACCGCCTTCGCTCGGGGCCGGCGCATCACAACGCGGCCCGGTCACAGGTGAGCAGAACGTGACGCCTGCGACACCGGGATGTCATGGACGGCGCACAGCCCTTCGCAAGACTGCGTCACATACACGTCTCGCATGGCCTGGGCGGTCTACCCCTTCGCTATGCTGAGAAACACGCGCGCCCGTCGCCGATTCCCCCTTATCCATCCGGACAAGGGCCGCGAGCCGGCCACATTCTGGGCGCACCTCCTCGAGAAAGGCGGCCCGGTGTCGGAACTGCGTTGGGATGAGATCGATCGGCGCGCGGTGGACACTGCTCGCGTCCTGGCTGCGGATGCTGTGGAGAAGGTCGGCAACGGCCACCCCGGCACCGCGATGAGCCTGGCGCCGGCGGCGTACCTGCTCTACCAGCGCGTGCTGCGTCACGACCCCGCCGACACCCACTGGGTCGGCCGCGACCGATTCATCCTGTCGGCCGGGCACTCCTCGCTCACGCAGTACGTGCAGCTCTACCTCGGCGGGTTCGGGCTCGAGCTCGACGACCTGAAGGCGCTGCGCACGTGGGGCTCGCTCACGCCGGGACACCCGGAGTACGGCCACACCAAGGGCGTCGAGATCACGACCGGCCCGCTCGGCCAGGGCCTCGCGTCGGCCGTCGGCTTCGCGTACGCCGCCCGCTACGAGCGCGGCCTGTTCGATCCGGACGCCGCCGCCGGCACGTCGCCCTTCGACCACCACATCTACGTGATCGCCGGCGACGGCGACCTGCAGGAGGGCATCACCTCCGAGGCCTCGTCGCTCGCCGGCCACCAGGCCCTCGGCAACCTCATCGCCATCTACGACTCGAACCAGATCTCGATCGAGGACGACACCAACGTCGCCTTCACCGAGGATGTCGCGAAGCGCTACGAGGCCTACGGCTGGCAGGTGCAGGTCGTGGACTGGAAGAAGACGGGCGAGTACGTCGAGGACGTCGCGGAGCTGTTCGCCGCGATCGAGGCGGCGCAGGGCGAGACGTCCAAGCCGTCCCTCATCATCCTCCGCACGATCATCGGCTGGCCGTCTCCCGGCAAGCAGAACACCGGCAAGATCCACGGCTCCGCGCTGGGCGGCGACGAGCTCGCCGCGACGAAGAAGGTGCTCGGCTTCGACCCCGAGCAGTCCTTCGTCGTCGCCGAGGACGTCCTCGCGCACACGCGCTCCCTCAAGGACCGCGCCGCCGAGGAGCGCGCTGCCTGGCAGGAGTCGTTCGACGCCTGGGCGGCGGCGAACCCCGAGCGCAAGGCGCTGTTCGACCGCCTCGAGGCCGGCGAGCTGCCCGCAGACGTGGCTGCCGCCCTCCCCTCGTTCGAAGCGGGCAAGGACGTCTCCACGCGCGCCGCGTCGGGCATCGTGATCAACGCCCTGGCCGCCGAGCTGCCGGAGCTGTGGGGCGGCTCGGCCGACCTCGCCGAGTCGAACCTCACCACGATCAAGGACGCGAAGTCGTTCATCCCGGCCGAGTGGTCGACGCACGAGTGGTCGGGCGACCCGTACGGCCGGGTGCTGCACTTCGGCATCCGCGAGCACGCGATGGGCGCCATCGTCAACGGCATCAAGCTGCACGGCCCGACGCGCCCCTTCGGCGGCACGTTCCTGATCTTCAGCGACTACATGCGCCCCTCGGTGCGCCTGGCCGCGCTGATGGACATCCCGTCGATCTTCGTCTGGACGCACGACTCCGTCGCGCTCGGCGAGGACGGCCCCACCCACCAGCCGGTCGAGCAGCTCGCGACCCTGCGCGCCATCCCGAACTTCACCGTGGTGCGTCCCGCGGACGCGAACGAGACCTCGGCCGCCTGGTTCGAGATCGTTCGTCGCCAGGGCGGGCCCATCGGCATCGCGCTGACCCGCCAGAACATCCCGGTGTTCGAGCGGGGCCAGGGCGAGGCCGAGGGCGACGTCTTCGCGTCGACGGACGGCGTCGCCAAGGGCGCGTACATCCTCGCCGAGGCGCCGAGCGGCACGCCCGACGTGATCCTCATCGCGACCGGCTCCGAGGTGCAGCTCGCCGTCTCCGCCCGCGAGACGCTCGCCGCCGAGGGCGTGAACGCCCGCGTGGTGTCGGCCCCGTCACTGGAGTGGTTCGACGAGCAGGACGCCGCGTACCGCGAGAAGGTCCTGCCAGCCGCGGTGAAGGCGCGCGTGTCGGTCGAGGCCGGCTCCGCACTCACCTGGCGCGGCATCGTCGGCGACGCCGGTCGCTCCGTGGCGATCGACCACTTCGGCGCGTCGGCCGATTACAAGACCCTGTTCCAGAAGTTCGGCATCACCGCCGAGCACGTCGTCGAGGCCGCCCGCGAGACTCTCGCGGCCGCGAGCGACGTTTAAGCACGAGGAGAAGGCAGCATGAGCACCCCCACTGAGAAGCTGGTCGCCGACGGCGTGAGCATCTGGCTCGACGACCTGTCGCGCGAGCGCATCACGTCGGGCAATCTGACCGAGCTCATCTCGACGCGCAACGTCAGCGGCGTCACGACGAACCCGACGATCTTCCAGGGCGCGATCGGCGGCGGCGGGCACTCGTACGCCACGCAGATCTCGGAGCTCGCAGCGGCCGGCGCGTCGGTCGACGATGCGATCTTCGCCGCGACGACCGACGACGTGCGCGACGCGGCCGACATCTTCCGTCCGGTCTACGACTCGACCGACGGCGTCGACGGCCGCGTGTCGATCGAGGTCTCCCCCGACCTCGCTCACGACACCGCGGCGACGATCGCCCAGGCCAAGGAGCTGTGGGCCACGGTCGACCGCCCCAACGTGCACATCAAGATCCCCGCGACGAAGGCCGGTCTTCCCGCCATCACGGCTGTGCTGGCCGAAGGCATCTCGGTCAACGTCACGCTGATCTTCAGCCTGGAGCGCTACTCCGAGGTCATCGACGCCTACCTGGCGGGGCTCGAGCAGGCGCAGGCGAACGGCCACGACATCTCGAAGATCCACTCGGTCGCGTCGTTCTTCGTCTCGCGCGTGGACACCGAGGTCGACAAGCGGCTCGTCGCCATCGGCACCGACGAGGCCACGGCGCTCAAGTCGCTCGCCGGCGTCGCCAACGCCCGGCTCGCGTACGAGCTGTTCGAGCAGGCGTTCGCGACCGACCGCGCGAAGGCGCTGACGGATGCCGGCGCGCACCTCCAGCGGCCGCTGTGGGCGTCGACCGGCGTCAAGGACCCGTCCCTGCCCGACACCCTCTACGTGACCGAGCTGGTCGCCCCCGGCACCGTCAACACGATGCCCGAGAAGACGCTCGAGGCGACCTTCGACCACGGCCAGATCGCCGGTGACGCCGTCACGGGCACCTACGCCGCCGCACACGAGGTCTTCGACCGTCTCGCCGTCGTCGGTGTGGACTTCGCGGACGTCACCCAGGTGCTCGAAGACGAAGGGGTCGACAAGTTCATCGCCTCCTGGCACGACCTGCAGGGCACCGTGAAGACGGCGCTCGAGGACGCGCTCCAGGCCACCCGATGAGCTTCGACATCCACCTCAGCGGACACGTCAAGTCCGTCGTGGAGGCCACGCTGCCCGAGCTCGTCTCGAGCTTCGTGGCATCGGGCATCACCGGCGGCGACGCGTCCCTGTGGGGTCCCGCGGCCGAGGACGAGGCGTCACGACGCCTGGGCTGGGTCGAGGCCGTCAGTGTCTCGCGGCCCCTGGTCGCCGAGATCCTGGCTCTCCGCGAGCGGCTGCGCTCGCGGAACGTCACGCGGATCGTGCTCGCGGGAATGGGCGGCTCGTCGCTCGCTCCGGAGGTCATCGCGCAGACCTCGGGCGTGCCCCTGGTGATCCTCGACTCCACGGCCCCGGGCCAGGTGCTCGCCGCGATCGACGGCGACGCGCAGGCCGGCGACCTCACGCGCACGGCGCTCGTCGTGTCGTCGAAGTCAGGGTCGACCGTCGAGACCGATTCCGCCAAGCGGGCGTTCGAGGCGGCGTTCCGCGACCTCGGGATCGATCCCGCCGAACGGATCGTCGTCGTGACCGATCCCGGCTCGCCGCTGCATCAGGAGGCGCGCGCAGACGGGTACACGGTCTTCAACGCCGACCCGACGGTCGGCGGCCGGTACTCGGCCCTCACCGCGTTCGGGCTCGTGCCGGCGGGTCTCGCCGGTGCCGACATCTCCGAGCTCCTCGACGAGGCGGAGGCGACGCTGCTCGAGGTGTCGATCGACAGCCCCGACAACCCGGCGCTCGTGCTGGCCGCGGCGATCGCGGGCGGCCGAGAGGTCGACGGCGCAGCGTCCCGCAAGGACAAGCTGGGCCTCATCACCGACGGCACGCACATCGTCGGCCTGCCGGACTGGATCGAGCAGCTCGTCGCCGAGTCGACCGGCAAGGACGGCACCGGCATCCTGCCCGTCGTCCTGCTCCCGGTCTCCCCCGAGGTCGACACGAAGCCGGCGGACCTGCAGATCGTGCGCCTCGTCGACGAGGCCAAGCAGTTCCACCTCTTCGAGCACCACGAGGGCGAGCTGCTCGTGAGCGGCTCGCTGGGCGCGCAGTTCGTCGTCTGGGAGTACGCCACGGCGATCGCGGGACGGATGCTGGGCATCAATCCCTTCGACCAGCCCGATGTCGAGTCCGCCAAGGTGGCCGCGCGCGGCCTCCTCGACGCGCGTCCCGAGCCGACTGCTCCGGCGTTCGCCGTGGAGGGCGTCGAGGTGCGGGTCTCCGACCCAGCTCTCGCGGCATCCGGAACCGTCGCCGGCGTGCTCGACGCGCTGTGGGCACGTCTGCCGGACGACGGCTACGTCGCCATCCAGGCGTACGTGAACCGGCTCGAGCTGTCGCAGCTCGCGGGCCTGCGCGAACTCGTCGCCGCGGACTCGGGGCGTCCCACCACGTTCGGCTGGGGACCCCGGTTCCTGCATTCGACCGGGCAGTACCACAAGGGCGGCCCCGCGAACGGCGTGTTCCTCCAGATCCTCGAGCAGACCGATGTCGACCTCGAGATCCCGGGCCGGCCGTTCACCTTCGGCCAGCTCATCCAGGCGCAGGCCGCGGGAGACGCGGCCGTTCTCGCCGATGGCCACGGCCGACCTGTCGTGACCCTGACCCTCACCGATCCCCAGATCGAAGTGCTCTCGCTCTTCGAAGCGGCCCAGTAGGAGTTCGAGCCCCACATGACCGTCGAGATCTCGCGCGGGCACAACCCGTTGCGCGACCCCGAAGACCGCCGCCTCAACCGCATCGCCGGTCCGAGCGCGCTCGTCATCTTCGGCGTCACGGGAGACCTCTCCCGCAAGAAGCTCATGCCCGCCGTCTACGACCTGGCGAACCGCGGTCTGCTGCCTCCGGGCTTCGCGCTCGTCGGCTTCGCGCGCCGCGACTGGGCAGACCAGGACTTCGCCCAGGTCGTCTACGACGCGGTGCGCCAGTACGCGCGCACCGAGTTCCGCGATGAGACCTGGCAGCAGCTGCTGCAGGGCATCCGCTTCGTGTCGGGCGAGTTCGACGACCCGGACGCGTTCCGTCGCCTGAAAGACACCGTCGACAGGCTCGACACCGATCGCGGCACGATGGGCAACCACGCGTTCTACCTGTCGATCCCGCCGAAGGCGTTCCCGCTGGTGGCGGAGCAGCTGAAGTCGTCGGGTCTCGTGGACGACACCGCCGACCAGCCCGACCGGTGGCGTCGTGTCGTCATCGAGAAGCCGTTCGGGCACGACCAGGAGTCGGCGCGTGCGCTCAACGACGTGCTGCGCTCGGCGTTCCCGACGGACTCGATCTTCCGCATCGACCACTACCTCGGCAAGGAGACTGTCCAGAACATCCTGGCCCTCCGCTTCGCCAACGAGCTGTATGAGCCGATCTGGAACCGCAACTACGTCGACCACGTGCAGATCACGATGGCGGAAGACATCGGCGTGGGCGGCCGCGCGGGCTACTACGACGGTGTCGGCGCGGCACGAGACGTCATCCAGAACCACCTGCTGCAGCTGATGGCGCTCACGGCCATGGAGGAGCCCATCTCGTTCGACGCGAAGGACCTCCGCGCCGAGAAGGAGAAGGTGCTCGCCGCCGTCACCCTGCCGGAGGACCTCGCCCGCTCGACGGCGCGCGGTCAGTACGCGGGCGGCTGGCAGGGCGGTGAGAAGGTGCTCGGCTTCCTCGAAGAGGACGGCATGAACCCTCACTCGACGACCGAGACGTACGCCGCCGTCACCCTCGAGGTGAACACGCGTCGCTGGGCGGGTGTGCCGTTCTACCTCCGCACCGGCAAGCGCCTGGGCCGCCGCGTCACCGAGATCGCCGTGGTCTTCAAGCGCGCCCCCGAGCTGCTGTTCTCGCGCAGCCAGACGTCGGGTCAGGGCCAGAACGCCCTGGTGATCCGTGTGCAGCCCGACGAGGGCGTGACGATCCGGTTCGGCTCGAAGGTGCCCGGCGCGGGCGCCCAGGTGCGCGACGTCACGATGGACTTCGGCTACGGCCACGCCTTCACCGAGGCGAGCCCCGAGGCCTACGAGCGCCTCATCCTCGACGTGCTGCTCGGCGACCCGCCGCTGTTCCCGCGGCATGAAGAGGTCGAGCTGTCGTGGAAGATCCTCGACCCGATCGAGCGGTTCTGGGACGCCCAGGGCGGTCCGCTCGAACAGTACTCACCCGGGTCGTGGGGCCCGGACTCCGCGGACGAGATGCTCGCCCGCGACGGAAGGACCTGGAGGCGCCCGTGATCGTCGATCTGCCCGACACCACCGTCAGCAAGATCTCTCGTGCGCTCGTCAACGTGCGCGAGGAGGGCGGCGCGGTCGCGCTCGGCCGCGTGCTGACCCTCGTCATCCTCACCCGGGAGGCCGCGGTCGAAGAGGTCATCGAGGCCGCCAACGACGCGTCGCGCGAGCATCCGATGCGCGTCATCGTGCTGCTGATCCCCGACGGCTACGACGCCGAACCGCGCCTGGACGCCCAGATCCGCGTGGGCGGCGACGCCGGTGCGAGCGAGGTCGTCACCCTGCGGGCGTTCGGCGACGCCGGTCACTCGAACCTCGAGAGCCTCGTGACGGGCCTGCTGCTGCCCGACGCTCCCGTCGTGGTGTGGTGGCCCAACCGCACGCCCGACAACATCTCGAAGACCTCGATCGGTCGCATCGCGCAGCGCCGGATCACGGATGCCGCGACCAAGTCCGACCCGTCGGCGTGGGTCGCGGGCCTGGGCGAGCAGTACGCGCCCGGCGACACCGACCTCGCGTGGACGCGTCTGACCCGCTGGCGCGAGCAGCTGGCCGCCATCCTCGACCAGCCCCCGTACGAGCCGGTCGTCGGCGTGCGGGTGCGCGGTGCGTCCGACTCGCCGTCCACCGCGCTCCTCGCGGCCTGGCTGCGCCTCACCCTCGACGTGCCCGTCGACTGGGCGTATCTCGACGCCGAGGAGTGGCCGCACGGCATCAAGTCCGTCGCGCTGGTGCGTCCGAGCGGCGAGGTGCTCCTGGAGCGCCCGACGCCCGGTGTGGCGATCCTCACCCAGCCCGGACAGCCCACGCACGACCTGGCTTTCCCACGCCGGACGCTGCGCGAGTGCCTGGCCGAGGAGCTCCGTCGTCTCGACCCGGACGTCCTGTATGGTCGAGTCATCACCGAGGGCTGGGAGCTGCTCGAGCCTCCGGCGACGAAGGGGACGCAGGCCTGATGGACAGTGCACGGGTGACGGACAGGACGAAGACGAATGCCTGAGGGCTGGGCCGAGAAACGCGTCATCATCAGTCCCGATCCCGGTGCGCTCGTCGATTCCGTCGCTCCGCGTTTCCTGAGCCGGGTCGCGAAGCGCGTCGACGAGGGCAAGCTCGCCCACATCTCCCTCACCGGCGGATCGATGGGCGCGGCGGTGCTCGCCGCCGCAGGACGCAGTCCGCGCGCGGCCCGCATCGACTGGTCGCGCGTCCACTTCTGGTGGAGCGACGAGCGGTTCGTCCCCCTCGGCGACGCCGACCGCAACGATCGCCAGGCGCGTGAGGCGTTCCTCGACGCTCTGGACATCCCGGCGGAGAACATCCACGCCACGCTCGGCAGCGACGACGGCGTGGAGCTGGATGCCGCCGCCGCCGCGTACGCCGAGGAGCTCGCCCGCTTCCCCGGCGCCGAAGGCGCGTGGCCGTCGTTCGATGTGTGCTTCCTCGGAGTCGGGCCGGACGGGCACATCGCGTCGCTCTTCCCCGACCGCGCCGAGATCCAGATCACGGATCGCTCAGTGGTCGCGGTGCGCGACTCCCCCAAGCCTCCGCCGGAGCGGATCACGATGACCCGTCCGGTCATCAACAGCTCGAAGCGGGTGTGGCTCGTCCTGTCAGGCGCCGACAAGGCGGCAGCGCTGGGACTCGCTCTGGCAGGTGCCAGCTATGCGAGCGTCCCCGCAGCCGGCGCGAAGGGCCGCAAGCGCACGACGTTCTTCGTCGACCAGGCGGCCGCCGCCCAGGTGCCGCCGGAGCTCATCGACCGCGAGTACTGACGCCGGGCGCCAGACGCCGGACATACGAGAAGAGCGGATGCCTCGGCATCCGCTCTTCTCTTATCTACTGTCTGTGTCGCGTCAGCCCTGTCCGCGACGCTCGCGGAGCTGCTTCAGCGCGTCGTCGAGGAGCGTCTCTGCTTCCTCTTCGGTGCGGCGCTCCTTCACGTACGCGAGGTGCGTCTTGTACGGCTCGGTCTTCGCGACGGCGGGAGGATTCTCCTTGTCGCGGCCGGCCGGCAGGCCCGAGTGGGGCGAGTCGATCGTGTCGGGGATCTCCTCCTCGGGGATGCCCGCCGCGAAGTAGCGCACCGTCTCGTTGCCCAGGGCGTCCCAATACGAGATGGCGATGCGCTCCGCGTGGAAGCCGTGGTCCTGCTCGCCCATCGGACCGGCACCGACGCGGGTGCCGCGGATCGCGTTGCCTCCGGTAGCCATCAGATGGCCTGGAACTTCGTGATCAGGCCGAGCGCCACGATCGATGCGAACCACACCAGGGCGAGGACCACCGTGAATCGGTTGAGGTTGCGCTCGGCGAGGCCCGAGGAGCCGAGGGCGGAGGTCATGCCGCCGCCGAACATGTCGGACAGGCCGCCACCACGCCCCTTGTGGAGCAGGATGAGGAGGGTCAGCAGGAGACTCGTGATGCCGAGAAGCACCTGCAGGACGAACTCGAGGATCTGCACAGTCGTTGAAGCCTTTCGCTGCGATCGTTCGCCGATCGCACAAGGGTCAAGTATACGTGTACGCCGGCGGGCGGCGAGGAATCCTCGCCGCCCACCGGTCAGAGGTCAGACGCCGACGTGCTTCTGGTAGCGGATGATCGCGGCGAACTCGTCGACGACGAGGCTCGCACCGCCCACCAGTGCACCGTCGACATCGGGCTCGCGCATGAAGCTGGCGATGTTCGCGGCCTTCACCGAGCCGCCGTAGAGAACCCGCGTGCGGGCCGCGGCATCCGCTCCGAGCTTCTCGGCGATGACCTCGCGGAGCTTGGCGCACACCTCCTGCGCCTGCTCGGGCGTCGCCGCCTGGCCGGATCCGATCGCCCAGACCGGCTCGTACGCCACGACGATGTCGGCATCCGCCTTCACGCCTTGGAGCGCGGCCTGGAGCTGGCCCACCGGCACAGCGCTCGCACCGTGCTTCTCGAGGTCGTCCGCGGTCTCGCCCACGCAGATCACGGGGACCAGCCCGTGCTTCAGCGCCGCCTGCACCTTCGCGGCGACGATGTCGTCGCCCTCGTGGTGGTACTCGCGACGCTCGGAGTGGCCGATGATCACGTAGCGGTTGTCGAGCTTCGCGAGGAACGCACCCGACACCTCGCCCGTGTACGCGCCGGAGTCGTGCGACGAGATGTCCTGCGCGCCCAGGGCGAACGGGATCTTGTCGGCGTCGAGGAGGGTCTGCACCGTGCGGAGATCGGTGAAGGGCGGGAAGACCGCCACCTCGACCGAGCCGTCCTCGTGCTTCGCGTCCTTGAGCGTCCAGTGCAGCTTCTGGACGAACGCGACCGCCTGCAGGTGGTCGAGGTTCATCTTCCAGTTGCCAGCGATGAGCGGGGTGCGACCTGCTACTGCCATCCGAGGACCTCCAGTCCGGGGAGCTTCTTGCCCTCGAGGAACTCGAGGCTGGCGCCGCCGCCGGTCGAGATGTGACCGAAGGCGTCGTCGGCGAACCCGAGCTGGCGGACCGCCGCGGCGGAGTCGCCGCCACCGACGACCGACAGGCCGTCGACTTCGGTGAGCGCCTGTGCGACGGCCTTGGTGCCGGCTGCGAACGGCGCGAGCTCGAACACGCCCATCGGGCCGTTCCAGAACACGGTGCGCGAGTCGCGGATGTATCCCGCGAACGCGGCCGCCGTGTCGGGCCCGATGTCGAGGCCCAGGCCCGAGGCGCCGAACGGAGTCTCCTCGATCGCGTCGGCGGGCGCGACCACGTGCTCGGCCTCGGCCGAGAACGATGCCGCGACGACGACGTCGGTCGGGAGCACGATGGTCACGCCCCGTTCCTCGGCGTCGGCGAGGTAGCGCTTCACGGTGTCGATCTGGTCGGCCTCGAGGAGGCTCGAACCGACCTTGTGACCTTGTGCGGCGAGGAAGGTGAACAGCATGCCGCCACCGATGAGCAGCGCGTCGACGCGCGGCAG
>NZ_DATCVK010000005.1:0-120532 GCF_036566905.1 Microbacterium sp. | reverse complement strand
GTGCGGCTCGCCGGCGTGACGGGGTACGAGGGCGCGGTCGCGCACGGCCGCGGCGACGATGCTCTGGCCTCCGCACGCACCTACATCGAGGAGCTGCTCGCCGTGCACGATGCGCTGGCTCCGCTGTACGACGACGGTGACGTGCTGGTATCGGCCGGTGGCAGCGCGTACCCCGACGTCGTCGGTGCCGCGTTCGCGGCGGCATCGGTCGCCGGCGATCCTGCGCGCTTCGTGCTGCGATCGGGCGCGTATGTGGTCCACGACCACGGGTACTACCGGCAGAACTCGCCGTTCGAGGGAGCAGGGCTGCGTCCGGCGGCGCGGGGACTCGCCCGGGTGCTGTCGCGCCTCGACGCCGGCACCGCGATCGTCGACGCGGGCAAGCGCGACTTCCCGTTCGACGAGGGGCTGCCCGTGCCGCTGTACGCGATCGATGCGGCGGGAGAGCGGATGCCGCTCCCCGGCGCCGTGATGACGAAGCTCAGCGATCAGCACGGCTTCGTGCGGATCGAGCCGGACTCCCCGCTCGCGGTGGGCGACCTCGTGGTTTTCGGGCTCTCCCACCCCTGCACGATGTTCGACAAGTGGCGGCTGGTGCCGGTCGTGGACTCGCTGGACGACCCGTCGACCGCGATCGTCACCGACCTCGTCGAGACGCGGTTCTGAGCGTCAGCCCGGCTGAGACGCCGGGCTGGCGCGGGAGGCCCGCCAGCCGAGCGGAGCGAGCAGGACCGATGCCGCGACGAGCACCAGCACGACGAGGGCGAGACCGCCGTAGCCGATCCAGCCGAGCACGGCGCCGGCAGCGATCGCTCCGAGTCCGCCCACGATGCTCATCGTGAAGTCGCTGATTCCCTGGCGCCGGGTGCGCAGCGCCTCGGACGACGATTCGGTGAGCAGCGTCGAGCCGGCCACTGTCGACGCGCTCCACCCGAGGCCGAGGAGCACGAGCGCCACCGTCACCGCTGTCGTCGAGAGCTGACCGAACGAGGCGGTGAGGAGCGCCGCCACGAGCAGGACCTGCCCGATCAGGATGGTCGGGACGCGCCCGACCTTGTCGGCCAGGATGCCGAAGACCGGCGAGAGCACGTACATCCCCGCGATGTGGAGGCTGATCGTCAGCCCGATGATCGACAGGGTGGCGGCCTCGGTCGCCCCGTGGGTCAGATGCGCCAGGTGCACCGGGGTCATCGCCATCACCGACACCATCGTGCCGTGGGCGGCGGCGACCGCGAAGATCGCATAGCGGGCGGCGACCGGCCGATCGGCCTTGGCGATGACGCGGCTGCCCGCCCGAGCCGACGCGACGACGCGCTGCGCGAGCAGCAGCGGGTCGGGCCTCATGGCGACGAGGTACAGCACGATGGCGAGGCCCTGTGCGACGAGCGTGAACAGGTAGGGACCGGTCAGCGGCGGCATGCCGATCGCGCTGCCGATCACCTCACCAGGCCCCGTCAGGTTCGGGCCGAGAACGGCGCCCACTGTGGTCGCCCACACGACGATCGACAGATCACGGCCGCGCGAGGCGTCGGTGGCGAGGTCGGCGGCGGCGAAGCGCGACTGCAGGTTGGCCGCCTGGCCCGCTCCGATGATGAGGAAACCGACGAGCAGCAACGGGAACGCCCGCAGCGAGACGGCGACGATCACCAGGCCGACGCCGACGAGGGCTACCGCCATGCCCGTCGTGAGCGACAGCCGCCGCCCGCGCCGGCGAGCGATCGCGGCGAGCGGCACCGCCGTCAGGGCGGTGCCGAAGGTCACGGCCGCCGCGGCGAGTCCTGAGAATGCGTCCTCGCCCGAGAGCTCGGCCGCGAGCACCGCACCGAGCGACAGTGTGGCGCCGAACGCCAGTCCGCCGAGCACTTGACCGAGCGAGAGAACCCAGACGGTGCGCCGCTGGACGCCCGCTACCTCTTCGGCCGTGACGCCGGTGTCGGGCGTCAGGACCGAAGGGTCGGCGCCGGGCGCCCGTCCGCTCTCGTCAGGCGTCACGAGCGGTGTTGCGCAGGATGCCGAGACCGGTGATCTCCACCTCGACGGTGTCGCCCGCGACGATCTGGCCGACGCCGGCCGGCGTTCCGGTGAGGATCACGTCGCCCGGCAGCAGGGTGAACGCCGCGGAGGCGTACGCGATCACATCGGCGAGCGAGAAGATCATGTCGCTGATCGGACCCTGCTGCCGCACCTCTCCGTTCAGGCGCGTCGTGATCACGGCGGGGCCATCGACGTCGAAGTCCGTCTCGATGGCGGGGCCGAGCGGGCACGACGTGTCGAAGCCCTTCGCGCGCGCCCACTGCCCGTCGGACTTCTGCCAGTCACGGGCGGTGAGGTCGTTGGCGATCGTGTAGCCGAAGACGTAGTCGAGCGCATTCTGGGCCGGCACGTTCTTCGCGATGCGACCGATGACGGCGGCGAGCTCGCCCTCGAAGCTGATGAAGTCGGAGCCCTTCGGCAGCACGACGGCATCGCCCGGACCGATCACCGTGGTGTTGGGCTTGAAGAAGAGCATCGGGGCGGTGGGGACGTCGTTGCCCAGCTCTGCGGCGTGGTCGCGATAGTTGCGGCCGACGCAGACGAGCTTCGAGCGAGGGATGACCGGCGCCAGCAGCGCGACGTCGGCGAGCGGCACGCGCTCCCCCGTCGTGTCGTACCCGGCGAACATCGGGTCACCGGCGAGGACGACGAGTTCCCCCTCGTCGACGATCCCGAACTTGATGGCGTCGTTGTGGCTGAAGCGCGCGATCCTCACCGGATCAGCCTAGCCATCCCGCCCGACACGGAAAGCCCCGGGCGCTGCGCAGCGCGCGGGGCCCGGGGCTTTCGAGAAACGTCGGATCAGCCGTCGAGGCGCATCAGCCACCCGTGGCGGTCCGCCACGCGTCCGTACTGGATGCCGGTGAGCTCGTCGCGCAGCGACAAGGCCAGCTCGGACGCCGCATCGCCGTCGTGCACGATCTCGTAGTCGTCGGCGACGAGCTTGCCGATCGGCACGATGACCGCCGCCGTGCCGCACGCGAACGCGCCCACGATGGAGCCGGATGCCGCGCCCTCGCGCCACTCGTCGATCGAGACCTTGCGCTGCTCGACGACGAGCCCGCGGTCCTGCGCGAGCTGCAGCACCGACGCCAGCGTGATGCCCTCGAGGATCGAGTCGGACTCGGGAGTGATGAGGCGACCGTCGTCGGTCACGAGGACGAGGTTCATGCCCCCGAGCTCCTCGATGTAGCCGTCATCGAGGAAGAGCACCTGCTGGCAGCCCTTCTCGTAAGCCTCGGCCTGCGGCAGCAGGCTGGATGCGTAGTTCCCGCCGGTCTTCGCCGCGCCCGTGCCGCCCTTGCCGGCGCGCGCGTAGCGGGTCGACAGCGCGATGTTGACCGGCTGCACGCCGCCGGCGAAGTAGGCGGCCGCGGGGCTGGCGATGAGGTAGTACCCGACCTTCTTCGCCGCACGGACGCCCAGGAAGGCCTCTTTCGCGAACATGAAAGGGCGCAGGTACAGGCTCGTCTCGGGCGCCGTCGGAACCCACGCGCCGTCGACGGCGATGAGCTCGCGCAGCGAATCGAGGAAGTACTCGCTCGGCAGCTCCGGGAGCGCCAGTCGCTGGGCCGAACGCTGCAGGCGGGCCGCGTTGCGGTCGGGCCGGAAGGTCCAGATCGACCCGTCGGCGTGACGGTAGGCCTTCAGGCCCTCGAAGATCTCCTGCGAGTAGTGCAGCACGGCCGCCGCGGGGTCGAGCGGGATCGGACCGTACGGCTGCACGCGCGGCCGGTGCCATCCGCCCTTCTCGGACCAGCAGATGTCGACCATATGGTCGGTGAAGTGCTGTCCGAAGCCGGGGTCGGCGAGGATCGCCTCGCGCTCGGCATCCGGGGTCGCCTCGGTGTTCCGCGTGACGTTCCAGACGAGGCCTGCGGCCGAGGGCGCCTGGAGGGGAAGGTCGATGGTCATGGGTGGAATCCTCTGTCGGTAGGACGACGTGATCTCAGATTACGCCTGGAGACGGGCGACGATCGCGTCGCCGATCTGCGTCGTCGTGCGGGTCGCGCCCGCGTCGGAGCCGCGTGCGGCAAGATCCTCCTCGACCGCGGTCGTGACGCGGCGGGCCTGGTCCTGGAGCCCGAGATGGTCGAGCAGCAGTGAGACGGAGAGGATCGCGGCCGTGGGATCGGCCTTCTGCTGGCCCGCGATGTCGGGCGCCGATCCGTGCACGGGCTCGAACATCGAAGGGAACGCGCCGTCGGGATTGATGTTCCCCGAGGCTGCGAGGCCGATGCCACCGGTGACGGCGCCGGCCAAGTCGGTGAGGATGTCGCCGAAGAGGTTGTCGGTGACGATCACGTCGAAGCGGCTCGGGTTCGTGACCAGGTAGATCGTGGCCGCGTCGACGTGCACATAGTCTACGGTCACGTCCGGGTGCTCGAGCGCGACCTCGTCGACGAGACGCTTCCAGATGCCACCGGCGTGCACGAGCACGTTCGTCTTGTGCACGAGGGTGAGCTTCCGGCGACGGCGCTCGGCCAGCTCGAACGCGTACCGCACGACCCGCTCGACCCCGAACGCGGTGTTGACGGATGTCTCGTTGGCGACCTCGTGCGGCGTGCCGGTGCGGATCGACCCGCCGTTGCCGACGTACGGCCCCTCGGTGCCCTCGCGGACGACGACGAAGTCGATGTCACCCGGCGCGGCGAGCGGCCCGGGCACACCCGGGTACAGCTTCGACGGACGCAGGTTGACGTAGTGATCGAGCTCGAACCGCAGCTTCAGCAGCAGCCCGCGCTCGATGTTGGCGTTCTTGAGTCGAGGATCGCCGGGAACTCCCCCGACCGCGCCCAGCAGGATCGCGTCGTGGTCCTTGATCGCGGCGAGGTCGTCGCCGGTGAGCGTGTCACCGGTGTCGAGGAAGCGGGCGGCCCCCAGCGAGAAGCGCGTCTTCTCGAACCGGGTACCGGTGCCCGCGGCGGCGGCATCCAGCACCTTCTCCGCCTCCGCGATGACCTCCGGACCGATGCCGTCACCTGGGATGACGGCCAGTTTCACGACGCGCGACATAGTGCTCCTACGACTTCTGGCGGGACCCTCCCAGGGTAGTGGCCGCGATGACCCCCGCGACGACGACCAGGACGGCTCCGATCAGGGCGGTGACGGTGACGCCGGCGTCGAACGCCGTCGCCGCCGCCTCGAAGAGCGCCTCGCCCGTGCTGCCGCCGATCTCGCCGGCCGCGTGCACCGCACCGGCGAGGGTCTCCGACGCGGCCTCTGCCGCGGCATCCGGAACTCCTTCGGGGACGACGAGGTTCGTGCGGTAGAGCGCCGTGAGGATGCCGCCGAGCACGGTCGTGCCCAGCACGGCACCCAGTTCATAAGCCGTCTCGGAGACCGCGCTCGCGGCGCCGGCCTTGGTGGGTGGAGCACTCGAGAGCACCAGCTCGTTCGAGACGGTCTCGGCCGCGCCGATGCCGATGCCGAGTGAGATGAAGGCCGCCACCAGTGCTCCGATGCTCTCGGGTCCGGTCGCGAACGCCACCGTGACGTAGCCCACCACCGAGAACACGAGCGCCACCGGCACGACGATGCGAGCAGGCCACTTCTTGGAGATCGGCACGACCACGAGACCCGCGACGATCATCATCGCGAGACCCGGAACGAGCGCGAGGCCCGCCTGCATAGGCGACAGGCCGACGATGAGCTGCAGGTGCTGCGCCACGAAGAACAGGAACCCGACGAGCGCGATGACGCTGAGGAGATTGACCATCAGCGCGCCGCTGAAGCTTCCCCGGCGGAACAGGCGCATGTCGAGCATCGGCGTGCTCGCCCGCAGCTGCCGCCGCACGAACAGCACACCGAACCCGAGCCCGGCGAGCATCGGCAGCCACGCCGCGACGGCGAACCCGTGCACCGCGAGCTCCTTGATGCCGTAGACGATCGGGATCATCGTCGCCATCGAGAGCGCGATGCTCAGCGGATCGATGCGACCCGGCTTCGGATCGCGGCTCTCGGGCACGAGGAGCGGCGCCAGCACCAGGAGCGGGACGAGCACGGGCACCGACAGCAGGAACACCGAGCCCCACGAGAAGTGCTCGAGCAGGAGCCCGCCCACGATCGGGCCGAGCGCCGCGCCGGCCGAGAACATGGCCGCCCACACGGCGATCGCGAGGCGACGCTGGTCGCGGTCGGTGAAGATGCTGCGCAGCAGCGAGAGCGTCGAGGGCATCAGCATCGCACCGAACACGCCCATTCCGGCCCGCGCGGCGATCAGCCAGGCGGCGCTGGGAGCGAAAGCGGCGAGCACCGACACGGCGGCGAAGCCGGTCGCGCCGATGAGCAGCATCCGTCGCCGTCCGAACCGGTCGCCCAGGGTCCCCATCGTGACCAGAAGCCCGGCAAGCACGAGCGGGTAGGCGTCGATGATCCAGAGCTGCTGGGCGCTCGACGGCCCCAGCTCGAGCGCGATCGACGGGAGCGCGAAGCTCAGCACCGTGTTGTCGACCGAGACCAGCAGCACCGGCAGCATGAGCACGACGAGCGCGGCCCAGCCGCGCCAGCCGACCTTCCGGCTCTGGGCATCTGCGAGCGAGAGTTCTTGTGTGAGAGTCATCATTTCTATACCGTCCAGCCGGTATAGTATCAGGCGTCCGACCCGTCTGTCGATACGATCGAGGCCATGAGCCGCCCTCCCCTCGCCCGCGAGAAGGTGCTCGACGCCTTCGAGCAGATCCTCATCGAGGAGGGCGAGCGCGCGGCGACGATGGACGCCACCGCGAAGGCTGCGGGCGTGTCGAAGGGCGGTCTGCTCTATCACTTCGGGACGAAGGAGTCGCTCGAGTCGGCGATCATCGATCGCCTGCGAACGCTGGTCGCCGAGGATGTGGCCGTGATGGCCGCCGCTCCCGAGGGACCGATCGCGTACTTCCTCCGCACGTCGGTGATGGCCAACGATCCGATCGACCGCGCGATCCTCGCCACGTCACGGCTCGCGCAGGGCGGTGATCCGGTCGCCAGCGACGCCCTGCGAGACGTCCGCGAGCAGTGGGCCGCCGCGCTGCGCCCGCACACGAAGGACGAGGTGGCGCTCGACCTGGTGATGCTCGTCAGCGACGGGCTGTACTTCAACAACGCGCTGTCGGGCGGCTCGATCCCGGGGCCGGTCCCCCGCGGTCCCGCGCTCGACGCCCTCATCGCCCTGGTGGAGGGCGCCAGCCGGATCTGAGCTCTCTGAGAGCTGCATTTTCCTGCGACCGCGCGTGCGGGCGACGGCGCGCTCGGAGGAAAGTGCAGCGTTCGCGCCGGCGCCTCACCCCCGCCGGGCGAGGGCTCGGCGGGCACGGCGCAGCATGGCGTGCACCACGAGCGGATGCGCCAGCGACACCGGGGTGAAGTACACCCGGCCGCGCCAGTCGTTGAACGTCACCACGGTGGTCACACGCAGGACGGCGGCCTCGGCATCCACTCCGACACCGCAGCGGAAGGTGAGGTGCTTGTCGGCGCACTCGATGAGGGCCTCTTCGCCCACCACCGTCCGGACGTCGAACACTCCGCGCGGCGCGGCCTCCAGCCCCAGAAGCGGGGCGAGCGCCATGCGCACGCCCATCGCCGCCTTCACCCATACGGGCGAGGACGACGGCGCGAACAGGGTCTCGGCCCACACGCGCGGGTCGTCGGTGCTGCGCGGCGGCTTGGACGCGAGGATCACGTCGCCGTAGTCGAACCGCGTCAGCCCCTCGAACGCCAGGCTGCGGAAGACAGGCCTCGTGCCGGACGCGGGCACGGGAGAGGCCGCCTGCCTGGCTGCCTCCCCCGGTGGCACCGCTCAGTCCTCGGTGACCTCGATGCGGCGGAACAGGTCGGCGCCCACCGCTTCGCGCATCTCGTCGAGGAGGTCCTCGGGCACCGGCGAGTCCACCGTGAGCACCGAGAGGGCGCGACCGCTGGCGTCGGCCTGCGCCACCTGGAGCCCGGCGATGTTGATGCCGGCGCTGCCGAGCTTCTGGCCGTAGATCGCGACGATGCCGGGACGGTCGGCGTACCGCATGACGAGGTGATGGCGCTCGATGGGCACTTCGATCTCGTAGCCGTTGATGCCGACCACCTTGGGCACCATGCGCGTCCCGGCGAGCGTGCCGGCGACGGTGAGCACGGAACCGTCGGCGAGCGTGCCGCGGAGGATCGTGATGTTGCGGTACAGCGGGCTCTCGGCCTCGACGATCAGCCGGGTCTCGATGCCGCGCTGCTCGGCGAACAGCGGCGCATTCACGTACGAGACGTTCTCGCTGACGACGTTGGCGAGGATGCCCTTGAGGGCGGCCAGCCGGTAGACGCTGACGTCGTACGCCGCGAGCTCGCCGCGCACCTCGATGTCGAGGCTGGTGAGTGCACTGTGCGCCAGGCCGGTGAAGAACTGTCCGAGCTGCTCGACCAGCGAGATGCCAGGACGCACGAACGGGTCGATGACACCGCCCGCGACGTTCACCGCGTCGGGCACCAGGTCACCCTCGAGGGCGAGCTTGACCGACTTCGCGACCGAGACGCCCGCCTTCTCCTGCGCCTCGTCGGTCGAGGCGCCGAGGTGCGGCGTGACGACGACGTTGGGCAGGCTCAGCAGCGGGAACGCAGTGCCCTCCGGTGCGGGCGGCTCGCTCGTGAAGACGTCCAGGCCGGCTCCGGCGATCTCGCCCTCGTTCAGCGCGGTGTACAGCGCCTCCTCGTCGATGAGGCCGCCGCGCGCGACGTTGACGACGAACGCCGTCTTCTTCATGAGGCGGAACTGCTCGGCGCCGATCATGCCGGTCGTCTCGGGCGTCTTCGGCATGTGGATCGTGACGAAGTCGCTCTGCGCGAGCAGCTCGTCGAGTTCGAGAAGCTGCACGCCGAGCTGCTGGGCGCGCGTCGGGGTGACGTAGGGGTCGTACGCGACGACCGACACCCCGAACGCCTGCAGCCGCGCAGCGATGAGGGCGCCGATGCGGCCCAGGCCGATGATGCCGACGGTCTTCTCGAAGATCTCCGTGCCGGTGTACGAACTGCGCTTCCACGCACCGCCGGCGAGCGACGCGTGAGCGGCCGGGATGCGGCGGGCGAGACTGAGGATGTGCCCGACGGTCAGCTCGGCCGCCGAGATGATGTTGGAGGTCGGCGCGTTCACGACCATGACGCCCGCCGTCGTGGCGGTCTTGATGTCGACGTTGTCGAGGCCGACACCCGCGCGGGCGACGACCTTGAGCACGGGAGCCGCCGCGATCGCCTCGGCATCGACCTTGGTCGCCGAGCGGATCAGCACCGCGTTCGCGTCGGCGAGCGCCGCCAGCAGCGCCGGGCGGTCGGTGCCGTCGACATGACGCACATCGAAGTCGGGGCCGAGGGCGTCGATCGTGGCGGGAGACAGTTCTTCGGCGATGAGGACGACAGGCTTCGGCACGGGTGGTTCCTTTGGGGGCGGTGCGCGAGCGCGCGGAGCAGGGCAGACCGGATGCCGCGCCGCACGCCGTCGGGGGCGAGGCCTGTGCCAGCCTACCGCCCGAGCGACGACCTGCCCGACCGTGTGACGGCCGTCGGCCCTGGGCTCGCGCTCGGGCTTCGACGGCCTCAGCCGAGGAAGGCAGCCGAGTTGAGCGTCGTGTATGCCACGACGTTCAGCCAGAACACGGCGACGAGCGCGAGACCTGTGAGCATCACCAGGAGCAGTTCGTGCGGCGCGCGCCGGTACCCGATCGCGAAGGCGCCGCCCCACACGATCAGCGGGAACACCGCGGCGAAGATCCATATGAACCAGCCGAGCGCGTTGAGCGTGAGCCCCGCGCCGGCGAACACCTGGAGGGTGGCGACGAGGTTGCCGATCGCGTTCCAGACGGCGTAGGCGTAGAACAGGCCGACGATGCCCGCGATCGCGGCTACGAGCCAGGTGGGCGTCTTGCCCTTGCGCACCGCGGGTGTCGCGGCAGGGCGCACGCGCGCAGAGGCTTCGGGCGACGCGCCGGCGTCGTCGGGAGAGGGCGTGGGGGTCGTGACGTCGTCGCTCATTGTCCGATCGCCCCGATCATCACGAAGGGCCAGGGCAGCAGCATGACCACGCCCGCCGCCAGCCACGCGAACCTGACCCACGCGCGCGAACGGCGCGTGAGCAGGAAGGTCGTTGCGAACCACAGCACCGGCGCCAGCACGGCGAGCCACAGGCTCCCCTGGTACATCACGTCGAGCACGAGGTACTGCGCGCGGCCCTGCAGCCGCAGTCCGCCGATGATCCACCCGATCGCGTAGAGCGCGTAGACCCCGCCGAGCACGCCGAGGGCGACGAGCGCGCCGTTGCCCAGCGATCGCGGCGCGGCCACGGTGTCGCCGGACGGTGACTCGTCGTCGACGGATGCCGCATCCGGTGCGTCCGCGGCGCCGATCGTCTCGCTGCCCTTGCCTACCGCGGTGTACCCCGAGGGAAGCTCCGGCGCAGACCTCCGCGCGGCGGTCTCGGGTGCAGGGTCCGACCCGGCAGTCGCACCGACGTCGAGAGTGGGATCGTCGTCACCGTCCCAGGTCAGGGCGTCGTCGTCGCGTCCGGTCGTCACGCTCTCAGAGTAGTGCCGCGCCGCGATGCGGCCGAGAGCCGCCCGGCGTTGCGAAGGCTCTCGGCGCGCGACGGGTCACTCGAACAGGCGCAGCATCAGCGTGTGCCAGGTGTCCGGGCCGACGATGCCGTCCGCCGGCGGCAGGAACACCTGCTGGAACTGCCGCACGGCCGCGTCGGTCTGCGGGCCGAAGTCGCCGTCGACGGCCACGTCGGCCAGCAGCGTCTGGACCGCACGCACCGCCTCGCCCTTGGACCCCGCAGGTCCGTCGCCCTGCTTCACGGTGATGATGAGGCTCGGCCAATCCAGCTGGCCGAGCGTGGTCGAGATCTCGACGGCCCGCAACGTCTGCTGGAACGTTTGGACCGCCTGGCCGCTCAGCGGACCGAACGCGCCGTCCGCGGCGATCGTCGCTCCGTGCGCGCGCAGGAGGTGCTGCGCTGCGAGCACACGCCAGTTCGTCGCCTGCGACGATCCCTGCTTCACGAGCGCCCACGGGCGCTCCCCCGGCACGAACGTGCTGAAGAAAGACCAGGTCTCGCGACCTGCCACGCCGTCGAGCGAGAGACCCCACGACTCTTGGAAGAACTCGACGCGCTCCTGGGTGATCGGGCCGAAGTCGCCGTCGACGACGAGCGGGTCCTCCCCCGGCGAGCGTGCGAGCCCGAACTGCTGGACGGCGCGCACGGCGTCGCCCGTCGACCCCTGCTGCACCGCGATCACAAGACGCGGCCACGTGATGGGCCCGACGATGCCGTCCGACGGCACGCCCTGCGCGGTCTGGAACGCGCTGACGGCCGCCGCGGTCGCGGGCCCGTACGCTCCGTCCACGGCCACGGCGTGGCCGTGTGCGCGCAGCAGATACTGGATGCCCGGGACGATGGCGGCGGACGATCCCGGTCCGACGGTGCTCCACGGTTCGACGTTCATGACGGCTCCTCTGATCGGTGTCCGATGCGGGGTCTGGCCCCACTCGCTTCCGAGGTGTCGGCGGTGCGTCGTGATACGTCCGTCCCGAAACGACGCTGCCGAACCTCAGCTCGCGGCGGCGACCGCCTCCGCGACGATGACGGGGTCTGTCACGTCGTGTCCGGACGAGCCTCCGCCTGGTCCCGACGGGGCGTCGTGCCCGGCGCGCGAGCGGGCCGACAGATGCACGGCGTCCACGCCTGCGGCGAAGAGCGCGGGGATGTCGGCCGGCTGCACTCCGCCACCCGCCATGACCTCGACGCCGCCGGAGCGCGCCGCGAAAGCGGCCAACGCGTCGATGCCGTCGATCGACCGGGGCGCGCCACCCGACGTCAGCACGCGGTCGACGCCTTCCGCCACGAGGGCGTCGAAGACCGCGGCGGGGTCGGCCGAGGCATCGACCGCCCGGTGGAACACCAGCGTCGCCGCGCCGGCGGCATCCCGCCATCTCCGCACGGTGTCGACATCGAGGCCGCCCGCCGGCGTCAGCGCCCCGATGACCACTCCGCCTGCACCGCGATCGACGCAGGCGCGGATGTCGGCCGACACCAGTGCGATCTCCTCGGCGCTGTACACGAATCCGCCGCCGCGTGGGCGCACCAGGACGTTGACCGTCGAGGGATCGACGGCCGCGAGCACGCCCTCGAGGATCGCGAGCGACGGCGTGAGTCCGCCGACGTCCAGCGCCTGGCACAGCTCGAGTCTTGTGGCCCCCGCCCCGATGGCGGCGCGAGCGCCCGCCGGGTCTTGGACGGCGATCTCGACAGGGCGACGTGCGGACATGCCGCGAGCCTAGCCCTGTACGGGCGCGTCGCAGACACGGTGAGACCCGCCGCTCCCTGGGCGGCGGGTCTCTACGGATTCAGGAGAACCGCGGTCGACGCGGCCTCGTGAAGAGGCTGCGGAACCACATGCCGACCCCACGGGCGGCATGCACCGTCGGCCTCTCGGGCGTGATCGTGACGTCGCGATCGGCGATGCTGCGCAGAATCTCGTTCTCGCGATTGAGGGTGGCCGCACGCTCGCGATCGAGCCGATCGGCCGTGAAGGTCAGGGTGTTCCCATCCATGGCCGTTCCTTTCGTGGTGATCGCCTTCTTCGGCGATGCTGTGATGTTCGTTTGCTGTGATGCCTGGGGTCCCTCCTCAGAACGGCATCACGATGCGCGCGGATCCGCTGCCCACCACCGGTCGCCGTTCCAGGTCCGGCGATGGTGTGGCGGCGGCCGTCAACGCGGCGGTCGCGAGAACTGCGGCGACGACCGCGCCGAGCATCGCGACGGTCGCCCGCTTCATGGAGTTGCTGGCGTTCATGTCCGCTCCTTCCTTGTTCGGCCGCAGCATTCCGCGTCCGGTGATGCCACTGTCGCGCCCGGCGGTACTCACCGCGCCGTCGACCGGTACTCATCCGGTACTCACCGACCGCACGCGTCATTGACGCGGGGTGACGGGCGTCACACACTGCATTCATGGCCATCAGGGTCCTGGGGCCGCTCGATACGGGGAACGAGCACGCCCTGAGCCCGCGGGAGCGGGCCGTGCTCGCCGCATTGATCGTGCGAGTGGGACGGACCGTCGCGCCGGGCGAGCTCGCCGAGGCCTGCTGGGGTGATGACCCGCCTCGCACCTGGCCCCAACAGGTCAAGACCTCGGTGGCGCGCATCCGCGCGGGGCTCGGCGCCGCGGCGGTGCTGACCCGGGGCTCGGAGTACGCGCTCGGGGTCGACCCCGCGACCGTCGACGCGTTCGAGTTCGAGCGCCTCGTCTCGTCCGCCAGGCAGCACGCTCTGCACGACGAGAACGACCGCGCTGTGGAGATGTACCGACGCGCGCTGGCGCTGTGGCGCGGCGTCGCCTACTCCGAGCTCGCGGATTGGGAACCCGCGGTGGTCGAGGCCGAGCGGCTCGCCGAGATCCGCGACAGCGCAGCGGAGGAGCTGCTCGAGGCGCGACTGGCCGAGGGCGAGCACCGCGCGGTGATCGCGGACGCGGAGCGCCTCGTGCGGGCGGCGCCGCTGCGCGAAGAGCGCTGGGCCGTCCTCGCGATCGCGAATTATCGGGCGGGCCGCCAGGCGGAGGCGCTCGCCACCGTTCGCGCCGCGCGGGCGCGGCTCGCCGATGAACTCGGCATCGACATCGGCGATCGCCTTCGTGAGCTCGAAGCGTCGATGCTCAGGCAGGACCCGGCACTCACCTTGGTGAGGATCCTGCACCGGGTGAGCGACGCGTGTCCGTACCGCGGCCTCGCCGCGTACTCACCCGCCGACGCCGAAGCGTTCTTCGGTCGCGACGGCGACGTGGACGACATCCGCCAACGGCTGCGCCCCGGGCAGCTCACGGCGGTGGTCGGCGCGTCGGGATCCGGGAAGTCTTCGCTCGTGCTCGCCGGAGTGCTCCCGCGTGTCTCGGACGGACGCACGGTCGCGGTGCTGACAGCGGGGCGCGACGCGGCGCTCGACCTGCGAGCCTGGATCGAGCAGCGGGGCGCGGCCGACATCGTGGTCATCGATCAAGCCGAAGCGGTGTTCCAGCTCGCAGCGCCGGCACGCGACGAGCTCTGCGCCATCGTCGCGGACGTGCTCGCCGACGGCTCGTCGGTGCTCATGACTCTGCGCAGCGACTTCCTCGATCGGGCGACGGGCCTGCCGCATGTCGGCACGGCGATCGGCCGCGGGGTGCTGGCGATCGGGCCGCTCACCGCCGACGGCCTCCGCCAGGCGATCGAGTGTCCCGCCGTCCGCGCCGGCCTGCGGCTCGAGCCCGGCCTGGTGGAGCTGATCGAGCGGGATGCCGGAGATCGCCGCACGACGCTCCCCCATGTCTCCCACGCCCTGGTCGAGACATGGGTGCGCCGGGAGGGAGCCACGCTGACGGTTGCCGGCTACGAGGCGTCCGGCGGCATCGCGGGAGCTATCGCCCAGTCGGCCGAGTCCCTGTACCGCTCCCTCGACCCACACGACGCCGACGCGTGCCGCTCGCTCCTCCTGCGCCTGGTGCACCGAGGCGCGGACGGGCTCTCCGTGCGTCGCACCGCGTCGCTCGCACCTCTCGCAGCCGACCCGGCACGCCGCAGAGTCATCGATCGGCTCGTGACGGCTCGGCTGGTGACCACCGACGCCGACGAGATCACGGTGGCCCATGAGGCGATCGCAACGGCCTGGCCGCGACTCGACGGCTGGCTCGAGGAGGATGCGGAGGGCGCACGCCTCGTGGCGGCCGTCGCCACCGCCGCGGAGCTGTGGGACGGGTCCGGCCGGCGAACCGAGGACCTCATGCGCGGCGCCCGCCTGCAGGCGGCGCTGGACTGGCGGGAGGAGTCCGAGCCCGATCTCACCGCTGGAGAACGCGAGTTCCTCGACGCGTCCTCCGATCGGGAGCGGGACGAGGTGCGCGAACTCGCGGACCGCGCCGCGCACGACAGGCGGAACATCCGCGGGCTGCGGTGGGCGATCGGGGGTGCGTGCGTCCTGCTGATCGCTGCGCTCCTCGGGGGCGGGCTCGCCGCGGTTCGCGGCGCGGAAGCGCAGGCTGCCGCCGAGAACGCGCGCGTCGAGGCCGTCGTGGCGACATCACTCGCCGTGCTCGCGAACGACCGGGAGACGGCCGCGCTGCTCGCCGCCGAAGCGTTCCGCCGATGGCCGGAAGACCCCCGGGTGCGCTCTGCGCTCTGGGGGGTCATGATGAGCACGGGCGGGCTGGTCGACACCCACTGGGACGACCAGGCGTACCTGCCCGCGATGGACGTTATCCCGGGGTCGGCGAAGGCGGTGCGCGTCTCCTCCGACGGGGAAGGCTCGGATCAGGCAACGGTGGACGTCATCGACGTCGACACCGGCGAGGTCGTCGACGCGTTCGATCTCGACCTTCCGGCGACGCCGCCGCTCAGCATAAGAACCATCGTGGTGAGCCCGGACGGCTCGACCGTGGCGATCCAGTCGCCGGTATATCCGGATCCGTCGGACCCGGAGCGATGCTGCTGGAACCACGTCGCGTTCGCCGACCTCCGCACGGGCCGATTGTCGGCGGCGCCGGTGATGGTCCAGGCGCATATGTCCAGTCGACCGATCTTCGACGACGTCGGACGCACGCTGTACTCGACGAGTCCCGTCACCGGCGACATCATCGCGATCGATTCGGTGACAGGTGAGGTCCGAGCGTCGAATCCTGCTGCCCTCGAAGAGCAACCCGCACCCGAGGACCGCGACCTCGGGCTGACCCTCGTCGACGACCGATCGGTGGCCGTCGCCGCAGGCGACGCGATCCTGCTCTACGATCGTGCATCGCTGGCGCTGACACGGACGCTTCCGCTCGCGGGCGACGTGGCGGGCCTCGCTCTCATCTCCGATGGACGCGGCGGCGTCGTCACCACCGGCGCGGACGGCACCGTCCGTGTCTCCCTCGCGACGGGAGAGACGCTGTGGCGACGAGCGGCTGATCCCACGCGGAACTGCAACACGCTGCATCTCGCCACAGAAGCGAGCGTGGCGTGCGGGTCGTACGCAGGCGCAGCGCTGATCGATCTGGAGACCGGCGAGACGCGGCGTGAACAGGCCGCCCTCCAGCTCAACCTGTCGCCGGAGTTCGAGACGATCGACGACGAGTCCCTGCTCGTCACCGTCGACACCTTCACGATGTGGATGCGGTGGCGGGTCGACGGCGGCGGTGCCGGCTCGGATGTCGTTGCGGAGGGCCGCGAACTCGTCGACGGCCCGGAGGACGGAGGATCGCTGGTCGTCACCCAGCCTGTCGGCGGCGGTCGCATGCAGCTCTGGGATCTCGAGCGCGACGCGCCGGTGGGCGAGGACGCAGACCTGATCGTTCCACTCGGCTCGGGTGTCGTGGCCCGCTCCGACGGGTCGGGCCGGCCACAGCTGCGGCGCCTCTCGGGTGAGGAGGTTCCGCTCGCCATCCCCGATCTGCCGGATGACTTCCACCTCGTTCCCGGCGGGTGGGCTCACCTCGCCTTCGCGTGGTGGCCGGACGCCGTGGTCGCCTTCGACCCGTCGACGGGAGCGCCACTCGGACCCGCGCTGAGTCTGCCTGGCGTGCAGTTCGTCGACGTCCTCTCGGCGAGCGAGACGCCCGATCAGGAGCGCGCGGTCATCACATGGTGGGAGGAGTCGGTCGGCATGACGGAGACCGCGGTCTTCGACATCCCGACCGGCGACCTCCTCGTTCGCGGGCTCTACGGTCTCGAGCAGAGTCACGCCCTCGACAGCGATCAGGTGATCGGCATCGAGGCCGAGAATGCGCGCCGCTACGACATCCGCACGCTCGAGCCGGTCTCGTCCCTCGCCCGCGCCGTCGGAGGCAGTCAGCTGATATCGGCCAGCACCGATGGTCGGACTCTGCTCAGCGTGGGGTTCAACAATGCGCTCACGCTCTATGACCTCAGGGCGGATGTGGCCCTCGCCGCCCCGCTCGACAGCGATGCGCCGGGCGTGCGCCTGCGGGGCGGCTACCTCACGGCGGACGGCGAGACGCTGCTCGAGGCGCTTCCCGACGGCGTCCGCATCTGGGATCTGCGTCCCGTCGAGCAGGCGCTGGACGCGTGCGCGCTGGCAGGGCGCGAGCTGTCGGCGGAGGAATGGTCGACGTACTTCCCGGGCGAAGAGCGAGTCGACACCTGCGCCGCGCTGAGATCGTGACCCCCGGCCGCTCTTGCGGTCTCTGCCGGTCGCCAGGCGCTCACGCGGGAACCGCGAAGGCCCGGCTCCCGCCCGAGGGAGCCGGGCCTTCGCCGCGCCGGATCAGAAGACCGGAGTGCCGGCACGCACCAGTTTCCAGTTCACCACGTGGAAGTCGGCGGGATCGATCACGCCCGTCGCGGACGCGTACGCGACGATCGCCTCGCGGATGGCGACCTGGGCGTTGTAGACGACCGGTGCCGCCGCGATGTGCGGGAACCCGCCGCCGCCGGACTGCCGGTAGTTGTTGACTGCCACCACGAAGCGCTGATCGGCGGCGACAGGCGTTCCCTGCCACGCGAGGTTCGCAATGCGGGAGCCCTGCGGCTGCGAGATGTCGATGTCGTAGGTCACGCCCGAGAACTGGTCGAAGTTGTAGTCGGGGGTGCCGAGTGCGTTCGTCCACGTTGCGGGAGCCACCGGCGCGTCGGGAGCGACCGTCAGGAAGTACTTGGCGGAGTACTCGAGATAGTCCTTGATCTGCGCTCCCGTCAGCACCGAGCCCAGCAGCGTGTTGTCGTAGATGTAGAGGCCGGCGACGTCTTTGATCGTCACCTGGCCCGCCGGGAAGGTCGCCGCACGGTTGAACGGCGCCGCCAGCGAGATGATCGGGAGGGTTGCCTCGGGCGTGCCCGCGATGGCCTTCGACACCGTGTCGATCTGCACGTGGTTGACGTAGTCGAGGATCGCGGTGTCCTTCCAGCAGGACTCGGCGGCCGACAGCGTCTCGGTCGAGGTCGCCACGGGGGTGTTCACGTACGCGACGACCGCGTCGTGCTGCGCCTTCACGACCTGCACCAGCGCCGGGTCGTCGGCAACGGTGTTGGTGTTCACCGTGAGGGACTTCGCGGCGGCCACGACCCACTGACCGCGTTCCATGGTGAGCTGGAGGTCGAAGACGCTGAGTCGCTGACCCCAGTTCTTCGGTTCGCTCATCACGACCTCCTTGCCGGTGACCTTGTTGACCACCCGCACCTCCGGCTTGTCGAGATGCGCATGCCCGAACAGGATCGCGTCGATGCCCGGCACCTCCTCCGCCAGCATCCGGGCGGCGTTCTCCACCGGGAGGTCGCTGCCGTACGACGACAGGCCGCTGTCGCCGGCGTGCACGCTGACCACGACGACGTCGACGCCCTGCGCGCGCATGACCGGCACCCAGCGCGCCGCCGTCTCGACGACGTCCAGCACGTCGAGACGACCGCTCACATTCCCCTTGTCCCAGATCACGACGCCGGGGTTCGTGAGCCCGAGCACGCCGACGCGGATCGGCTTGTAGCCGGGAACGTGCATCTTCTTGACGATGTAGGGCTGGAACGCGGGCTCGGTGGTGCCCGCGTGCACGGCGTTGGCGGCGAGGGCGGGGGCATCCAGCTGCGAGATCCAGTAGTCGAGGAAGTCGAGCCCGTAGTTGAACTCGTGGTTGCCGAGCGCCACGGCGTCGTAGCCGATCGCGTTGAACCCGGCTGCGATCGGGTGGACGGCGCCGGACGCGTTCACCGGGTCGACGGTCGCGTAGTAGAAGCCGAGCGGGGAACCCTGGATGGTGTCGCCGGCGTCGAAGAGCAGCGTGCGCTCGCGACCCCGGTCGGCGCGGATCTGGTTGACGAGGCTCGACACGCGCGCCAGGCCGATGGTGTTGCCCGCACTGTCGCTGTAGGCGGCGTCCTTGTAGTAGTCCCAGTTGAGCGCATTGGCATGGATGTCGGAGGTGCCCATGATCGTGATCGTGACGGACCTGCCACCGCCCTCGGCCGCCACCGCCTTCGGCGTCTGCGCCCAGCCCGCCGCGGCGAGGACGCTGGCCGCCGAGACGCCGACGAGGAAGTTGCGGCGACTGAGTCCCGACCGAGGCGGGGTGTCCGCCTGAGGGTCGACGTCGTGGTCGGATTCGTGATCAGGCATGTGTTCTCCCATGGCGAGGATCACACCACGCGCGCGTGCCCCGCGACAAGGACCGGCTCATGAGGAAACTCTCAGCAAGCGGTGTCGCGGCGTCAGGAGCGGGCGGCGGCGACGGCGGCGGCCACGATGCCGGGGTCGGTGACGTCGTGACCTGCGAGCCCGCCCCCCGGCCCCGACGCAGCGTCCAGCCCCGTCTGGCGGCGAGCCGAGAGGTGGACCGAGGGCACGCCCGCGTACACGATGTGGGGAATGTGCTCCGGGGCCACTCCCCCACCCGCTGTGACCTCCAGCGCCGTCCCGGCGAGGCGCGCGTAGGCCGCGAGGCGATCGACTCCGTCGATGCTGCGAACCGCGCCGCCGGACGTCAGCACACGGTCCACGCCCTCGGCGAGCAGCGCCTCGAAGACCTCGGCGCTCCGCGGCGACGCGTCGATCGCGCGATGGAAGACGAGCGTCGCGGGGCCCGCAACATCCCGCCATCGCCGCAGCGCCTCGCGATCAGCGCGACCGTGCGCATCGAGCGCGCCGATAACGACGCCGGCGACACCACGGTCGACGCAGGCACGGATGTCGGCCGCCACGACGGCGATCTCGTCGGCGTCGTACACGAACCCGCCGCCGCGGGGACGGACGAGAACGTTGACCTTCTCACCGCCGACGGCATCGCACGCCGCCTCGATCGTGCCGATCGAGGGCGTGAGTCCGCCCGTCTCGAGCGCCTGGCAGAGCTCCAGCCGGTCGGCGCCCGCCGCGAGCGCCGCCCGTGCTCCTGCGGCATCCTGTACGGCGATCTCGACGACGGCGGTCACGGCACGACCTGGAGCGCTGCGGCCGCATCGCCTCGGAGAGCGTCGGGAACCACCGCTCGCACCGAGCCATCCGCGACACGATCGAGAACCGCCTCTGCCCCACCGAGCCACCGGGCGCGCCGGTCTGCCAGTTCGACGGGAAGCTCGAGCACGCCCGCGGCCGGATCCAACGCGATGACATTCACGGCACCGTCGACCGCCGTGTAGGCCCGCGGCACACCGGTGTCCTCGAAAGCGCGCACCCACGGACGCGTGCCGTAGACCGCAGCGCCGTCGCGGCGCAGCCACGCGCCGAGCTCCCGCATCGCGCGCGCCTGCAGCTCGGGGATCGAACCGTCGGCACGGGGGCCGACGTTGATCAGCAGATTGCCGTTCTTGCTCACGACGTCGGCGAGGAGCCGGATGAGCTCGGCCCCTGACAGCGAGTGGCTGGCATCCTCGGCCTGGTTGTAGCCGAAGGAGTACCCCAGCCCTCGCGTGGACTCCCAGGGCTGCGGGACGCTGTCGGCGACGTGGGTGTACTCGCGGGTGAGGAACCCGTGGCGCGGCACGCCCCAGCGATCGTTGACGGCTCCGTCGGGGACCGCCGAGAGATAGCGGCGCAGGAGGGCGGCGACAGCGTAGTCCTCGGAGCCTTTGCCGCCGTCCGGCCACTCGATGTCGTTCCAGAGGACGTCGGGGCGGAATCGCTCGACGAGCTCATCGAGCTGCGCCGCGGCATACCGCGAGAACCACTCGTCGGCGCGGCGGAACCGGAACAGATCCGTGTCGGATTCGATCGGCGGGAAGTCGCTGACGTGCCAGTCGAGCGCACCCGAGAAGTACACGCCGAACCGCGCACCCGCGCGGCGGGTGGCGTCGTGCAGCTCGGCGATCAGGTCACGGCGCGGACCACGCCGCACGGCGTTGAACGTCGTGGTGTCGGTGTTCCAGAGGCAGAAGCCGTCGTGGTGCTTCGTCGTGGGCACGACGTAGCGCGCGCCCGCGTCGATGAGCGCGCCGACGAAGTCGTCGGCGTCGAAGCGACCGGCATCCCACCGGTCGGCCAGGTCCTCGTAGCTCGTGCCGGTGCCGTAGAGCTCCTGATGGCGCTGCCACGTCGGGCTGCCGGCGATGCGGACCGTGTTGGCGTACCACTCGGCGTACTGATGGTGGGCGTACGCGTCCTCGACCGGGACGCCGCCGGGCGGATGCGCCGGCGCCCACGCGGGGACCGAGTACAGGCCCCAGTGCACGAAGAAGCCGAGCTTGGCGTCGCGGTACCACTCGGGAACGGTCGCATCGGGGTACTCCGGCGTCGCACCGCCGAGATCGGGTCCGGTGCGGGTCTCGAAGTTCATGCGCGCGCCTCCGATCCGTGGCGCCGCGCGACGAGGGCGCGAAGGTCGGGCTCGTCATCGGTCGTACCGAAAGGGAAGGTGCCCGGACGTAGGCGCGAGTGCCCGAGCCGCAGCAGGTCCTGATCGACCCCGCCCGGCGTCAGGGCGAGCGTCCAGCCCGCCGCGAGGTCGTACAGCTCCGGCTCGAGATAGCCGATCTTGACGATCACGATGTCGGCGCGCTCGGGGTCGAGCCCCAGCATCCGGAAGTCGTCGAGGTGATGGAAGGGCTTGCGACGCTCGGTCACGATGGCGTGCACGGCGCCGCTGCGCACGACGACCTGGATTCCTGCGACGGGGTCGCCGTCGGTGACGGAGAACACCTCGCCGGTGAGTTCGACGGGGCCACTGGGCCCGGCATCCACGCGTCCGCCCACCCGCAGGGTGACCGTGGCACCGGCACCGGCGGCGCATGCGGCGCGCACCGCCTCCGGGTCGAACACGGATGCCGCCAGGACGACGCGGGAGCGGTCGGCGAGATCCGCCCGCTCGAGCAGGCGGCCGAGGGTCCACGACACGTCTCCCGCGCCGCCCGCCGTGGGGTTGTCGCCGGAGTCCGAGATCACGTACGGCCGGGGCGCACCGGCCGCCAGCGCGATGTCGAGCGCATCGTCGAGCGTCGCCGTCGGACCCACGAACGCGAAGTCCGACCGGGCGTCCCAATAGCGGCGTGCGAGGCGCTCAGCCTCGCGGGCGATCACGTCGCGGTCGTCGCCCGTCACGATGACCGTCGCGTGACAGCGTGGCTCGTCCGCCCACGCGTAGCCGACCCACACCGCGGCATCCATGACGCCGTCGAGCTCCTCGACACCGGGAATGAAGTCGTACAGACTCTTCGCGGGTTCGAGCCTCGTGCTCGTCTTCTCGCCGGGGAGCAGCACCGGCACCCGCACCCACGCCTTGTAAGGGCGCCGCGCGTCGGCATCCGCTCCCCCGGCGCCTCGCAGGCGCACCAGCAGATTGTGCACCGCGCGCTGCTTGGTGTTCATCCAGTCCTCGTGCGGCGCCATCCGGTAGCAGGTGATCAGGTCCACGGCATCGAACAGGGCGGCTGACACGTTGCCGTGGAGATCCATCGACGCCGAGACGAGGGTGTCGGGTCCGAGCGCGTCGCGCACGGCCGTCGCGAGGTCGCCCTCGGCGTCGTCCATTCCGACGACGCTCATCGCGCCGTGGATGTCGAAGAAGAACGCATCGAACGGGCCCTCCGCGCGGATGCCGTCCACGATCGCCTGCTTCATGCGCGCATACGTGTGCGGATCGACGGCTCCGCCCGGCAGCGATCGCCCGTGGGTCAGCGGCACCCACTCCGCGGCATCCCGCAGCTCCTCATCGTCCGCGAGGAACGGGTAGTACGCGAGGAGTTCGTCACCCGTGCGGATCGTGAACGCCTCATCGCCGGAGACATGCGGCGAGAACGTGCTCGATTCGATCGAGATGCCGCCGATGCCGATCCGTGGCCGGGCGAGGCCGGACGGGTCGAGGGGGCCGAGCGGCCCCTTCCAGATCTTGTCGTGGTCAGGACGCGACGTCACGGACGAGCTCACCTTCTGCGAACGGGGTGGAGGGGAAGGACTGATCGGATGCCGAGACCAGCGCCGCGGCGCCGAGCACCACGGCATCCCCGCGCAGCGTGCCGGGGACGATGCGCAGCGGGGCGCCCGAGACGGGCGGATCGGACGCGAGGGTGGCGACGACGGCGGGCGCCAGCAGATCCCACGCGGCAGTGACGCCGCCGCCGATCACCGCGAGAGGCACATCGACCAGGGTCGCGGCCGACACGCACGCCAGGGCGACGGCGCGACCGGCCTCGTCGAACACGCGCACAGCGGCCGGGTCCCCGGCTCGCGCACGCTCGGCCACCACGCGGGCGGAGACGATGGGCCGGCCTGTCGCCGATGCGTAGCGTCGGGCGATCGAGGTGCCCGACGCGAGCGTCTCGAGGTGTCCGATGCGTCCGCACGTGCAGATCAGCTCGCTGTATCCGGGCGTGTGCCCGATCTCGCCGGCGGCCCCGTGCGGCCCGTGACGGAGTCTGCCGTCGAGCACGAGCGCGCCGCCGACGCCGGTGCCGAGCATCACGCCGAGGACGTCGCTCCCACGTCCGGAGCCCCACGCGGTCTCGCCCAGCAGGAACGCGTTGACGTCGTTCTCGACGCGCACCTCGAGAGCCAGCCGTTCACGCAGCCGGGCGCCCAGTGGAAAACCTGCCCAGTCGACGAACGTGTCCGATGCGGCGCTGATGCTGCCGGTGCGGGGCTCGACGACCCCCGCGGCACCCACGCCCACTGCGTGCGGACGCACGCCGGCGCTGTCGGCGAGCTCCTCCACCAGCAGAGCCGCCGTCTCGGCCATGGCCGCGCCGCCGAGGCGTGCCGGGGTGTCGCGCATCGCACGCGCGAGCACGGCGCCGTCGGCGGCGACGAGCGCGCCGGAGGTCTTCGTCCCCCCGATGTCGATGCCGGCGACGACCGGGGAGGACGCTGCGGCCCCGCTCATCGGCCGCCCAGCCCGGCCATCGCGATGCCCTTCACCAGGTGCTTCTGAAGGACGATCACCAGGATCGTGGTGGGGATCATCGAGATGATGGCGGCCGCCATCTGCAGGTCCCAGCGCGTGCCGGTGAGCCCCGAGAAGCTCGCCAGCCCGACGGGGAGCGTTCCGAGCTGCGCGTAGTCGACCGTCACGATGAGCGGCCACAGGTAGCTGTTCCAGAACGACAGGAACGTGAAGACCGCGAGCACGGCCACCGCCGACTTCGACAGCGGCAGGATGATCTGCAGGAAGGTCCGCACCGGGCCGGATCCGTCCACACGTGCCGCTTCGTCGAGCTCGAACGGGATGCCCCGGAAGAACTGGCGCATGAGGAACGTGCCGAACGCGGTGAAGGCGAACGGGAGGATGAGCGCCTGGTAGGTGTTCACCCAGCCGAACCACTGCATGACCTGGAACATCGGGATGACGAGCACCTCGGCCGGCACCATCAGGGTCGCCAGGAAGAGGACGAAGACCGCGTCGCGGCCCCTCCAGCGCAGGCGGCCGAACGCGTAGCCCGCCGTCGTGGACACGATCAGGACGACCACCGTGCCGGCGACCGCCACGAAGAGCGAGTTGCCGATGTACGTCCAGAAGGGGCCGTACTCGAAGACCTCGGCGAAGTTGCCCCACTTCAGCTGCGAGCCGACCAGCGTCGGCGGCATCGAGAACATCTCCTCGTTGGGCTTGAGAGCCGAGAAGAACGCGTAGATCAGCGGGGCCACGAACACAAGCGCGGCGAGGTAGATGCACACGTGCGCGATGATCAGCCGGATCGTCTCGCCGCGTGTTCTCGGGGCCTTGGCGCGACGCCCGGTCTCCTCGGGGACGAACTCGTCTTCCGAGGTCATCAGGAGCGTCTGCTCGACGGCTTCGTCGATGCCGGTGTCAGTGCTCATAGTGCACCCACTTGCGCTGTGCGGCGAACTGCACGCCGGTGATGAGGATGATGATCGCGAAGAGGATCCATGCGGCCGCCGCCGCAAGTCCCAGGTCGCCGAAGGTGAAGCCCTGCTCCCAGATGAACATCACGAGCGGCTTGGTGGCGTTTCCGGGCCCGCCGCCGGTGAGTAGCTGCGGCTGGGCGAAGACCTGCAGCGCGGTGATCATGGTCATGATCGTCGCGAAGAAGATCGACGGCGAGATCATCGGGATCATGACGCTCCAGATCAGCCGGAAACCGCGTGCGCCGTCGATGCTCGCCGCCTCCAGCACGCTCTCGGGCAGCTGCTCGAGAGCTGCCGAGAAGATCAGCATGTTGTAGCCGAGGCCCTGCCAGACGCTCATGGCGACGACCATGATCATCGCCCAGTAGGGGTCGGCGAGGAAGTTCGGGAGGGTCACCCCGAACCAGGACTGCGCGAGCCCGTTGAACAGGCCCTGCGGCTGCAGCATCATCTTCCACACCAGGACGTTCGCGACCATCGGGACCACGACCGGGATGAAGAAGAGCACGCGCAGGGCGCCGCGGCCGCGGATGCGCGGACCGAGCCCGATCGCGAGCACGAGCGAGAGCGCGATGCTCAGCGGCACGTACAGCAGCGTGTACACCGCGGAGTTCCGCAGCGCCGGCCAGAAGTCCGGGCTCGACGTAAAGAGCGTGACGTAGTTGTCGACGCCGGTGAAGGTGCGGTCGCCGAACGTCGGCCAGTCGTAGACGCTCATCACGATCGACAGCCCCACCGGCACGATCGTGAACAGGGCGAGCCCCACCAGGGCCGGGCTTGCGAAGCCCAGCGCCTGGCGGGCCTCGGCCCGGGCGAGCGACCCCCGACGTTTCGTCGTGATCGTCATCAATCTGCTCTCCTGCTCAGGTGCGAAGATGCGGAAACGGGTCCGGTCAGTTGCCGAACTGCGTCTGAGCGTTCTCCAGCAGGTCCGACATCTCCATCTGGCCGTTGTAGACGCTGACGAGGTTGGGCTGGATGTAGCTGTCGAGCTTCTCCCAGTTCTTCGTCATGTACAGCGGCACCGTGGTCTCGAAGGCGGACTCGAAGACCGTCTGGACCTGCTCACGGTACTTCTCGTCGATCGAGTCGAAGTACAGCGGCTGCGACTCGGTGCGCGCGGGGTACGAACGGCCGGACGAGGCGATGTAGTCCTGCGCGTCCTTGCCGAGGAGGGAGCCCATGACCTTCAGTGCCTCTTCGGGGTGGTCGCACGTCTTCGAGATGCCGTAGCCCGAGCCGAGGATCGGCCCCGAGTTGCCGTGGTCTCCGGTGGGCAGCGGCGCCATCCCGGCGGCGAAGCCGGACTCGTTGTTGAGGTAGCTGACGGCGTTCCATGTGCCGTCGACCGCCATCGCGGCGTTGCCGCCCGTGTACTGGTTCTCACCCCAGCCGGTGTCGGAGGCCGACGCGACAGGCGCCGCGACACCGAGGTCGGTCACGAGGCCGGAGTACCACGAGGCGGCATCCACGAAGTCCGCGTCGTCGATGTGAAGCGTGCCGTCTTCAGAAGCGGGCTGCTTGCCGGAGTAGGCGATCGGCATCGACATCCACTGGTAGCCGCCCATTCCCATCCCGAAGCCGTACTTGCCGTCGGTCGTCGCGGCCGTGGCGATGTCCTCGAAGTCGTCGAACGTCCAGCCGATCTCGGGTGTCGCCGCGCCCGAGGCGGTGAGCATGTCCTGGTTGTAGTAGACGAGCATCGTCGCGACGTCGAACGGCACGCCGTACAGGCCACCCTCGAAGCTGAGGATGCCTTCCGCGCCGGGGTTGAAGTCGGCGAAGTCGAGGCCTGCCGTCTCGAGGTCGTCCGCGGTCAGTTCACGGAAGCCGTCGGTGAATCCGCCCAGCTGAGCGCCGCTCATGCCGGTGACGCAGGCCATGTTGCCGCTCGCCATGTTCGTCGTGAGCTTGGTGAAGAAGTCGTTCCACGGCGCGGTCTGCAGCTTGACCACGACATCCGGGTTCTCCTCCTGCGCGATCGCGACCTGCTTCTCGAGCGCTGTCGTGTCGTCCTCGCTCCCCGCCCACATGTCGACGACGATCGTCGGCTTGCCGTCGGTGGACGCGTCCCCGCCGGATCCGCTCGCGCACCCTGTCAGCACCACCGCTACGCCGGTGGCCGCAGCCACCGCGCCGACGCGCAACTTCTTCATCGAATGTCTCCTCTGTCAGCCAGTCTTGGTCAGGTTGTTTCGATTGTCGAACTAACCTTGTACTCTTGTGTCGCAAGTTACCATCGCAGATTTCGATTTGCGACGCAACCTGAACATCGGATGTTTATCGACGTGTGATACTTCGTCACGTCTCGGAAACACGGCCCGCCCCACCCCCGCGAGAGGCAACATGACCCCGGACACCGACCGCTCCGCCGATGAGGAACTCTCCCGTCGCATCGTCGACCTGATCGCGCGCGGCGAGGCCCGCTCCCGCTCGGAGCTCGCCGCAGCCCTGGGCCTCGCGCCGTCGACCGTGAGCCTGCGCGTGCAGTCGCTCATCGACGCGGGCATCGTCGATGAACGCGGCGAGGGCACATCCCGCGGCGGGCGCCGCCCCCGTCTGCTGGGGATCGACGAGAACTCCGGCGTCGTCCTGACCGTCGACCTGGGCGGCGGCCACGCGCGCATCGGCGCCCACTCCCTGAGCGGCGAGCTCCGGGAGACGCGATCCATCCCCGTCGTGCTGGCGGACGGGCCGGAAGCGACGCTGGATGCCGTGTGCCGGGTCTTCGACGAGCTCGGCCGCGACACCACGATCCGCGCGATCGGCATCAGCCTCCCCGGCCCCGTCGACATCGCCACCGGCACGGTGACCCAGCCCTCGCGGATGCCGGGCTGGCCGGGCTTCCGTGTCGCCGAGCACGTCCGGCAGCGCTACGGGGTCACCGTCGCGGTCGACAACGACGCGAATCTCGCGGCGCTCGGCGAGCACCGTGCGCAGTTCGGCGCTACCGGGCACAGCATCACGGTCAAGGCCGGCACGGCCATCGGCAGCGGCATCATCGTCGACGGCCACATCCACCGCGGCGCGACTGGGGCCGCCGGCGACATCACGCACACGCGTATCGACGGCAGCGGCGACATCCCGTGCTCGTGCGGCAACACCGGGTGCCTCGAGACCGTCGCGAGCGGTGCCAGCCTGGTGCGCCAGATGCGCGAGCGAGGGCGCACCGACGTCGCGACCACCGTCGACGTACTGGCTCTCGCCCGTGATGCCGAGCCCGAGGCCACGACGATCGTCCGCACCGCGGGCACGCATCTCGGGCAGGCGCTGTCGGGCGTGGTCAACTTCTTCAACCCGCACGCCGTGTTCCTCACGGGCAGCATGAGCGCGTCCGAGCCCTTCATCGCGGCCGTCCGCAGCCGTGTCTACGAGGCCTGCCATCCCCTGGCGACGCAGCAGCTGCGCATCGAGGCCGCGCAGACGCGTGCCGACGCCATCCTCTACGGCGCGGCGCGGTGGGCGCTCGACAACCTCGAGCTGCCCACCGCCTGACGGGTCAGCCCTCGTCGAGGGTGAGCTCGATCACCGGGACCAGCACGTCGGGCCTCATGACCGGCAGGTGGACGGTGAGCGTGCCCTCCGCCTCGCCGGCCGGAGTCATGTTGCTCGCGGTCTGCGACGGATCGGCGACCGACGTGCGCAGCCACGAGCCGTCGTGGAAGAACCGCGCGTACGACACCTTGCCCGCCAGATCGGGCAGGTGGACGAAGCCGAGCGGCCACGAGAACAGGTGCAGGTACAGCCGGCGGCCACGCCGCGTGTAGACGCCCTCCCGCGGCGGCGCGGCATCCGCATGTCCGGCCCCGACGATCGCACCTCGGTGCAGCCGCATCCATTCGCCGATCTCGGAGAGCGTGCGCTCGTCGCGCGGGGCGATCGCCCCACGGCCGTCCGGCCCGATGTTGAGCAGCATGTTGCCGTCCATCGACACCGAGTCCGCGAGCATCTGCACGAGCAGCGTCGCCGACTTCTGCTCGGTGTTGTCGCGGTGATAGCCCCACGAGCCGTTCATCGTCTGACAGGCCTCCCAGACCTGCGGCTCGCCGTCGACCACGAGCGGCGCGGTGGGCTGATACTGCTCAGGCGTCACGAAATCGCCCGGGATGCCGAGCCGGTCGTTGACGAGCATCTCGGGCTGCAGTCGGCGGCACATCGCCAGCAGGGCCTCGGCATCCCAGTCCTCCGGCCCCTTGCCCGCCAGCCCGTCCATGGACTCGGGAGAGGTGAAGTCGAAGAAGAGGTAGTCGATCCGCCCGTAGTCGGCCAGCAGCTCCCGCACCTGCGCGTGCAGGAACTCCCGGTAGCGGGCCATGTCGCGGCCCTCGTTGAGCGCGGCGACGTCGTCACCGCGGCGAGGATGGTTCCCGTCGACGGTGAAGTCGGGGTGATGCCAGTCGAGGAGCGAGTGGTAGAGGCCGACGCGCAGCCCCTCCTCTCGGAGCGCGTCGACGTACTCACGCACGAGGTCACGGCCGCAGGCGGCCATCGAGTTGAAGTCGCTGACAGAGGTGTTCCAGAGCGCGAATCCGTCGTGGTGCTTCGTGGTGAGGACGACGTAGCCCATGCCCGTCTCCTTGGCGCGGCGCGCCAGCGCCCGCGCGTCGAAGAGATCGGGATCGAAGTGCTCGAAGTACTGGCGGTAGTCCTCGTCGGTCAGTCGCTCGTAGTTCTGCACCCACTCGTGACGCGCGGCCGCGCTGTACAGACCGAAGTGCACGAACATTCCGAATCGTGCGTCGTCGAACCACTGCTGTCGCATCTTCGCCCCACTCACCTTTCGCCTGTGCGTGCCTCCATCCTGACACAGACATCGGATGTCTGTGCGTCTGGAGCGCACCGCGAGCAACCGAAAGAGCCCGGCCCCTTCCGGGACCGGGCTCTCGGAGTCCCGCGCGATGCGCGAGGCAAGAGGTGATTCAGCGCGCCGCGTTGCCCTCGACGTAGTCCTCGTCCTGCTGCTTCCACGCGAAGAGCGAACGCAGGTCCTTGCCGACCGACTCGATCGGGTGGGCAGCGGCCTTCTCACGCAGCTCCAGGAACTCGACGGCGCCGTTGTCCTGGTCGTCGATGAAGCGCTTGGCGAACGCGCCCGACTGGATGTCGGCGAGCACGGCCTGCATGTTCTCCTTGACGTGCGGGTCGATCACGCGCGGGCCCGAGACGTAGTCGCCGTACTCGGCGGTGTCCGAGACCGACCAGCGCTGCTTGGCGATGCCGCCCTCCCACATGAGGTCGACGATGAGCTTCAGCTCGTGCAGCACCTCGAAGTACGCGATCTGCGGCTGGTAGCCCGCTTCGGTCAGCGTCTCGAAGCCGTACTGGACGAGCTGCGACACACCGCCGCACAGGACGGCCTGCTCGCCGAACAGGTCGGTCTCGGTCTCTTCGGTGAACGTCGTCTTGATGACGCCCGCGCGCGTGCCGCCGATGGCCTTCGCGTACGAGAGCGCGGTCGCCCACGCCGAACCCGAGGCATCCCGCTCCACGGCGATGATGTCGGGGATGCCCCGACCCGCGACGTACTCGCGGCGGACGGTGTGGCCCGGCGCCTTCGGGGCGACGAGGATCACGTCGACGCCCTCGGGCGCCTCGATGTAGCCGAACCGGATGTTGAAGCCGTGCGCGAAGGCCAGCGTCTTGCCCGGGGTCAGCTTGTCCTTGATGCTCTCGGTGTAGATCGAGCGCTGGTGCTGGTCGGGAGCAAGGATCATGATGAGGTCGGCCCACGCGGCCGCGTCGGCGACCGACTTGACCTCGAAGCCCTCGTCCTGCGCCTTCGCGGTCGACTTCGAGCCGTCCTTGAGCGCGATGACGACCTCGACACCCGAGTCGCGAAGGTTCTGGGCGTGTGCGTGTCCCTGCGAGCCGTAGCCCACGATCGCCACCTTCTTGCCCTGGACGATGCTCAGGTCGGCATCGGCGTCGTAGAAGATCTCAGCCATCTTCGTGTTTCTCCTTGATGTTGTGGTCGGTGTGGTCTGTGTCAGCCGCGCAGGACGCGCTCTGTGATGCTCTTGCCGCCGCGACCGATGGCGACGAGGCCGGACTGCGCGAGCTCCTTGATGCCGAACGGCTCGAGGGCGCGCAGGAACGCCTCGACCTTGCCCTTGTCGCCGGTCACCTCGACGACGAGTGCGTCGGGTGCGTAGTCGACGATCTGCCCGCGGAACAGGTTCACGACCTCGAGCACGTTCGAGCGCGTCTGGTTGTCGGCGCGCACCTTCACGAGCATGTGCTCGCGCTGGACGGATGCCGACGTGTCGAGCTCGACGATCTTGATGACGTTGATCAGCTTGTTGAGCTGCTTCGTCACCTGTTCGAGCGGGAGCTCGTCGACGTCGACGACCACGGTGATGCGCGAGAGTCCGGGGACCTCGGTGACGCCCACGGCGAGCGACTCGATGTTGAAGCCGCGGCGTGCGAACAGCCCGGCGACGCGGGTCAGCAGACCCGGCTTGTCCTCCACGAGGAGGCTCAGCACGTGACTCGTCATGGCCTCAGTCCTCCTGCTCGTCGAAGGCGGGCGAGTGATCCCGCGCGTACTGGACGTAGCTGTTGCTGACGCCCTGCGGAACCATCGGCCACACCATGGCGTCGGCGCTCACCACGAAGTCGATCACCACGGGGCGATCGTTCGTCTCGAGCGCGGTCCGGATCGCGGCATCCACGTCCTCCTCCTTCTCGACGCGGATCGCGAGGCAGCCGTACGCCTCCGCCAGCTTCACGAAGTCGGGGATGCGGACGGTGCCGTGGCCCGTGTTGAGGTCGGTGTGGGAGTGACGGCCGTCGTAGAACAGCGTCTGCCACTGGCGCACCATGCCCAGCGACGAGTTGTTGATGATCGCGACCTTGATGGGGATGTCGTTGATCGCGCAGGTGGCGAGCTCCTGATTGGTCATCTGGAAGCAGCCGTCGCCGTCGATCGCCCAGACGACACGGTCGGGCTCGGCGACCTTGGCACCCATCGCTGCGGGCACCGAGTAGCCCATCGTTCCGGCGCCGCCGGAGTTCAGCCACGCGTTCGGACGCTCGTACTTGATGAACTGCGCCGCCCACATCTGGTGCTGGCCGACGCCGGCGGCATAGATGCCCTCGGGGCCGGTGAGCTCTCCGATGCGCTTGATCACGTACTGCGGCGACATCAGGCCGTCGGTCGGCTGCGAGTAGCCGAGCGGGAACTCGTCGCGGAGGCCGTCGAGGAACGACCACCACTCGGCGATGTCGGGAGTGGAGTCGCGGCTCACCGCACGGAACGCGGCGTCGAGGTCGACGAGGACGTCCTTCAGGTCGCCGACGATCGGGACGTCGGCGGTGCGGATCTTCGAGATCTCGGCCGGGTCGATGTCGACGTGCACGACCTTCGCGTTCGGCGCGAACAGGGCAGCCTTGCCGGTGACGCGGTCGTCGAACCGCGCGCCGAGGGCGACGATGAGGTCGGCCTCCTGCAGCGCCAGCACAGCAGGGACGGTGCCGTGCATGCCGGGCATGCCGAGGTGCTGCGGGTGCGAGTCGGGGAACGCGCCCCGCGCCATGAGCGTGGTGACGAGCGGTGCGCCGGTGGTCTCGGCGAGCGAGCGCAGCTCTTCGGAGGCCCGTGCGCGGATCACGCCACCGCCGACGTACAGCACCGGCTTCTTGGCGTCGTCGATCAGCTGCGCCGCGGCCTGGATCTGCTTGCCGTGCGCCTTGGTCACCGGCCGGTAGCCCGGAAGGTCGATGTTCGGCGGCCAGATGAAGGGCGCCTCGGCCTGCTGGGCATCCTTGGTGATGTCGACGAGCACCGGACCCGGCCGGCCGGTCGAGGCGATCTCGAACGCCGCCGCAAGGGCTCCCGGAATGTCCTCGGCGCGCTTCACGAGGAACGAGTGCTTCGTGATCGGCATCGTGATTCCCACGATGTCCGCCTCCTGGAAGGCGTCCGTGCCCATGAGGGTCGAGAACACCTGCCCGGTGATGCAGACGATCGGCACCGAGTCCATGTAGGCATCGGCGATCGCGGTGACGAGGTTGGTGGCACCCGGGCCGGACGTCGCGATGGCGACGCCGACGCGGCCGGATGCGGACGCGTACCCCTCGGCGGCGTGCCCGGCGCCCTGCTCGTGGCGGACCAGGATGTGGCGCACCGACTCGTCGTCCATGAGGGGGTCGTAGACGGGCATGATGGCCCCGCCCGGGAGACCGAAGACGTCGGTCACCCCGAGCAGGTCGAGCGAGCGGACGACCGCTTCCGCGCCCGTGAGCACGGGCGTCGAGGCGGTGCGGGCTGGCGGCCGGGGAACGGCCGCGGCGGTGTCGGCTGACATGGTGAGATTCCTCACAGATGGGTCGGACGGGATGCCGGAAACCAGGCTCAACCGGTGGTCGCGCCCTCCGCAGCGGAGCGCACGAGTCGGGAGTACTTGGCAAGAACGCCACGGGTATAGCGCGGGGGAAGCGGCTCCCAGCCAGAGCGGCGGGAGTCAAGCTCAGCCTCGTCGACGAGTAGGTCGAGAGTGCGAGCCGCGATATCGACCCGTATCAGATCACCATCGCGCACGAAGGCGATGGGACCAGCGTCCACCGCTTCGGGTGCTATGTGGCCGATGCACAGGCCGGTTGTGCCGCCTGAGAATCGTCCGTCCGTCAAGAGTAGTACATCTTTTCCGAGCCCCGCGCCCTTGATGGCCGCCGTGATCGCGAGCATCTCGCGCATGCCGGGGCCGCCCTTCGGGCCTTCGTAGCGGATCACCACGACGTCGCCTGCCTGGATCGCTCCGGCCTCGAGGGCGTCCATCGCAGCGCGCTCGCGCTCGAACACGCGGGCCGGGCCCTCGAACACATCGGCGTCGAAGCCGGCCGACTTGACGACGGCGCCTTCCGGCGCGATCGAGCCGTGCAGGATCGTGATGCCGCCCTTGGCGTGGATCGGGTCGTCGAAGGTGTGGATCACCGTGCCGTCGACGGGGTCCGGGTCGAGGTCGGCCAGGTTCTCGGCGAGCGTCTTGCCGGTGACCGTGAGGGCGTCGCCGTGGAGCAGGCCCTCATCGAGCATGGCCTTCATGATGACCGGGATGCCGCCGTGACGGTCGACGTCATTCATGACGTACTTGCCGAACGGCTTCATGTCGGCCACGTGCGGGACCTTGTCGCCGATCCGGTTGAAGTCGTGCAGGCTCAGGTCGACGTCGGCCTCGCGGGCGATGGCGAGGAGGTGCAGCACCACGTTGGTCGAGCCGCCGAGCGCCATCGCCAGGGCGATCGCGTTCTCGAACGCCTCCTTGGTGAGGATGTCGCGCGTCGTGATGCCCTGACGCAGCAGGTTCACCACGGCCTCGCCCGAGCGGTGGGCGAAGTAGTCGCGGCGGCGGTCCGCCGAGGGCGGTGCCGCTGAGCCCGGAAGGCTGAGGCCCAGCGCCTCTGCGACCGACGCCATCGTGTTGGCCGTGTACATGCCGCCGCACGCGCCCTCGCCCGGCGCGATCGCGCACTCGATGCGCTTCAGGTCGGCCTCGCTCATCTTGCCCGCGAGACACGCGCCCACGGCTTCGAACGAGTCGATGATCGTGACATCCTTCTCGGTGCCGTCCGAGAGCTTGACCCAGCCGGGCGCGATGGAGCCGGCGTAGAGGAAGACGCTGGACAGGTCCAGCCGGGCGGACGCCATCAGCATGCCCGGGATCGACTTGTCGCAGCCGGCGAGGAGCACGGAGCCGTCGAGACGCTCAGCCATGATGACCGTCTCGACCGAGTCGGCGATGACCTCGCGCGAGACGAGCGAGAAGTGCATGCCCTCGTGGCCCATCGAGATGCCGTCCGAGACCGAGATCGTGCCGAACTGCAGCGGATAGCCGCCGCCGGCGTGCACGCCCTCCTTGGCGCCCTGCGCGAGCCGGTCGAGGCTCAGGTTGCAGGGTGTGATCTCGTTCCAGCTCGATGCGATGCCGATCTGAGGCTTGTCCCAGTCCGCATCCCCCATGCCGACGGCACGGAGCATGCCGCGCGATGTCGTGGCTTCGATGCCGTCGGTGACGACGCGGCTGCGGGGCTTGATATCGATGGTGTTGTCAGCGGGCGAATGGGGCTGGGCCATTGGCTCAGTCTATTGCCGCGCGGCGGATCGCTCTCCCGGGCGGCCGTTCCTGCGCGCCGACCCGCTCGCCCGGCATGCCGTTCATCCTCGGACGCGGGTCCGCTCCGCCGCGAGCAGCTTCAGAAGGTCCGCGAGAGCGGCGATGTCCGGCACGCGCACCGCCGCCGCGGTCGGGCCGTCGCCGACGCGCACGCCGAGGTCGTCCGCACCCAGGCTCGCCAGCGCGTCCTCGTCGGTGATGTCGTCCCCCGCGAACAGCACCGCCGTCGCGCCCACGCGCTCCCGGAGCTCGGCGATCGCGGAGTCCTTGCCCTCGTGCCGGAAGGCGAACTCGACGATGTTGTGCCCGGTTCGCCGACGCCAGTGCGGCGCCTCCGCCGCGACGATCTCGTCAGCGAGGCGATTCGCCTCCGCCGCGGCCTCGGCCGTGGCCCGCCGGGTGTGGACACCGAACCCGAAGGTCTTCGGTTCGATCCAGACGCCGTCGAGCTCCGCCGTCGCCGCCTCGGCGTGCGACCGCATCGCGTCGCGCAGCGCGACGTCCGCCTCGTCCTCGCCGTGGCTCTGCAGACCTTCACCGGGGATCCAGAACTCGGCACCGTGCGATCCGGCCAGCAGCACGCGGGACGCGTCGTCGTGCTCGGCGATCACCCGCAGGTCGACGAGGCTCCGCCCCGAGACGAAGGCCACGACGGTGTCGGGCGCGGCCACCACGGCGTTCACCGCGTCGCGTGCGGCAGGCAGCATCCGTGCGTCCATCGGCTCGTCCGCGAGCGGCGACAGCGTCCCGTCGAAGTCGAGCGCGACGAGCAGGAGATCGGATGCCGCGACCCCGGCGATCGCATCGCGCCCGTCGTCCGCGAGATCGAGGCTCATCCGCGCGCCTCCGCCGACCGGTTGAGCGCGGGGAACCGGTTGCGCTCGCGTGCGCCGTCGAGGGCGTCGAGGAACGACTGCGACCAGCGCGCGACGTCGTTCTCCACCACCTTGCGGCGCAGCGCCCGCATGCGGCGGCCCTGCTCGGCCGAGGGCATCTCGATGGCGCGCATGATGGCGTCCTTCATCCCGTCGATGTCGTGCGGGTTGATGCGCACCGCACTCGGCAGCTCGTCCGCGGCGCCCGCGAACTCGCTGAGCACCAGCACGCCCCGGTTGTCGATGCGCGACGCGACGTACTCCTTGGCGACGAGGTTCATGCCGTCGCGGAGCGCCGTGACGAGCATGACGTCGGCGGCCAGGAACAGCGCCACCATCTCCTCCCGCGGGTAGGCCTGGTGGAGGTAGCGGATCGCGGTGTGCCCCATCGTGTCGTGGTCGCCGTTGATGCGGCCGACGGTGAGCTCGATCTCGTCCCGCAACTGCATATAGGCGGCGACCCGCTCGCGGCTCGGGCTCGCGACCTGCACGAGCGTCACGTCCTCGACCGCGATCTTGCCGTCTTCGAGCAGTTCGCCGAACGCCTTCATCCGGTGGCGGATGCCCTTGGTGTAGTCCAGGCGGTCGACGCCGAGCAGGATCTTCTTCGGGTTGCCCAGGCTCTCGCGGATCTCCTTCGCGCGCGCCCTCACGCTGTCCTGTCGGGCGAGCTCGATATACGACGACGCGTCGATCGAGATCGGGAAGGCCTTTGCGAGCGCCCGCCGGCTCGTGCCGTCGGGATTCGGGACGGTGATGCCCGAGGCCTTCGTGTCGTAGCGCAGCTGGCGACGCACGGCGCGGGCGAAGTTGCCGGCGTCGGCGACCCGCTGGAAGCCGATGACATCGGCGCCCAGCAGCCCCTCGAGCACCTGGCGGCGCCACGGCAGCTGCGAGTACAGGCCGTATGCCGGGAAGGGAATGTGGTGGAAGTAGCCGATCGTCAGGTCGGGACGGGCTTGGCGCAGCATCTGCGGCACGAGCTGCAGCTGGTAGTCCTGCACCCACACGGTCGCGCCGTCCGCGGCTACAGCGGCCGCAGCCTGGGCGAAGCGCCGGTTCACCTTCACATAGGCGTCCCACCAGACGCGGCGGTACCGGGGTTCGGCGATGACGTCGTGGTAGAGCGGCCAGAACGTGTCGTTCGACATGCCCTCGTAGTACAGCTCGACGTCTTCGGACGTCAGCATCACCGGCACCAGATGCGTGCCCTCGAACTCGAACGGGTCGACCTCGATGTCGGGCTGCCCCGGCCAGCCCACCCACGCGCCGTCCGCCCGGCGCATCACCGGCTCGAGAGCGGTCACGAGCCCGCCCGGCGAGCGTCTCCAGCCTGGTTCGCCATCGGCGTCGACGACGCGGTCGACGGGGAGGCGATTGGCGACGACGACGAGTTCGGCGATTCGGCCGGGCGCGGGAGGATGGGGCTCTGTCACGCGGGCTCCTGACGGTTTCGTGGACTCGGCAACGGCCCCAGGCTAACAGCGCGCTCATCCGGCCGACCGCCCTTGACGTGCGACGCATGCCCATGTCAAGGGGCGCGTGCGACACCACTGCCGCGCTAACGTGGCCTCATGCGCAAGTACCTCTTCGGCACCGGCATCCTCACCGCGTTCACCGGCGGGCTGACGCTGCTGAGGGGCCTCCGCGAGAACGAGCCGTTCACCTGGCGCATGGCGCTGGCTTGGCTCAGCTGGGGCATCTCGCTGGCGCTGGCGGTCGGGGCCATCGTCGATGTCCGCCGCGCATCGCGCGGCGCGGTCATCGCGAACGACTCCCCCGTGCACGGCCGCGAGAAGAAGCTCCTCAAGCGCCGCCTCGACCGCTGACCTGCGCTCGCAGCGAGGGGCGCTCAGGTGTCACGACGCGCGGAATCGAAGAGCGTGAGGCCGCATGTCGTGACACCTGACACCTGAGGCGTGGACCTCAGCGCGTGAGGATCAGCGCGTCGCCCTGTCCGCCGCCGCCGCAGAGTGCGACCGCGGCTGTGCCGCCGCCACGGCGGACGAGCTCGTGCACCGCGTGGACGACGAGGCGGTTGCCGGACGCCCCGATCGGGTGTCCGATCGCGATGCCGCCGCCGTGCGGATTGACGACCTCGTCCGAGAGCCCCAGCTCCGCCTGCGATCGCGCCACCACGGCGCCGAACGCCTCGTTGATCTCGACGATGTCGAGATCCGACGCGGCGATGCCCTGCTTGGCGAGCGCCTTCTCGATCGCGCGCGCGGGCTGGGCATGCAGGGAGTTGTCGGGCCCGGCGACCTGGCCGGAGGCACCGACCACGGCCAGCACATTCCAGCCGTTCTCGTCGGCGTGGGAACGCGTCGTGAGCACGACGGCAGAGGCGCCGTCGGAGATCTGCGACGAGTTGCCCGCCGTGATCGAGCCGCCCTGTGCGAAGGCGGGCCGCAGGCCCGCGAGGGTCTCGACTGTCGTCTCCGGCCGCACGCCCTCGTCCTTCGTCACGACGACCGGGTCGCCCTTGCGCTGCGGGATCTCGACCGGCACGATCTCGGCCTCGAACACGCCTTCCGCCTGCGCTGCGGCAGCGCGCTGGTGCGATCGGGCGGCCACGGCATCCTGAGCCTCGCGCGTGATCTCGAACCGCTCGTTGTGTCGTTCGGTCGACGCGCCCATGCTCTCGCGGTCATACGCGTCGGTGAGCCCGTCGTACGCCATGTGGTCGAGGACCTCGATGGAGCCGTACGCCCAGCCGTCGCGCGAGCCCATCAGCAGGTGCGGTGACCGCGTCATCGACTCCATGCCGGCGGCGACCACGACGGTCGCGTCGCCCGCCCCGACCATGCGGGCGCCGTCGATGATCGCCGTGAGTCCGGAGAGACAGACCTTGTTGACGGATCCGGAGTGCACCTCCCACGGGATGCCGGCTCCCACGGCCGCCTGCCGCGCGGGGTTCTGCCCGCTGCCGGCGGCGAGCACCTGGCCCACCAGCACGGCGTCGACCGCGTCGGCCGGGATGCCGCCCTTCTCGAGCGCGCCGCGGATCGCGGCGCTGCCGAGCTGCACCGCGGTGAGCGGAGCCAGCTGGCCCTTCAGTCGGCCCTGCGGAGTCCGCGCAGCGGCGACGATGACGACGTCGTCGTGGTTCATGCTTCCACCTTAAGTTCGTCCGAGACGAGCAACTCCGGTTCCGTCGCGGCGACGACCTCGGCCACCGTGACACCTGGGGCCGTCTCGACGAGCACGAGTCCGGCATCCGTCACATCGATGACCGCGAGGTCCGTGATGATGCGGTCGACCACGCCGCGACCCGTGAGAGGAAGCGAGCACTCGTTCACGATCTTGGCGGAGCCGTCCTTGGCGACGTGCTCCATCAGCACGATCACCTTCGCGGCGCCGTGCACGAGGTCCATCGCGCCGCCGGGGCCCTTCACCATCTTTCCGGGGATCATCCAGTTGGCGAGGTCGCCGGTCGCCGAGACCTGCATGGCGCCGAGGATCGCGGCGTCGATCTTGCCTCCGCGGATCATGCCGAAGCTCGTCGCGGAGTCGAAGAACGCCGCCCCGGGCAGCGTCGTGACGGTCTCCTTGCCGGCATTGATGAGGTCGGGGTCGACGTTCTCCTCGGTCGGGTACGGCCCGACGCCGAGGATGCCGTTCTCGGACTGCAGCACGACCGTCACGCCCTCGGGCACGAAGTTCGGCACCAGTGTCGGCAGTCCGATGCCGAGGTTGACGTACGAGCCGTCGGCGAGCTCCGCGGCCGCGCGGGCGGCCATCTCGTTGCGGTTCAGCGGCATGTCAGGCTCCTTCCGGCATCTCGCGCGCGGCGGCCTGCGCGACGCTGACCGTGCGCCGCTCGATGCGCTTCTCGATGTCGGATCCGACCTCCACGATGCGATGCACGTAGATGCCGGGGAGATGGATGCTGTCGGGGTCGAGTTCGCCGGGTTCGACGAGCTCCTCCACCTGGACGATGCAGACACTCCCGGCCATGGCCGCGAGCGGGTTGAAGTTGCGCGCAGCCTTGTTGAAGACGAGGTTGCCGTGACGGTCGCCCTTGAGCGCGTGCACCAGCGCGAAGTCGGTGACGATCGACTCCTCGAGCACATAGTCGCGAGGCGTGCCGGCGACGTCGAAGCTGCGCACGTCCTTCACGGGCGACGCCACCGCGATGCTGCCGTCGGCCGCGTAACGACGAGGCAGCCCGCCCACTGCGACCTGGGTGCCGACGCCGGTCTGCGTGTAGAACGCGGCGATGCCCGACCCGCCCGCCCGCAGCTTCTCGGCGAGTGTGCCCTGAGGCGTCAGTTCGAGTTCGAGCTCGCCCGAGAGGAACTGCCGCTCGAACTCCTTGTTCTCGCCCACGTACGACGACGTCATCTTGCGGATGCGCTTGGCGTTCAGCAGGACGCCGAGTCCCCAGTCGTCCACGCCGCAGTTGTTGCTCACGATGCTGAGATCGCTCGTCCCCTGTGCGAGGAGCGCCTCGATGAGGGCGATCGGGTTGCCCGAGAGGCCGAACCCTCCCACCGCGAGCGAAGCGCCGTCGGGGATGTCGGCGACGGCTTCGGCCGCCGAGCCCCAGGTCTTGTCGATCATTCTGCTCCTTTGCATGGTGCGGACATCTCATCGTGCGTCCCCGTGCCCCTCCGCGCCAGGGCGTCACTTGCCATGTGGCCACTCTGCGACGTAGCGTCCATATTGTGGACACCCCAGCCAAACGCACCGTCCCGGGCGCCCAGTCGATCGCGCGCGCCGCACAGCTGCTGCGACTGGTCACCTCGGGCGGGAACGACGGGATGCCGGTGGCCGAACTCGCCCGCCGCGCCGACCTCACGCGGCCCACGACCCACCGGCTGCTCACCGCCCTGCGCCAGGAGGGTCTGGTCGACCAGGACGACCGGACGGGACGCTGGATGCCGGGACCCGAACTGTTCCTGATGGGCACGGTCGCGGCATCCCGCTACGACGTGACCGGGATCGCCCGCGACATCGTGCGCTCGCTCGCGGTGCGCACGGAGGAGAGCGCGTTCCTCTCGGTGCGCCGCGGCGACGAGACCGTGTGCCTGCTCCGCGAGGAGGGCAGCTTCCCCATCCGTTCATTCGTGCTGTCCGAGGGCGTGCGCTTCCCACTGGGCATCGCGTCGGCCGGGCTCGCGATCCTGGCGTTCCTACCTCCCCACGATGTGGACGCCTACTTCGAGCGTCATCCCGCGCTTCCCCGTGCATGGGGGGCTGCGCACAGCGAAGCGCGGCTGCGGACGCGGCTGCGCGACACGCAGGAACGCGGCTACGCCGTGAACCCTGGTCTCATCGTCGAGGGCTCATACGGCATCGGCGCCGCGGTCTTCACCCGCGAGGGCCACCCCCAGTGGGCGCTGAGCCTGACAGGGGTGGAGTTCCGGTTCGGCCCCGAGCGCCTCCCCGAGCTCGGCCGCACACTCCTGGCCCACGCCCACCAGCTGACCACACGCATCGCGGCCGCGCGTTAGCAGCCGGGGCTCAACCTCAGCCCTCGGCAAGGATGGGCACAGTTTTCCCCACGAATCGGCCACGTGTCCGTTATGGTGTTCGCAATTCCAGAGCGGAACGGGGTCCGCGAGGAGCAGCACAAAGCACGGCCCTGGGGAGGGACCAATGAAGCTCCGTTCTACTCTGCTGCCTGTTGTCGCGTTGGCGACGACGGCGCTCCTCGTCTCGATCGCGGGTGCGGCGCATGCCGACAACGTGTTCGTCGACGGCGACGCGATAACCATAGGCACGCAGGCCGACATCGACTTCGGAACGCTCACGTGCGGCAGCACGGCGACCCAGCAGGTCGCGGTCTACATGCAGAGCAATGGCCACCAGGGAGGTGGCCCGCAGGTCTTCGCCGACGAAGCAGTGGTCGACGTGAGCGCCGCAACCGTCGCCCCATTGTCGGTGACCGTGGCATCCGGCGCGCCGGGCGACATCACACTGCCCGACGACTGGGAGGGTACGGCGGCGTATCCGAACAACGCACTGTCACCCACCGGCGCGACCGCAGTCGTCACCCTCACCGCCGGCAACGCTGCCGGTGACTTCACGGGGACCGTCAACTTCTCGGCCGTCGGCAAGAACGTCAACGGCGTGGCTATCAGCAGATCGGCCCCCATCACCGTCCGCTGGAAGGTCGGCCCCTGCAACGTCGCGACCGCCACCACGACGACCGTCTCGTGTCCGGCCTCGATCGTCTACACAGGTTCGGCCCTCACACCCTGCACGGCGACCGTGACCGGTGAGGGCGGGTTCTCGCAGACGCTCTCGGTGACGCACGCCGCGAACACGAATGTGGGCACCGCCACCGCGGCAGCCGCGTTCGCCGGCGACGCGACCCACAAGCCGAGCAGCGGGGATGCGACGTTCCAGATCACGAAGGCTTCGTCCACGACGACCGTGGAGTGCCCGGCGTCCGTCACCTACACCGGCTCGGCCCTCACGCCGTGCACGGCGACGGTGAGCGGCGCGTCCCTGGCACAGCAACTGGCGCCGACGTACATCGACAACACGAACGCAGGCACGGCGACGGCCTCGGCGACCTACGGCGGCGACGGCAACCACACCGGCTCGACCGACGCGACGACGTTCGAGATCCTGGCCGCCGCGGCGAGCTGCGAGGTCACCGGCTACACCGGCGAGTACGACGGTGATGCCCACGGCGCCACGGGCTCGTGCACCGGCCTCGGCGGCGCAGACGTCAGCGCCGGGCTCGACCTCGGCGAGTCCTTCACGGACGTGCCGGGCGGCACGGCCCACTGGTCGTTCGACCTGGCGAACTACGCCTCACAGTCGGGATCGGTCACGATCGGCATCGACCGGGCCGCATCCTCCATCTCGCTCCTCTGCTCCGACACCGTCTACACGGGCGCCGCGCAGGAGACGTGCTCGGCGACCGTCACGGGTGCCGGTGGGCTGTCGGAGGACGTCGCTGTGACCTACACCGCCAACACGGAGGCGGGCACCGCGACCGCCGAGGCGATCTACGGCGGCGACGTCAACCACAAGTCGAGCGAGGCGTCCACCACGTTCGAGATCGCCAAGGCGCCGACCACGACGAAGATCACGTGCACCCAGCCGAACGCATACACCGGCACCGAGATCACTCCGTGCACGGCCCGCGTGACGGGTGCCGGCGGCTTGGACGAGAACTTCCAGCCGTCCTACGCGAACAACGTCGGAGCGGGGACCGCGTCGGTGTCGTTCCAGTACGCCGGCGATGCCAATCATGAGCCGAGCCAGGACGCGTCGACCTTCGTGATCGACAAGGCGTCCTCGTCGATCATGCTCACCTGTCCCGCGTCGGTCGTGTTCACCGGTGCGCCGCACACGCCCTGCACCGCGACCGTCTCTGGTGTCGGCCTCGCGGACTTCGCCATCGACGTGAGCTACGAGGACAACACGGGCGCCGGCAGCGCCTCTGCCTCCGCAGCGTGGGCCGGTGACGAGAACCACGTGGGAAGCAACGTCTCCGGTGGCTTCCAGATCGCCAAGGCGCCCTCGGCCACCGTGGTGTCGTGCCCGACAGCCGCGATCCCGTTCACCGGTTCGGCGATCACACCGTGCACCGCGCGCGTGACCGGCGCCGGCGAACTCGACCAGGCGGTGACCCCGGTGGTGTGCGCGAACAACACGTCGGTGGGCATCGCGACGGCCTCCGCCGTCTATCCCGGCGACGCGAACCACCTGGGCAGCAGCGGCTCGGCGAACTTCGAGATCTCCGCGTGGACGCTCAACGGCTTCTACAAGCCGGTCGACATGGGAAGCGCGGTCATCAACATCGTGAAGGGCGGCTCCACCGTGCCGCTCAAGTTCACGGTGCTGGCGGGTGCCACGGAGGTCACCGATCTCGCGACGCTCAACGCGAGCTTCGTCACCAAGGGCGTCAGCTGCGATCCCACCGATGCCACGAGCGACGATCTGCTCGCCACCACCGGTGGAACCACCCTGCGATACGACGCGTCGGCGCACCAGTGGATCCAGAACTGGCAGACCCCGAAGACGGCCGGCAAGTGCTACACGGTCGTCTTGACGACCGCCGACGGGTCGCAGCTGAGCGCGCAGTTCAAGACCAAGTAGCGGCATCGCCCGCCGCTGCGGCGGATCGCGGGCAGCGATCCGCCGCAGCGACTCACAGCCTGGTGGGCGTGGTCGCCGCCTCGAGCTCCTCGCGGGCGGCGGCGGCCACGACATCGGCGCCGGCGGGCGACATCACGATCGTGTAGTGGTTGAAGCCGTCGACCCGCTCGTGCTCGACGCCGGGGTAGGCGGTGAGCAGCTGATCCAGATGCGCCGGTGCGTACAGCCCCGGAGGCTCGTTCTGCAGGCCGCGAGGCACCGTGATGAGACGGGTGGGATGCCGCAGCCCCGCCAGCGCCTCGGGCAGCGCGGTGCCGCCGTTCATGTCGAGCGTGTCGTCGGCGGTCGTCGCGTAGCTCGTCGCCGGACGGAACGCCCCCACACCGTCGTCGACGAGGTCGTACGCCAGATACCGCTCCAGCTCAGGCGTCCAGGCGCCGTCGAACGCGGGATGCCGCCGCCAGAAGTCGAGGTACTCCCCCGTGCCCGCGAACCTCATCGACAGTCGCGCCGCGGTGGGTCCGAGGATGCCGGCGACCAGCTCGTCGGTGCTGAGCCCGGCCGGGACGTCGAGCGGCAGCCCGCCGTCGACGAGGAGCAGTCGCGACACCCGCTCCGGGTGCCGGTGGGCGAGCACGACCGAGACGAAGGCGCCCATCGAGTGTCCGACCACGAGCGTCCGCTGCACCCCGAGAGCATCGAGCAGCGCTGCCAGGTCGTCGGCGTGCGCGGCCATGCCCGCCGGGCCGACGATGCCGTTGCTGCGACCGCGGCCCCGCAGGTCGGGCGCGACGACGCGCACGCCGGGCAGACGCTCCACGACGAACGGCCACGCGAGGTGCGAAGCCGTGACACCGTGCACCACCAGCACGGTCGGCGCGTCGGCGTCGGCATCCGACGGCTCCCACACGCCCGCATGCAGCATCCCGCCGTCGACGGGAACATCGATCTCGCGATAGCGGTGTCCTGCCTCCGTCGCGCTCACCGAGCCGTCCATCCGCCGTCCATCGTGTACGAGGCGCCGGTGACCATGCCGGCCTTGTCCGACGCCAGCCACCCCGCGAGCGAGGCGACCTCCTCGGCCTCGACGAGCCGCTTGACGGCGCTCTCGGTGAGCATGATCTTCTCGACCACTTCGCTCTCGGGGATCCCGTGCACCTTCGCCTGATCTGCGATCTGCCTCTCGACGAGCGGCGTGCGCACGTAGGCCGGGTTGATGCAGTTGCTCGTGACGCCGTGCGGCGCGCCCTCGAGTGCGGTCACCTTCGACAGGCCCTCGAGCCCGTGCTTGGCCGAGACGTACGCCGACTTGAACGCGCTCGCGCGCAGGCCGTGGGCGCTGGAGATGTTGATCACCCGCCCCCACCCCCGCTCATACATCGTGGGCAGCGCGGCGCGGATCAGCAGGAACGGCGACTCCAGCATCAGGCGCACGATCAGCCGGAACGCCTCGGGGTCGAACTCCGGGATGGGTGCGACGCGCTGGATCCCCGCATTATTCACGAGGATGTCCACGTCGACCGTCAGATCGTCGAGCGCGGTCGTATCGGCAAGATCAACCACCCAGGACTCGCCGCCGACGGCGGTCGCGGCGTCGGTCGCGGCATCCGCGTTCAGGTCGGCGATGACGACGTGCGCACCGCGCGACGCGAACTCGTGCGCGCAGGCCAGGCCGATGCCACTCGCGCCGCCGGTGATCAGGGCGCGCTTGCCCGCGAGGTCCTTCTCTGCCATCAAGCTTCCTTCTCTCGGTCGCCGCTACCCGATCGCGGGGCGAGGGCGTTGTCGATGAATCGGGTCATTCCGGCGAACACCACCGGGTCGAGCTGTGCGGGCGGCTTTCCGTCGGCGTCGCGCTCCCACAGCAGGAACCGCATGCCGATCAGCTCGCCCATGCCCATCAGGGCCCACGCGGTGGTCTCGGGATCGAGGCCGCGGTCGACATCGCCCGCTGCCTGTGCGGCGCGCAGACCTGCCTCGTAGCCCTCGACGATGCGCGTGTAGTGCGTGCGGAGCACCTCGGGCGAGACGAACTCCGCCTCACGCACCACGCGATACAGCGCCGGGTGCTCGGCGGTGAACCGGAAGAAACCCGCGAAGCCCGCACGCTCCGCCTCCAGGCGAGAGGATGCCCCGGCCATCGCCTCCGACATCGAGTGGCGCACGCGGCGGTTGAGGTCGAGCACGAGCGCCTCGAAGATCGCCTGCTTGCTGTCGAAGTAGAGGTAGAACGTGCCGAGTCCGATGCCCGCGCGCTCGGTGATCTTGACGATGGAGGCCTCGTGGTAGCCCTGTTCGGCGAAAACCAACTCCGCGGCCTCCAGCAGTCGATGCCGCGTCGCCTCGCCCCGTTTGGTCAGCGGTCGACCGGTCGCAGACGAGACCAGCGCCTCCTCCTGGTCGACCAGTTCATCGGGCATGCTCATCGGGATTCCCCCTTCGTGGGCGCGCTGATGACGGCACGCCCGCTCTCCTCGTCGGCGCTCTCCCCGGAGCGACCCACCAGTCTCCGGGCCCGGTCGCGCAGTCGCGAGCGGGCGAGCTTCTCGATCGTCGAGCGCGGCAGCTCGTCGACGAACTCCACATGCACGGGCACCTTGAACGCGGCAAGGTTGCGGCGCGCGTGCGCGAGCAGCTCGTCCGACGAGAGCGCCGCTCCGGCCACGGGCACCACGAACGCGACGCCGCGCTCCCCCCACACCTCGTCGGGCACCCCGACCACGGCGGCCGCCTCGACGAGCGGATGCAGGCACAGCGCGTACTCGACCTCGGCCGGGGCGACGTTCTCGCCGCCCGAGATGAAGATGTCCTTGAGACGGTCGACCACACGGAAGACGCCGTCGGCATCGCGAGACACCAGATCGCCGGTGCGCAGCCACTCCCCGCTCATCGCACGTGCTGTCGCGCCATCGTCGCCCAGGTAGCCCGCGAACACGCTGGGGCCGCGCACCCAGAGCTCGCCGGTGGCCTCGCCATCGAGGGGAAGCTCCGACGCGGGGTCGACCACGCGCACCGACACGTGCGGGTACGGCCGCCCTACGGCACCCGGCGCGCCGGCGGCCTCGGCGGCAGGAAGGTGCAGCACGTTGGGTGCCGCTTCGGTCAGCCCGTACCCCTGGGTCAGGGGGATGCCGCGCGCAGCCCACGCCTCCTGCAGCGATGCCGGCATCGTCGCGCCGCCGACGAGGGCGAGGCGCAGGGATGCCGCGGGGACCGTCGTCTGCCATTCACGGTCGGCCGCGAGCATCGCGTACTGCGTCGGCACGCCCATCATCGCGGTGACCTGCCGGTCGGCGATGAGCTGCAGCACGCGGGCCGGCTGGAACGAGCGCTCGAGCACGACCGTCGCTCCGACCCACCATGCCAGCAGCGGCTGGCAGTTCCACGCGGCGACGTGGAACTGCGGCAGCATCGCGAGGACCACGTCGTCCTGGCCGAGCGGCAGCGCCTGCGCGAGCGCGAGGTTGTTCCAGAAGCAGTTCGCATGGGTGAGCACGACGCCTTTGGGGGCCGCCTCGCTGCCCGACGTGAAGATCACGAGCAGCGGGTCGTCGTCGCGCACCGGCCGCCGCAGTCGCGGGCACGCGGCGCGAGGGACGGAGCTCTCCACCCCTGTCGTGCCGAGCAGTGCGACCGGCGCCGACACCGCTGCGACGCGCAGCGCCTCGCCGGCGAGCGCCGCGTGCTCGTCCTCGATCAGCACCAGCGCGGGGTCGGAGCGGGTGAGCACACCGCCGAGCTCCCGCGGGGTGAGCCGCCACGACAGCGGCACGAACGCGATGCCCGAGATCGCGCAGGCGAAGAACGCCACGACGTGATCGGTCGAGTTGCCCGACACGGTGGCGATGCGATCGCCCGGGCCGTAGCCCGCCAGGCACAGGGCGTCGGCGAGTTCCGTCGCGCGAGCGGCAAGCGTCGCGTAGTCGGTCGTCACGCCGCGGTCGTCGATCGCGGTGCGCTCGGGAGAGCGTGTCGCACGATCGACGATCCAACGGCCGATCGTGTGCGGCCCGTCGTCGATGTCGGGGTCGGCGGTCCAGGTCATGCGCCCACCCGGTCTGCGGCGGCGGCGGGCGCTTCTGCCGTCTCGTCGGCGTCGTCGAGCTGGCGCAGTGAGTCGCGCACCTTCTCACCGCGGCGGCGTCGCACGGCGGCGTCGATCGTGCCGGCGATGCCGCCCGGAAGGAACATCACCACGACGATGAAGAGCACACCGAAGAGGAACAGCGGCTCCGAGAGCGGCACGCGCAGCACGTCGGGGAGCCCGGCGATCGCGTCGGATCCGGCGAGCACCGTGAGTCGCTGATCGAGCAGCGTGTAGAGCACACCGCCAACGATCGCACCCCATCGGAAGCCGACGCCACCCAACACGACCATCACGAGGACGGTGATCGTGAGGTCGGCCGACACCGACCGCGGCACGGTACCCGACTGCAGCAGCATGTAGGCGACGCCGGCGAGGCTGGCAAGGCCCGCGGCGATCACGAAGACGATGAGCCGCACGCGGTAGGGCGAGAGCCCGAGCACCCGGACGCGCTGCTCGTTCTCGCGCGTCGCGCGGGCCAGATGGCCGAGGCGCGAGGTGTCGACCCACAGCGTCACGAGGTACACGACCACGAGAACGCCGAGGGCGAACCAGTAGAGGTTCCGCGTGTTCACGACGCCGATGAGGAAGTCCGGCACCTGATCGGTGTTCAGGCTCAGTCCCTCCTCGCCGCCGGTGATCTGCGAGTTGCGGCGCACCAGCACCGAGCCCGCCTGGGCGAAGGCCAGCGTCACCATGGCGAACGGGATGCCCGATACCCGCATCGACACCGCGCCGGTCACCAGAGCGATGATCATGCCGCCGATCAGGGCGACGAAGACGCCCGGCCACAGCGGAACGCCGAAGTGCTCGAGGGCGATGCCGAGGCCGTACGCGCCGGCGCCGAAGTACAGGGCGTGCCCGAATGACAGCATCCCTCCCGATCCGAGCAGCAGGTTGTACGACAGCGCGAGCGCGGCGAACACCATGCAGAGCGACAGCAGCGCCAGTGTCCCGGGCATGTACGTCGGCGTCGGCAGGATGCCCGGAAGCGACAGGTTGAGCAGCGGCAGCACCGCCATGAAGACCACCAGCGCGACCCCGACGATCGCGGGAACGAAGCGACGCACGCGCGCGTTCGAGCCATCCCGCCCCGGCCGCTGAGCCTGTCCAAGCGTCATGCCTTCCTCCCGAGGAGTCCGCTCGGGCGCACCAGCAGCACGAGTGCCAGGAGGATCACGACGATGAAGTCGCCGGTGCCGCCGAGGTAGAAGTTCGCGAACTGCTGCAGCACCGCGACGAGCACCGACGCGACGGCGGCGCCGGTGAGCGACCCCAGGCCGCCGACGACGGTGACGATGAACGCGAAGATGAGCAGCGTCTGCCCCAGGTGCGCCGAGACGAATGTCGAGTAATGCATCGCCAGCACGCCGCCGATGCCGGCGGCGGCGCCGCCGATCGCGAACACGAGCGTGAACGAACGCCGCACGTCGATGCCGAGAGCCGTGACCATCGAGCGGTTCTCGACCCCGGCCCGGATGATCATGCCGTAGCGGGTCTTCTGCAGGAACAGCACCAGCGCCGCCAGCACGAGGACGGCGGCGATCATGAGCACCCAGTACGTGTTCGGGATGCGGGCGCCGAGCACCTCGGTCGTCTGTTTGAGCCACGGAGGTCCGGCGATGTGGATCGGGTCGGTGCCCCAGATGCCCTCGAACAGCGCGACGGCCGCGAACGAGAGGCCCACGGTGACCAGTACCTGTTCGATGTGCCGTTCGTACAGCGGGCGGATGAGCACGAGCTCGGTCAGGGTGGCGAAGGCCGCGCCGACGGCGGCGCCGGCGAGCACCGACAGCAGGAAGGATGCCCACGATGCGGTGCCGAGCGCCTGCGCGACCATCCAGCCCATGAAGGCGCTCAGCGTGAGGAACGCGCCGTGCGCGAAGTTGAGCACGTGCATGAGGCCGTAGATGAGACTGAGGCCGCTCGCGACCAGGAAGTAGAGGGCGCCGAGACCGACGCCGGTGATGAGAGTCAGGACCAGGGTGCTCACTTCGGCTCGCTCCGCTCGCTCAGTGCATCGCATGCGTCTTCGTGCTCCACGTGGACGCCGAGGAGGCGGCGGGTGAGGTCTTCGTCGTCGAGGATGTCGCGCGCCTTGCCGGCGTGGGCGACGCGTCCGCCGGCGATGACGATCGCGTCGTCGGCGAGCCGCCGCACCACCTCCAGGTTCTGCTCGACGAGCAGGATCGGCACGGTCTTGGACGCCTCTTGCAGCGCGTCGGCGACCTCGGTGACGATCTTCGGCGCGAGGCCCTTGGTGGGTTCGTCGACGAGCAGCAGGATGTTGTCGTTGATCAGCGCACGCGCCACCGACACCATCTGCTGCTGGCCGCCCGAGAGCGTGCCCGCCTGCTGGTCCCGCCGCGCGACGAGGTCGGGGAAGAGCTCGGCCACGAACTCCCGGCGAGGCTGGCGCTGCCGCTCAGCGAGGGCCAGGTTCTCGGCGACGGTGAGCTTCGCGAACACCTCGCGGTCTTCCGGCACGTAGCCGACGCCGCGGCGCACGATGCGGTGCGTAGGCAGTCCGTCGATGCGCTCGCCGCCGAGGCGGACCTCGCCGCGGCGCGAGATGAGACCGAGGATGCCCCGCAGCGTGGAGGTCTTGCCGACGCCGTTGCGTCCCAGGACCGCGGTGATGCCGGTGGCGGGGACGTCGAACGAGACGTCCTCGACGACCTGCTGGCCCGCGATGGTGCAGCGCAGGCTGCGCACGGTGAGGACGGGGGGAGCCGAGGTTCCCCGGTCGGGCGATGCCGCGCTCATGCGGCCTCCGTCCCCGTCGACCCGGTGCCGAGGTATGCACTTTGCACGAGGGGGTTCTCCATGATCCGCTGGGGGGTGTCGTAAGCGATGATCGTGCCGAAGTACATGACGGCGACCTTTTCGACCAGCCCCATGAGCACGTCGATGTGGTGCTCGACCATCAGCAGCGTGCAGCCCTTCTCGCGCTGCATCGCCCGGATGTTCTCGACGAGGCCGGGCACGTCGCCCGAGCCGACGCCGGCCATCGGCTCATCGAGCAGCACGATGCTCGACTCCGTGGCCAGCAGCACCGCGATCTCGAGCTTGCGCTTGTCGCCGTGCGAGATGTCGCCGGCCATCGCGTCGCGCATGTGGCTGAGCCCTACGACGTCGAGCTTGTCCTGTGCCAGCTCGGTGGCGGCATCCGTCCGTCGCGGGAAACGCAGCAGCGACCCCGAACCGCCGAGCGACACCTGAGCCGCGAGGCGCACGTTCTCGAGCACCGACAGCTTCGGGAAGAGGCTCGCCGTCTGGAACGTGCGCCCCAGTCCCGCTCGCGCTCTCGCCGGGACGGACGCCGTCGTGATGTCGCGTCCGTCCAGCACCACGCGGCCGGACGTGGGCTTCATCAGCCCGGAGATCACGTTGAAGAGCGTGGTCTTGCCGGCGCCGTTCGGACCGATGACTCCCACCAGCGACCCGGCGGCGATGTCAAGCTCGACGTCTTTGAGGATGGTCGCGCCGCCGATCTGCAGGCCGAGGCCCTCGATGCGCAGCGGGGAGCCGCGGCGCGCGGTCTCAGCGACGGGCGCGGACGGGACGGACGTGGTCATGGGCGCGGTGCCTCTCGTTGTACCTGGTCGTCGAGCGACGAGCGCAGCGAGCAGACGAGACGTGTCGCCACGCGGGGTGCCGTCTCGCTGCGCTCGTTCGCCGACATGGCTGGCTGGATGCCGCTGCTACTCGGCCTCGGCCGGCGCCACGTCGTCAGCCGAGACGGTGTCGACGAGCTCGGGCACGAACGTGCCGTCCTTCGCGACGAGCTTGGCCTGGTACATCTCCTGGATCAGCGCGTGGTCGCTCGCGCGGACCGTCATGGCGCCCTTCGGCCCCTCGAACTCGAAGCCCTCGAGCGCCGACACCATTGCGTCGACGTCGCCCTGGCCCTCCTTGATCGCCTGGACGATCATGATCGCCGCGTTGAAGCCATCGGGGCTGAACAGGTCGGGCGTGCCACCGGCGTCCTCGATCGCCTCCACCATCGCGGTGTTGACGTCGTTGTCGGCAGCGCCCGGGAAGTAGTGGTTCAGGAAGTTGATCTTCTCGGATGCCTCGCCATAGGCGCCGAAAGTCGCCGAGTCTCCGAGCCCGGTCACGACCGGGATCTCGTCGAGGACGCCCTGCTGGCTCATCGCCTGCCACATCGCGCCCGAGGTGGCACCGGCCCACGCGACGAACACGAGGTCGGGGTTGCCGGCGAGCACCTGCTGGGCGAACGGCGTGAACTCGGTGGCGTCCTCGGCCACGAGGACCGAGTTGACGGTGGCGCCCTTGCCGCCGAGGATCGCCTCGACCGCGGCGACGTTGCCCTGACCGAAGGCGTTGTCCTGGGCGAAGACGGTCACCGTCTTGCCCTCGATGTCGTCGAGGAAGGTGCCCGCGGTGGCGACATCCTGCGCGCTCTGACGGCCCGAGCGGAACGTGTAGTCGTTGATCCCGGTGATCGCATCGGCAGCGGCCGGGCCCGAGATGTAGAGCACCTTGTTCTGCTCGGCCTGCTCGGCGACCGCGAGCGCGACGCCCGACGACGCCGTGCCTGCGATGATGCTGACGCCCTCGCCGATGAGCTCCTTGACGGCGGTGACCGCCTTGTCGGGGTCGCCCGCGTCGTCGCGGTTCTCGATGGTGATGGTCGTGCCGTCGATCTCGCCTGTGCCGTCGGTGGCATAGTCCAGGCCCGCCTGGAACCCGTCGAGGTACTGCTTGCCGTAGCCGGCGAGCGGACCGGACTCGCTCGTGACGATGCCGACGGTGACCTCTTCGGGCCCGCCGCCGTCGGTGGACTCGCCGCTCGGCTCGGCCGACGGCGCGCACGCCGCCAGGGCGAGCGCTACCGTGACGACCGCGGAGCCCATGAGCAACTTCTTCGTAACCCGCATGTGCGTGCCTTTCCCCATTGGAAGGATCTGGTGCCTCGAACCGGTGCTTCCACCTCAAACATGAGATCCGATTCAGGTTCTTGCAATCTAGGAAACGCGCGGCCTCCGCGCAAGTCGAGGAGCCCGCAGCCGCGGTGTCGTTATCCAATCGGGACGTCGAGCGATTTGAATACCATAGGTATATACCAGAGGTATGCTTAATTCGTGACACATGATCAGGACATCGAGACCCTCATCGTCGCCGCCCACGCGCTCACCCGCGTCGCGGCGCTCGAGACAGCGAACGAGACACCCGCAGCGCAGTGGCGCACGCTCACGATCCTCCGCGACCACGGCGCGCTGCGGATCGGCGAGCTCGCCCGCCTCAGCCGCGTGACGCAGCCCGGCATGACCCGCCTCGTCGGCCAGATGACCGAGCACGGACTGGTGGCGAAGACGACGGATGCCGCGGACTCCCGCGCCACGGTCGTCGAGGTGACACCGCTCGGCCTGGAGGCGCTGCAGACGTGGCTGCTGCAGCTGACCGCCGCCCTCGCCCCGCACTTCGACGACCTCGAGGCGGCGGAATGGGACGCGCTGCGGACGACGGCCGCCTTGCTGACGCGCAAGCTCGATCGCACGCGCACCGCCTCCGTGACCGACGTCGCAGAGGCCGCCCGATGAGCGCGCACGCCGGCGCGGCCGTCTCGGTGTGGCGTCAGCCCGCACAGGTCTGGGCGGTCGCCTTCGCCTGCGTCGTGGCCTTCATGGGCATCGGCCTGGTCGACCCGATCCTGCCCGCCATCGCGGAGTCACTCGAGGCGAGCCCGGTGCAGACCGAGCTGCTGTTCACCAGCTATCTGCTCGTCACCGGCCTGGCGATGCTCGTCACCAGCTGGATCTCGAGCCGCATCGGCGCGAAGGCGACCTTGCTCATCGGTCTCGCTCTCATCGTCGTCTTCGCCCTGGCATGCTCACTGAGCGGCAGCGTCGACGCGATCATCGGCTTCCGCGCCGGCTGGGGCCTCGGCAACGCGCTGTTCATCTCGACAGCCCTCGCGACCATCGTCGGCGCGGCATCCGGCGGGAGCAGCGCCGCCATCGTCCTGTACGAGGCTGCTCTCGGTCTCGGCATCGCGATCGGACCGCTCCTCGGCGGCCTCCTCGGCGAGCTGAGCTGGCGCGGCCCGTTCTTCGGTGTCGTCGTGCTCATGGCGATCGCCTTCGTCGCGGTGCTCGTGCTGCTGCGGGGGCCCGCCGAGAAGCCGGTCCCCGTGCCACTGTCGGCGCCGTTCAAGGCACTGCGCATCCCCTCGCTGGCGGTGCTGGCCGTGACCGCGCTGTTCTACAACATCGGCTTCTTCGTGCTGCTCGCGTTCTCGCCGTTCCCGCTCGGTTTCGGCGCGATGGGAATCGGCTTCACGTTCTTCGGCTGGGGTGTCGCGCTGGCGATCACGAGCGTGTGGGTCGCGCCGTTGCTGCTGCGCTTCCTGGCCCGCACGACCGTGATGCTCCTGACGCTGCCGCTGCTCGCGATCGACCTCGTCGTCGCCGGCATCCTCGTCGAGGACGCGACGGCGCTGGTCGTCTGCATCATCGTCGGCGGCCTGCTGCTCGGCATCATGAACACCGTGCTGACCGAGTCGGTCATGGAGGCGACCGACCTGCCCCGCTCCGTCGCGTCGTCGTCGTACTCGGCGGTCCGGTTCCTCGGTGGTGCCGCCGCTCCCCCGCTCGCCGCCTGGCTGTGGCACGCCTACGGTCCGACGGTGCCGTACCTGTTCGCCGCGGCATCCATCCTCGTCGCCACCGCGACGATCCTCTTCGGCCGGCGGGCTCTCGCCCGCATCGACGAGCGGGAAGCGGATGCCGCCGACGAGGCCGCCGCGGTGCTCGTCGGCGACGCCGCCTGAGGCGGTCGCCGGTCCCAGGGCACCCCATCGAAGACAGGGAAGGGCGGTCCGTGAGGACCGCCCTTCCCTGATGCGCACCCCTCTGGGCTCATCCCGTCATGCGCAGGCGCTTCGGCAGCGGACCGCTGGCGTCACGCGACAGCGCGGGAACAGTGCGCATCAGCGCCGCGCGCAGCCACACGAGGGCGGCGTCCTCGTCGTCGCGCGGATGCCAGTAGACGCACTCCGTCATCGGGATCGTGATTCCCTGGGGCAGTTCGAAGATCGACAGGTGCAGCGTGCGCGACGCCTTGGCGGCGAGCATCCGCGGCACCAGCGCCACCATCTCGGTGCCCGACACGAGCAGCGGAAGCGAGGCGAGACCGAACAGCCGCGCTCCGACCACCTGCTCGATGCCGGCCCGGCGGAGGAGGTCCTGCACGTTGTCGCGGTCGGGGTCGTTCAGATACGCGATCGCGTGGGGCAGCTCCGACAGCCGGGCGATGCTGGGCTCCGGTGCGGACAGCGCCGCATTGTCGGGATCGGCGATGAGCACGAAGTCGTCTGTGAACAGTTCTTCGCTGTGCCCCGAGATGTTGAAACCGACCGGACCGACGATCAGGTCCACCCGGCTGTAGGAATTGAGCGTCCCGTCGCGCTCCGGCTGCGGCACGAAGTCGACGGAGGCGCGTGGCGCTTCTGCTGAGAAGGTGCGCAGCAGGGGTCCGGCGAGGATCGCGGTCATGTAGTCGGTGGCGCCGATGACGAAACGGCGTTCCGTCTCGGCGGGATCGAACGACTCCTTCCGGTCGATCACCGGCTCGAGCTCCGCCACGGCGCGACTCACGGCCGGAAGGAGGTCCCGCGCGAACGGCGTGAGCTGCATCGTGCGGCCGGTGCGCACCAGCAGGTCGTCGTCGTAGTGCCGGCGCAGGCGGGCCAGTGCGGCCGACGTGGCCGGCTGGCTCAGATGAAGCCTTTCGGCCGCACGGGTGACGTTCCGCTCCTCGAGCAGCACCAGGAGTGGACGCAGCAGGTTCAGGTCGAACGTCGCCATCACCCTCCGTCTATCCATGGCGTGGATACCACGCATCCCCGATTGCAGATTGCATGAATACTACGCCGCTGAAACCATGGAGCGTCGCGCGCCGAGGCGCGGCATCCGACTTCACCGGTGAAGGAACCCGCACCCTCATGGCCGAGACGACCACTACCCACACTGCCGCCCAGGCGGCGCCGACCGCTGAATTCCGTCGGGGATGGCCGACGCTCGTGTTCAGCACGATCGGCGCGGCGGTCGGCCTCAGCTCGCTGGGCTACATCCTCGGCACGATGGTCGTGCCGCTGCAGGCGGAGTTCGGCTGGGGCCGAGGCGAGATCAACCTCGCCTCCCTGGTCAGCTCTCTCGGACTCGCGGCCGCCCTTCCCTTCGTCGGGCGGTTCCTGGATCGCCTCGGTGTCAAGCGCGTCGCCCTCGTCTCGATCCCGCTCTTCGTGCTGATGCTGGTCATGATCGGCCTGTTCACCTCGAATCTCGCGACGTTCCTCATGTTCTACGCGCTCGCGGGAATCCTGGGCGCTGGCACCTCGGCGGTGACGTACTCCAAGGCCGTGGTCGAGAAGTTCGACCGGCGCCGCGGCATCGCGCTCGGCATCGTCGCCGGCGGTCTCGGTGCAGCCGGCCTGTTCCTCCCGCCGCTCATGGGCATCGTGATCGCCGACAACGGCTGGCGCGCGGCCTACCTCACGATGGCGCTGCTCGGCGCGCTGCCGTTCGTGCTCGTCTTCTTCGCCCGTCTGAGCGCCCCGGCGTCCGTCGCGGCCGTCGATCGCTCCACCCTGCCGGGCCTCACCGTCGCCGCCGCCCTGCTCAACCGCGCGTTCTGGAGTCTCTGCGCGGTGTTCTTCCTGCTCGGCTGGGCGCTGCTCACGATGGTGCCGCACTTCGTGCCGCTGCTGATCGACTCGGGGGTCGATCCGGTGCGGGCCGCGTTCCTGTCGTCGCTGGTCGGCGTGGGAACCGTGATCGCCCGGCCGCTGATCGGCTGGCTGTTCGACCGGTTCTACGCCACGTACGTCGCCGTCCCCCTCTTCCTCGCGGCCGCGCTCGGGTGCCTCCTCCTGCTGTGGGCGGGCCCGAGCGCCGCACCGCTGACCGCGCTCCTCATCGGCATCGGCTTCGGCGCCGAGATCGATCTGATGGGGTACCTGAGCTCGCGGTACTTCGGTCCTCGCGCCTTCGGCATCCTGTACAGCATCGTCTACAGCGTCTTCATGATCGGCAGCGCGTTCGGCCCGGTCACCGCCGGCTTCGCGTTCGATGCCACCGGCAGCTACGACGTCCCTCTCATCACGGCCGCGACCATGATGGTGGTAGCAACCGTCATCCTCCTCACGCTGCCGCGCTTCTCGAAGGAGACCGCCGAATGACCGACGCCCCGCAGCTGCAGCGGCTCGCGGAAGGCGTGTGGGCGTACGTCCAGCCCGACGGCGGGTGGATGATCAACAACACCGGGCTCGTCGACGACGCGAACGGTGCCACGAGCATCGACGTCACCTCCACGGCCGACAGGACGCGGGCGTACCTCGGTGAGGCCGAGGAGGCCGCGTCGTCGCCCATCCGGCGGGTGATACTCACGCATTCCCACCCCGATCATTGCAACGGCGCCTCGCTGCTGCCCGACGCCGAGATCATCGCGCACCGCCGGGTCGCCGACGACCTGCGCGCGCCGCACCGGCTCGCACCGCACATCTTCACGCCGTTCGTGCAGGGGGATGTCACTCCGCGGCTCCCGACCATCGTGTTCGACGACCACCTGACGATCGCGCCCGAAGGGCGACGCGTCGAGGTGCGGCATCCCGGGACGCCGGCGCACACGACGGGCGACTCGTACGTCTGGTTGCCCGGGGAGCGCGTGCTCTTCACCGGCGACCTGGTCTTCCACGGCGGCACGCCGTTCGCGCTATCGGGGTCCCCCCTCGGCTGGCTGCGCGCCCTGGAGCAGATGGCGGCGCTGGAGCCCGAGATCGTCGTGCCCGGCCACGGCGCGGTCGGCGGCCCGGAGCTGTTCGCTCCGGTCGCGGACTATCTGCGGTTCCTGATCGACGCGGCTGGCGACGCCCGCGCCCGCGGGCTCTCCCCGCTCGAGGCGGCGCGCCGGCTGGACCTCGGCCCCTTCGCGGGACTCGCGGAGAAGGAGCGGATCGTGGGCAACCTTCATCGTGCGTTCGCCGAGTTGGACGGTGCTCAGCCCGACATCCCTTCGGCCTGGCAGGACATGTACGAGTACAACGGCGCACAGCCGCTGGAGTGCCACGCCTGACCCGCTCAGGCCAGGAGAGAGGACACCCGAATGAGAATCGCCCGCTGGAGTCATGACGGAGCCATCGGCGAGGGGTTCGTCGTCGGCGATCGGGTCGTCCCGTTTCCCGACGGCCTGACGGTGGCGGATGTGCTGACGGGAGGCCTGGATGCCGCCCACGCGGCGTTCGCACGGGTACCCGCCGACGTCGGCACTCCGCTCGCTGAGGTGCGGCTGCTTGCGCCGCTGGTGCCGGCATCCGTGCGCGACTTCGTCGCCTTCGAGGAGCACGTCGAAGGGGTCAGCGCCGGCGTCGAGGGCAAGAGCCACGTCGCCGACGAGTGGTACGAGGCGCCGACGTTCTACTTCACGAACCCGCACACGATCCTCGGTCCCGACGACGTGCTGCATCCACCGGTGACCCAGCGGCTCGACTTCGAGCTGGAGGTCGCCGTGGTCGTCGGCGGTACGCGCGACGTCGGCGAGTCGAACCTGACCGTCGAGGACGCGGCATCCGTCGTCTTCGGGTACACGATCATGAACGATTGGTCCGCCCGCGACCTGCAGGGCCGCGAGATGAAGGTGCGCCTCGGGCCCGCGAAGGGCAAGGACTTCGGCACGGCTCTCGGCCCGTGGATCGTCACGGCCGACGAGCTCGAGCCGTACCTGGACGCCGACGGCTTCCTGGCGATCCGTGCCGAGGTCTACGTCAACGGCGAACTGATCGGCGAGGACCTCGTCTCGAACGCCGGGTGGCCGTTCCCCGAGTTCGTCGCCTACGCGTCGCGCAACTCCCGCGTGGTGCCGGGTGACGTGCTGGGCAGTGGAACCGTCGGCAACGGCGGCTGCCTCGGCGAGCTGTGGGGCCGCAACGGCGGTCTCGTGCCGCCGCCGCTGCAGGACGGCGACGAGGTGCGCATGGTGGTCGAGGGCATCGGCGAGCTCGTCGGCACGGTCGGCGCTGCGGTGCCGGCGCCCGCCGTCCCGCACGCACGTCCGCGCCCGCGTCTTCGGCACCGCGCGGCCGACGCACACTGACACGGACCGCGTCGGGCCGGCGGCCGACCGCGGGCACCCGCAGGCATGAGAAGGGCCGGATCGTCCGTGGACGATCCGGCCCTTCTCTGTCGATCAGGCGGCTGCCACCGGCGCGGGCTGCTGCCGGCGCAGGACGAACGCGAGGATGGCGGCGACGATCGCGGCAGCGATGCCGACGACGCCCACCGCCACGGGCAGCGGCGCGCCGGCGCCGGCCGTGAGCGCGCCCATCAGCAGCGGCGTGACGAACTGCCCGAAGAAGAACGCGCCGGTCCACCAGCCGGTCGCGCGACCACGTTCCTCGAACCGGGTCCGCGAGACCACCCACGTGACGAGCGAGGGAAGCAGGATGCCCGAGCCGTAGCCCGCGACGATGGCACCGATCAGCACCCCGGCGAAGCCGTCGAAGAGCCACACGATGATCATGCCGACGGCCTGGAGCCCGAACGCCAGCGGGAGCTGCAGCCGTGTGCCCGCTTTCGCGATGCGCGGGAACGTGAAGGCGCCGGCGGCCGTGGCGAGCGAGGCGATCGCGGCCACCAGGCCGATCGTGGCCGTGTCATCGGCGGCCACCCCCGTGCCGACGACGAGGTAGCTGACCTCGATGATCATGACGTAGAAGGTGAAGCCGCCGAAGAGGGTGACCACGAGGGGCAGGCCGAGGATGCGCCACGGCACGCGGGCCTTCTCGCCCGTCGGCACGTGGAGGTCGGTGGAGTCGCCACGGCCCGGCTCCCACAGCGAGAACACCATGGCCACGGCGATCGGGATCGCGATGGCGTAGATCCAGAACGGCGCGTGCCAGCCCGCCGAGCCGACCGCGCCGCCGAGGGCGATGAACACCGTCGCGCCGAGCGTCGTGGCGACGGTCTGCAGGCTGAGGTACCTGTTGCGGCGGTGCTCCTCGTGGAAGTAGTCCACGATGAGCGTCGTGCAGACGGTCATGATGGCCGCTTCGAAGAGGCCCACGAAGGCACGGCTGATCAGGATGCCGGTCAGGTTGTCGAGCCACGCCGGCACCGTGCCGGCCACGGCGTAGGCGAACATCGCCACGACCAGCAGGGTCTTGCGACCGGTGCGGTCGATGATCTGCCCGGCGAACGGCGCGAACAGCGCGATCATGAGTGCGGGGATCGCGACGATCATCGGCACCAGCACCTCCGCACCCGGCTGGTCGCCGAAGTGCTCGGAGAGCTGGGGCAGAACGGGAGTGATGAGGACGGACCCCATCACGGGCATGCAGCTGCCGGCCAGCAGGAGGGTCGCCTGCCAGGCTCCGGCGCGTCGAGTGGTCGTCGTCTGGGCGACCTCGAGGTTGGGCTTCGTCATTGAAATCTCCTTTGACTCCACCCTCATTGAAGGGGTTCCGGGGGAATCAGCGAAGATCGATTCGGTGATCGTGCACATCGATGGCGCGGATGCCTCCCGCAACCGGCTACCCGGTTCCGTTGCGTCGCCCAGGCGCGACGCCTCGGCCCGCCGACAGAAGCAACAAAAAGCCGCCCCCGCATGCTCTGCGGGAGGCGGCTCTTCTGGTGGTGCACCCCCTGGGACTTGAACCCAGAACCCACTGATTAAGAGTCAGTTGCTCTGCCGATTGAGCTAGAGGTGCGTAGTTCACAACGTGGCGAACCGAGGACCAACATTAGCATCACGATCGCGTCTCGTGAAATCGAGACGGGAACGCCCCGGCTATCCTTGATCCCGTGACCACCCCTCCCCCCTCGTCGACGTTCGACACGCCGTTCGAGGGCGATCTGGGGCCCGATCTCGAGCTGGCGCTGAGGCTGGCCGATGCGGCGGACGCGGCCTCCATGTCGCGCTTCGATGCCGCGGATCTCGACATCCGGCTGAAGGCCGACGCGAGCCACGTGACCGAGGCTGATCTCGCGACCGAACGCGCCCTGCGCGCGTTGCTCGAGTCCGAGCGTCCCGCCGACGGCGTCTTCGGCGAGGAGTACGGGGTCACGGGCGACTCGAACCGGCAGTGGATCATCGATCCGATCGACGGCACCGCGAACTACCTCAAGGGCATCCCGATGTGGACGACCCTGATCGCGCTTGCGATCGACGGTGTCCCGCGCGTGGGCGTGGCGAGCCAGCCGGCCATCGGCCGGCGCTGGTGGGCGGCCACGGGGCTCGGCGCGTGGACCACCACGCCGTCGGGCGGCACCCGGCGCCTGGGCGTGTCGGCGGTCGATGCGATCGCCGAATCCAGCGTGAGCTTCCAGAGCATCGGACAGTGGCGGGATGCCGGCAAGCTCGACGCTCTGGAACGCCTCACCTCGGCGGTGTGGCGCGACCGCGGCTACGGCGACGCGTGGCCGTACATGCTGCTCGCCGAGGGACGCCTCGAATTCGTCGCCGAGTTCGGCGTCAAGGAGTACGACATCGCCGCGCTGGTTCCGATCGTGACCGAGTCCGGCGGCAGGTTCACGTCGTTCGACGGCCGCGATTCCCTCTCGGAAGGGTCCTCCCTCGCCACGAACGGCGTCCTCCACGACGCCTATCTCGATCTGCTCCACTCCCCCTGAAACTCACCCGCCTCCCTTCCCCCACGGAGACTTCACCGATGCCTGCCTCTCGCATCCTCGGCGCCGCTGCCGCCCTCGTCCTGTCCGCGATCCTCCTGTCGGCATGCGCCGGCAGCCCGGAGGCGGCACCCGAAGAGACGGGAAACGCCGCCACGCCCACGGCGGCCGCTCCGGACCCGTCGGCCACCCCCGAGCCTGAGCCGGGGGCCGCCGAAGACCCGACGTGCGACACGCTCATCGGTCCTTCGGTCGTCGCCGACTACGAGAGTGTCGGCTGGACTTCGCAGGCGTCGCCGCTCTACATCGGCAGCACCGAGATCGAGGACGGCCTGCAGTGCATGTGGGCCGATTTCGAGGGCCCCGCAGGTGACCACGGGGCCATGTTCGGCTGGGCCCCGATCTCCGAGGACGAGGCCGCCGACGCGCAGGACGAGCTCGTCGCCCAGGGCTGGGTGCGCGAAGACGACGCCGCGGGCGTCTACATCACCGAGAGTGCCGAGACGGCGATCGCGCCGGACGACGAAGGGTACGGCATGACGTACTTCTTCACGACCGGCTACGTGACGGTCTCCGACACCAAGCAGGGCCTGCTGCTGATCGAGTGGCCGAAGAGCTGACGACAGCGCCCGGTCACTGAGCGCGCAACGCTGCGCAGAGTCGTCGTCTCCGCAGCCCGATCAGCGCACCCCCACCAGCGCGAGCAGGCTCTCGAGGCCCTCGGGCGTGCCCGGCCAATGGCGCTCGATCGCCGGCCGTCCGGCGGTGCGGATCGTGTAACGCAGCGCGATCGCGACGATGATCGCGTCGTCGGCGTAGCCGAGCACCGGGATGAAGTCGGGCACGAGGTCGATCGGCAGCAGCAGGTACACCAGCAGCCCGCCGAGCCACCATCGCGTCCCCCGCGGCACCCGCGGATCGGCGACCAGTCGGCGCAGCAGCACGACGACGTCGGCGACGAGCCGCACGATCTGCCGCCAGTCCACATCGCGTCCGGCGCGGCGGGCCTGCACCCACAGGATCACCAGCAGCGCCACCCAGAGCACCACGAGACCCGCGAGCACCGAGAGTACGGCGATCGCCCAGTCCGGCATCCGCCGACTGTAACACCGCCGCCTCCCCCGCCGCCGGACGGGCGAGAGCACGCGTGCGCACCACGTAGGCTCGAGCGCTATGGCAGTCGGCGCGACGATGTACACCTTTGCGGTTCAGCTGGCCGACGTCGATCGGGGCGTCTACGAGGATCTGTCGGTCCGCGTGGCACGGCATCCGTCCGAGACCGACGCCTTCATGTTCACCCGGGTGCTGGCCTACTGCCTCGAGTACGAGGAGGGCATCGCGTTCAGCGAAGGCGTCTCGGCCACCGACGAGCCCGCGGTGCTCGTGCGCGACCTCACCGGCGCCCTGGTCGCCTGGATCGAAGTGGGGGCTCCGGATGCCGCGCGCCTGCACACCGGCAGCATGCAGGCCGAGCGCACCAGGGTCTACACGCATCGCGATCCGGCGAAGGTCGCCGCACCGTGGGCCGGGAAGCGGATCCACCGCGGCGACGAGATCCTGCTCCACAGCTTCGACCCCGGCTTCGTGGACGCCGCGACGGCCGTGCTCGAGCGCCGCAACACGATGACCGTGTCGATCACGGAGCGCCGGATCTACCTGGATCTCAACGCGACGAGCTTCGAGACCGACGTCCACACGCAGCCGGCCGCCTGACCTGGGTATCGCGGCTCAGCGCGGGAGGAAGTTCTCGCGCGCCAGCGGCGCGATCTCGAGGCCCTCGGCGTCCTCTCGCGTGACCCACCGCAGCTCTTCGATCTCGGCGCCTATCTCCGGCTGCTGGGCCCCGATGTCGGTGGCGAACACGTCGGCGACCACGAGGCATCCTGGTTCGTTGGCCGCCGCGGCGGTGTATGAGCCGAGCGGCCGCAGCGCTTCCGCATCCACCGAGATCCCCAGCTCCTCCCGCAGCTCGCGGCTCAGAGTCTGGCTCGGGGACTCGCCGGGCTCCGGCTTGCCGCCGGGTTGCATGAACGCCGTCGTGCCGGCCTTGCGCACCAGCAGCAGCTCGTCGCGTTCGTTGACGATGACCGCAGCCGAGACATGGATGCTGCGGGCGCGGGTCGGGGCGGCGTCCGAAGTGGTCACGAAGGCACGCTAACAGCTCCCGTGCATGGCGCCCGGCGTAGAATCACGTGTGCTTCCCGATTCCTCCGCCCCCTCCGACCTGCCGCCGAGCGGCATCGACCCGGACGACCTCGCGACCACTCTGCGCGTGCTCGACAACATGGCGGGCCTCGATGAGACGCACCCCGATTTCGTCGCCGTCCGCCGTGCCACCGCGGCGATGTTCAAGGCCGTGAAGAAGGTGCGGCGGCGTGAGATCCGCGACGCGATCGCGCAGGCCGACCGTGCGGTCGTCGCCGCCACCGCCACCGGGGCGCCCGATCGGATCGACGACGAGACCCGCGGCATCCCGATCTCCACCGCCACGACCGCCCCCACCGCCGGCACACTCATCAAGGCCCGCGGCTGCTACATCTGCAAGCAGCCTTACACCGTGGTCGACGCGTTCTACCACCAGCTCTGTCCCAACTGCGCGGCGATGAGCCATGCCAAGCGCGAAGCCCGCACCGATCTGACCGGCAAGCGCGCCCTGCTCACCGGTGGGCGGGCGAAGATCGGCATGTACATCGCCCTGCGCCTGCTCCGTGACGGCGCGCACACGACGATCACCACCCGCTTCCCCCGCGACGCGGTGCGCCGCTTCAGCAGCCTGCCCGACGCGCCGGAGTGGATCGACCGGCTCAAGATCGTCGGCATCGACCTGCGTGATCCGGCGCAGGTGATCGGCTTGGCGGAGGACGTCGCGGCCGCGGGACCGCTCGACATCCTCATCAACAACGCCACCCAGACCGTGCGCCGCTCACCGGGCGCCTACCAGCCGCTCGTCGACGCCGAGCTCGCGCCCCTGCCGGACGGGCCGCTCCCCGAGCTCGTCACGTTCGGCCACACCAACGACCGGCACCCGCAGGCGCTGGAGCGCTCGGTGACCGCCCACCCGATCCTCGCCGCGGCAGCCGCGCGCGCCGACGAACTGACCGAGCAGGCCATGGCCGCCGGATCCAGCTCGCTCGAGCGCCTCGCCGCGGGTACGGCGATCGACGCCGGCGGGCTGATCCCCGACCTCGATCACAGCAATTCGTGGGTGCAGAGCGTCGACGAGGTCGACCCGCTGGAGATGCTCGAGGTGCAGCTGGCGAACACGACCGCGCCGTTCCTGCTCGTCTCGAAACTGCGGCCGTCGATGGCGGCCAGCCCTGCGCGCCGCACCTACATCGTGAACGTGAGCGCGATGGAGGGCGTCTTCAATCGCGGGTACAAGGGTCCGGGGCATCCCCACACCAACATGGCCAAGGCTGCCGTCAACATGCTCACCCGCACCAGTGCGCGCGAGCTCTTCGAGACCGATCGCATCCTGATGACGAGCGTCGACACCGGCTGGATCACCGACGAGCGCCCGCACCCGACCAAGGTGCGCCTGGCCGAGGAGGGCTTCCACGCGCCCCTCGATCTCGTCGACGGCGCCGCGCGGGTCTACGACCCCATCGTGCGCGGCGAGGCGGGCGAAGACCTGTTCGGCGTGTTCCTCAAGGATTACGCCCCCGGCGCATGGTGAATCTGCCCGAGCCGGGTCATCGCGTGGTGGTGCGGTATCTGCTGCCGACCGGGCAGGCGACGGACGCGCTCGGCGAGCTGCTGAGCGCGGATGCCGAGACAGTGGTCGTCGACGGCAAGCGCGGCGTCGAGCGCATCCCGCGGGGCGCCATCATCGCGGCGAAGGAAGTGCCGCCGCCGCCGCCCGCGCCTCGACGGGCGGCAGCGCTGTAAGGGACGCCGTCGCTCAGAAGCGCAGCAGCACCTTGCCGGAGCGTCCCGGCACGGCGCTGGCCGCCGCGGCGGCCCGCGCCTCTTCGAAGGGGTAGACGGCGTCCACCGGAAGCGCGACCTCGCCCGACCCGATGCTCTGCACGAGCTCGGCGAACAGCGCGCCGCGGGTGGCGGCATCCATCGTCCGGCTCACGGTGCTGCCCCAGAAGCCCTTCACCGTCGCCTGCTTGAAGATCAGGTCGCCGGCCGACAGCTTCAGGGTGTTCGACCCCATGGATCCGAACGAGACGAGCGTGCCGCCCTCGCCGAGCAGCGACAGGAGGTCGCCGGCCGCGTCGCCGCCGACCGAGTCCACCGCTGCACGCGGCGCATTCTCGCCCAGGATCTCCGCGGCGCGATCCCGCCAGCCGTCGGACTCGGTCGAGACCACATCATGGATGCCCAGCTCGCCCAGCTCCGCCACACCCGCGTCGCGCCGTACGAGCCCGAGCACGTGCACGCCGCGCGCCGCGGCGAACTGGGCGACGAGCCTGCCGACCGCGCCGTTGGCGGTGTTCTGCACGATCCAGTCGCCCGGCTTCACGTCGAGGAAGTCGAGCAGGCTGAGCGCACTGAAGGGCATGGAGATGAGCTGCGCGGCGGTCTCGTCGTCGATGGAGTCCGGGACGGGGACGAGGCCGGCCGCCTTGGCGACGAAGTACTCGCTCCACACGCCGAACGTGCCGCCCGTGGCCACACGCTGCCCGACCTGCAGGTGCTCGACGCCCTCGCCGAGCGCATCGATGACACCGTAGGCCTCGGTTCCGGCACCGGCAGGCAGCTCGGGCTTGAAGCCGTAGGTGCCGCGGACCGTCCACAGGTCGTGGTTGTGGATGGGAGAGAGCACGGTACGCACCCGCGCCTCACCCGCGCCCGGCTCGGGGAGCGGTCGCTCGGCGACATCGAGGACGTCGGTCGCGTCGCCGAAGGTGGAATGGGTGAGTGCGCGCACGGTGGTGCTCCTAACGAGATTCATGGCCGCCGGATGAGCCGCCACTCGGTGGTACAGCCCCGCATCCCTCGAACTCATTCCCTTCCACGCCGCGATGGGCCGGCGACGCGTCCCGCGGACCGTCCGCTCCGACGACGGTTAGCCTGAGACCGAACGACGAGAGGTGACCCGGTATGAGCACACAAGACACCCACGGCAGCACGCACGCGTGCGTGCTCACGGCCTGATCGCCATGAGCACACCCGCCAACGCCACGCGCCGGATCGAGCTGACCCTGCACAAGCCCTGGTTCGCCCTCTACGCCCGCATCAAGCCGACGCTCGTGATCGCGGGCCGCGGCCAGCCGGCCCAGTGGGGACTCGGCACCTGGCAGGTCCCGGCCGACGAGACCGTCGTGGTCGGGGTGTTCCTGTTCAACCGGATGTGGCGCTTCGGGCAGGCGGAGTTCGCGCTCGAGCCCCACCACGCGCCGGCTCTGCGCTACCTGGCGCCGGCGCTGCCCTTCCTCCCTGGCCGGATCCACGTGCACAACCAGGGATCCCCCGTCCCCGGATGACAGCGCCCTGAATCCGCCGCGGCGGACGCCTGAGCATGGAGGCAACCCTCGAACAAGGAGCCGCCCTCATGCCGAAGACCCTCGACATTCCCGTTCCCGACCTCACCGGCACACTCGCCCTCGTCACCGGCGCGAGCGACGGCGTCGGCTTCGAGATCGCCGCACGCCTCGCGCGCGCCGGCGCCGACATCCTCATGCCGGTCCGCAGCCCGCAGAAGGGCGAGACGGCCGCTGCGCGGATCCGTGAGCGGACGCCGGATGCCGGCATCCGTCTCCTGCCACTGGATCTGTCGTCGCTCGACTCGGTGTCGACCCTCGCCGATCGGCTCCTGGGCGATGGCCGGCCCATCGACCTCCTCATCGCGAACGCCGGCGTCATGACCCCGCCGACTCGCCAAGTGTCCGCCGACGGATTCGAGCTGCAGCTCGCGACCAACCACCTCGGGCACTTCGCCCTCACTGCCCGGCTGCTGCCGCTTCTCCGCGCCGGACGCGCGCATGTCACCAGCCAGGTGAGCGTCGCGGCCGACCAGGGCGCCGTCAAGTGGGACGACCCGAACTGGGAGCAGGGCTACGACCCGATGAAGGCGTACGGCTCTTCGAAGATCGCGTTCGGCCTGTTCGCGACCGAGCTGCAGCGGCGGTCGGATGCCGCCGGCTGGGGCATCCACAGCAACCTCTCGCACCCCGGCATCACGCCGACGAACCTGCTGTCGGCCCAGCCCGGGATGGGCCGACCCGACGACACCACGGCGGTGAAGTTCATCCGGGCGATCTCGCGGCGCGGCATCCTCGTCGGCACCCCGTCCTCTGCGGCTCTGTCGGCGGTCTACGCGGCGACGAGCCCCGATGCACGCGGCGGGCGTCTCTACGGGCCCCAGGGCTTCCGCCACCTGAGCGGCCTGCCGGCGGAGCAGCCGCTGTACTCGCGGCTGCAGAGCGAGGCCGACGGCCGGCGCATCTGGCAGCTGTCGGAGCAGCTCACCGGCGTGCGGGTGCCTGCGTGAACGCGCTCCACAGAGGGATCCGCGATCCCTGGCTACGAGCCGACGGATGCCGCAGACTCGGATGATGGACAGAGCACAGCTCGCCGACTTCCTGCGTCGACGCCGCGAAGCCCTGCAGCCCGAAGACGTCGGGCTGAGGCGGGGGCCGCGGCGGCGGACGTCGGGCCTGCGCCGCGAGGAGGTCGCCGCGCTCTGCGACATGTCTGCCGACTACTACAGCCGGCTCGAACAGGCCCGTGGGCCGCAGCCGTCGGAGCAGATGCTCGCTGCGATCGCCCGCGGCCTACGGCTCAGCCTCGATGAGCGGGACCACCTGTTCCGGCTCGCCGGCCACACCGCGCCGACGCGCACTCTGCGCAGCGAGCACGTGTCGCCCGGCCTCATGCGCGTGCTCGACCGCCTCGCCGACACGCCTGCCCAGGTGATGACCGAGTTCGGCGAGACCCTCGCTCAGACGCCCGCCGCTCGCGCGCTGTTCGGCGACGAGACCCGCTTCGAGGGGTACATGCGCAGTGTCGGCTACCGCTGGTTCCTGGATCCGTCGGCCCGAGGCGTCTACCCCGTGGAAGACCACGCGATGCACTCGCGGGCCTTCACCGCCGACATCCGCAGCGCCTACGCGAAGTTCGGTGCCAGCTCGCGGGCCGGTGCAATGGTGGACGTGCTGCTCGCCGAGAGTCCGGAGTTCGCGCAGCTCTGGGAGGCGCACGAGGTGCGTTCCACGCACCCGCGCGAGAAGCGACTGCAGCACCCGGAGGTCGGTGTGATGGACATGCAATGCCAGTTCCTCATCGATCCCGAGCAGGGCCAGACGCTCCTCGTACTCACCGCCACGCCGGGTACCGAGAGCTACGACCGGCTGCAGCTGCTGTCGGTGATCGGCACACAGCAGCTCGCGGCGGGCCGCTGAGACGTCGCCGCCGGCCATAGAGGGACGGGCAAGACGAAACGCCCCGCGAGTCGGGGCGTTTCGTCTTGCGTGCGGTCGACGACCTGTTGCCAGGTCAGTCGCGCGGCGGGTTCGCCGGCAGCCACTCGTCCAGCGTCGTGTCGAACACCTGCACGCCCTCCACCGGCATGAGCGTGCGCTCGTGCATGCGCGCGCCGAAGTAGGGCGCCTCGGGGTCGGTCACAACCTCGCGCGGGTCACCGCGGAACGCCAGGCCGCGGCGGACCAGCTCGTCGAGTCCCATGACCTCCGGGCCGGCGATCTCGACGTCGGCGTTCAGCGGCGCACCGGCGGCGGTGCGTGCGACGGCCGTCGCGACGTCCTCGGCGGCGATCGGCTGCATGAGGTTGTTCGGCAGGTGGATGGCGTCGTTCTTACCCGACACCGCGGCGATGCCGCCGATGAACTCGAAGAACTGCGTCGCGTGCACGAGCGAGTACGGGATCCCCGACTCGCGAATGAGCTTCTCCTGCGCCGTCTTGGCCGCGAAGTAGTCGATGTCGTTGGGCCGGTCGGTCCCGACGATCGTCAGCGCCACGTAGTGTCCGACGCCCGCCTCACGCGATGCTGCGACGAGGTTGTTCGTAGAGGTGGTGAAGAACTCCATCACGTCGTCGGGCGCGAATGAGGGCGAGTTCGACACGTCGACCACGACATCCGCACCCCGCAGCACCTCGGCGAGACCCTCGCCGGTGATCGTGTTCACGCCGGAGTTCGGCGACGCCGGCACGGCCTCGTGTCCGTGCTCGGTGAGCTTCGCGACGACCTTCGAGCCGATGAGCCCGGAGCCTCCGATGACGACGATCTTTGCCATGATGTGCCTTTCGTTCGAGGAGCGCGGGGAGGTGTGCGCTCATCAGCTACGACAGGGCAGGCGTTACATCTGTGACAGCCCGACGTCAACAGCTCCAGCGGGTGAGCTTCTCAGGGTTCACGACGAGCCAGGCCTCGACGATGCGTCGACCGCGCACACAGATGGTGAGCACTCCTGTCACCTGTCCCTCCCGGCATACGACGATGCCCGGCCCACCGTTCACCGACTCGACGCGCAGTACACAGCGGGGATCCAGCAGCGCCTCCGCCAGGTACGTCCGGACGGCGGATGCCCCCTCCAGCGCGGTGGGTGGCGCGGCCACGATCCCGCCACCGTCGACAGTGAGCCTCACTCCGGGATGGAGCATCCTTTCCATTCCGCGTGCGTCTTCGGCCTCAGCGATCGAGAAGAGCGCCCGGACGACGCGCTCGTGCTGCACGGCGCTCGACCTCGAGCCCCGCGGTGAGCGATGCAGCCACGACGCGCCGGGTCGCCTTCTCACACCCCGACCTGGGCGACGTGCCCGAGCTTGTCCGGGCTCATCACCCAGAGCAGTTGACGGATGCCGTCCTCCGCCGCCGTCACCGTGACGATCGTCGTGACCTCGCCGTTCTCCGCAAGGGTCGCTGCGGGCTGGCCGTTCACCTCGACCCAGTCGATCGTTTTGCCGGTCCAGAAATGACTGGAGAACGCCGCGACGAACTTGGCGACCCTGCTGCGGCCGGCAACCGGAATGCGTGCCGCCAGCTTGACGCCGTTGCCGTCGGTGTAGCTGACGACGTCCTCGGCGAAGAGTCGCTCGAGATCTGTCACGTCGCCCTTCTGCGCGGCGACCAGGAACGCCTCGAGCAGGCGCCGCTGCTCCGCGGCGGCGACCTCCGCCTTGCGGGCCGACGCGAGGTGCTTGCGCGCACGGCTGACGAGCTGGCGGGCGCTCGCGACGGTGGCGCCGATGACGTCGGCGATGCGCTCGTACGGGTAGTCGAGAGCCTCCCGCAGGATGTACGCGGCGCGTTCGGTCGGCGTGAGCTTCTCGAGCACGAGGAGAATCGCGAACTGCAGCGCTTCGCCGCGTTCGGCGCCGAGGGCGGGGTCGGCGTCGGTGTTGACGGGCTCCGGCAGCCACGGCCCGATGTACGTCTCGCGACGAGCGTGCGCGGACTGGGTCGCGTTGATCGAGAGCCGCGTCGCGACCGTCGCGAGGAACGCGGCCGGTTCACGGATGTCGGTGCGATCGGCGTTCTGCCATCGGATCCAGGTCTCTTGGACGATGTCTTCGGCGTCTGCCACCGTCCCGAGCATGCGGTAGGCGATGCCGAAGATCCGGCGCCGGTGCTGGTCGAACACGGCGACCGCCGCCGCGATGTCGTCGACGCTGCCCTCGGCTCCAGCCGTCTGTCCCGTCATATCCGCCGTCCCTCTCGCCGCGCTCAGCGTACGCCCGCGGCGGACGGCAGCAGCAGTTCGTCACCTGCACGCGGAGCCACCTGCCAGTCGTGGAACCGCGTCTGAGCGATGGTCACGTCACGGCTGGGGAGCAGCTCCCAGCGATCGAGTTGCGCACCGAAGTAGGTCGCAAGCGGATCGGCGACCACCTCTCTCTCATCGCGGCGGAACCGCAGCTCGCGCTCGGCGAGATAGCCGAGCTCGAACACCTCGGGACCGGCGTGCTCTGTGACTCCGCCGGTCGGGCGCCCGAGGGCGGCACGCGCGACCGCGGTGGCGACATCGTCGGCGGCGATCGGCTGGATGAGGGCGTCGGAGACGTGAGCGATGCCACTGCGGGTGGCGGCATCCGTGATGCTGCGGATGAACTCGAAGAACTGCGTCGCATGCACGATCGAGAACGGGCGCCCCGAGACTGTCAGGAGACGCTCCTGCTCGGCTTTGGCCCGGAAGTACCCGCCTTCCGAGCGGGCGAGGCGGTCCGTGCCCACCACCGACAGGACGACGTGGTGCCGCACGCCGGCGGCGGCGCCGTAGGTGAGGAGGTTCAGGGTCGATCCGCTGAAGAACTCGCGGGCGCCCTCCTCGTCGGTGTACGACGAGTTCGACACGTCGACGATGGTCTCGACTCCGGCGAGCGCGTCAGCCAGGCCTTCGCCGGTGAACGAGTTCACGCCGACCGCCCGTGCGACGACGACGACGTCGTGGCCGGTCGCCCGCAGTCCGGCCACGACCCGCGAGCCGATCAGCCCGGTCCCCCCGATGACAGCGATCCTCATGTCGAACCCTCTCTGTTCATCGCGCGCGGGAAGCGCACGTCTCCAACTGAGACCGGACGCCGCGACCATCTGTGACACGTTTTCCACGTTTCGGCGGATTTCGGTTCAACGGTCACATCCGCCCGCGGCGGCCGGTCTTGGCTGACAACACCGCACGTCCACCTCGAAAGGAATCGACATGTCCGAGCAGAAGCCCACCGTCGTCCTCGTCCACGGCGCGTTCGCCGAGTCATCCTCGTGGAACGGCGTCATCGCCCAGTTGCAGCAGCACGACGTCCGCGCGGTGGCCGTCGCGAACCCGCTGCGCAGCCTGGCCGGCGACGCCGCCTACGTGCGCGATGTTCTCGCGTCGATCGACGGCCCGATCGTCCTGGTCGGCCACTCCTACGCCGGGTTGGTCATCACCGAGGCGGCCGCGGGCAACGACGCCGTCGTCGGCCTCGTCTACGTCGGGGCGTTCGTGCCCGAGACGGGCCAGAGTGCGTTCGACCTGTCGAACAGCGCACCCGGCAGCACGCTCGGTGACGCGCTCGCGGCGTACCCCGTGTCGAGCGGGGGCAACGAGTTCGCCATCCGTCCGGAGCTGTTCCACCACCAGTTCGCCGCCGACGTCTCCGCCGAGGTCGCCGCTCTGATGGCCGCCACGCAGCGCCCCGTCACGCAGGCCGCGCTGTCGGAGGGTCTGCCGACCGAGCACCCGGCGTGGCGGGACATTCCCTCGTGGCATGTCTTCGGCGAGAAGGACCTCAACATCCCGGTCGCCGTGCACCGCGCCGGCGCCGAGCGCGCGGCCTCGAGAGGTACGCACGAGATCGCCGGCGCCTCGCACGCGATCTCGGTGTCGGAGCCCGCTGCGGTCGCCGCGACGATCGCCGAGGCGGCCAAGGCCTACATCGCGAGCCTCTCCGCGGCGGCGTGACAGATCCGCGGCGCCCCGGATGACGGTCCGGTCTCCGGGGCGCCGCCCCACTCGAGAGGCACCCGCATGCTCACCCCATTCCGCACTCCCCTGCGCTCCGTCGACGCCGGCGAGCTCACCGTCGGCTACATCGACGCCGGCGATCCCGCCGCCGAGCCGGTCGTGCTGCTCCACGGCTTTCCGTACGACATTCACAGCTACGTGGACGTCGTGCCGTTGCTGACGGATGCCGGCTACCGCGTGCTCGTCCCCTACCTCCGCGGGCATGGCACGACGTCGTTCCGCGAGGCCCGCACCATCCGCTCCGGGCAGCAGGCGGCGATCGGGGCAGACCTGCTCGCCTTCATGGACGCGCTCCAGCTGGAGCAGCCGATCCTCGCCGGCTACGACTGGGGCGCCCGCGCGGCCTGCGTCGTCGCCGCGCTCTGGCCCGAGCGTGTGGGAGGTCTGGTGTCGGTCAACGGCTACCTGATCCAAGACATCTCGGCAGCCGGCATCCCGCTCGCGCCCGGTCTGGAGGCCGGATTCTGGTACTTCTGGTACTTCGCGACCGAGCGCGGCCGCGCCGGCCTGTCACAGGACCCGCGGGGTATCGCCGACGTCATCTGGCGCCGTAACTCCCCCGCCTGGACGTTCGACGACCCCGACCTGGCTCGCACCGCCGCAGCGTTCGACAATCCCGACTACGTCGACGTGGTCATCCACTCGTACCGTCACCGGCTCAGCCTCGAGCCCGGCGCGCCGCAGCACGTCGACCTCGAGCGACGCCTCGCCGCGCTGCCCCCGATCGCCGTGCCCACGATCACGCTCGACGGCACCGCCGACGGCAACTTCCCCGCGACCGACGGCTCGCAGCACGACCGGTTCTTCACCGGCACGCGCATGCATCGGAAGATCCCTGATGCCGGACACCACCTGCCCGCCGAAGCCCCCCACGCGTTCGCCGAGGCCATCCTCGACATCGCCGAGCCCCCGGGCGACGGCGCCGGAACCCCCTGACCCACGAAGGAGAAGCAATGTCATCGGATCTGCAGGGAAAGGTCGCACTCGTCACCGGTGCCTCCTCTGGAATCGGTCGTGCCACCGCGCTCGCGCTCTCACGCGCCGGGGTGAAGGTCGCCGTCGGGGCACGCCGGGTCGACCGGCTGAAGGAGCTCGTCGACTCCGCGCCTGCCGCGATGCTCGCCGTGCATCTCGATGTCACCGACGAGCAGTCGGTGACGGATGCCGTCGCCGCTGTCGTCGAGAAGTTCGGCCGTCTCGACGCCCTCGTCAACAACGCCGGGCTGATGCAGAGCGGCATGATCGTCGGCGCCGACACCCGCGAGTGGGTGCGAATGGTGCAGACGAACCTGCTCGGCTCGATGTTCGCCGTGCACGCCGCACTCCCTCACCTGATCTCCTCCAAGGGCGCGGTGGTGCAGGTCTCTTCGACGGCGGGCCGCACGGCGTCTCTCGGCAGCGGCGCCTACGCGGCGACCAAGTTCGGCATCACCGCGTTTTCGGAGTCGCTCCGGCAGGAGGTGACCGCGCTTGGCGTGCGGGTGATCGTGATCCAGCCAGGCTTCGTCGCCACTGAGCTGACCGACCACATCACCGATCCCATCATGCGGGCTGCGGCTGCGGAGATCGGCCAGTCGATGCGCCCGCTGGCCCCGGAGGATGTCGCGGAGGCTGTCCTCTACGCATTGAGCCAGCCGACTCACATCTCGGTGAACGAGATCCTGGTGCGGCCGACCGACCAGGTGCGTTCATGAGCGGCGCTGTCTGATGCCTCACGTCACACGGCGCACGCCGACACCGGCATCGTGAGGTCACGGCGCCCTTCGTCTGTTCCGTCGGTGGGGGCGTCTACGCTCTGGGCATGCGGTGCGTCGCCTTCATGCGGAACGTCAACCAGGGTCAGCGTGGCCATCCGTCGACGAGCGATATCGTGGCGGGATTCGCCGACGCCGGATGCCCCGACATTCAGACCTTCCAGAGCAACGGCACCATCCTGTTCGACTCCGACGAGCCTGCATCGGTGATCGAACAGGCGGCGGACGCCGTCGCGGCGCGGTCGGGCCATGAGCGGGAGGTCCTGTGGATCCCGCTGTCCGAGCTGGCGGCAGTCGCCGACGAGCACGGCGCCACGCCGGAACCGCGCCGGTTCGAGTTCACGCTGCACAGAGGCGCGATCATCGACCCGCACGATGCCCGGGTGGTGAGCTGCGCCACGGAACATCGCTGCTCCATCGTGGATGCCGGGAACGGGTGGGCTCTCGTTCGCAACCACGTCGAGGGCGAAGGCCACGCGACCCCCGTGCTCGAAAGCCTCACCGGGAGGCGTGCGACTTCTCGTGGGCTGCCGACGGTGATCCGGCTGGTCTCCCGCTTCGGTCGGTGAGGCTCACTCGCACGGCACGGCCACCCGTCTCCGTCGTCGTAGGCCGTCAGTCAGGCGTGCACAACCCGGTGTCGGCGCCGCTAGCGCGCACCTAGGCTCACGTGGCATGAACGAGAACGTCCGCGAGTACGACATCGTCATGCTCGGCGCCACGGGCTTCGTCGGCAGGTTCGCCGCGCGGCACCTGGCACGATCCGCGCCCGACGGCGTGCGGATCGCGCTCGCCGGCCGATCGCACTCCCGCCTGGAAGACGTACGCCGCGAGCTCGGCGTCGACTGGCCGATCCTCGAGGTGGACACGACCGATGAGAATGCCGTCACCCGAATGGCGGCGTCGGCGTCCGTCGTCGCGACGACGGTCGGACCCTACCTGCGCTACGGGATGGAAGCCGCCGCCGCGTGCGCACGCCAGGGCACCTCGTACGCGGACCTGTCGGGCGAGAGCATCTTCGTCGCGCGCAGCATCCAGCGCAACCACGACGTCGCCGAGAAGACCGGCGCCAGGATCGTCCATTCGTGCGGCTTCGACTCGATCCCCTCCGACCTCGGCGTCGGCCTCGCCCATGCCGCCGCCGGCGGTGTGCCGATCGTCGCGGCCACGCTGCGGGTGCGCTCGCTGCGCGGCGGCATCAGCGGCGGGACGATCGACTCGCTTCGTCAGCAGATGAGAGAGGTGAAGACGGATGCCTCCGTCCGGCGCCTCATCGCGAACCCCTACGCACTCACACCCGGGCCTTCGGTCCGCCTGCCGGGCCATGCCGGCAGCGGCTGGGGCAAGGAACGAGGCACCTGGCAGGCGCCGTTCATCATGGGCGCCTACAACCAGCAGGTCGTGCAGCGGAGCAACTATCTGACGGGGTGGAGCTATGGCCAGCTCATGCGGTACCGCGAGGTCGTGACGACGGGACGCGGCGTCGCAGGCTTCGCTTCGGCGGGGGCGATCAGTCTCGGCACAGCGGCTTTCGTCGGCGCCATGTCGTTCGCACCGACCCGCGCGATCCTCGATCGCGTGCTGCCGACACCGGGCACCGGCCCCGGCTCCGTTGCCGTCGACCACGGGCGCTTCGTCCTCGATGTCGACGTCTATGCCGTCGAAGGTCAGCCGGTGCGCGCTCGCGTCGGGGCCCCGTTCGATCCCGGCTACGGCGGGACGGGCATCATGCTGGCGGAGTCCGCGCTGAGCCTCGCGCTCGACGAACTCCCCGATCGCGCCGGCGTGCTGACGCCGATGGTCGCCATGGGTGAGAAGCTGGCGGAGCGGCTGCGGGCTCACCGATTCACGCTGGACGTCGCCCCGCTGAGCTGAACTCGGCGGGTCACCGCTGCCTCCGCGTCGAGCACACGGCTCAGCCCGCGGAAGTCCCGCAGCAGGATTCGCCTGAGGACGAAGGTCGGCAGCAGAGCCACCAGCCGGAGCCAGCCCGCGACGTCGCCCTCGTAGTCAGCGCGAACCCGCGTGCCTTCACCCTCGGACACGCACACATACTCGACCCGCGAGTTCCACGGCGACGTGGAATGCCAGACGACGCGGCGTTCGGGCTCGATGACCTCGAGCACGTCGGCGAAACGCACTTTGAAGGGACCGAAGATGCGGTCGACCGCCCACCAGCGGCTCCCGACCTCGGGCAGCCCGTCGCCTATCCGCTGCCGGAACTCCACTGCGGGTGCGAACTCCGGCCAGCGTGCCGGGTCGGCAAGGTACGGAAACACCCGCGCCGGCGGATGAGAGAGCCGTGCGTCCAGACTCACGCGCCGCCACATCGTCGTCACACCATCTCGGGCACCGGGCGGTCGGGGTACAGCTCCCGCATCGCCTGGTCGTACTTGCGCTTCATGAGCAGGAGATACAGCAGGCGGATCGGCGCGGGGATGTTCTCGCGCATCCACTCCTCACGCTCGCCCTCCGGCACACTCGCGATCAGCAGCCCGACCTGGAGCGCCATGACGTCCTTGCCGAGTTCCTTGCGGTGGGCGGCCAGGGTCTCGCGCGTGTGCTTCTCCATCCAGTCCCACTCCTGCTGTGACATCACGACACCGGCGACCGGCATGATGTCGTCCTCCTCCTGCTGGAGATGCGCCGCCAACGTGTCGCGCAGCGTCTCGATGTCACCGGCGAAGGCGTCCCTGAGGCCGGCATCGGCGGTGGCGACCCAGGGCGCCAGCTGCGGCTCGATGCGGGCGAGCTGTGCGGCGACCTCGGCATGCTGGGCGCGCATCTGATCGACGTGCAGCGCGCAACCCGGATCCCGCGAGGTGAGCCGGTCCCACAGAGCGATGTCCTCGGTCTCGTGATGCATGTGCAGTGCGTAGAAGTCGAGATGCGCGTACCGGCCGACGATCGCCGCACGTTCGACATCCCCGGCGTCCACCTCGCGGATCAGCAGCGGCAGCTCTCGGTAGAGCCAGCGCAGGATGCGGTGCACGAGGATCAACCCCGACGTGTCGCAGCCCGCGTGCTGGCCTTCGGGCAGCGCTCCCGACGACGGCAATTTGGCAGCCATGTCGTACCCCCAGTTTCCCCCGCCGACGCCGGGCTCGTCAGCAACGAGGGGCGCAGACAGCCGCACGATACACCTGTGGGCGAGGGAACACATCCCCTTCCCGCCTGTCGGTGCTCGTCCGACTGTTTGCGAGGTCGGGTCAGTGAACCTCGGTGACGCGCCCGGCATCGACACGCCAATGCCGGTCGAGCAGCACGGTGTCGAGCATGCGCCGATCGTGGGTCACCAGCAGCAGCGTGCCTCGATAGGAGTCGAGCGCCTGCTCGAGCTGTTCGATCGCCGCGAGATCGAGGTGGTTGGTGGGCTCATCGAGAACCAGCACGTTCACCCCGCGCGCCTGAAGCAGTGCCAGCGCAGCCCGCGTGCGCTCGCCCGGAGAGAGCTCGTCCACCGGTCGACTCACATGATCGGCCTTCAGACCGAACTTGGCGAGCAGAGTGCGCACCTCGCCGGACTCCATCGCCGGCACGAGCTCCTCGAATGCGGCGGCGAGGGGCCGTGATCCCGCCAACAGCGAGCGGGCCTGGTCGATCTCGCCGATCTCCACGTTCGCGCCGACACTGGCGGTGCCCTCGTTCGGTGCCCGCCTGCCCAACAGCGCGCGGAGCAGCGTCGACTTGCCGGCGCCGTTCTGACCCGTGATGCCGATCCGCTCGCCCGCATTCACCTGCACCGACACCGGCCCCAGCGTGAACGAGCCCTGCTCGAAGACGGCGGAGCTCAGCGTCGAGACGACCGTGCTCGAGCGTGGTGCTGCGCCGATCGTGAACTCGAGCTGCCATTCCTTGCGCGGCTCCTCCACCTCATCGAGGCGCGCGATCCGGCTCTCCATCTGACGCACCTTCTGCGCCTGCTTCTCGCTGGACTCCGTGGCGGCTTTGCGCCGGATCTTGTCGTTGTCGGGCGACTTCTTCATGGCGTTGCGCACGCCCTGGCTCGACCATTCCCGCTGCGTGCGTGCCCTCGCAACGAGATCCGCCTTCTTCTCGGCGAACTCGTCGTACTTCTCTCGCGCATGGCGGCGAACGGTCGCGCGCTCCTCGAGATACCCGTCGTACCCACCGCCGTACGCACGGTGGGAGTGCTGCGCCAGATCGAGCTCCAGGACGCGCGTCACGCTCCGCGCGAGGAACTCGCGGTCGTGGCTGACCAGCACGACTCCGCCGCGCAGGCCCCGCACGAACGCCTCGAGCCGCTCGAGGCCGTCGAGATCGAGATCGTTGGTCGGCTCATCCAGCAGTGCGATGTCGAACCGTGACAGCAGCAGCGCGGCGAGCCCGACTCGGGCGGCCTGGCCGCCCGACAGCGAGGTCATGGTCGCCTGTTCGGCGGGCGCCCCGCCGAGGTCGAGCCCCAGGTCGGCGAGTACGACGGGAATGCGTTCCTCGAGGTCGGCCGCGCCGCTCGCCAGCCAGCGATCCAGTGCCGTCGAGTAGGTGTCGGCGGGATCCACGCCTGCCTCGGACGGCGAAGCGTCGCCCAGCGCGGCCGCCGCGGCATCCATGTCCCTGGTCGCCTGTGCACAGCCGGTGCGACGGGCGATGTAGTCGGCGACGGTCTCGCCGTCGACGCGTTCGTGCTCCTGCGGCAGCCATCCGACGAACGCGTCGGAGGGCGAGAGCGTGACTGTGCCGGCCTGCGGTTCGTCGATGCCGGCGAGCAGTCGCAGCAGTGTGGACTTTCCGGCTCCGTTGGCACCGACCACCCCGACGACATCGCCCGGCGCCACGGTCAGATCGAGCGAGTCGAAGAGCGTGCGATGGCCGTGACCGCCGGCGAGGCCGCGCGCCACGAGTGTTGCCGTCATACGCCCATCTTCTCAGTGCGACGCCGAGCCAGGAGGGTGATCCAGCTTGCGCACCGCCGGTACTCAATGCCCCGCGCGCGTTCGGCGACCCACTTGCGTCCGGCCGCGCTTGTGGATCGACGCCGTGACCCTCACCAGCCGTCGATGTGCAGGACGTCGTCGAGCGGCGCACGGTGCGCGGGGCGGAAGTCCGTCCCCACGGTGTACGCGACGGGCAGCAGCACGCCTTGGCGCACGGTCGGCGGGATGCCGAGGAGCTCTGCGATCTCGCGCTCGTACGCGAGATGGAGGGTCGTCCACGCGCTGCCGAGACCGCGTGCACGCAGCGCGAGCTGCAGACTCCAGGCGGCAGGAAGAAGCGACCCCCACAGGCCGGCCTGACTTCCGGGCTCGAACTCCTCGGCACCCGTGAAGATCGCGCCGATCACGAGGACCGGGACGTCCCCCATGTGCTCGGCCAGGTAGTCGGCGCTCGACGAAACCCGCTGCTGCACCGCCTGGCGCGTCGGGTCGGTGTAGGTCCGGCCCCCGGACGCGCGATACCGGGCGAACGATCGCGCATACAGCGCGGCGATCGCCCCACGCTTCTCCGGGTCGGTGACGACGATCCAGTGCCACGTCTGAGCATTGCTCCCTGTCGGCGCCTGGAGAGCGACCTCGAGCGCTTCTCGGACGACGTCGACCGGCACGGGTCGTTCGAGGTCGAGCCGTCGCCGCACGGAGCGGGTAGTCGTCAGCAACTCGTCGGGGCTCAATGGGAGTACGTCGCTCATAGCTCGACGTTATCGGGCGTTCGGGATCCCGCGTCGGTACTCCACCCGCCGCGCTGATCGCGCCGGCGACCCCTCTGTGCGCCCTGCGTATCAGCCGAGTCCAACTGGTCGCGCGACACGGCTACCGGTTCCCGTATAGATCGCCACGTTCACTAGATTGCAGGCGTGGATAGGACTGTGATGCACGTCAAGCCGACTGAGTACGTGGAGGACAGCGTCCAGTTCTACCTGGATCTTCAGACCGGCATGACGGTGACGATCATCACGACAATCGCCGTGGCCTGCGTTCCGATTGCGTTCGTCATCTGGTCGCTCCGGCAGCGGGCATACGTGCTCGCCACGGTCGGGGTCTTGGTTGCGGGAGTGGTTGTCTCGTTCGGAAGCGCGATCTACTCGAACTACGCCGGACAGGCCGATGTCGAGATCGCAGAAGCAACTCTCAGCGGGACGATCACGGCCGTTGAAGGCTCCAACGACCGCACGATCTCCACAGTCCGACTGGACACCCAGGAACGATCGCTTCTGGTGGCCATGCCTGCCGAAGACTTGATCGTGGGTGAAACGATCGCGCTGACGTGCTTCACTCTGGATGGAGCGGTTGCGATCTACTCTCCGTGCACCCTGGACGCAGATGCAGCTGGGTGAGGAACCCATTCCGGGCTCGCTGGAGCTGAAGGGAACTGCACCGCCATACTTGCGACGATTCTGGCCTCCACGGGGCGCGCCATTGCGGTTTCGAATGGATCTCAACCTAGTCCGAGCCGATCAGAGCCATGGTTGTGCGGTCAGGGACCGACTCACGGGCAGCGCCAGCGTCGCCGGTAGCACGGTCCGCTACTCAAGATCCAGCAGCGACGGATCGTTCCGTACTGAGGATCGAGATCGCCGCTCGGGTGATCTGCGGGCGCTCAACGGCCTTCGCGAAGCCGCCCAGCGCCGCCGCCGCGAGGAACGCACGCAGCTGCGCGAGCGAGGTGAGGGCGAGCCTCGCCGAGTGGGAGTCAGGCGTCATCGCCCGCCATGATCTCGTGGCAGAGAGTCCGACTCGTGTCGACGTGGCGTCGGGCTACTTCAGCCGCGGCATCGGCGTCGCGGTCCCTCAGTGCGTGGACGAGCTCGCGGTGCTCTGCCAGAAGGACCTCGGGGGACCGATTCTGGCGTAGCAGCCAGTGCAGGCGCCCTTCCAGCGGTTCCAGGGTGGAAGCCAGGATGGGGTTGTGTGCCATGCGCGGCACCGCGTCGTGGAACGCCTGGTTGAGCTCGGCGAGTGCGGCGGTGTCGCCGCGCGCGTAGGCCGCATCCGCCTCGTCGGCGATGGCTGCCAATTCCTCGAGCTCATCGTCGGTGGCACGCATGCTGGCCAACCGAGCGCACTGCACGTCCAGCGCGACCCGCACTTCGAAGAGGTCGTCGACATCATCCTTCCCCAGGACCGTGACGATGACACCGCGTCGAGGGAGGTCCTGTACGAACCCCTCGCCCTTGAGCAGGTTGAGAGCTTCGCGCACGGGGACCCGTGAGACTCCCATCTCCTCCGCGAGGACCCGCTCGACGAGGTGATCGCCGGGAACGAAGTCGCCACGCAGGATTCGATCGCGGATGAGGTCGCGCACGCGCTCGCGCAACGGCTGGTGGGTGGACCCGATCGTCGCGGGGGGCTTCACGCCTCCTTGCGCGGATCGTGTTGCAGCGGTCATGGGCCTCTCCTTCTGGACGTTCTGTTCGCGACTGTATACGGCGTACCGCGAGCCGCGGCGTCCGGAGCGCCTATAGCCCGGATCTATGAAGGGCATCCACGTCATTTGTGGGATGGATATGGCGCGCGTTCTTTGGTTGATCGTATGTTGTATACCAACTTGCTCGTCAACGGAGATCGGAGCCGCAGATGACCCTCATCGATGTCCACCACCACCCCACGCTGCCTGGGCTCATCTCCCACCAGGAGCGGCGCGGACTGCCGGTGTTCCGGGGTGGTCCCGCATGGAACCCCGACATCGCGCTCGAGCAGATGGGTATCACCGGTACGACGATGTCGATCCTCTCGGTGCCTGCCGATATGTCGTGGGCGGGACGTGACATCGCTCGAGTGACGGACGACCTCAACGACGAGCTCTCCGGCATCGTCCGTGATGACCCGACGCGTTTCGGCGCGTTCGCGACGGTGCCGCTCCCCGACCCCGATCTGGCGACGGCCGCCGCGGTCGCGGCGCTGGACGGCGGCCGGTTCGAGGGCGTCGCAATGCTGACGAGCTACCGGGGCGCCTACCTCGCGCAGCCGGAGTACACCGGGTTCCTTCAGGAGCTCGACACGCGGGAGGCGGTGGTGTTCATGCATCCGATCCTGGTATTCGACGCTCCGGCCGGCTTGCCGGGACCCCTCCTGGAGGGCACCTTCGACACCACCCGCGCGGTCACCGCGCTCGCCGCCGCGGACGTGTTCTCCCGCTTCCCGCGCATCCGGTTCATCTTCCCGCACACCGGCGGGATGGTGCCCTACATCAAATGGCGCATCGCGATGCACGCGCTCCAGGCCGGCGACTGGAATGTCCCGGTCACCGCCGAGGGGCTCGAGGCTGAGATCCGGAAGCTCGACGGCCTCTACTACGACACGACGCTCAACCTCGGACCGCTGCTGCAGCTCGAGCGCACCGACCGCATTCTCTTCGGCACCGACGTCCCATGGGCGAACGAGTCGATCCTCCCCCTCGAGCGCGACTACGCCACGCAGGTGCGGGCCGGGTGGACGGCCGACCAGGTCGCGGCCGTCTCGAGCGGCAACGCCCTGCGCATCTTCCCGCACCTGGCGAGCCGTCTCGGCGCCGAGGGGCTGTCATGACCCGCGTAGGCTCCGACATCAGTCTCGCCCGCGTCGGCGACCTGTGGGGTGAAGGTCCCGCGCTCCTGGACACCCTCCACGCACAGGGGCTCGAGGGCGTCAACATCCGCACCCTCACGGACCTGTCACCGACCCTCGACGAAGGGGAGCTGGATGCCTTCCGCCGACGCGCGCTCGAGCTCGACATGTACGTCGAGATGGGCGTCGGCAAGATCAACCCGTACATGACCGCCGAGTTGCCCGCCGTCCGCGCCCTCGGAGAAGGGGACTACGTCGCCGGCATGGAGCGGATGTTCGCCGTCTGTGCGCAGATGGGCTGGACCACGCTGTGGACGGCGTGCGCAGGGGTAAAGGAGTATGCCGCGCCGTACGACACCGATCGCGCCCGCCGAGAGGCGCCGTGGCCCGATCAACTGCGGGCGATCCGAGGACTGCTCGACAAGCTGCTGCCGGTCCTTCGTCACTATGACCTGGTGCTCGGCATCGAGACGCACGAAGAGATCACGACCACCGAGCTCCTGCGCCTCGTCGAAGACGTCGCCGATCCCCACATCGGCATCTGCTTCGACCCGGCCAACCCGATCGCGCGCGGCGAGGATCCGCGGGCCGCCCTCGAGCGGGTCGCCCCGCACGTGGTCAGTACACAGCTGCGCGACATCCAGGTCTTCGCCTCACCCGACGGTGCGGGGCTCACCCGCTTCGTGCGGCCATGCGGCGACGGACAGCTGGACTGGAGTGAGGCGCTGGGCTCCCTGCTCGCCGCCCGGCCGGGCCTCAACCTCACCGTCGAGGGCATCGGCGGGTGGTCAGGGCGCAGCGACGTGCCGATCTCAGACCCGTTCTGGCGAAGCCTGCACCCCGATCTGAACGACGACGAACTCTCGGCACTGCGCGCCCTTGCCACCGAGTCGGCCGGGGCCGCGGGAGACGGCAGCGGGCCCTCGTTCGCAGACATCGACGTGTTCGCACCCGACCAGCGCGCCGCGCACGACGACTTCGTCGCCCGGTCCGCCGCACATCTTCGCTCCGTGCTCGCCGAGCACGCGGCATCCGTCCCCGCCCGATAGGAGTTCCCATGTCCTCGACTCTCACCGTCACCCCCATCGACCAGCTGGCCGACGCCGTCGGCTGCGTCGTGCTCTACCCCGGCTCACCCGAGTACGACCTCGCGCGCCGGCTGTGGAACGCCGATATCGACCGCCGACCCGCTGCCATCGTGCGGGTGCGCAGTGCGGCGGATGTCGCGGCGGCGCTGCGCTGGTCGACTGCCAACGGGTACCCGATCACCGTCCGCAGCGGCGGTCACAACCTGGCCGGCACCGCCGCGATGGACGGCGCCGTGCAGATCGACACGCGCCTCATCAACGACATCGAGATCGACGAGACGGCCGGCCTCATCCACGTGGGCGGCGGCTGCAACTGGGGGCAGGTGGACCGCGCCTGCGAAGGCACCGGTCTCGTCGTGCCCGCCGGCGTCGTCTCGCACACGGGCGTTGCGGGACTCACCCTCGGCGGCGGCTTCGGCTACCTCGCGCGCCAGCACGGCGCGACAGTCGACCACCTGGAGTCGATTCAGGTCGTCGTCGCCGACGGCAGCGTCCTCGAGGTCAGCAGGACCTCGCACCCCGACCTGTTCCGCGCCATGAAGGGCGCCGGTCACAACTACGGCGTCGCCACGCGCTTCACCTTCCGGCCGCAGCGCCTCGCGGGCCCCGCGACGGTGCGCCTTGCCCTGTTCGCTGCCGACGACCGTCGCGCGGTCATGCAGCGCTTCGCGGAGCGCGGCATCGGGATGCCGTCGGAGGTCGGCACCTATCTGCGTTTGTACCGCGCCCCGGAGTTCTGGACCCAGATCCCCGCCGAGCACCGCGGCAAGCCGATCGTCTCCGTCGCGACCATCCGTTACGGCGACCCGGCTGACGAGCCCGCGGCCACCGCGCCCATCTTCGAGGGCTTCACGCCCATCTACCTGGACGTCCGGACGATGCCGCACGTGACGCTGCAGCACCAGACCGACGACGAGTTCCGCTACGGCCTCCGGCACTACTGGAAGCACACCTTCATCGAGGAGCTCACCGACGATGTGATCGACACGGTCATCGAGCAGTCCGACCGGTACCCGGGCCGCACCCTGAACTCGAGCGCGTACATCTCGCACCAGGTGATGTGCCCGTTCGAGATCATCGCCGGCCCCGGCACCGCGCGCGAGGGGCGTGACGACGCGCTGCCGACGGGTCGGGTCATGAACTACTCGGCCAACATCGGCGCGGACTGGGAGTACCCCCTGGAGAAGGCGCCGCTCGTGGAGTGGGCGCGCGTGTTCGCCGAGGCGCTGGCGCCGTCGAACCGGGGCACCTACATCAACTTCACGTCGGTGCAGGGCGATGATGCCGTGGCCCGGGCCGTCTACGGCGAGAAGTACGAGGATCTCGCGGCCACGAAGCGTCGCTACGACCCCGAGAACGTGTTCCGCCGCGGCCTGGTCGACCTGTCCGATCCTGGTGACGATGCGGGTGCCGACGCATGACCGGCATCCGGGTAGGCACCGACTCCACGAAGCTGCCGGGCGCGCTGGCGCACGACGCGACATGGGTGATCGAGCGCGTCGCGGAGCTCGGACTCGATGGGGTGTTCTTCCGCGACATCCTCGACCTGAGCCCGAACCTTGACGCGGCGGAGCTCGCCGACGTGGCCGCCGCTGCGCGTGAGCGGGGCCTCTACCTCGAAGCGGGTGCCGGCAAGGTGAATCCGTTCGCCATGCCGGAAGACGCGACGACCCGCCGCCTCGGCGACGGCGACTGGCTGACGGGGATGTCCTCCAAGCTTGAGGCGGCGGCTCGATGCGGCATCCGCGAGGTGTGGACGGCGACGGCGAACTACCAGTTCCGTCTCTCTGGAATCCGTGCGTGCGATCGCTTCCGCACCGACGTGTCGTGGCCGGAGCAGCTGGCGGCGACAGCGCGCGTACTCGCGATGCTCGCGCCCGTGCTGCGGGACCTCGGGCTGCACCTCAACCTCGAGACGCACGAGGAGATCACGAGCTTCGAGGCCGTGCGACTGGTGGAAGAGGCCGGGCCCGACGCGTTCGGCATCACCTTCGACTCGGCGAACGTCGTCGTGCGCGGCGAGGAGCCCGTCGCCGCAGCCCGCCGCGTCGCGCCGTACACGCGTCAGACGCATCTGCGTGACGTGGTGCTCGTCCCCAACGAGCACGGCATCGGGCGACTCATCGCGCCGATCGGGCAGGGCGTCATCGACTGGGACGGCGTTCTCGACGCCCTGTCGATCGCACCGGCGCGGCACTACTCGATCGAGGGGGTGTTCCCGGGAATGCGAGAAGAGCCGGGCACCGAGATGTCGCTCTTCGTCGACGATCCCGAGTGGCGCGCGTCGCACGTCGATCTGACCGACGACGAGCTGGCGTGGGCGCAGCGTCAGGCTGCCGCTCATGCCGCGGGCGGGGCCCCCGGCGAGGACCTGCTGCGCGCGACGGTGACCGATGCGGCCGCGACGGACTTCATCGTCGACAGCGCACGCGAGCTGCGCAGCCGCCTGCTGAACCGGGCGCCGCTGCGCGCCGTGACGGTGTGAAGGGAACGGATGCTGCTCCTCAACGTGACGCTGCCGGACGGCAGCTGCGCCGACGTCGCCATCGTCGGCGATCGCATCGACCGCATCGTGCCGGCAGGCTCGCTCTCTGCAGCATCCGCGCTCTCGTCCGTGGGGGTGGCGGCGAAGACGGATGCCGACGCCCGGGCCATCGGCGACCGTGACGCCATCGATCTCACGGGGCACATGCTGCTGCCGGGATTCGTGAACGGGCACGCGCACCTCGACAAGACGCATCTCGGCGCACGGTGGCAGCCGCACCGCGAGGGCGGGACCGTGCGTGCTCGCATCAACGCCGAGCGGGACCTCCTCGCCCGGCTGGACGTGCCGGTGCGTGATCGAGCGGGCGCGCTCGCCGAACTCATGATCGAGGCGGGAACGGCAACGGTGCGCACGCACGTCGACATCGACCCGGTCGAGCTCGACGGCGACGGCCCGCGGTCGCTCGACACCGTCTTCGCGATCGCCCAACGGCATGGCGTCGGGGTCGACATCCATCTTCACGCCGCAGATGCCCACGCGGAGCGGGAATACGGGCTGCCGGATCGTGGCCCAGCGACGGCTCACGGTCCATGCAGCCGAGGGTCGGCTCGAGGTCGTCTGACGACCGATCTTTCCATCCGAAGCACCCGAGAGAACTCAGAGAAAGGCAGAACAATGGCACGCAAACAGGTTCGACGGCGCACCCTCGTGCTGGCGACGTCCGCATCGGCGGCGATCCTCCTGGCCGGATGCGCCGGCCCGTCCGACACCGGAGACGGAGAGTCGCCGCAGACGATCACCTTCGCCTACTCCATCGCCGCCGACGCGCAGGACTGGTATGAGAAGCTCGCCCAGGGCTACATGGACAGTCACCCCGGGGTCACCATCGATATCCAGAAGTACGGCCTGGACAACTACCCGACGCTCCTCAACACCCAGCTCAACGCGGGGAACGGCCCCGACGTGTTCTACGCGCTGTCGGGCACCGGTCAGAACCCGTCGGTCGGCCCCCTGGCCGAAGCCGGCCTCGTCCTGCCGCTCGACACCGAGGTGCTCGAGGATGCGCTGCCGGAAGCCGTCCAGGCCGGCTGGGTGTTCGACGAAACGTTCTACGGCGTGCCCACCTCCGTGCAGGTCAACGGCCTCGTCATGAACCCGGCGCTGGCGGAGGACACCGGCATCGAGTGGACGGCCGAGACGACCCTTGAAGACCTCGCGGCGCAGTGCGGCGACGCGGCCGACGACGGCGTCGCTGTGCTGGGACTGGCCGGAGCGGTCCCCACTGCGCCTGCCATCACGACGCTCGGCTTCGCGGCGAGCACGGTCTACGGACCGGAGCCCGACTGGAACGACCAGCGCACGGCGGAAGAGACCACGTTCGCCGAGTCGGACGGCTGGAAGGAAGCACTCCAGGCGGTGAAGGACCTCTACGACGCCGGCTGCATGCAGGGGGGCGCTGCCGGGGCCGGCTTCGACGCGCTGACGAACGGCGTCGCGGGCGGGACGATGCTCTCGTTCGCCGCACCGAGCAGCGCGACGGTGACTCTGGCGAACGCCTCTGGCGGCGCCCTCGAGATGAGCGTCCTCCCGATGCCGGCGCCTGACGGGATCGACCCGAAGCTGGTGCTCACGAGCACCGACGGCATCGCGGGGAACGCGAAGACGAAGAGCCCCGAGCTCGTCAAGGATTTCATCCAGTGGTCGGCCCAGCCGGAGCAGGCGACGATGATGGCCGAGATCCAGGGAACCCTCCCGCTGGGCGGCGACACCGCCGACTTCCCGGAGGCTTACCGGAGCTCGGAGGCGCTCCTGACCTCCGAAGGCACCCGGCCCTACCCGCCGGTCGACTGGCCCAACGGCGCCGTGTTCGACGCGCTCGGATCGGGCGTGACCGGCATCCTCACCGGGCAGCTCACGGTCGAGCAGGTGCTTGAGTCCATGGACAACGCATGGGGCTGACCTGAGCCGGGAGGGAGGCCACGACAGCGTGCCTCCCTCCCGATCAGGGAACGGATCCCCCACCACCACCGCCAACAGAAGGGTCCCGACATGACACCGACCCAAGAGGAGTTCCCCCGTCCGAGCGTTCAGGAGCGGGACCGGAGATGGGCGCTCGTGCGGGAGATCATGGCGGCGGAGGATCTCGCCGCGACCGTCGCCTTCGGCAGCGCTTTCGACCGCACGGACGTCTACCTCGCGGGCGAGGCGATTCCCGGTGGAGTCGTCGTGGTCCCCAAGGAAGGAGAGCCGACGCTGATCACCGCGGTCGGCGCCGTGGCCTTGCTGCGATTCGACGATCAGGGAGAAAGGCTCGCGGGTGCGCGGTGGATCGCCGACCTGCGCACCGGGCCGCCGCCGCTGCTGATCGCCGACGCACTGCGGCCGCTCCGCCGTCAAGGGGCACGAGTGGGGGTGATCGGACTCGGCGGTGCGTCGCCGTTCGGAGGCGGAATCCCCCATGGCGCCTGGGAGATGATCCAGGCCGCGACCCCGGATGTGGAGTGGGTCGACATCGGCCTTCCCTTCGCGCGGGCGCGCCTCGTCAAGAGCCCGGAAGAGCAGAGCCTCTTCCGCCACGCGGCACGGATCGGCGAGCGAGCCAGCCACGTCTTCCTGGAGGCGGCGCATCTCGGCGCCCGCGAGAGCGACGTGTATGCGGCGGTGGAGGCGGAGATCACGCGCCTCGGTGGGCACAGCGCTGGACCGGGGATGATCCTGCGCAGCGGAAACCCCGCTTTCGGCGGTCCGATCGAGTGGGGATGGGCCGGCGGAGAGCCGCCGGTTCTGCGCCCGGGTGACTCGATCGGAGCCGAGATCTTCGCCTGCTACGCAGGGCTCGAGACCCAGCAGCAGATGCATGTCCAGTTCGGCGCCGACCCCGGGCATCGGCGCCTCGCGGACGCCGCCAGAGCGGCGTACGAAGCCGGCATCGCCGCCATCCGACCCGGAGTGATGTTCTCGGAGGTCTACGCGGCCATGCACGCCGAGATCATCGCGGCCGACCTGTGGATCCGTCCGCCCGTCATCCAGACCGTGTCGCCCGGCCTGCACAACAGCCCCATGTGGGTCAACGCGCAAGGGCGGCCGGACCTCGAAGGCTATCCGATCCCGGACGTCGTTCCCGCGGACGGCGACTTTGAACTCCGGTCCGGCATGACGTTCGCCCTGCAGCCAGCTGCGCTCCTCGGCGTTCGCCAGGTCTGCATCGGGGGCGCCGTCCTCGTCGTCGATGACGGATGCGAGGAGCTCAACGACCTCGCTACCCGCCCGCATCTCGTCGGGCGGTAGTCGACCACGCCACCCGTCGACTCGTCGAATGCCCGCCGACGGTGCGGCTTTCGTGCGTCGCTGTGGCAACCGCGGAGCCCGTGACAGTCCCGGCGGTGACGAGCACGCCGCCCGCGATCAACGCGAAGCCGACCAGGTATCGCGCGGCGGCCCATACGCGGGCTCCCCTCGAGCTCATGCGGTCAGTGTCGCAGGCGCTCAGACGGACAGGAAGCCTGCGGCTTCGTGCGGTGGGCGACCGGCTCGCGGACTCGACAGGAATCCCACCTGAGACGAGCATGGCCGCATGGAAGTCATTCGCGTTCTCGCCGATCTGCATGTCGCTGACATCCCCGCCGCACGGGCCTTCTATACGGATTTTCTCGGGCTCAGCGAAGAGGACTTCAACCTGGGCTGGGTCGCCCGATTCTCCGCCCCCCAGCCGAGCACTTTCGACCAGACCGTACGTATCCAGCTCGTCACACGGGACGCGTCCGCTCCGCTGGATCCCGTCGCGTCGATCTTGACGCCGGACGTCACCGCGGCCTACGAGGAGGTCATGCAGCGCGGATACGAGGTCGTCTACCCGCTGACTCACGAACCCTGGGGCGTGCATCGATTCTTCGTCCGTGCTCCCGATGGCAACGTCTTCAACATCGTGCACCACGACAACTGAGGCGTACTCGATGAGAAGCGGGCCGCGGTCGTCGAAGACCCTGAGGGTTTCGTCGGTCCCGACGACGCCGTGACCGCTGATCGACGACGCGGTGCAGCAGTCGACCACCGGCGGTCACGAGTTGTGACATCCGATGACCCTTCGCCGAGTGGAGTGCGAGCGTTCTGCGCGTTCCCGGAAGTAGGCTGCGATCCGTGCCTGCCGTGCGCTTCTACTGGGTGGATGTCTTCGCCGACGTGCCGCTGACGGGGAACCCGCTATCGCTGGTCGTCGACGCTGACGCGCTCACCGAGGAGGAGATGCGGTCGATCGCGAAGGAGTTCAACCAGTCCGAGACGACGTTCCTGGTGGCGCCGTCCGCGCCGGGCGCCGACTACCGCCTGCGCTCGTTCACCGCGGCCGGCGTCGAAGTGCTCGGCGCCGGGCACAACGCGATGGGCGCCTGGATATGGCTCGCGGACTCCGGAGCTCTCGACGCTGGGCGGCAGCAGTTCGCCCAGCAGATCGGCGAGGACGTGCTGCCGGTCTGGATCGAACGGCCCGGTACAGGCCGGCCCCGGGTAACGATGCGGCAGGCCGCACCGCGCTTCCTTCATAGGAGCGATCGCACTGCCGAGTTCGCGGCCGCACTCGCACTGCCTGTCGTCTCACTGACGGGCCAGCCGGGCGAAGTCGTCTCGACCGGAGCGGAACATCTTCTCCTCGCGGTCAAGAGTCGGCAAGACGTCGATCGTGCAGCTCCGGATGCCGCCCACCTCAGGGCGCTGCTCGCAGACGTCGGTGCCGAGGGGTGCTACCTCTTCACCACGGACGGCGGCGACGACCGTGCCGACGCGTACGCGCGATTCTTCAATCCGACGGTGGGGATCGTCGAGGATCCGGCGACGGGTACAGCGGCCGGGCCCCTTGCGGCCCTCCTCCTCCGCGACAGTCATGCCACGAACAGAACTGTCTTGATCCTCCAGGGACAAGCCATGGGAAGGCCGAGTCTCCTGACGGTCAACGTCGACAGTGAACACGTGGACCTCTCGGGAAGCGGACTCGTCATCGGCGAGGGCTCACTGCGGCTGTGAGCCGCACGGCACCGCTCCGTCTGGGTGATTGCCAGGGAACCGACCTCTCCCACCACACCCCGAAGCGCGTCGCCGCCGTCATGAACGAACTCAACACCCGCCCTCGAAAGCTGCTGAACTGCGACACCCCCGCAGCACGCTTCAACGCCGCACGAACACCCCGCCCGATCGCCGCGATAACCTGCGCCGACCACGACATGTTGCGTCGACCATGAGAATCCGCCCCATCCCCTCCGGGCGTGATCGCGGGCAGGCTAAACGAGCATCTCGGTTCTGGGTAAGGCGTCCACACGTGGGTCCCCATGATTCGGTGTGACCTGCCTGGTTCCGACCACACCGATGAGCCCGCCCGCCGACCGATATCGAGCGCGACCCACCGGACCAGTTGCTTCCTAAGGAAGCACGATGGTCGACCCTCGTGTGACTGCCTCGGTTAGGTGGCCTCTGTTCTGGCATCGCTGAGGTGACGCGCCTATTCTCGGCGGCATGACTGAGCAGGGATGGCGGGCGTTTCTTCTTGCCGATGGTCTGGACGATTGGGTGATCCTTCATGGCGGGCCCACGGCCGTGTTCAAAGTCGGATCCCTTCACGCGGCTGCGCAGCTCGCGCTTGCCGTCGCCGAACTGCCCGGCCTCGAGCCACGCACTCTGCTGACCGTCGCCGTGAACCGTCTCACCGTGAAGCTCACCCGGGAGATGTGGGGCACGGAGGAACGACACATCGGTACCGCGCGCGCGATCTCGGCCCTGGCCCGGAAGCTGGGCGCAGTCGCCGACCCGGGTGCCGTGCAAGAGGTCCAACTGGCGATCGCCGCGACTCCCGACGCGATCGATCTCGGCTTCTGGCGCGCGGTCCTCGGCTATCAGCCCCTGCACGAAGACAACTGCATCGACCCGCTCGGACAGGGGTCCACGGTTTGGATGCAAGAGCTCGACCCCAGCAAGCCGCTCCGCCATGCCATGCACGTCGACGTCTCCGTCAGTCACACCGAAGCGGAAAGACGCCTTCGAGCCGCAGTGGACGCCGGAGGCCGGATCGTCGACGACGCCGAAGCACCGAGCGCCTGGATCCTCGCGGACCGCTCCGGCAACAAGGTGTGCATCGCCGCCTGGCCCGACGGCGCCCAGCCGACGAACCCGCCGGCGGCCGAGGAAACGGACCTGTAGTCCACTTGACGCGCTCGCCCGCGTCGCTCCCCACCCCATCGAGGGAGCGCACGCGTGGCGACCGACTTGCGGGACATGGGTGGCTGACCGCTTAGCGCTCGGTGAGAGCCTTGGCATAGGCCCTCACCGAGCGGTGGTAACGGGGCAGGGTCGGTTCGACGGCCTCTATTGCGACGCGGAGTGCCTCATCCTGTCGGCCGGCGCTGTGAAGGGCTAGTGCAAGGAAGACTCTTGGTGCGGCACCGGTGGCCGGGTGCTCAGGCGCGTCTTGGAGCATCGCGATTGCCTCGTCCACCCGACCGAGGTTCCGCAGCGTCGAGGCGTGCTGAACCACCATCTGCGCCGCCCGGCCGGCGTCTACGGTGTCTAGGCCGGCGGCAGTGGCGGCTGCGTAGTGCACGTCGGCCTCGGCCTCGTAGCCGGCGGAGTCGAAGGCGCCGCCGAGCTCGAACCAACCGAGTGCCGGGTGCGGTGCGGCACCGGCAAGGCCGCGCATGAGCTCGATTCGCCGCTGGTCGTCAATGGTCTCGTCAGCCCAGAGTGCGGCGACACGGCGTTCCCAATTCCCGGTACTCATCCGTCCAGGCTATTGCGCCGGGGTCGTAGTGCCCGCTGCCGTGAGACGTGAACAGCCGATCACACTCGCGCACGTTGATGGACCCGCGATCGGGCCACGGCGGCGGTCGACCAGTTCCGTCCTAGGAGTACTCGATCGCGGACCGGCTCGAGGGCTTCCCAGTGCAGAAGCTCGGGGCTCCTGCGCTCCGTTTGCGTCGTTATCTGCCCACCTGGCCCCTGGCGTGGGCCGGGATCTTCTGTCAGCATGCACGGCATCAGCGGTACACACGCAACGGAGAGGCTCGCGATGCCTAGGGAGATCATCACCACGCCGGACGCTCCGAGCTCACCGCTCTACAGTCAGGCCGTCCGGGCGGGGACGCACGTCTATGTCTCCGGCACGGTGGGCGTAGATGTGGGCACGGGTGCCCTTGCCGGCGACACCATCCAGGAGCAGACGCGGCAGGCGCTTGCGAACTGCGAGGCGATCCTGAACGCGGCCGGGGCGGGAATGGAGGACGTCGTCGAGATCGGCATCCTGCTCACCCGGCCCGAGGACTTCGCAGGGCTCAACGAGGAGTATGCACGCTGGTTTCCGTCAGCCTCACCCGCACGATACGTCGCAAAGCTAGGCGTCGAACTGCCCGGCATCCTCGTGTCCATCCGCGCAACCGCTGTCACCGCCTAGTTCGCGGCCCCGGCGGGACGTCCGCACAACGACCGGCAACCGCGCGGCGAGCTTCTCGCCGAGCACTGGCGCGGTGTTAGCGTTTGGTCGGGAACGAGGTGGAGCCGAATGCAGGGTCGGGTGCAGGTGCCCTGGGGCGCTGTCTATCTCGTGCTGTTCCTCGGAATTGGCCTTGCCGCGGCTCCGAGCATTTTCGTGTGGAACCTCATCCAAGCCGGTGGCGACTTGTCTGCGCGGGTCTGGTACGGGTCAAAGTGGGGATGGCAATCCCTCGCCGATGTCTTATCAGCGCTGGTTCTCTTGATGCCAATCATTCTTGTCGCGGAGGTCCTTGCGGTCCGCCATCTGGCGTCGTTGGTGCGCCGAAGCGCACAGGAGCGGGCGCGATCAGATCGCGAGTCGGCAAACCGAGACGGCTGATCCGTTGCGAGGTCGGGGACGCGCATCACGTGGCCCAAACTTCGTGCTTTCCCCGGGATCGCGGGCGCTGGGTCAGCTCGCATGCGGTAGTTGCCTTTCAGCGCCCGCCGAAGGACTGGTATGCGAGCGGAACAGTCTTCGCAGGTGACCTGGGTAGCGCGCCGCGTCTACAGAACTGCATCAATGTGACCCTGGTCGAGCCCGGGGGCTTCGACACCGACTGGGGCGGCGCATCCGCCACGGTCGCTGAGGCGCAACCTCAGTACGCCGCACTCCACGAGGGCATGGCCGCCCAGCGAACCAACTACGCAAGCCCCAAGCCGGTCGGTTTCGGCGCCGCGATCCTCAAGATCGTGGACGCCGAGAAGCCGCCCCTGCGAGTGTTCTTTGGTGAGCAGCCCGTGCAGATCGCCTCTCACATCTACCAACAGCGCCTCGCCGAGTGGGCCGAATGGGCCCCCGTCTCCCGTGAAGCCGAAGGCAAGTAACCGCCGGGCGAGAGAGCACTCACCGTGTTCATCGCGCGCCTGATCATCGATGCACTTCTGGTGCTGCCGCTGCTGGGCACCGGCGGCGGCAAGCTTGCACAGGCGAAGTCCTCTCTCGCCATCCGCGCGCCAGCCTGAATCTCAGCAACCCGACATGGAGAACGATCGGCGTCCTGGAGATTCTCGCCGTCCCCGGCCACATCGCCGGCATCCGGGTGCCGGCAGCGGGGGCTGGCTGCTCCGGCGGGAATCGTGCTCCTCAGGGTTGGCGCCCGTGGCCCAGCACTCGCCTGTTTCGAGGAGAGGCCGGACGACGGATCCTGCCGGACAGCGGCGGCGTCCCCGGCCCTGACCAGCTCAGCTTCTCGAGCGGTGGCTCGCAGGTGTGCAGACGTGGGCGCGCTCAGCCCATCGAGGATGCAGATTGTCGTGAGCCGAGGCGGCGGGGCATCCCGGCTGAAATCTCGCGGCGAAGCGCATCGCCGCCCTGGCCACGATCCGACGTCGGCGAGGGTGCACCCCCACCCTGCGGCTATCGTGCAGCGCCCACTTGGGGATCCTCGCTGAGCGCCCCGTTCAAGTCGCATCGCTGCAAGCGGGAGGGTGTCTACGATCCCGTTGGAATCAGCGCTGTGGCGAAGGCTGTCAGGAACGGAGACAGCACTCCGAGTATGGCGATGGGTCGTCGCACGTACGATCGATCGATCCCGAGGCGAACTACCAGACGCTCCCGCGCGGCAGCGCTTGCTTCATCTGGAACGCCCGAGGCGGTGTCCGGGGTCGCTAGGCTGACGAGTTCGAAGCCGGCCTCACGCCACGCGACCAGCACCGGGATGAGGATGGCAGCGAGGATCACCATGAAGAAGACGCCGTAGCCGATCACTTCCCACTGTGAGAAAGACTTCGGCGATACGCCGGCTTCGATCGCGACATTCCGCATGAAGGCGGTGTTGATGACCAACGTCGACAGCAGCAGCCCAAGCGCGAGACTGGATCGTTCGATCGCCTGCCAGACGGCGTCGAGTTCCCGGATCGCGGGCTGGAAGCTGCCTGTGCCGTTCTCCTTCATTCCGATCCGCAGTGATTGCACTCGTTCATCCGTGATCCAGAGGAGGAGCAGCCACGGAGCCGCCGACAGCCAACCGCAGACCATGAGGATACGCACGATCAGAGTCACGCCCGCGTTGAACGATCTTCCGCCCAGGGCGGAGGTGAGGAGAGTGAGGAAGACGGTCGCGGCCAGGCCGAGCACCACGAGGAGGGCGATCGCGAATAGGAGCCAGCGCACCCCAGGCTTCCAGGGCGCCTCAAGCCCACGCAATTGCCCGATTCCGCCGATCAACACGAATACCCACGCGACGAGGCCCACCGTCGCCGATGTGGCCCAGACCGCGAACGAGCGACTGGTCGACTCAGGATCACGGAGGATCGCTTCCAGTTGCAGCATCCCGAAGAAGATCACTCCGGCGACGACAACCGTGATCGTCGCCCGGACACCGGGCACCAGGTTCAGTGGCGAGCGATCCATCGTTCCTCCCGAATGGCCGCGAGACGGTGCGCGATGCCGGCGTTACGGAGTCGAGACGCGACGCGCTCCGGCGATCAGCGTGCCCTGCAGCCTCCGGACGACGGCCAGCTGATCGATCAGCGTGTCGGTGATGCCGAAGGCGAACACGTACTCTGCGGACGTCGTCCATCCCGGACGGCGGATGTCCTCGAGCACGGCCTCGAGCAGGCCACCGGAGTCCACGCTCTTCAGTTCGTCGATGGCCACCTTGATCCGCTCTGCGAGAGCATCGATGTCGTGTCCCAACTCGTCCATGACAGTTCCCCTTCTTGTGTGGGTTAGCAGTCGCCTGCCTCACTGGAAGAGGGCGCTCTCCGGCCACTGATACGGCGGCCAGAATCCGAGCCGCTGTTGGATCGCGTGCGGGAAGAACGGGTTCCAATGTGCTCACGCCGCGACTAGAACCGACCGCGCGACAGTCCGTCGCCAGCCGGCTTGAAAACGCCCGTCCGTCGGATCGCCACACGACGTCCCCGTCCCTGCCATCTACGAACGCAGATCAAACCGAGCGCCGAGTACTGCTTCAACTCCCTCAGCGGACGATGCACCCAGATGCGCGGTGGGCGTTCCGCCTTCGTGCCCCGCCCGCTCGAGGGATCGTGGCTGGGGGGGAAGATCCCCGTCAGCAACGATGGTGACGCCGGAGCGTCCAGCGTCGCTTCGGGGCTACTGGGTGTCGTCAGTGCATCATGAGGTTCTTCACGATCAGCATGATGACGATCACGATCGCACCGACGAATGCGATCGCCGCGCGGGCGCCCTCCCAAGAGCGTGGGACGAGTGCTGCCACGACACGGCGAAACGTGTAGTTCGGGCGCGTCCGCCGCTCGGGGTCGTCGCGGCGCAGAGTCACTCGCTAAGTATTGCGTTCGGAGGATGTCAGTGAGCGGCGGAGATCGACGAACGAGAGCGTCGCGAAGCGCGGCACGGTTCCATATTCGGGCGACGCGTGGTCGAGATTCGGGCAGCGAGCTTTGGTTCCAGGTACGAAAGGTTGGCCGGCTGCAGTCCACAATCCTGCCGATGCACGTTGACGGTTCGGCATGGGTTCGCAGCGCGCTACGGGATCCCGTGAGTCAATTAAAGGTGGAAGCGCCGCCAGCGTCGAGGCTATTTCGGCACTCCTCGACGGTCAGTGGTTGAGCCGTCAGCCCCGGGTCCCGACGGTCCGTTACTCGCGGCTCGGGCATGGTGGCGAGTCGAGTCCGAGCAATTCTCGAGGCGTGAACGCCCGCCGATCGCGCAAGAACTAGTCGTGTCCGGGCGGGGATCTGGAACTGGCGTACTACACGTCAGCGGTGCGGGCGGCGCGATAAGCGGCCCGGTTTCCGAGCACCTCGCCCGCGACGAACGAAGGCCCCGAAACCCGCGTAATTACGCGGTTCTCGGGGCCTTGTTCCGTGACAGCGGATTGTGGAGATGGGGGGAATCGAACCCCCGTCCATCGCTGAGTAACTGCGGATTCTCCGGGCGCAGTCTGTGCGAGCGTTCTACTCGGCTCCGACCTTTGTCACAGACACCTAAGTCGACAAGCCCATCCTGAAAAGAGTCCCGCGTGACGCTCAGGCGACGTCACGCAGCAAGATCCCTAGATGACGCCAATACCCGTGACGGGATCAGTCACGGATTGACGGCGTCGGGCTCGCTGCTCAGGCAGCGAGGGCGAACGCGGACTGCTTCTTTTCGGCAGTTATTGGTTTGCAGGGAGCGTTCACGAGATAACCCTGCATCCTCGGCCCGCTTCTCGCAGATTCACAGGCGATGTCGAAACCGATCATCCCCGTGGGTTCCTTCTCGCGAAGGGCCGCTGTCACACTGTTGAGTTTCCAATACTCGGGTGCCGAAGCATCCGAGCACATCAGGATACAACGGATGCCGCTCCCCCGCCATTCCCGGCACCCACGGCCCGCCCCGCTGAGTGTGAGAGCCGATGGCGATGGGCCTCCAGCGGCGGCTCGGATCTGCGCGACGACGCAAAGCGTGAGCTGCGGCATCCGGTTTCTGATGTCAAGGCCCGTGCGAGACCGCACGGGGGGGGTGGTCGGCTGGGGCGACCTACCTAGAGAGTGAGATCGACATGTCGCAGAACACCCCGCAGCAGCGCGCCAAGCAGCCCCGGTCGGCTCTCGCCGGACCGTACGGTCACCCGTTCCACCCCATTCTGGTGACCATCCCCATCGGCACCTGGGTCGCCAGCCTCATCTTCGACATCATCGGGCTGGCCTCCGACGACGCTGCTCCCTACGTGCGCGGCGCATGGATCCTCATCGTCATCGGCCTCATCGGCGCGGTGCTCGCGGCGATCTGGGGGTTCCTCGACTACCTGCAGCTCGGCAAGGGCACCGACGCACGACGGACGGCGACGATCCACATGTCGCTGAACCTCGGCGTCACGGTGCTGTTCATCATCAACCTGCTCGTCCGGCTGTCAGCCGACGACCACGACGAGGTCAGCATCGTCGGGTTCATCCTCAGCATCGTCGGGCTCGCCGCGCTCGGCGTGTCGGGGTGGCTGGGCGGCAAGCTCGCCTATCGCTACGGCGTGCGCGTCGCCGACGAGCGCACGCAGCAGGAGGGCTTCCGCTGATCCGCGGCTCTGCCCCGGGCCGGCGAGGCAGGCGGGTGAGGCAGCGCTGCGGGGAATCGTCCCGGTGCCGCAGGATCACGCCGCCCGCGGTTCAGCCGCGTGGCGAGAGGTCGGGAAGCGCCCGGGTTCCGAAGTCGTGGCGCAGCGCGCTCAGCGCCGCGAACCACCCGGGCAGGCCAGTCACACCGGGACCAGGTGCCGCCGACGCCGACGCCAGGTAGACGCCAGGGATCGGCGTGCGCCACGGGTCGGGACTCAGCACCGGGCGATCGACCAGCTGCCAGAAGTTCGGCGCTCCGGCGGCGATGTCGCCGCCCGGGTAGTTCGGGTTGTGCCGCTCGACCTCACGCGCCGAGCGCGAGCTGGTCCCGAGGATCGTGTCGCGGAAGCCGGGCGCGAACCGCTCGATCTGCGCGGTGACCGCTTCCCGGCGGTCGACCGCGCTACCGGCGGGCACGTGGGTGTACGTCCACAGCGTGTGCTTGCCGGCCGGCGCGCGGGTGGGGTCGAACAGCGATGGCTGCGACACCAGCACATAGGGACGTTCGGGCAGGCGGCCGCGGTTGACCTGGTTCTCGGCATCCGCCACCTCCGCCCGCGTGCCGCCGACGTGCACCGTGCCGGCGCGGCGCAGCTCGGGATGCGTCCACGGCACGGGCTCGCTGAGCGCGAAGTCCACCTTCGCGACCCCATCGCCGTACCGGAAGCGCTGGAGCGTGCGGCGGTAGCCCGCGGGCATCGCGTCGCCGGCCAGACGGATGAGTGCCTTGGGGGTCACATCGAGGAGAGTGACCGTGGCGTCGGGCAGCGCCTCGAGGGCGGTGACCTCGTGGTCGACGATCAGCTCGCCTCCGTGAGCCCGCAGGTCGTCGACCATCGCGTCGATGATGGCCTGGCTGCCGCCGATCGGGATCGGCCAGCCGCGCGCGTGCGCGTAGGCGGTGAGCGCCAGCCCCGCGCCCGCGGCGGCCACGCTCGGCTGGGACAGGATCGTGTGCGCGGCGACACCGGTGAGCATCGCGGGGGCGACGTCTCCGCGAAAGCGCAGGTTCCACGCAGGGCTCCCCTGCTCGAGCGCACGCAGGCCGAAGGAGAGCGCCGTCGGGATGTCGGTGGGCACCCGCACGAGCGGCGATCCCGTGAACTCGGCGACCCTCGTCGACCGCTCCACCAGCGGGCGCAGCAGCTGCGCATACGCCAGAGCGTCGGGGCCGAGCGCCTCGGCCGTTCGACCGAGGTCGAGGTAGGCGACACCGGCATGACGTTCGTCGAGCGGATGCGCGAACGAGACGTCCGGCGTGACGAACTCCACCCGCTCACGCAGACCGAACTCGCGGAAGAACCGCGACTCGAACGCCATGGGGTGCACGGCCGAGCAGACGTCATGATGGAAGCCGGGCAGCGTCAGCTCGCGCGTGGCGGCGCCACCGCCGGGCCGGTCGGCGCGCTCGTACACCCGCACCCGAAGCCCGGCGCGGGCGAGCGTGACGGCGGCGGCGAGACCGTTGGGGCCCGACCCGACGACGACGGCGTCGAGGTCGCTGCTGCCGCGCCTGCGGCGAGTGTTCACGTTGAGGGCGCCCCGGTGCCGGTGGACGGGGCGCGATTGCGCGGCGGCTTCGGAGCAGCGGATGCCGCCTCCGCAGGAGCGCTGCCGGGTTCGGGAGAAGCCGTCTCCGGGCCGGAGGCCTCGGCATCTTCCGTTGCCTGCTCGTTCTCGCCCGCGTTCTCCGACGGCGGGACGCCGCCCTCGGACTCGACCGCGCGGACCGAGGTCACGGCGTCATCGAGGTCGGCGTCGCCGGCCTGCGTGCCCACGGAGCCGGGCTCCCCTGCGCCGTCGGCTGGCGAGGTCACCGGCTCGGACTCACCTGCCCCGGCGAGGGGGTTCCACGAATCCTCGAGGCTGACCGGCTGCCCCGACGCGTCGGCCTGCTCGACACCGTCCGTGCTCGTGACCGGAGCCGTCTCGGACTCCCAGCTGCCCTTCGACATCGCGTCCTCCGTTCCGTCCCCGCCCGTCGCGGCGTCGGCCAGTTGGTCTCCCTGAAGTTTGGCAGCATCGGCGGGGTCGGTGCTCGCCGTGGACGCGCCGCGGCGCCGGACTTCGGCATCCGCATCGCTCTGCTCGCCGGTGCCCGCCATCTCCTTCTCAGCCGTCGTCGTCGCTCCGAGACGGTCGGCGGCTCGGCCTTCTGCGAGGTAAGCGAGCCGGTGCAGGGTCTCGTTGTTGCGCCAGTGCAGCGGGACATCGAGCAGCTGCTGAGGGACGAACCGTCCAGGACCGGCGATCGCCTCTTCCTGGATGCGCACGACGCACTCGTGTCCGCGCGGCTTGACGTCGATGGTCACGCGCGCCTCGCCGATCGGCCATCCGCGCGCCCGCATCACCATCATCCGCGACGGTATGAACTCCTCGACGACGGTCTTGTCGTCCAGGAGTGCCGGCCAGACGCCGAACGAGTGGTGCAGCTCAGCGCCGGCCATCGGCCAGGTCTCGTCGACCTCGCGCATGCGAGACGCCCCGACGACCCAGGACGGGTACAGCCACCCGTCGCTCAGCACCTCGAACACGTCCTCGGGTGTGCAGTGCAGCACCCTCACGTTGCGAGACATGGACTCCCCCTCGATCTCGGTCTCTATCGATGCGTTCGACGCTAGACCGCGCGTGCGGCGCGCTGGAGCGGGTTGCGCTGCGGTCCGGCCTGTGGCAGACCATGTCTCCGTGTCGTCTGAACGGGAAGAACGGATGCCTCGGCCCGGCCGATCCGGTCACGTAGAGTCGGCGTCATGAGCGACGTCGTCATCACGGTCCGCGGAGAGCACGAGACCCGCATCGCCCCTGAACGCGCGATCGCGCACCTCACGATCCGCGCCGAAGGCCCCGAGCGCGGCGCCGTCGTCGAACGCATGGCGGCGCTGACCGAGCCGGTGCGCGACGATCTCGCCGCACGCAAGACAGCGGGCACGGTCACGGAGTGGACGAGCCAGCGCGTGTCGGTGTGGTCCGAACGCCCCTGGAACAACGAGGGCAGGCGTCTCGCCCCCGTACACTACGCCACCGTCGACTTCTCCGTCACCTTCACCGACTTCGCCGTGCTCTCGTGGTGGGCCGGCGAGGTGGCCGAGCGCGAGGGCGTGCAGCTCGGCTGGATCGAATGGAAGCTCACGCCCGACACACAAGCGAAGACCGAACGGGATGTCGCCACCGAGGCGGTCGGCGTCGCCGTGGTGCGCGCGACGGCGTACGCCGGAGCGCTGGGCCTGTCGGACGTCACCGCGCTCGAGATCGCCGACCTCGGTCTGCTCAGCCGCCAGGACCGGCCCGAGGTGGCGCCCGGGCCTCGCATGCTGATGGCCAAGGCGTCGTTCGCGAGCGACTCCGCCGGCGGCGCGCCCCCGGTGCAGCTGCAGCCGGAGGACATCGTGATCTCGGCGGCCGTCGAGGCCCGCTTCGCCGCACGATGAACGACGGCGGGGCGAACGGAGGTCCGCGGCCCGAGGTGGTGCGGACCGGAATCGCCCAGCGACTGTCCCAGATGATCCAGCTGCCCACGGTGTCTGCTGAACGTGCCGATCGCGGACAGGCGCCGTTCGATGCCTTCGCCGACCTGCTCGTCGAGCTCTACCCGCTGGCCCACGCGCATCTCGAGCGCGAGCGGATCGGCGAGCTCGGCATCCTGTACCGCTGGCGCGGGCGTGTGCCCGAGCAGCCGACCGTGCTCATGGCGCACTTCGACGTGGTGCCCGTCGACGAGAGCGACGCATGGACGCACCCGCCGTTCGAGGGGCGCATCGAGGGCGGCTGGGTGTTCGGTCGCGGCGCGCTCGACGACAAGGGACCGCTGGTCGTGGTGATGGATGCCGTCGAGAACCTGCTCGCGGCCGGCTTCACGCCCGCCCGCGACGTGTACCTGTCGTTCGGGGGCGACGAGGAGACCTTCGGCGGCGCTGCGCGCGTCATCGCCGAGACGCTCCGGGACCGCGGTGTCGAGCCCTGGCTCGTGCTGGACGAGGGCGGTGCGGTCGTCGACGCGCCCCTCCCGTTCGTGCGCGGACGCGCGGCGATGGTCGGCGTCGGCGAGAAGGGAGTGCTGACGCTCCGGCTCACCGCCCGCGGCGAAGGCGGCCACGCGTCCGCTCCCCCGGCCCGCACCGCGGTGCGGCGCATCGCCCGGGCAGTCGAGCGCCTCGCTCCCGCCACGTTCCCGGCGCGGACTCCGAGGGCGGTCACGCGGATGCTCGAGCTCTTCGCGACGCGCGCCGACGGCATCCCTCGCCACCTCTATCGCCTCCTGGCGGCGACGCCGTGGCTCACCGCGCGTGTGTTCACCGCGATGGGCGGCGAGCCGGCCGCGCTCGTACGGACCACGATCGCGGCGACCATGCAATCGGGTGGGACCGCGGCGAATGTGCTGCCCTCGCAGGCGTCGGCGACTCTCAACCTGCGCATCGCGCTGGGCGAATCGGTGCCGAGCACCGTGAAGCGCGTGCGGCGGCGCATCGCCGATCGTCGCGTAAAGGTCGAGGTGCTCGAGGGCGACGAGCCGTCGCCGGAGTCGTCGACCGAGAACGCGCAGTTCGCGCTGATCGCCGACGCGGTGAAGGTGTCGCATCCGGATGCCGCGACGGTTCCATACGTGATGATGGCAGCGACCGATTCGCGGCACTTCCATCGGTTCTCGCCCGCGGTCTACCGCTTCGCGCCGATCGAGATGAGCAAGGCGCAGCGTGCGTCGATCCACGGCGTCGACGAGCGCGTGGAGATCGCCGCGCTCGAGCGCGGCGAACTGTTCCATCGCACACTCCTCCAACGCCTAGAGTGATCGCAGCCGCCTCTCGACGAGCTCGAGGACCGGGGCGGCACGCTCAGAACGGGTCTGGGGCCCAGAGGCAAGGAGCACGGATGACGCGCAGCGCGATGTCCTCACGCGTCACGATCGGCACGCTTGCGAGCGTGGTGGGCTTCCTCGCGTTCGTCGAGTTCACGAGCGGTGTGATCCAGGGCTACTACACGCCCATGCTCACCGACATCGCCCGTCACCTCGGCGTGCACGACGCGGACGTGAACTGGCTCGAGGGCACGCAGCTCATGCTGTCGGCGCTCGTCGTGCCGGCGTTCGCGAAGCTCGGCGACATGGTCGGCCACAAGCGCATGCTCGTCGTGTCGACGGCGATCACGGCCGCCGCATCGCTCGTGCTGCCGTTCACCGACTCGTTCGCGGTCTTCCTCGCGGCCTGGGCCATCCAGGGCTTCTACGTCGTCTGGCTCCCGCTCGAGATCGCGCTGATCTGGTCGCGCTCCCGCCGCATGGAGGGCCGTGCGACCATCACCGCCCGCGCCGCCGGGTTCCTCGTGGCAGCACTCGAGACCGGCGCCATCATCGGCGCGCTCGTCGGCGGCATGCTCATCGACACCCTCCCCCTCTGGATCGTGCTCCTCGTGCCGGCGCTGCTCGTGGTGGCCTGCTTCTTCGTGATCCTGTTCGGCGTGAAGGAATCGCCCGAGCCGACCGGTGGCCGCCTCGACAACGTGGGCCTCGTGCTCATCTCGCTCGCGCTCGTCGCCTTCACGGGCGGCCTCAGCCTGCTGCGCCTCAACGGACCCGCCGACCTGGTGGCATGGCTGGTGACAGCGCTGGGCGTGCTGCTCGTCGTGCCGTTCGCGCTCTGGGAGCTGCGACAGGACGACCCGCTCATCGACGTGCGGATGTTCCGCTCCCCCGCGCTCGGCCCCGTGTTCCTCACCGCAGGCCTCTTCGGCGTGAGCGTGCTCGGTGCGCAAGCGCCGCTGTCCACCTTCGCGCGCACGGATCCCGACGTCTACGGCTACGGCCTGGGCACGACGGGCTTCCAGACCTCGCTCATCATCGGCGTCTACCTCATCGCGATGATCACCGGTGCCCTGCTCTACCCGCTCATCTCGCGGCTCACCGCCCCGCGACTGACCCTCATCGGCGCGGCGACACTCGTCGGCATCGGGTTCCTCATGTTCCTGCCGTTCCACGCGACGTACACGCAGGTCATCGTCAACATGCTGATCGTCGGCCTCGGCTCGGGGGCTCTCGTCGCGGCGCTGCCGACGGCCGCGGCATCCGCTGCTCCGCCGACCCAGACCGGCGTCGCGACAGGCCTCACCAACTCGGTCAAGACCGTCGGCGGCGCGATCGCCTCATGCGTGTTCGGCATCGCACTGCTGCAGGGCGCGACGGGGGCGGCCACCGAGGGGACGGCCGGGTCGCTCTCGGGCTACTTCACCGTGTGGGTGGTGTGCGGCGTGACGGCGCTGGCCGCCGCCGTGCTGCTGTGCTTCGTGCCGAAGACGGCATTCAGCGATCGGGCTTCGCACGACGGGACGGATGCCGCGACACCCGTGGTGCGGTAGACCGGCGGCTCCGGCCTAATCGCCGAGGCGATTGCGGGAGCGCATCGCGCGCTCGGCTTCGCGCTTGTCCTCGCGCTCGCGGATCGTCTGGCGCTTCTCGAACTCGCGCTTGCCCTTCGCGACGGCGATCTCGACCTTCGCGCGACCGTCCGAGAAGTAGAGCTTCAGCGGGATCAGCGTGTATCCGCCCGCCGAGATGGCGTGCGAGAGCTTGACGATCTCCTCCTTGTGGAGGAGCAGCTTGCGCGTGCGCTTGGACGAGTGGTTCGTCCAATGACCCTGCGAGTACTCCGGGATGTGCACCGCGTCGAGGTACGCCTCGCCGTTGTCGATGTACGCGTAGCCGTCCGAGAGGTTCGCGCGCCCCTCGCGCAGCGACTTGACCTCGGTGCCGGTCAGCACGAGGCCGGCCTCGTAGGTCTTCTCGATCGCGTACTCGTGGCGCGCGCGACGATTGGTCGCCACGACCTTCTCCCCGCGTTCCCTGGGCATGATGTCTCCTCGTGAATGCCGCACAGCCGCTGTCTGGCTGACGGCAGCCTGTCAGTCTACCCCCGCGAGGAGGCGCGCGATCACGCGCGCAGCCATCTCCGGATGGCGAAGCCGGCCGACAGCGCCGCGAGCAGCACGCCGACCAGGATCAGGACCGGCACCACGAGCCACGCATCTCCGATGTCGACCCACGTCGTCACGAAGTCGACGCGGTTGCGCAGATACTGGTCGACACCGAAATGCACCCCGGCGATGACCGCCGCGCTCGCGAGGATCGACCCGAGCAGTGCCGCGAAGACGCCCTCGAGGATGAACGGGGTCTGGATGAACCGGTTGGATGCGCCGACGAGCCGCATGATGCCGAGCTCCCGCCTTCGCGCGTAGGCCGACAGACGGATCGTGGTGGCGATGAGCAGCACCGCCGCGATGAGCATGAGCACGGCGATGCCGACGGCGATGTAGGTCGCGATCGTCAGGGCGGAGAACAGCGGATCGAGGTACTGCATCTGGTCGTTGACCAGCTCCACCCCCTGCATGCCGCTGAACGCCTCGATGATGACGTCCGACTGCTCGGGGTCGACCAGCGTGATGCGGAATGTCTCGTTGACCTGGTCGGCGGTGATGACGCTGGCGTTCTCCTCGCCGGCGATCTGCAGCAGCTCGTCGTAGGCCTGCTGGTGGTCGAGGAACGTCAGCTCGCGGATGAGGGGCGCCAGCGCGCTGCCCTCCAGCTTCGCCCGCACCTCCTCGACCTGCTCGGGCGTCGCCTCGCCGTTCGAGCACGTGGCCGGGGTGGAGATGGTAGTGCACATGTACACCGCGACCTGCGCCCGCTCGACCCAGAAGTCGCGCATCGTGCCGATCTGCATCTGCATGAGGATCGCGGCGCCCACGAACGTCAGCGACACGAATGTGACGAGCACCACCGAAACGACCATCGAGAGGTTGCGTCGCAGACCCGTGAAGGCCTCCGACATGATGAGTCCGAACCTCATGAGGTGGGCCCCACTTCGTCATCGGGGTCGGTCTCACCGAGGCCGAGCCGATCGGCGAGGCCCAGTTCCGCGACCTCGATCTGCTCGAGGTCGATGACCGGAATCGACTGGGTGTGCGCGGGCGACGTCGGCGGGACGGATGCCGCCGCCTCCGGCTCCTCCGGCACGACGGGTTCATCGACCGACTGCTCGAGCGCCTCGGCTTTCCTCAGCTCATCCGCCGCGAGTGCGGCAGCGGTGGCGGCCTCGGCTGCGGCGGCTGCCGCGGCCGCGACGCCCGGCGACACGACATCCGGCTCAGGGGTCACGATCTCGTCGTCGTCCATCGGCACGGCGGTGGGATCGAGGCCCGCGGCAGCGGCGATCGCGGCCTCGCGCTGCACCTCGAGCACCGCAGTGAGTGCGGCGACCGCGGCGGCGCCCCGCTCCGGCTCCGGCGCCAGGCTCGGGAGCCCCGACCGGTCGCCGTACCCGCCGTGACGCTCGTCGCGGACGATCTCGCCGTGGCGCAGCTCGATCACGCGGCGTTGCATCTGGTCGACGAAACCGGCCTCGTGCGTGGCCATGACGACGGTGGTGCCGCCGGCGTTGATGCGGGCGAGCAGCTGCATGATGTCGATGGACGTCCCGGGGTCCAGGTTTCCGGTCGGTTCGTCGGCGAGCAGGATCTGCGGCCGGTTCACGAGCGCGCGGGCGATCGCGACGCGCTGCTGCTCACCGCCGGACAGCTCGTGCGGAAACCGCTTCTCCTTGCCGGCGAGCCCGACGAGGGCGAGCACTTCGGGGACGGCCTGCTGGATGAAGGCGCGAGACGAGCCGATGACCTGCAGCGTGAACGCTACGTTCTGGAAGACAGTCTTCGTCGGCAGCAGCCGGAAGTCCTGGAAGACGGCGCCGATGTGCCGGCGGAAGTAGGGCACTTTCCGGTTCGACAGCGTGCGCAGGTCGCGGCCGAGCACGACCACGCGGCCTTCGGACGGGGTCTCCTCGCGGAGGATCAGGCGCAGGCAGGAGGATTTGCCGGATCCGGAGGCGCCGACGAGGAAGACGAACTCCCCGCGCAGCACCTCGAAATCGACATCGCTCAGGGCGGGTTTGGAAGTGCCGCGAAAGCGCTTCGTGACGTTCTCGAACCGGATCATGGCCTAACGAGCCTATGCGGCAGCCCCGTCACCGTGTCCAGCGACACTCGCGGCCGCGGCATCCGTTTTCCGGCGCGGGCGACCGAGCGATGCGACGCGAAGCGTCACGCGCTCCGGGTCAGTCGTCGTCGTCCTTGCGCTTGCGCCAGCGGATGCCTGCCGAGATGAAGCCGTCGAGGTCGCCGTCGAAGACGATGGCGGGGTTGCCCACCTCGTAGCCGGTGCGGAGATCCTTGACGAGCTGCTGGCCGTAGAGGAAGTACGAGCGCATCTGGTCGCCCCAGCTCGCGGTGATCGTCCCGGCGAGCTCCTTCTTCTTCGCCGCTTCCTTCTCGCGCTGCAGGAGGAGCAGGCGGGTCTGCAGCACGCGCATGGCCGCGGCGCGGTTCTGGATCTGCGACTTCTCGTTCTGCATCGACACCACGATGCCCGACGGGATGTGCGTGAGGCGCACGGCCGAGTCGGTGGTGTTGACGGACTGCCCACCGGGGCCCGACGAGCGGAACACATCGACCCGCAGGTCCCCCTCGGGAATGTCGACCTCGACGGCCTCTTCCATCACCGGGATGACCTCGACGGCGGCGAAGCTCGTCTGGCGCTTGTCGGCGGAGCCGAACGGGCTGATGCGGGCGAGGCGATGAGTGCCGGCCTCGACGGACAGCGTGCCGTAGGCGTAGGGGGCGTCGATCTCGAACGTCGCCGACTTGATGCCGGCGCCCTCGGCGTACGAGGTGTCCATGACCTTCACCGGGTACTTGTGGCGCTCGGCCCAGCGCAGGTACATGCGCAGCAGCATCTCCGCGAAGTCGGTGGCGTCGTCGCCGCCCGCGCCGGAGCGGATCGTGACGACCGCGGAGCGCTCGTCGTATTCGCCGTCGAGGAGCGTCTGCACCTCGAGCTGGCTGACGATGTCTTCGAGCTCGGCGATCTCGCGACGCGCCTCTTCGGCGGCATCCTCGTCGTCCATCTCGTTGGCGAGCTCCACGAGGACGTCGAGGTCGTCGAGGCGCTGCTCGACGTCGTTGACGCGCTTGAGCTCGGACTGACGGTGGCTGAGGGCGCTGGTGACCTTCTGCGCCTTGTCGACGTCGTCCCACAGGTTGGGGGCACCGGCCTCCTCGCTGAGGCGCGCGATGTCTTTCGTGAGTGCCTCGACGTCGACCACGGCCTTGATGTCGGCGAACGTGGAGCGCAGGGCCTGGATATCGGCGGAGGGATCGAAGTCGAGCATGACACTCCAGACTAACGTGGAAGCGATGAGCGATCGCGCCGACTCCCCCACCGCGAGGGACGTGCTGTGGCGGTTCGGCCCCATGGTCTACGGCCCGACCGTGCTCTTCGCGCTCGGCGAGGGCGCCGTCATCCCGCTCATCCCCGTCATCGCCGCTCAGCTCGGGGCGGATGTGGCGACCGCCGCCCTCGTGGCCTCGGCGCTCGTGGTTGGCCAGCTGTGCGGCAACATCCCTGCCGGCTGGGCGGTCGCCCGCATCGGCGAGCGGCTCACCATGGCGATCGCCGGCCTGGTCTCGCTCGCCGGAATCGTGGGCATGGCGCTCGCGCCGTCGCTCGGCATCTTCGCGATCGCGGTGTTCCTCATCGGCTTCTGCGCGGCGGCGTTCGGCCTGGCGCGCCACTCGTTCATGACGACGCGCGTGCCACTGTCGTTCCGCGCCCGCGCACTGTCGCTGCTCGGCGGCACGTTCCGACTGGGCATGTTCGTCGGCCCGTTCATCGCCGCGGGGCTCCTCGCGGTCTTCGGCGACGAGCACGCCGCGATCTGGTTCTTCGGCGGGTGCCTCGTGGCCACGGTGCTGCTGGTGGTCTTCGGTCCCGATCCCGAGAAGCAGTTCCTCGACCCCTCCACGGCCGAGGACGACGCCGTCGCCGCGGAAGACACCGGCGAGCCCGTCACCGGCTCGATCCCCCTCCGCCATGTGCAGGGCTCGCGATCGGCGACGACGCCGAGCAGCGCAACGGATCCCGGCACCGGCGTGCTGCGGACGATGTGGCGCCACCGCCGCGTGCTGTCGACACTCGGCCTGGCCGCGGCATCCCTCTCCGCCGTCCGCTCGGCGCGCCAGGTGGTGCTTCCGCTCTGGGGAGTCTCGCTCGGACTCGACGCGCAGACCATCGCCTTGGTGGTGGGCATCTCGGGCGCGATCGACTTCGCCCTGTTCTACGCCAGCGGCCAGGTGATGGACCGCTTCGGGCGGTTGTGGGCCGCCCTCCCGGCCATGATCCTGATGGGCGCGGGGTTCATCGCCCTCGCCTTCACCCACGACCTCCCGCAGGCGGCGATGTGGTTCGCCATGTTCGCCGCCGTCCTCGGCGTGGGCAACGGGCTGTCCAGCGGAATCCTGCTCACCCTCGGCGCCGACGTCGCTCCGCGCTCCGACCCGGCGGCGTTCCTCGGCTCGTGGCGCACGCTCACCGACGCCGGCGGAGCCGTAGCGCCGCTGCTCGTGTCGGCGATCGCCGCGGCGGCGTCGCTGGCCGTCGCGACCGGAGCGATGGGCGTGATCGGACTCGTCGGCGCACTCGCGTTCGTGCGCTGGGTGCCGCGATACGTGCCCCGGACGCGGCTGTGAGCGACGTCGTGCGGTTCTGCCGCAGCCGCAGCGCCGGTCGGCGCTGCACGCGTCCGCTGGGCCACGCGGGGCTGCACCGGCACCGCACGATCATGTGGACGGATGCCGGAGCCGACCCCGCACGCTGCCCGGGCTCCGGCGAGCGCGGCACGCCCGCGGCCGCCCTCGCCGACGGATTCCCCGACGGCCGCGCGCTGTGCCCGGTGTGTCATCGGTTCGTCGAGCTGGATGGGGACGAACGGCTCGTCCCGCACGACACGTCGGATGACAGCGAGACGGATGCCGAGACCCGCCGCCGTCGAGAGTGGTTCAACACCCACGGCTGGTAGCGACGTCGGCGGCGGTCCCGCGTCAGACCCAGGATCTGCGCACGGCTTCCGCGCCCAGCTGCATGCGGGTGGTGACGCCGGCGGTGTCCATGAGCTCGGCGACCCGGCGCTGCACCGTCCGCAGCGAGATGCCGAGCTGAGACGCGGCCGCGGCATCCGTCACTCCCAGCAGCAGCAGGCGCAGCAGATCGCGGTCCACCTCCTCGGTCGTCGGCGTCGCGGCGATCGGCAGGAACTCCGTGGCCGCCCGCCAGTACTCCTCGAAGATCGAGGCCACCAGATCGAGCAGGCCGCTCGGGTGGATGAGCAGGGCGCCGAAGCCCTCGTCCTCGCCCTGCGAGTGCATCGGCACCAGCGCCATCTGGTCGTCCGCGATGAACATGCGCGTCGGCAGTGTGGGCAGTACCCGGATCTCCTCGCCGATCTGCGCCATCTCGCGCGCGGCGGTGAGAAAGCCCGGCCGCTCCAGCACCGCGCTCTCGACGATGACGCGGTAGCGGACGCCTCGCGCCAGCGCCCGGTCCTCTTCGATGTTGTCCGCCCCGCTCACCAGCGCGATCTCGTGCAGCACCAGCACGCGCACCTGGTCGATCGAGGCGGCCTGCAGCTGCGCCACCCGCTGCCGCACGGCGTCGTCGCCGATGACGACATCCACCACGTCCGCCACGCTGCGCTGTTCTACGGAGCGACGGTACAGATCGCTCAGCTCGACGAGCGCCTCGTGCGCGCGGGTGAGTCCCCGCTCGCGCTCGAGGAGCAGCGGACGCAGCGAGATGGACGGCGGGGAGGCCACGAACCGGTCGCTGCTCGAAGCCTGTCGCGCGAGCAGACCGAGACGCTCCAGCTCGACGACCATCGGGCGCACGCGCGGGAGCGACATGCTGAGCGCCCCGGCGATCTCGGTCATCGACGCCGACGGCTGCTGCAGGACGCACCGATAGACGGCGGTGTGCGCCTCGTCGAGGCCGAGCGCGTCGAGCACGGTGTTCTCCCCCATGCGCTCATCGTCACCCGCCGAAGGTGGCGGATGCAGGCCATGGCGTTTCTCCGCCACCCACTTTAGGCGAGCGGGCGGCGAAGGTGGGAGACACGGATTCCCCACACCCGAGAGGCTCGCGCATGTCACGAACCCAGCCCATCGGCCGCCGCCTGCGCCCGATCGTCGCCGCCACCAGCGGTCTGGCGATCGGCATCGCAGGCATCGGCCTCGCGACGATGCCGGCGGCGGCCACCCCCACCCCGCCTGCCGCCCCCACTGCCGGAGCCACGGCCGGCCAGGCGCACACCGTCACCCTCATCACCGGCGATCGCGTCACCGTCACCGACATGTCGGACGGAACCCACACCGTGGACGTGGACACGACTGTCGACGGCGCGGGCGTGCAGACGTACCAAGTGGGCGACGACCTGCACGTCGTGCCCCAGGGCGCGATGCCCTATCTCGCCGCGGGTGCCCTCGACGAGGACCTGTTCAACGTGTCGCTGCTGATCGAGTACGGCTACGACGACGCTTCGGTGGACGCCATCCCGGTCATCGTCGAGCAGGATGCCGCGGCCGCGCGCACGTTCGCGGCACCTGTCCCCGGACTGGAGGTCACCGCGCCGCTCGAGAGCATCGGCGGCGCCGCCGCGACGCTCGGTCACGACGACGCCGCGGCCGCGTGGCAGTCGCTGACCGCTGCCTCGGCGCGCACGTTCTCGGCCACGCCGACGCTGGCTGACGGCATCGAAGCCATCCACCTCGACGGCAAGGTGCGCGCCACGCTGGACTCGAGCGTGCCCTTCATCGACGCCCCCGCCGCGTGGGCCCAGGGCTACACCGGTGAGGGCGTCACCGTCGCGGTGCTCGACACCGGCATCGACGACACCCACCCCGACCTGCAGGGCCACATCCTCGACGGCACGAAGAGCTTCGTGCCCGGCGAAGAGGTCGCCTCGGACCCCCACGGCCACGGCACCCACGTCGCCTCGACGATCGCGGGCACCGGCGCCGCGTCGGACGGCACGCATCGAGGCGTCGCCGACGGCGCCGACCTGCTCATCGGCAAGGTGCTCGGCGCGGACGGCTACGGCCAGGACTCGTGGATCATCGAGGCGATGGAGTGGGCGGGCCAGAACGCCCCGATCGTCTCGATGAGCCTGGGTTCCCAGTCGCCGTCGGACGGCAAGGACCTGATGGCCGAGTCGCTCAACCAGATCGCCGAGGAGACCGGAGCCCTGTTCGTCGTCGCGGCAGGCAACTCGGGCGCTCCCGAGACCATCGGCGCGCCGGGCTCGGCCGAGCAGGCGTTCACCGTCGGATCGGTGGACGACCCGTCGGGGGACCTCTCGTACTTCACGAGCCAGGGTCCGCTGTCCCGCTCCGGTGCGATGAAGCCCGATGTCAGCGGCCCGGGCAACGACGTGACAGCTGCGCGCTCCGCCGACAGCGGCGGTGAGGGCTCCTACATCACCATGAGCGGCACCTCGATGGCCACCCCGCATGTCGCGGGAGCGGCGGCGATCCTGCTCGGGGCTCACCCCGACCTCACGACCGCGCAGCTCAAGGCGGCGCTCGCGAGCACGGCCACCGACTACGGCTTCACGTCCTACGCAGGCGGCTCCGGGGTCATCAACGTCGACGCCGCGCTCAACGCGCCCGTCGTCGCGTCGGGTTCGGGCGACTTCGGCATGCTGATGTGGGGCGAGGAGCCGACCCCCGTCGAGCGCACCGTCGAGTACACCAACCGCACGGATGCCGAGATCACCGTCGCTCTCGAGGCGACGCTGACCGACACGACGCCCGGCGGTGGTGAAGGACCCGGTCCGCTCTCGGACGGGATCGCGTTCGACGCCCTGACGATCGACACCGACTCGCTCACCATCCCCGCGGGCGGGACCGCATCGGTCACGATGACGGTGGACCCTGCCAAGGTGCCTGCGGGCACGCAGCTGTCGGGCGCGCTGACCGGCTCCGTCGACGGCACGGCCGTGACGCGGACCGCGCTCGGCACGATCGCCGAGGCCGAGCGCTACGACCTCACGATCACGGCCACCGGCTTCGACGGCGAGCCGGTCAGCGTGTACGCGATGCTGTGGGACGCCGCTTCACAGTGGGCCGAGCCGGTTCTCGTCGAGGGTGAGACGACGCTGCGCCTCATGAAGGGCGACTACACGGTGATGTCGTACATGGAGATCAACCGGACCCCCGACACCATGGCGACCGTGCTCACCGGCGACCCCAAGCTGACCCTCACGCAGAACGCGACGGTCGCCCTCGACGCCCGCACGGCGAAAGAGGTCACGGTCGACGTGGGCCGTGACGACCTCGAGCAGTCCTTCGGCCGCATGGACTTCCACGCGGACGACTTCTCGGCGAGCGCCATCATGCCGGTGCTCATCGACGAGATGTGGGCGCAGCCCATGAAGGTCGACGACGCCGACTTCCACCTCACGACGCGCTGGCGTCTCTGGGAGCCGATGCTCTCGGTGACGGCGGGCAAGAAACCGCTCGATGTGATCCTGCAGGTCGGATCGACCTTCCTGGACGGCGAGATCAAGGCCGCGGCGGTGGACGCCGGTAACGGCACCGCCGACGAGTTCGCTGCGATCGACGTCACGGGCAAGGTCGCGGTCGTGACCCTGTCCGGCGCGGTCACGCCCGGGCAGGCGGCGGCCAACGCGGCTACGGCCGGCGCGAAGCTGCTGATCCTCGTCAACGACGCCGACGGCGAGCTGAGCACGTGGGTGGGCTCGGACGACTACGAGACGGATGCGCCGATCGCGGTCGCTGCGATCAGCGGGGTCGAGGGGCGTCAGCTCCTCGCCGACATGGCGAAGAAGAAGGTCACGGTGAGGGCCGTCGGCGACCCGTACCCGGATGTGGTCTACGACATCGCCCGCTACAGCGACGGCGAGATCCCGACCGACCTCGCGTATGCGCCGAAGAACCTGACGCGCATCGACACGACCTACCACGGCCAGAAGGAGCTCATGGGCGAATTCCGGTACGACTTCGTGCCGGGCGCCCAGTACGGTTCGGGATACTTCATGCGCGCTGAGCGCGGCACGGTGCGCGAGGAGTGGGTGAACACCGACGATCTGCGCTGGAACCAGGGCGTCGGCGTCGAGTCGGTCCGCTGGGAGATGCGCGACAAGCTGCGCACCTACGAGCCGGGCCAGGAGCTCGAGGTCGAGTACTTCGGCGGCATCGTGCGCCCGTACGTCGCGACGGGCTACTGGGTGCCTTACCGCGTCTCGGACTACGCGCAGGTGAACATCCCCAGCTGGGCGGACGGCGGCGACCCGGAGCACACAGGCGCGTTCGACACGTGGATGGACCCCTCGACCGTGCACCAGACGGCCGACGTCTACATCGACGGTCAGCTGGTCAAGCAGGCCGCGAACCAGGGCGTCAACGTGTACGACCTGCCGGACGGCGATCAGGACTGGCGCGTGGTGAGCACGGCGACCCACGACGGCTCCCACCTCGAGGGATCGACGAAGACCGTCAGCGAGTGGACCTTCCGCTCTGAGGGCAAGCTGGGCGACTGGACGCAGCGGCTCCTGCCGATGATCCAGGCGTACTACGACGTCGATGTCAACGTCGACAACCTCGTCGGCGAGGGCCGCCGCAAGGGATCGAGCATCTCGCTCGGCCTCGAGCTGGGTCATGTCGCCGGCACCGTCCCCGCCGGTGCCATCACCGACGCGACGCTCGAAGCCCGCACCGCGGGCGGCGAGTGGAAGCCGGTCGCACTGAAGCCCGCGGCCACCGATGCCCCGGCCGGTGCGGTCGAGGGCGACGGCGACATCTTCGTGAAGTCGCGTGCCTGGGTCAGCGGCTATGCCGCGCAGGTCCCGGTGTCCGACAAGGGCGGCTGGATCGACCTGCGCGTGACGGCGAAGGATGCCGCGGGCAACACGTTCTCGCAGGAGATCGAGAAGGCCTTCCAGGCGACTCCCGCCAAGGGCGTGCGCTGACGTAGGCACGCACGACAGGCCCGGTCACCCCGTGATCGGGCCTCTCGTGCGTCTGCCGAAGCTCACCACATCACGCCGACGAGGTGCGCGAAGACGTCCTCCGGATCGTTGTCGAGACCGCGCCGTGCGAACCACGTCGACACGTTCACGACGTCGCGGTAGAGGAAGTCGAGGCCCTGCGGGTTGGCGGCGACGTCGACGATCTGCGGCAGATCGATCACCACCACGCGTCCCTCGTGGTCGAGCAGGTTGTAGGGCGACAGGTCACCGTGTGCGAAGCCGGCGCGCGCGAAGGCTTCGAGTATGGCGATGACCTGGTCGAACGCATCCCTCAGCTCCTCTCCGTGAAGCCGGCTCTGTGCGAGTCGCGGCGCCGCGGCCCGGCCGTCGCCGACGAACTCCATGAGCACTTCGGTGTCGCTGATCTGCACCGGGTAGGGCACCGGAACACCGGCCTGCCACGCCCGGCACAGCGCGTCGAACTCGCTGACCGCCCAGTGGCCGGCCGCCACCGAGCGGCCATACGCGGACTTGCGGCCCACCGCGCGCGCGTCGCGGGTGTTGCGCATCGTGCGCCCCTCCTCGTAGCTCCCCGAGCGATGGAAGTCGCTGTGCCGAGAGCTGCGGTATCGCTTGGCGGCGAGGAGCACTCCGGCAGTGCCGGGAACGGCACGCTCGATGAGGTGCACGTCGGCCTCCTTGCCCGTCTTGACGATGCCGAGCTCGGTGTCGAAAGCCCCGGACGCGGTCACGAGCCAGCCGGGGTGCGGCAGGGGGCCGCGCTGAGTGGGAGAAGAAGCCGGCCACGTGGACCAGCGTTGATCGGGGCCGGGCTCGAGCTCCGGCGGAAGAACGGATGCGGACGCGTCGAGGCGTACGGATGACATCGGATGGACACTCCAGGATGGGAGGCCGCCGATATCAGTGGGTGCAGGCGACCTCGAGGGAAGGGATCAGGACACAGGGCGTGACGAAGACAGCCATCGTGTTCCTCCTTCCGATCGGGGTGCCGCGGCACCGACTCGCCTCACTGTAGCGGAGAGCGAGTTCGGCATCCATCACGACTTCGGGCGTCTTCGCACTCGCTCCCCCGCTGGTGGAGCGTCCGAGGGCACAGAGTTGGCGGGCTGAGCGTCGCGGGCGTCGCGGATGGCGGCCAGCGATCGCCCGTGCCGCTAGCGCAGCGCCGTGCGACTCGTCGCCGTCGCTTCGAGCGTCACGCCGTCAGGCACGAACACGGTGACGATCGGCGGATGCCAGTCCCCGGCGACCGTCACGCGGGCCGAAACGCCGTCGGGCGTGGTCGCCGCGATGAGACGCGCGTCGTCTCCGATCTCGCCCACCATGGCCGCGGCCGCCTGATGCACCCCGGCATCGGTCAGCGTCGCGAAGGGCTCGCCGCCCACGATGGAGAGCTCGAAGCCGTCGGCTGCGGCGAGAGCTGCGGCATCCGCCACCGCGTCGAGCTGCTTCTGGGCGAGGTAGAGGCTGGTCGCGGCGGTGCAGACGAGGATCACCGCGATCGCGAGCACCGCATAGCCGAGGGTCAGGATCAGCACGCTGCCCTCGTCGTCGTCGCCGTCCCCAGCGTCGCGATCGCATGCCCACGCCCGTGAACGTGCCCTCATCGCTCGCTCCAGAACCGGGATACCTTGTGCGCGGCCGCCGCCTCGATCGGTATCGCGGCGATGCGGTCGAGGTCGAGCACCGGCGGCACGAGGGGCAGGGCCACCACGGTCCGGACACTCACGTGCAGCGTCGCGCCGGCGCGCGGGCACGTCGCACCCGCGGGTGTGCACTCGATCGACAGGTCGACGTGGTCGAGCCCGTACTCATCGGAGACCGCGGCGATCACGGCGTCGGCGCGGGCGCGCGCATCCTCTGCGTCGACCGCGGTCGACACCGCGCGCGCGACATGGCGAGCCGCGGCCTCGGCGCCGAGGCTCTGGCCCTGGATGAGTCCCAGCGACACGACCAGGTACACCAGCGGCACGAGGAGCAGCAGCCCCACCAGGATGAACTCGAGCGCCGCAGAGCCGGCCTGGGCGTCGTCGGGCGCGGTCGGCATGCCCGGCCCGTCGCGGCTGATCCCCACACCGGCACTCGCCCCGGTGGTGCCGCCGCCGCGGCGAGCCCTGCCCTGCGGCTCAGTCGAACGATTCGACGGGCGCATGCGCCGTCACCTCCAGCGAGCGCGGGGCGCCGAGCAGGCCGATCAGCGGCAGCGTCGCCGCGACACGGATCTCGACGGTCTCCTGACCGAGCTCTGACGTCTCCCCCACGGCGACATCGGCGGCGTACTCGCCGCCGATCGTGCGGCTCACGATCTCGCGCGTGCGCCGTGCGCCCTCTTCGAGCGTCGTGTCGGCGAGCGCGGCGTGGTACGCGCCCTCGACGGCGGCATCGTGCACCACGTTGCGCACGTACACCGCGAGTCCGAACTGCAGCACGCCGAGCGTCAGAACCGTGAGGAGCGTGCCGACGAGGACGAATTCGACCGGGCTCGCACCGGCGTCGTCGCACACGTCCGCGGCGACCCGCGCACGCACGACCCGCATCGTTCTGGCCACGGCCCTGCGCACGGCGTCAGAGCCCGGAGACGCGGCTGATGGCCTGCTCGAACAGCTCGGCGAGTGCGGGACCTGCCATCGCCCAGATCACGACCACCAGTCCGGCGGTCATCAGGGTGATCAGGACCCATCCGGGCACGTCACCCCGCTCGTCGGCAGCGAGGTCGTCCCACGTGCCGCGAAGCCGAGCCGCGAAGCGCTGCATCCGTGCTTTCATCATTTCTCCTTCCGGCCGGTCAGCCGAGTCCGAGTCGAAGCATGAAGATCCCGGGGAACACCGCGAACAGGACGCTCAGCGGCAGGATCAGGAAGACGAGCGGAAAGAGCATGTAGATCTCCTTCCGGCCCGCGCGTTCGATGAGCGCGCGCTTGGCGTCCTCACGCGCGTCGAGCGCCTGCGCCTGGAGCACGTGCGCGAGCGGGGCGCCGCGTTCGATGGCGGCGACGAGCTGGTCGATGGCGCGGGTCAGCGCCGGGATCTCGAGCCCCGCGGCCAGGCGCGTGAGCGCTTCCGACAGCGGCGAGCCCGTGCCGACGGCGACCACGACTCCCCGCAGCTCGCTGGTGAGCTCCCCGGCGCCGACCTCGCTCACGCGCCGGAGCGAGTCCAGGATGCCCTCGCCCGCCGACAGGCAGAGCGCGAGGAACTCGAGCACCGTAGGAAGCTCCTCTTCTATGCGCGCGGCCCGGGCCCGGGCGGCGTGGGTGAGCCAGGCGTCATAGGCGAGCGCGGCGGCGACCGCCGCGACCGGCGGCAGGAGCCCGAGGACCGGCGATCCGCGGCCGGCGAGCACGAGGACGACGACGACACCGCCGCCGAGTGCGAGGCCCACGATCGCCCAGCCCAGTTGACGGCTGCGGAATCGTGCGGCGTCGATCGTCCACGCCGCGCGGTGCAGGCGTCGCGTGAGCACGGCGTCGCCGCCCACCAGCCGCGCGAACCGCCCGTGGGCGAGTGCGGACCAGGCGAACGGGAATCCGCCGCCGGGCGCCACGACCTCAAGGCCGCGCGGGTCTGTGACGTCGCGGATGTAGGGCGCGATCCGTCGGGCCAGGCTCGGGGCACCCCATCGCGGCGCGAGCGAGACGAGCAGGCATACGCCCACACCGAGCGCGGTGCCGAGCACGATGGCGAAGGCGACGTCGCTCATCCCGGTGGCGATCATCCGAACCACCTCCGCGGTTCGGGAAGGCGGCCCAGCCGGATCATGAGCCGGTAGGCGACCAGCGACACCGCCGCACCCACCAGGATCAGCGCGATGCCTCCGGGGCTGCCGTACGCGCGGGCTCCCTCTGGACGCATCGCCAACAGGGCCAGGATCACCCAGGGTGCGATCACGCCGAGCACCGCCGCTCCGCGGATCCACGACTGCCGCGATTCGACCTCGGCGCGCAGGGCGGCGTCCGCGCGCACTGAGCCGGCCAGTGCCCGCAGCACGGAGGTGAGCTCGGTGCCGCCCACCTGCCGCGCCATACGCAGCGTCTCGACGATGCGGTCGGCGACGGGGTCCGCGAGGCTGATCTTGAGTCGCTGGATGCTGGAGTCGAAGTGACCCGACGCCGACATGTCGCGCGCGAACCCGGCGAACGCCGGCCGCAGCTCAGTGGGCGCGGAGTCGGCGAGGCTCGCGACCGCGTCGGGAAGCGACATCCCCGCCCGCACCGATGCGATGAGCAGGTCGCACACATCGGGCCAGAGCCCGCGCCGCGTGCGCAGGAGCTTCGAACGGCGCGCGCGCAGCCACGCGAACGGGGCGATCGCGCCCGCGGCCGCGGC
>NZ_DATCVK010000004.1:0-8536 GCF_036566905.1 Microbacterium sp. | reverse complement strand
CGCGGCGATCGCGCCCGCGTCGACGCCCTCATCGACGCCGTCGGTGCGCGCGGGTTCGCCGACCGGCCGGTCGGGCAGCTGTCGGGTGGCGAGCAGCAGCGCCTGCGGGCCGGCCAGGCGCTCGCCGACGATCCGCCGCTGCTGCTGTGCGACGAGCCGCTCACGAGCCTCGACCTCGCGAACCAGCAGGCCGTCATCGGCCTCATCGACCGGCACCGCCGGGAGAAGGACGCCGCGGTCGTGCTCGTGACGCACGACATCAACCCGCTCCTGGGCAAGGTCGACCGCATCCTGTACATCGCGAACGGCCGCTTCACGCTGGGGACGCCGCAGGAGGTGCTGCGCTCCGACGTGCTCACCGCGCTCTACGGCGCGCACGTCTTCGTACTGCGTGCCGGCGACCGGCTCGTGGTGGTCGGCGCACCCGACGCCGAGGCGTCGCACCATCACCACGAGGGCCCGGTGCACGAATGAGCGGAGGCGCCGCGTGAACTGGAACGACATCGCGGACGCGATGTTCGGCGGCCTGCCCTACTACGGCGAGATCCTCGCCCTGGTGTCGAACTCGGTGTGGGCGGGAGCGGTGCTGGGCCTCGTCGGCGGGCTGGTGGGCGTGTTCGTCATCCAGCGCGACATGGCGTTCGCCGTCCACGGCATCAGCGAGCTGTCGTTCGCCGGCGCCGCGGCGGCGCTCCTCATCGGCTGGGACGTCGTGACCGGATCCATCGTCGGCTCGCTCATCGCCGCCGCGATCATCGGCGTGCTGGGTGCGAAGGCCCGCGATCGCAACTCGATCATCGGCGTGCTGATGCCGTTCGGGCTGGGTCTCGGCATCCTGTTCCTCTCGCTCTACGACGGGCGCAGCGCCAACCGGTTCAGCCTGCTCACGGGACAGATCGTGTCGGTGCAGACCGGGCAGCTCGGGTGGCTGATCGGCATCGGCGCCGTGGTGCTGGTGGGCGTGCTGCTCATCTGGCGTCCGCTGCGGTTCGACTCGCTCGACCCGCAGTCGGCGGCGGCGCGCGGCGTGCCGACCACGGCGGTCTCGCTCGCGTTCATGCTGCTGCTCGGGCTCATCGTGGCCGTCGCCGTGCACATCATCGGCGCGCTGCTGGTGATGGCGCTCCTCGTCACCCCCGCCGCCGCGGCCGTGCGGATCGCCTCGGGCCCGCTGTCGGTGCCCCTGCTGTCGGCGCTGTTCGGCTTCGTGTCGGCGGTCGGCGGCATCCTGCTCGCGATCATGGGCACGCTCCCGGTGAGCCCGTACATCACGACCATCTCGTTCGCGATCTACGTGGTGTGCCGGGTGATCGGCGCTCGCCGCGACCGCGTGACGAGGGTGACCGCGTGATCGCGGGAGGCGCCCGGCCGACGTCCAGGACCCGTCGGTAGACTCGCCGCCATGGTCCAGCGCAACACCTGGCAGCGCGAACGCGTGCGCGAAGCGCTCTCCGACGCCCGGGGCTTCGTGAGCGCCCAGTCGCTGCACGCCACGCTGCGCGACGAGAACACCGGCATCGGGCTGGCGACCGTGTACCGCACCCTCGCCGGGCTCGCCGCCCAGGGCGACGCCGATTCGCTGCAGAGCCCCGAGGGCGAGGCGCTCTACCGCGCGTGCACGAGCACCGGCCACCACCACCATCTGATCTGCCGCTCCTGCGGGCTGACCGTCGAGATCGAGGCGACCGACGTCGAGCAGTGGGCCAAGCGCACGGCCGAGCGCCATGGATTCCGCGACGCCGAGCACGTCGTCGACATCTTCGGGCTCTGCGGAAGCTGCGCCGCAGCCCGGGACGCCGAGCGTGACGCGAACTGACCCCGCCCTTCGACGAGCTCAGGGACCGGCAGCGCGGGGATCGGTGACCGAGCCCGGCGACGGGCACCGCCACCGCTCGCCGGGTTCCGCCCCCGGGCCGTCCGCACAGGCGCGCGCCGCGCTGTGGCTGGGCGTGGGGCTGGCCCTCGTCGCGGGCCTCTTCCTCATCGACTGGCTCGCGCCGACGCTGTTCCCGGCATCCCTCCCGACCCGCGCACAGGACGGGCTGACCCTCGCCATCAGCGTGCTCATCGAGTCGCTGCCCTTCGTGGCGCTGGGCGTGGTGCTGTCGATCGTCGTGCAGGTGTGGGTGCCCCCGGGCGTCATCGAGCGATGGATGCCGCGCCGTGCGTGGGCGCGCCGTGCGGTGCTGTCGCTCCTGGGCATGATCGTGCCGGTGTGCGAGTGCGGCAACGTGCCGTTCGCGCGCGGCCTGCTGATGCGCGGGTTCTCGGTGCCCGAGACGCTGACGTTCCTGATCGCGGCGCCGATCGTGAATCCCATCGTGATCCTGACGACACACCAGGCGTTCGGGTTCAACGACGGCATCCTCGTCGCCCGCATCCTCGGCGGGTACGCGATCGCGAACCTGATCGGATGGCTGTATTCGCGGCATCCGTCTCCGGACGCCCTCCTCACCGACCGCTTCCGCGACACGTGCGAGCTCGTGGTGCACGAGCCCGGCGGCAAGTGGCGGCGCACGCTGGCGCAGTTCGTGATCGAGCTGCGCGCGGTCATGCCGGCGCTCATCATCGGCTCGGCGCTCGCCGGGGCGGTGCAGGTGCTCATCCCGCGCGACGCGCTGCTCGCGATCGGCTCCAACCCCGCGCTGTCGATCGTCGCGATGATGGCCCTCGCGATGGTGGTCTCGATCTGCTCGAACGTCGACGCGTTCTTCGCGCTGTCGTTCGCCTCGACGTTCACCCCGGGGTCGATCGTCGCGTTCCTGCTGGTCGGGCCGCTCGTCGACGTCAAGATGCTGGCTCTCATGCGGACGACCTTCACGTGGCGCACCCTCGGCGGCATCGTCGTCGTGGTGCTGCTGTCGGCGTTCGCGATCGGGACGGCGGTGAACCTCCTTGCGTAACGCCGGATTCGTCGGCACGCGGTGGCTCGGAGTCGGGCTGGCCGCAGCCCTCGCCGTGGTCACCCTGTCGCTCGCGCTCACCGATCGGCTCGGGCTGTACATCAACCCCGACTCCGCCTGGTTCGCGGTGTCGATGGCCGTGCTCGTGCTCGTCGGCGCCGTGGCGTCGTTCGCGCTGCCACTGGGGGCCGAGGCCGACCACGGCCATGACCACGGTTCCGCGGAGGCTCCGGGCGTTTCGACTCGCTCCGCTCGCTCGACCACCGGAGGTCCGGTCGTTGAGCGAGCGAGGAACGAGCGAGACGAAACGCTCGAGCCGACGCACGAGCACGAGCACGACGCCCGGCATCCGGCGGCGATCGCGGCCACCGTGCTGGGCGGGGTCGCGGCCTCGGGGGTGGTCGTACTGACGCTCGTGCTGCCGCCGGCGTCGCTGTCGGCCGAGCTCGCGATGTCGCGCGACGTGGGCGCGACTCCGCTGTTCGGCGGCGCCGACACCGTGCAGCTCGCCTCGACCGGCGACACCGCGTCGTTCGGGGTCGGCGACTGGGCGACCGTGTTCGCGACGGCGACCAACCCCGACGCGTTCGACGGCGACACGGTCGAGCTCACCGGTTTCGTCACTCCGGGCGACGACGGCGCCTTCGACCTGACGCGCCTGATCATCACGCACTGCGTGATCGACGCGCAGCCCGCCAGCCTGCCGATCGTAGGCGCGGCGCCGTCACCCGACACCGGGCAGTGGGTGACCATCACCGGCACGGTCCGCTCGTCGTCGGACGGGCGTCTCGTGGTCGACGCGGCCGACATCGCGGAGATCAGCGAGCCCGAGGACCCGTATGAGTACTGACGCGAGAACGCGGCGCACGCGTTCCCGGCGTCGTCGAGGCCGCGCCTTCGTCGTGACTTTCGGCGTCGTGGTGGGCCTGCTCGCGGTGCTCGGCCTCGCCGGTGCTGCCGCGAGCGTCGCGCAGGGACCCCGGGTCACCGACGCGTACGTGGATCCCGCAGCCGCGGCGGCGGCATCCGGGTCTCGTCTCATCGTGACGACCACCCAGTCGCTCGCCGAGATCGACGCGTCGCAGGTGACGATCACCCCCGCGACGCCATTCGCCGTCGACACGTCGGGCCGCAGCGTCGGCGTGCGGTTCACCCTGCCGCTCTGGGACGACACCGAGTACACCGTCACCATCGACGGGGTCGCCTCGCTCGGCGGCGGACCGACCGCGACGATCTCCGAGAGCTTCCGCACGCCGCCGGCCGAGGTGTTCCTCCTGCAGCGCGGCACGAACGACGGCGACCTGATCTATCGCACCGACCTCGCCGGCCAGAACGCCGTGCCGGTGTTCCGGCATCCGCACATCGAGGACTTCCGCGCCACCGGCGCGCATCTTGTGGTCTCGGTGCGCACCGACGACGACAAGGCCGGGCTCATCGTCACCGACCTCGACGGCGAGCACGCGCACGAGCTGCCGCTGCCGGTCGAAGACGGTGGCGACGGCTACGTGTCGAACCTCCAGAGCGCCGACCGGGGCGAACGCATCGGCTACACCTTCTCGGACGCCCATCTCGACGCCGACTCCGGCCGCGAGAGCCGCCTGTTCACGGCCTCGCTCGCAGATCCTGATGCCGACCCCGTGGCGATCGAGATCGAGGGCGCCGACCCCCGCGTGGCGGAGTGGCGCTTCGTGCCCGACACCGACAGCATCCTGCTCCTGTCGTTCGACGGCTCGCTGATGCTGACCGGATCGGATGCCGCCGCCGGCGCCCCGACGGCGCTCGGCGCGGCGATGACCATCGAGGGCATCGCGCGCGGATCGAGCGAGGCCGTCGTCGACCGGGTCGACCAGGCCTCTGTCATCGACCTCACCGACGCGAGCGAGCAGCAGCTCGTGACCCCCGACGTCGACCTCGGCGGCACGAGCTCGGTGACGCCGCTCCCCGACGGCTCGACGATCCGGACGGCGGCGGTGCTCGACGGCGACGGCATGCCGACCGGGCGCACGTCCGTCGCGCGCGTGGGCGCGGACGGTGCGACGACCATGCTCACCGAGATCGGCGAGACGGATGCCGTGATCCAGGTCTGCGTGTCGCCCAGCGCACGCTACGTCGCGCTGCTGGTGGCGCCGGATGCCGTCTCGAACGCGTACGACACCTACCAGCTGCCGCTTCCCGCCCGGCCCGAGACGCGCATCCTCCAGGCCTCCGACGGCGAACCCGTCGTCGCCCTCAACGGCGCAGCGATCTCGTGGTGCCAGGTGCCGCCCCGCTGACGCCGTTCGACGAGCTCAGGGACCGGGCGGGCCGGATGCCGCCTCCTTCGGCGCGGCCGGCACGGGGATCCTCGACGGCAGCCCGGTCGACAGCAGCAGCCCGAGCACGGTCAGCGCGAACACGAAGAACAGCGACTGGCGCAGCGACTCGACCTGCGTGTCGGCGTAGAGCCGCGCGATCTCGGCCGCGGCGTCGGGGCCGGCTCCGGCATCCGTCAAGAGATCCTCGGCCTGCTGCTCGGAGATGATGGGCGCGCCCTTCGACGCGCTGGCCACCACCTGTTCGCGCACGTCGTCGGGGAGCGTCGTGCTCTGCTGCACCGCCCCGGTGAACCCCGAGGTCAGCAGCAGGATGAAGACGGATCCGACGATCGCCGTGCCGAACGACGAGCCGAGGTTCTGGAACGTGCCCTGCAGACCGCCGACCTCGGACGTGTCGGACTGCTCCACCGCCGACATGTTGACGTTGCCCAGCTGCGAGGCGAGCAGCCCGAAGCCGGCGCCGACCACGAACATGCCGGTTGCGAACAGCCAGTCGGCGAGCTCCGGCTGCACGGCGACGAACACGAGCAGTACGCCGACGCCGAGGGTGAGCTGTCCGATGCGGCCGAGGTTCCGGGCGGAACGGACGGTCGACAGCCGCGACCCGAGCACCGAGAACAGAATGAGCCCGAGCGACAGCGGCAGGATCTTCAGGCCCGTCTGCAGGGCATCGAAGCCGAGGATCGTCTGCAGGTACACCGGGATGACGAAGAACAGGGCGGCGATCGCGAAGTACTGCGCCATGAACATCGTGAGGCCGCTGCGCAGCGCCGGGATGCGGAGCAGGCTGACCTTGAGGAGCGGCACCCGGCCGGTGCGCTCGAGCTGCTGCTGGCGTCTCACGAACAGCCAGAGCACGACGATCGACAGCAGGATCATGTACGCGACGGGCGAGATGCCGAGCGGGGCGAACGGCTCGCCGTTGATCACGGGAGGGTCCAGCGGCACGAACCAGCCCCACGTCTTGCTCTGCAGGATGCCGTAGACGAGGAGCGAGAGCCCGAGGGCCGACAGCACGACGCTCAGCAGATCGATGCGCAGCGTGCGGTCGCCGGGCACGTCCTTGATGCGCCCCGAGACGATCAGCACGAGCGTCATCACGATCGCCTCGGCGACGAAGACGTAGCGCCACGACGAGTACGTGGTCACGAGCCCGCCGATGAGGGGACCGGCCGCCGCGGCACCGCCCGTGACAGCGCCGAGCACCGCGAACGCGACGACACGCGCGCGGCCCTCGTAGTTGATCGCCGCGAGGGCGGCGATGGCCGGGATCACGAGCACCGCGCCGAGGCCCTCGACGAGCGACCACCCGATCATGAGGACGGTGAGGTTGGGGCTCAGCGCGGTCGTCAGCGAGCCGATTCCGTAGATGACGGATCCGATCCGGAACGCGAGACTGCGCCCCCAGCGGTCGCCGAGCTTGCCACCGGTGAGCATGAACGCAGCCATGGTGAGCGCGTAGAAGGTGATGGCGGCCTGCATGCCCGAGATGTCGGTGCCGAGGTCGGACGCGACGGTCGAGATCGAGACGTTCATCACCGTGCTGTCGAGCACCATGATGAACTGCGAGACGCTCAGCAGGACGAGTGCGAACCAGTTCCCCATGCGCGAACAGTACTGCCCGCGGCGACCGCGGCGACATCGCCGGCGCTTCGACCCGCGGACGTAGACTCGGCGACATGGTGCGGGACCTCTGGCGAGCGGCGACCCGCGCCGACCTGCAGGGGCTTCCGGCCGACGTCGCGCCGAGCCTGCTCGGCGCCCGGCTCACGACCGTGGTCGAGGGCGAGACCGTGGTGGTGCGGCTCACCGAGGTCGAGGCGTACCACGGCCGTGGCACGGGCACGGTGCCCGATCCCGGGTCGCACGCCCGCATGGGGCCGACGCCGCGCAACGCCACCATGTGGGGCGAGCCCGGGCACCTGTACGTCTACCTCAGCCACGGCATCCACTCGTGCGTCAACGTGGTGTGCGGTCCCGACGGGATCGCCGGCGGAGTGCTGCTGCGCGCGGCTCAGGTGATGGAGGGGACGGATGCCGCCACCCGCCGTCGTCCGGCGGCCCGCACCCCGCGCGACCTCGCGCGCGGACCCGGCCGGCTGGGCGATGCCGTGGGGCTCCGGCATCCCGTGCACGACGGCATCGACGCGGTCACGGGAGCGCCTCACCACGGCGCGACCGCCCGCCTCGAGCTGCTCGCGGAGCCGCTGGCCGAGGTGGCGTCGGGCCCCCGCGTCGGCGTGGCGGGGGCCGCCGGCACCGCCCAGTTCCCCTGGCGGTACTGGATCCCCGGTGACCCGACGGTGTCGCCGTTCCGGTGGGGGCGCGGCGCGCGCGAGGTCAGCGAAGCGATGTGACGGCGGTGATGGCCGCCCGCAGCTGCTGCACCCGGCGCTCGTAGCGCGCTGCGATGAAGATCAGCACGGCGCCGCCGATCCCGAGCCACAGCCACCACGGCACCGCGACGTACGACGTCGAGATCCACGGCCACAGCTGTGCGATCCCGTGCACGAGCACCACGGCCGAGCCCAGCACGAGCGGGGCCTGCAGCGCGAAGACCGCGCCGACGACCACCAGGCCGATGGCCACGACGCCCAGCCCGACGATCCGCCACAGCTCGGCCTCGCCGAAGAAGTCGTAGAGCAGCGACGGCAGCAGGAGCAGCGCGAGCCACGGACCGAGCGCGGGCCAGGTGCGCGCCTCCGGCCGGCGCAGCAGGGTGCGGGCACCGTAGGCGATGCCGCCGAGGGCCGCCGGCACCGTCACGAGCTCCACCGGGTCGACCCCGAAGGCGAAGAACGCCAGCACGCCGAAGACGGCGGCGGTCAGGGCTGCGATGACGGCGGGCGCGGCGCCCAGCCGGCCACGCCAGACGGCGCCGACGTACGCGGCCGCGGTCAGGATCGTCATGGTGGTCGCCGTCCGCACCTCGTCCAGGCCGGTGCCCGTCGCGAGCAGGATCAGCTCGGCCGCTCCGACGAGCACCGTGGCGACGGCGAGGCCGGTGGCCACGGTGACGTCCACGCGCCTCGACGTCGTGGCGCGCATCGCGGCGATGGCGACCGCCACCGCGATCCCGGCTGCGGCGATCACCCACAGGTCCGCTTCGAAGCCCGGATCGCCGGCGACCGCGAGGAACCGGACGCCGCAGCCGATGGCCGCGACGACGAGCCCGCCGACGGCGAGGACCGCGCCCAGGGCCGCCCATCGCCGGAGTCCGAGGACGGAGGCACCCGCCACGGCGGCCCCGCCGGCGATCGCCACGGTCACCGCGACCGCCGCCGGGTCGTCGCCGGCGCGCAGCAGGGTGGTCGTGGC
>NZ_DATCVK010000003.1:0-13036 GCF_036566905.1 Microbacterium sp. | reverse complement strand
GGTCGGCGATGCCTCCCGCCGCGATCACGGGCACGCCGACGGCGTCGACGACCTGCGGCACGAGCGCGAACGTCCCGACGAGCGAGTGCTCGGCCGGGCGCAGGAACGACACGCGGTGCCCGCCCGCCTCGGCGCCGGTCGCGACGACGGCGTCCACACCGGCCGCGTCGAGGGCGACGGCCTCGGCCACGGTCGTCGCTGTGCCGATGACGCGGATGCCGCGGCTGTGCGCCGCCGCGACGAGCCGCTCGGAGGGGACGCCGAAGACGACGCTCAACGCCGCTGGTGCGGCATCCAGCACCGCCGTCACCTGGGAGTCGAGATCGGGGAGGAACTCGATCGGCGGCGAGGGGTGCGCGAGACCGAGTTCGTCGAAGAGGGGCGCCACCGCCTCGATCGCCGGCGCGAGATCCACCTCTCCCGGCGTGACCTCGTCGCCCGTCGGCAGCCAGAGGTTCACGGCGAATGGACGCGAGGTCGCGGAGTGCAGCGCGGCGAGGGTGTCGCTGATGCGATCGGCCGAGTAACCGTACAGCCCGTACGAGCCGAGTCCGCCGGCCTCGCTGACCGCTGCGGTCAGCTCGACCGACGACAGCCCGCCGAAGGGGCCGAGGACGATCGGCGCATCGATTCCGAACAGATCCTGGAGCGTCGCGACCATGTCTCCGACGCTACTCCCGCCCGCCGGTGCCGCGGCAGACGGTTACGGGACGACGAAGGGGCCCCACCCGAAGGTGGAGCCCCTGCGTGCGAATCCGACGGAGCGTCAGACGATGGCGTTGACGTCCAGCGGGATGCCGGGGCCGAACGTGGTCGACACGGCACCCTTCTGGATGTAACGGCCCTTCGAGCTGGAAGGCTTGAGGCGGACGATCTCCTCGAGCGCGACCTTCAGGTTCTCGTCGAGCTGCTCCTCCGAGAAGGACGCCTTGCCGACGACGAAATGCACGTTGGCGTGCTTGTCGACGCGGAACTCGATCTTGCCGCCCTTGATCTCCTCGACGGCCTTGGCCGGGTTGGGGGTCACGGTGCCGGTCTTGGGGTTCGGCATGAGGCCACGGGGACCCAGCACCTTACCCAGGCGACCGACCTGACCCATGAGCTCGGGCGTCGAGACGGCCGCGTCGAACGCGGTCCAGCCGGCGGCGACCTTCTCGATGAGCTCGGCGCCGCCGACCTCGTCCGCGCCCGCGGCGATCGCGGCCTCAGCGGCCGGACCCGTCGCGAACACGATGACGCGGGCGGTCTTGCCGGTGCCGTGCGGGAGGATGACGGTGCCGCGCACCATCTGGTCGGCCTTGCGGGGGTCGACGGAGAGCTTCAGCGCGACCTCGACGGTCGAGTCGAACTTGGCCGAGCCGGTCTGCTTCGCGAGCGCGACGGCTTCGGTGGGGCTGTAGAACTTGTCCGCCTCGATCTTGGCGGCAGCGGCCCGGAAGGCCTTGGACTTGGTAGCCATGTTTCCTCTTCCCCTCAGTCCTCGACCGTGATGCCCATGGAACGGGCGGTGCCGGCGATGATCTTCGAGGCGGCCTCGATGTCGTTCGCGTTCAGGTCGGGCTGCTTCGTCTCGGCGATCTGGCGCACCTGCTCCTTGGTGAGCTTGGCGACCTTGACCGTGTGAGGGGTCTTGGAGCCCTTCTGGACGCCCGCAGCCTTCTTGATGAGCTCAGCGGCCGGCGGGGTCTTCAGGATGAACGTGAAGCTGCGGTCCTCGTAGACGGTGATCTCCACGGGGATGACGTTGCCGCGCTGCGACTCGGTCGCGGCGTTGTACGCCTTGCAGAACTCCATGATGTTGACGCCGTGCTGACCGAGCGCGGGCCCGATCGGCGGCGCCGGGTTTGCGGCACCGGCGTTGATCTGAAGCTTGATCAGGCCGGTCACCTTCTTCTTCGGTGCCATTCTTCTTCCTTTCATCGAACAGCGGATGCCGGGGCACCCTGTTCTCCCGCGAATCCGGCCGTTCCGGATCGCGGTGTCCATCGCGCGCGCTCAGAGCGCACGCAAACCTGAGAAGTCTACCAGCAGGTCAGAGCTTGGTGACCTGGTCGAAGCTGAGCTCGACCGGGGTCTCGCGCTCGAAGAGCGAGACGAGGACCGTGAGCTTGCCGCTCTCGGGCTTGATCTCGCTGATCGTGCCGGGCAGGCCCGCGAACGAGCCCTCCTTGATCGTGATGGTCTCGCCCACCTCGAAGTCGACCTCGGCGGGGATGACGCGGGCCGCGGCGGCAGCGCCCTTCTTGGCCGCACCGCCCTTGGCGCCGGCGACCTCCTTGACCTCGACGAGGCTCTTCAGCATGTTGAAGGCCTCTTCGAAGCGCAGCGGGGTCGGGTTGTGGGCATTGCCGACGAAGCCGGTGACGCCGGGCGTGTGACGCACGACCGACCACGTGTCTTCGTTCAGGTCCATGCGCACGAGCACGTAGCCGGGGATCCGGACGCGCGTGACCATCTTGCGCTGACCGTTCTTGATCTCGACGACGTCCTCCATCGGGACCTCGATCTGGTAGATGTCGTCCTCGACCTCGAGCGTCGACTTGCGCTGCTCGATGTTGGCCTTCACCTTGCGCTCGAAGCCGGCGTAGGAGTGGATGACGTACCACTTGCCCGGCAGGGTGCGAAGCTCTGCGCGGAACGCCTCGTACGGGTCCTCGTCCTCGTCCTCGCCGTCCTCGGCGTCGTCCGAGTCGCTCTCGGCGATCTCGTCGTCCGCGAACTCGTCGTCCGAGTCCTCGTCGTCCGAGTCCTCGTCGTCAGCGAACGCGGGAGCCTCGGCGGCGTCGGCCGGGGAGACCGATGCCTCGACCTCGTCCACGACGCCGGCTGCGGCATCCACCTCTGCGACGAAGTCCTCGTCGAGCTCGGGCTCGTCCTCGTCGCCGTTCACGTCGGGACCGTCGTACGGGGTCACCTCGTCGGCGGCCTCGGCCGCCCGCTCGGCGACCTCCTCCGCGAGGGAGTCGTTGATCACCTCGGCTGCTGCTTCGGTCTCTGCGGTCTCGTCAAGATTGAGAGCGTCGTTCACGATCGCGTCCGCCTCCGGGTCGTCGATGTCGATGTCGTCCAGGTCCGCGTCGTCGTCGTCGCCATCACCGTCGTCGACGATGTGGATCGCGACGTGCTCGGCCGCTTCGACCGAGCGCTCCTCCTCGGCGAGGACGTTGCCCTCCTGGGCTTCGTCGTCCTCCGAGGACTGCTCTGCGGCGGTCGCCCAGTCGGCGTCGTCGACATATCTTTCAGTCACGTGAGTTCTCTTCCGTTCCGTCCGTTGCCGGACTTGCGGTCCGCCCGTGTCGTGACTCCGGGGCAAGCCGGAGCGCTCGGGGGATCAGGCGCCGGGCACTCCGAAGACGTACGCCGTGATCCACACGAACAGCACGTCGAGGCCGTAGACGAGCGCCATCATGACGACGACGAAGCCGAGCACCACCGCCGTGTACTTCAGCAGCTCCTGGCGCGTCGGGGTGACGACCTTGCGGAGCTCGGCGAAGACCTGACGAACGAACAGGGCGATGCGAGCGAAGACGTTGAGCTTCTTCTCGCGGGGCGCGGCCGTTCCCTCAGCGGGGACGACTTCGCCCTTCGGCTCGTCCTGAACCATCGATGCCACCTGATTACCTTCCGTGAGCCGACACGGGTCGACCACACTTTGTTATCAACGCAGGGTGTGTGCGCTGACGCGCAGGGCGGACAGGAATCGAACCTGCAACCTGCGGTTTTGGAGACCGCTGCTCTGCCAATTGAGCTACCGCCCTAGAGACCCGGAGGTCTCGTGAAGCCCGCACTCTTCCCCTCTCACCGCGGTTTGAGGATCCGCACCCGACAACGGGCACGGCGAAAGAATGCAGACTTCAACTGCACGTTCCAGTGTACGGCATGCCCGCGGACGCCGCGAACCGGGAGCGACCTCGCAGAGGCGATTCCACGGCTCAGTACTGCTGCACGCCGTAGCGGTCCGGCTCGGGCGATCGTTCGAACGCCCGGCCCGACAGCGAGGTCGGCTCGACGCGCACGTAGGTGTACTTGAGCGTCGGGATCCAGGGCCGCAGGCCCAGACCGTCCGCCCGCTCCACCTCGGCGGAGCTGTCGAGCGGGTGGGCACGACCGCGCAGGATCACGCTCCACGCGTCGGTGTCGGTGTGGTCGTCGACCTCGAAGAGCACCTCGTCGTTGACGGTCAGCTCGAACAGCTTGCTGCCCTGTGCGGTGCGGAACAGCAGGCTCTCGCCGTCGACCACGTAGTTCACGGGGAAGATGTCGAGCACGTCCCCGACATGTGTCACGAGACGGCCGAGCTCCTGCCCGCGCAGGCGCTCCCAGCACTGCTCATCGGAGAGGGCGACGACGGGGTCCGGTGTGTCTGCCATGCCTCCATCCTCGCGCTCTCGACCCATCCGCGACACCCCCGGGCGACGCACTAGCATTCCCGGCATGACCCTTGCGCAGCGCCGGCTCGACGAGCTCTGGGACTTCTCCGACCCCGCCGCTTCCGAGGCTCGTCTGCGCGACGCGGCCGAGCAGGAGACGGATGCCGCGGCCCGCGCCGAGCTGCAGACGCAGGTGGCCCGGGCGCTCGGGCTTCAGGAGCGGTTCGCCGAGGCCGACGCGGTGCTCGACGCCGTGGCGATCGAGGACGCCGCCGTCGCGGCGCGTGCCGCCCTCGAGCGCGGCCGGGTGCGCAACTCGGCGGGCGATGGGCAGGGCGCCGTGCCGTACTTCCTCGCCGCGGTGGACGCGGCATCCGGTGCCGGCCTGACGTTTCTGCAGGTCGACGCGCTGCACATGCTCGCGATCGCCGACGCCGATCAGGCCGAGGACTGGACCTCCGCGGCCCTCGCCGCGCTCGACGGCACCGACGACCCGCGCACGCTGCGCTGGCGGGTGTCGCTTCATAACAACGCCGGCTGGCGCCAGTTCGACGCGGGCCGGTTCGGCGAGGCCGTCACGTCGTTCGAGGCGGCGAGGGATGCCGCGACCCGCTGGGGCACGCCGCAGCAGGTGCAGTGGGCCGACGAGGCCCTCGCCGAGGCACGTCAGGCGCTCGGCGAGGGCTGAGGGTCAGGCGCCGACGCGGATCAGCTTCTTGTTGACGAACTCGTCGGCGGCGAGGAGGCCCATCTCACGCGAGGTGCCGGAGCGCTTGACGCCACCGAAGGGCAGGCCCGGCTCGTCGGCGAGCACGACGTTGACATAGACCATGCCGGCGTCGATCTTGTCGGCGACCCGCTTGGCCTGCTCCTCGTCCGTCGTGAAGACGTACGAGCCGAGGCCGTAGCTGGTGTCGTTCGCGAGCGCCACGGCGGCGTCCTCGTCCGCGACCTTGTAGACGACGCCGACCGGCCCGAAGAACTCCTCGCGGTACGCGTCCATGTCGCTGGTGACATCCGCGAGGACCGTGCCCGGGTAGAAGGCGCCGTCGCGGGTGCCGCCGGTCACGAGGGTCGCCCCCTGTGCCACGGCCTTGTCGACCTGCTCGGCCAGGCGCTCCGCCGCGGTGAGCGACGACAGCGGGCCGAGGACGGTGTCGTCGGCGAACGGGTCGCCGACCTTCGCACCGCTCATCGCCGCCGTGAACTTCTCGAGGAACGCGTCGTACAGGCCGTCCACCACGATGAAGCGCTTGGCCGCGTTGCACGACTGCCCGGTGTTGTCCAGGCGTGCGGCGACCGCGGCCTCCACAGCGGCGTCCAGGTCGTCGGTCGAGAGCAGGATGAACGGGTCCGATCCGCCGAGCTCGAGCGCGACCTTCTTGAGGTTGCGCCCCGCGATCTCGGCGACCGCGGCTCCGGCCCGCTCGGAGCCGGTCACCGACACGCCCTGCACGCGACGGTCGGCGATGACGGCGGCCGCCTGGTCGTTGGTCGCGTAGATGTTCGTGTACACGCCCTCGAGCCCCGCATCGGCGTAGATCGCCGCGATCGCGGCGGCCGACTCGGGGCACTGGGGCGCGTGCTTCAGGAGGATCGTGTTGCCCACCACGATGTTGGGCGCGGCGAAGCGGGCGACCTGGTAGTACGGGAAGTTCCACGGCATGATGCCCAGCAGCACGCCGAGGGGCGTGCGACGGATGACCGCGGTGCCCTCGCCGTCGATGTCGATCGGCTGGTCGCCGGTGATCTTCTCCGCGTGGTCGGCGTAGTACTCGGTGATGTCGGCGGCGAAGTCGACCTCGCCGAGCGCGGCCTCCAGCGGCTTGCCCATCTCGCGCACGATGATTGCGGCCAGATCGTCGCGGCGCTCGCGGTGCAGCTCGGCGACCTTGCGGATGCGTGCCGCACGTTCGGCGACGGGCTGATCCCGCCAGGTGCGGTAGGCGGCATCCGCCTCTGCGATGGCGGCCTCGAGGGCCTCGTCGGTGATGGTCGGATACGTGGCCAGGGTCTCCCCCGTGGCCGGGTTCACGACGGCGTAGTCGGTCATGCTTCCTCTCCGATCGGATGGATTGGGGACAGTCTGCCCGTCAGCGACGGGCGCGTCGAAGGCTTTCGGGGGCATCGATACCGAGTGTCTCACCGCGGAAGAACGCCGGACGCTTGATCGCCTGCCAGATCATGATCACGACTCCCACGAGGATGACGGTGACCCCGAGCACGAACACCAGGCCGAGGCCGAAGACGTTCGATCCGCTGCCGTACGCCGGGTCCATCGAGTCGACGAGGGTCGTCACGAACAGGACGGCGAGGATGGCGCCGCCGACGAGCGGGAACAGGAAGGTGAAGAAGAAGCTGCGCACCGAGTCGAACCACTGCTTGCGGAAGTACCAGACGCACGCGAACGCGGTGAGGCCGTAGTAGAAGCAGATCATCATGCCGAGCGACAGGATGGTGTCGGTGAGCACGTTCTCGCTCACCACGCGCATGACGGCGTAGAACACCGACGCGACGATCGCCGACACCACGGTGGCATAGCCGGGGGTGAAGAAGCGCGGGCTGACGCGCGCGAACTTCTGAGGCAGCGCCCCGTAGTGACCCATGGCAAGGAGCGTCCGCGCCGGGCCGACGGCGGTCGACTGCAGCGAGGCGGCCGAGCTGGACAGCACCGCGAGCGACACGAGGAACGCCAGCGGGCCGAGGATCGGGTCGGAGAGGGCGAAGAACACGTTCGCCGAGATGTCCTCGTTCGCCAGTCCCAGCGCACCCGTGCCGACTCCGGCGAACATGATCAGGCCGATCGACAGCAGAAGGTACAGCGACACCACGATGACGACCGTGAGCATCGCGGCACGACCGGGGGTCTTCGCCGGGTTCTTGGTCTCCTCGTTCATGGTGAGGACGACGTCCCAGCCCCAGAAGATGAAGATCGACAGCGACAGCCCGGCGGCGAACGCGCTGAACGTCGGCACCTCGAACGGGTTGAACCACGACCACGAGAACGCGGTGGGGTCGGGGGCGTCCCCCGACACGGCCTTGATGATCGCGACGACGGCGAACAGCAGCAGCACCACGACCTGGAAGCTCACCAGGATGTACTGGAACTTCTGCGTGGTCTGCATGTCGCGGTAGGAGATCAGCGTCGCGCCGAGCATGAACAGCAGGCACACTGCGACGTTGATGAAGGGATTGAACGCGAGCTCGGCGATCTCGGGATTGCCGGTCAGCTGCGAGATCAGCAGGAAGAGGAACTCGACCGCGATGCCGGCGAGGTTCGACAGCACGATCACCGTGGCGGCGATCAGGCCCCACCCGGTCATCCAGCCGATCCAGGGTCCGAACGCACGCACGCCCCACGTGAACGAGGTGCCCGAGTCGGGCATCGCGCGGTTGAGCTCGCGGTAACCGAAGGCCGTCAGGAGCATCGGGATGAACCCGACGAGGATGATCGCCGGCACCTGCGTGCCGACGACGGCGACCGTCGGGCCGAGGGACGCGGTGAGCGTGTAGGCCGGAGCGATGGTCGAGACGCCGATGACGACGGCGCCCAGCACGCCGACCGCGCCGGCGCTGAGCCCCTTCTTGGTCAGCTCGCCGGCGTGTGCACCGGAGGACGGGGCCAGCTGCGCCGCGGCGCCGCCGGAATGCTGTGGAGCGCTCATGCGCGTCAGCCTTCCTGGCCGTGCGTGCGAGGCACGACGACCATCGGTACGGGAAGCTCGTGCAGCATCTTCGCCGCGGTCGAGCCGAGGAACAGGCGCCGGGGCTGCGCGAGCCGGCTGGAGCCGACGACCGCGAGCTCGCCCGGCTGCCAGGCGAGGTCGGCGACGGCGTCCTCGATGCTGTCGCCGCGGGCCACGACGACCTCGGCCTCGACCCCCTCGGGGAGGACCCCGAGTGCCTTGCCGAGCACGTCGTCGGCGTGCGCGGCACCCGCGATGCGGATGACGCCGGTGTCGACGGTGGCCGGAAGGTCCACCGACACGAGCGACAGCAAGCGCAGACCGGTGCCGGTGGCGACCGCGAGGGCCACGCTCTCGTCGAGCAGCGCACTCGCGCCCGGACGCGTGCCGATCGCCGCGGTGATGCGGCTCACGCCGGTCACCTCGAGGTGGCGCGACCCCTCGGGCGCGAGCACCACGGGAACATCGGACGAGTGGAGCAGCTCGTTCGCCACGGTGCCGAGGCGGTGGCGACCGCGCAGGCCGCCGTTCGCGGCGCCGACGACGATGTGGGATGCCGCGAGCTCGTGTGCTGCGGCGATCAGACCCTCGGCGAAAGAGTCGCCGAACCGCACGTGCCCGGCGTGTCCCACGGCCGCCGGGATGGACGCGGACGCCTCCGCGAGCCATGCCTCGGCCTGCGTCACGAGGTAGCGGTCGTAGCCGGCGTCGGGCGGCGTTATGACGCTGCGGTCCTCGCCGGGGAGCACCAGCACGAGGTCGAGCGGGGCCTTCATGGCGGCGGCCAGACGCGTGCCGACCGCGACCGCGTCGGCTCCGGCATCCGTTGCCGTGTAGCCGACGACGATCCGCGCACTCATGTGTGGGCTGCTTCGACGATGTTGGCCGCGACCAGGCGCCCCATGCGGATCGCGCCGTCGACGTGCTGGTAGCCGGCGCCGGCCATGTCGCTGCACGCGAAGTGGATGGGGCCGACCGGCGTGCGCAGGTCCGCGCCGTAGCGGGCCAGACCGCCGAGGTCGAAGCTGGCGGCGTACGCGCCGCGCGTCCACTCCTCGGCGCCCCAGTCGCTCTCGAAGTACACGAGCGGGTTCTTCGCCTCGGGGCCGTAGTAGTGCGACAGCGACTCGAGGATGCGCGCCTTGCGCTCCTCGGCCGACACCCGGAAGAGGTCGTCGGCGTTGCGGTCCGAGACGAAGCCCACGAGCGTGCCCCGCTCGTCGCCGTGGTTGGTGTTGTCGTACGCCTCGTGCGAGATCTCGTAGGGGCTGAACGCGGTGCCCGACAGGCCCTGCTCGCGCCAGAACGGCCGGTCGTAGACCGCGTGCACCTTGATGACGAAGCCCATCGAGATGTGCTGGTGCATCTGCTGCTTCAGGCGCGGCAGCGCCGGCTGGAACTCGATCCACGGATAGAGGATCGGCGCGTGCGCCAGGATGACGAAGCGCGCGCGCACCTGGAGGCCGTTGTCGGTGACGACCCGGACGCCGTCGTCGCCCCAGTGCACCTCGGTGACCGGCTGCCCGAGGACGACGTCGTCGCCCAGCCGCTCCGCGAGGAGCAGCGGCACCTGCTGCAGGCCGCCCACGACCCGCTCGTCGAGGATGAAATCGGCGTCGACGAGGTGCGAGAAGCTCCCGGCGCTGGCGGCCATGAGGAGCGCCTGCAGCGCGGAGAACGCGTAGGCGGGCTTGGTCAGCATCGCACCGGCGATGAAGAGCGCGATGTTGTCGCGCGCTTCCTGGTCATCCGTCTGGTCCTCGAGCCATGCCTGGAACGAAATGCGGTCCAGTGCCTCGGCGTCAGGGTGCTCCCAGGGCTTGTCGGGGTCGACCTGCGCGACGAGCCCGTCGAGCACCTCGATCAGGCGGACGATCTCCTTCTCGGTCTCGGGCGCCACCGGGAAGATCTCGCCGGTGAACCGGGTGAGCTCGCCGTCCTTGCCGATGTAGACCGAGTCGCCCTCGCGATAGCGGCTGTAGGTCTCGAGGCCGAGCTCGGCGAGGGTCTCCTTGAGGGCGTCCTGATCGGGCGACACCCACTGGCCGCCGATCTCGAGCATGGCGCCGTCGACGACATCGGTCCACAGGCGCCCGCCGACGCGGTCGCGTGCCTCGAGCACGACGACCGAGAGGCCCGCCTTCTTCAGCTCGTTGGCGGCGGTCGTGCCGGCGGCGCCGGCGCCGACGATGACGACGTCGCGGGTCAGCTCGGTCATTCGGACTCCTTCGTCAGGGCGCGCATGCTCGTGCGCCTCGCGTGTTGTTTCGGTATCCCGCGGCGGCCGGTCGGGCCGCCGCGGGATCGATCCGAGGGATCAGAGGGTCAGGCGGATCGGAGGGATCAGGATGCCGCGAGCGCTGCCGCGACGACGTCCAGGCCCTCGTGGAGCAGGTCGTCGGTGATCGACAGCGGCGGCAGGAAACGGATCACGTTCCCGTAGGTGCCGCAGGTGAGCACGATGACGCCCTGTGCGATGGACGCCTTCGCGACCGCGGCGGTGAGCGCGGCATCCGGCTCTCCCGTCGCGGGGTCCACGAACTCGGCCGCGATCATCGCGCCGTGGCCGCGCACGTCGCCGACGCGCGGGTCGGCGGCCTGCAGCTGCTGCAGGCGGCCCTTGAGGATCGTCTCGATCTCGCAGGCGCGCTGGAGCATCCCGTCGTTCTCGAACACGTCGATCGCGGCGAGCGCGGCAGCGCACGCGATCGGGTTGCCGCCGTACGTGCCGCCGAGGCCGCCCGCGTGCGAGGCGTCCATGATCTCGGCGCGGCCGGTCACCGCCGCAAGCGGCAGGCCCCCCGCGATGCCCTTGGCCGTCGTGATGAGGTCGGGAACGATGCCGAACACGTCGCTCGCGAACATCTCGCCCGTGCGGGCGAAGCCGGTCTGGATCTCGTCGGCGATGAACACCACGTCGTTGGCACGGCACCACTCGACGAGCGCCGGCAGGTATCCGTCGGCGGGGACGATGAAGCCGCCCTCGCCCTGGATCGGCTCGATGATCACGGCGGCCAGGTTGTCGGCGCCGACCTGCTTCTCGATGATCGAGATGGCCTTCTTGGCCGCCTCGGGGCCGGTGAGCCCGTCGCGGTAGGGGTACGACAGCGGTGCGCGGTAGATCTCCGAGGCGAAGGGTCCGAAGCCGCTCTTGTACGGCATCGCCTTCGCGGTCAGCGCCATGGTGAGGTTGGTGCGGCCGTGGTAGCCGTGGTCGAACGCGACGACGGCCTGCTTGCCGGTGTACTTGCGGGCGATCTTGACGGCGTTCTCCACCGCCTCGGCGCCCGAGTTGAACAGCGCGCTCTTCTTGGCGTGGTCGCCCGGCGTGATGCGGTTGAGCGCCTCGGCGACCGACACGTACGAGTCGTACGGCGCGATCATGAAGCACGTGTGGGTGAACTGCGCCACCTGCGCCTGCACCGCCGCGACGACCTTCGGATGCGCGTTGCCGATCGTGGTGACGGCGATGCCCGAGCCGAGGTCGATGAGCGAGTTGCCGTCGGCATCGACGATGACTCCCCCGCCTGCGGCGACGGCGTGCACCGGCGCCGTGTGTCCGACGCCCGCCGCGACGGCATCGGCCTTGCGGTCGAGGAGCTCCTGCGAGCGGGGACCGGGGATGCTGGTGACCAGGCGGCGCTCCTGCGGAAGGGTCGGACCGCCGAGGGGCGTTTCTGTGACGATGTCGGCTGCGCTGCTCATGGTGGGGAGCGTATGTCGCTCTCCAGAGCCCTCGCACCCTCCCCGCTGTACATTCTGCCTGCCTCGCTGTACGAGTCGTACACTCGGAGCATCATGGATGCCGACGCCCCCACTCTTCGGGCCCTGCTCGCCCGGCGCGATCTGGGGCTCTCGCTCGCGGGCGACCACCTGGAGCCCAGCACCCTCGACAGGGCGATCCGCTGGGTGCACAGCTCCGACCTCGCCGATCCCACCCCGTTCCTCTCGGAGGGGCTGGTGCTGCTGACCACCGGCACCCAGTTCCCGAACGGCGACGAGGCGTCCGACCTCTACCGCGCGTACGTCCACCGCCTCGCAGCGCGGGGCGTCGTGGGACTCGGTTTCGGCACCGAGGTCGTGCGGGCCGGCATCCCTCCCGCCCTCGTCGAGGCATGCCGCGACGAGCGGATGCCGCTGTTCGAGGTGCCCTACCGCACGCCGTTCATCGCGGTGGCGCGCGCCAACGCCGAGGCCATTGCCGCCGAGGCGTACGCCCGCCGCAGCTGGGCGCTGGCCGCGCAGCGGGCGATCGCCCTGGCGGCCCTCCGCCCCGACGGGCTGGGCGCGACGGTGGCTGAGCTCGCCAAGCAGCTCGACACCTGGGTGGGCATGTTCGACGCGGCGGGCGAACTGTCGCGCGAGCATCCCGCCGGGGCCTTGGACGCCGACACCGCCGCCGCGCTGCAGCGCGAGGTGACGGGCGTCCTCCACCGTGGTGCACGGGCCGGGTCGTCGCTGCACATGGGCGACACGCCCTTCACGCTGCAGACGCTCGGCCGCGGCGGCCACCTGCGCGGCGTGATCGCGATCGCCGCCGGCGACCTCGACCAGGAGGGACGCGTCGTCGTCACCGCCGTGATCGCGATGGCCGGCCTGGCGCTCGAGCAGCAGCAGGGGCTGGGCCGCGCGCGCTCGGCGCTGCGCGCCGGCCTGGTGCAGTCGCTCCTCAGCGGCGACCCCGGGCTCGCACGCCGCACCTCCCGCGAGCTCTGGGGGCCGCTTCCGCCGGCACCGGTGGTGGTGGCGGTGACGGATGCCGCAGCCGCGCGCGTCGACGGCATCGCCGAGCTGCTGGAGCTGTGGGCCGACGAGAAGCGCGGCGCGCTGTTCTTCGGGCGCGGCGACGACGGTCTGGTGCTCGTCGTGCCCGCGGAGGATCCCTCGAGCATCCACGATCTCGTCGACCGCTTCGACGTCCGCGTCGGCCTGTCGGACCCTGCGGGCTACGACGCGTTCGCCGCCGCGCTGGGGCAGGCG
>NZ_DATCVK010000002.1:0-7487 GCF_036566905.1 Microbacterium sp. | reverse complement strand
CAGCAGGCGGCCGATCCACGGGGTGTCGGCCGTGCCCGGGTTGACGGCGTTGACGCGGATGCCCTCGCGCAGGTGGTCGGCCGCCATCGCCCTGGTGAGCGACAGCACCGCGCCCTTCGACGCGCTGTACAGCGCGCGCTGCGGCAGGCCCGCGGTGGCGGCGATCGACGACGTGTTGCAGATCGCCGCTGCGGGCGACTGCCGCAGCCACGGCAGCGTCGCGGCGCTCACGCGGGCGATGCCCGTGACGTTGATCGACAGCACGCGCGCCCACTCGTCGTCGTCGTTCGCGGCGACGTCGCCCTGCGCGCCGATGCCGGCGTTGTTGACGAGGATGTCGATGCGGCCGAACCGTCCGGCGACCGCGGCGATCGCGTCCTCGACGCCGGCGCGGTCCGACACATCGGCGGCGAACGCGGCGAACCGGGGGTCGGCGCCCGACGTGTCGCGGTCGAGCACGGCGACCTCGGCGCCCTCGTCGGCGAGCGCCCGCGCGATCGCGGCGCCGATGCCCGAGGCGCCGCCGGTCACGACGGCGACCAGGCCGTCCAGCTGTCCGCTCATCGTGCCGCCTCCCATGCCACGAACTCCTGGCGCTGCGCGCCCAGGCCCTCGATCTCGATGTCGACGATGTCACCGGGAGCGAGATACGGGAAGCGGCCCGACAGGGCGACGCCCTGCGGGGTTCCGGTCAGCACCAGGTCGCCCGGCTCGAGCGTCAGGAACTGGGACAGGTGCCACACGATGTGGTCGACCGGGAAGATCATGTCGGCCGTCGACGAATCCTGGCGAGGCTCGCCGTTGACGCGGCTCTGCAAGCGCAGCGCCTGCGGGTCGACCTCGTCGGGTGTGACCAGCCATGGGCCGGTCGGATTGAACCCGGGCGCGCACTTGCCCTTGGACCACTGCCCGCCCGACACCTCGAGCTGGAACGTCCGCTCCGAGACGTCGTTGGCGGTGACGAAGCCGGCGATGTGGTCTACGGCCTGCTCCGGGGAGTCGAGGTATGCGGCGCGGCGTCCGATGACGATGCCGAGCTCGACCTCCCAGTCGGTCTTCTCGCTGCCACGGGGGATCGTGACGGCGTCGTTCGGGCCGACGACGGTGTTCGGGGTCTTGAGGAACATCACCGGGATGCTCGGCGGTGTCGCCCCCGACTCGGCGGCGTGGGCGGCGTAGTTCATGCCGATGCAGACGACGGCGCTCGGCCGCGCGATGGGGGCGCCGATGCGGAGGGCGTCTGCGCCCGGCAGCTCGGGCAGGAGCCCCGCGGCGATCGCGGCGGACGTGCGGCCGACCGGATCGTCCGCGAGGAAACTGCCGTCGACATCGGATGTGAGCGGGCGCAGATCGAGGCGACGATCGCCGTCGAGGACGACGGGGATCTCGCTACCGGACTCGCCGAGGCGCGCGAACTTCATTGCTCTCCTGGATTCTCCGTGCGGGGGCGGCGTCGATGCCGTCGCGGCCCGCGGGGCGTGATTGACAGTATAGACATCGGATGTTTACACTGCGAGCGGTCCGACTTCCGGACCGCGAACTGCAGGAGACCGCCCCGTGAGCCGCATCGTCGCCTTCGAGACGACAGACATCCGATTCCCCACTTCGCTCAGCCTTGACGGCTCCGATGCGATGAACCCCGATCCCGACTACTCCGCCGCATACCTGCGGATCGAGACCGACGGCGTCGACGGCATCGACGGGCACGCCTTCGTGTTCACGATCGGCCGCGGCAACGACGTGCAGGTCGCAGCCCTCGACGCCCTCGCCGGGCACCTGGTGGGCCGCGAGGTGGAGCCGCTCCTCGACGACATGGGAGCGACGAACCGCGAGCTCATCGGCGACTCGCAGCTGCGCTGGCTCGGCCCCGAGAAGGGCGTCATGCACATGGCGATCGGCGCGGTCGTGAACGCGCTGTGGGACATCAAGGCCAAGCGCGCCGCGCTGCCGCTCTGGCAGCTGCTCTCGCGCATGAGCCCGGAAGAGATCGTGTCCCTCGTCGACTTCCGCTACCTCACCAACGCCCTGACGCCCGAGGACGCGCTGCAGATCCTCCGCGACGCCGAGCGGGGCCGAGCGGTCAGGGAGCAGGAACTCCTCGCCACGGGTTTCCCCGCGTACACGACGAGTCCCGGCTGGCTGGGCTACTCCGACGAGAAGCTCGCGCGGCTGTGCCGCGAGGCGATCGCCGACGGCTTCGGCCAGATCAAGCTCAAAGTGGGCGCCGACCTCGATGACGACATCCGGCGCCTCCGCGTCGCCCGCGACGTGTGCGGGCCCGACTTCCCGATCGCCATCGACGCGAACCAGCGCTGGGAGGTGTCGGAGGCGATCGCGTGGGTGAACGCGCTCGCCGAGTTCGGCATCGCCTGGATCGAGGAGCCGACGAGCCCCGACGACGTGCTCGGCCACGCCGCGATCGCCCGGGGTGTCGCCCCGGTGCGTGTGGCGACGGGAGAGCACGCGCAGAACCGCGTGATCTTCAAGCAGCTGCTGCAGGCGGACGCCATCGCCGTCATGCAGATCGACGCCGCGCGGGTGGGCGGGGTCAACGAGAACATCGCGAACCTGCTGCTCGCGGCGAAGTTCGGTGTGCCGGTGTGCCCGCACGCGGGCGGCGTGGGGCTCTGCGAGGCGGTGCAGCACCTGTCGATGTTCGACTTCGTGGCGGTCAGCGGCAGCCGCGAGGGTCGCATGATCGAGTACGTCGACCATCTGCACGAGCACTTCGTCGTGCCGACCGATGTGCAGGGCGGCGTCTACCGTGCCCCGCTCGCGCCGGGGATCGGCATGGAGATGAAGGCGGCCAGCCGCGCCGCGTACGAGTTCGGGAGCACGGATGCCGCGGCCTGACGGGACCGGCATCGACGCCTCCGCGCTGACACGTCTCGGCTACGGCGCCGCGAACGTCGGCAACCTCTTCCGCGAGCTCACCGACGATCAGGCGTGGGCCATCCTCGACGCGGCCTGGGAGAGCGGCATCCGCTACTTCGACACCGCCCCTCATTACGGCCTCGGTCTCTCAGAGCGGCGGCTCGGCGCGTTCCTGAAGACGAAGCCCCGCGAGGAGTTCGTGATCTCGACGAAGGCCGGGCGGCTGCTGCGTCCGAACCCCGACGACGACGGCGGGCTGGATCTCGCCGCGGACTTCCACGTGCGCACGACGCTGCGCCGTGAATGGGACTTCTCCGAGGGTGGCATCCGCGCGAGCCTCGACGAGTCGCTCGAACGGCTCGGGATCGACCGGGTCGACATCCTCTACCTGCACGACCCCGAGCGCCACGACCTCGACCTCGCGCTGCAGGAGGCGTTCCCGGCTCTCGAGCAGCTCCGTGCGGAGGGCGCCGTCGACGCCGTCGGCATCGGCTCGATGACCGCCGACGCGCTCGCCGCGGCCGTGCGCGGCGCCGATCTCGACCTCATCATGATCGCGGGCCGGTACACCCTGCTCGAGCAGCCGGCCGCCGACGACGTGCTGCCGGCGTGCCACGAGCGCCAGACCGGCGTGGTCGCGGCATCCGTCTTCAACTCCGGCCTGCTGGCGAAGGACGAGCCGTCGCGCGACGACCGCTATGAGTACGGACGGATGCCGGAGCCGCTGTGGGCGCACCTGCAGCGCATCGTCGCGGTCTGCCGTGCACACGACGTGCCACTGCCTGCCGCGGCGGTGCAGTTCGCGCTGCGGGATCCGGCCGTGCGCTCGGTCGTCGTGGGCGGGAGCCGCCCGGAGCAGCTGCGCCGCAACGCCGAGCTGATGGAGGTCGACATCCCCGGCGGCCTGTGGGACGATCTGGCCGCCGAAGGCCTCATTCACTGACGAAGGGAATCCCATGCTCGAGGGCATCCACCCGCTGCTCACGGGGGAGCTGCTGCTGCACCTGGACCGGATGGGCCACTCCGACGCCGTCGTGATCGCCGACGCGCACTTTCCGGCGTGGGCGATCGGCGTGCGCGTCGTGGACCTGCCCGGGACGACCACGCCTGAGGTCGTGGCCGCCGTGCGCACGGTGCTGCCGCTCGACGATGCGCCCGCGCTCGACCTGATGGCGTCGGCTGACGGCGAAGTGCTCGACGTGCAGCGAGAGCTCGCCGCCGCGGCCGGCACCGATGCGCCGCGCTTCATCGACCGGTTCGAGTACTACGAGCAGGCGAAGCGCGCGTACCTCATCCTGCGCACGGGCGAGACCCGCAAATTCGGCAACGCGCTGCTGCGCAAGGGCGTCGTCGGGCACCCGTCCGCCGGCTGATCGGCCGCCTGCTGACCCGCGGCCGGCCTCAGCCGTTGAGGCCGAACAGGTCCAGCGGGTGCGTCAGCCGCCACCACGGCGACGGGTCGGTGATGGCGGCGGCGAGCTGCAGGTCGACCGTGGTGTCGTCGAGCGGTCCGGCCACGCTGAGCGAGCCGACCACGTCGCCCGCATCGCGGCTCTCCCCGAGGTGATAGGTGGTGGCGATGGTGCCGCTGCCGCCGTTCCACAGGATCACCGCCGCATCGCCCGAGGTGACGATGTCCACCTCGTCGCCCCACAGGGTCTCGACCTGTCCGGCCACCGTGTTCGCCGTCACGGAGGGCTTCAGCTGCAGCTCGCTCTCGAGCTGCGCGTACAGCGCGCGGGAGGCGGCCAGACGGCTTTCGTCGTCGGGCTGCCCGAGCACCGACGCGTAGAGGCGCACCGTCGTGCCGCCGATCGTGACGTCCTTCGCCGACAGCAGGTTCCAGGCGTCGAGCGTCCCGGTCTTGAGGCCGACGACGCCCGGGTCTGCGAGCAGGCCGTTGGTGTTCTCGACGAGCCCGGCACCGGGCAGGTCGACGGACTGCTTCGCGACGATCTCGGCGATCACAGGGTTCGCGAGGGCCTTCTGCGCGAGCACCACGAGGGCCTCGGGGCTCGCGGTGTTGCGCGGGTCCATGCCCGTCGGCTCGTAGACGGTCACGCCGGGCACGCCGTGGGAGGAGAGCCAGGACGAGGCCGCCGAGGCGAAGACGGCATCCGAGGGCCAGAGGCTCTGCGCCAGGCGGTCGGCGTAGTTGTTCGCGGAACCCACCAGCATGCCCTCGAGCATCTGGTACTCGGTGAGCGAGCCGCCGGCGGGCACGTTCAGCGCCGACTCGCCGTTGCTGAGGTACTGCCAGTAGCGGGAGCGATCCGCCGAGGTGAAGCGGTACTCGGGTCCCTGCTCGCCCAGCGCGAGCGGCATCTCCTCGAGGACGACCAGGGCGGTCACGAGCTTGGTGATGCTGGCGATCGCGTCGGGATCCGCCGTCGTGGCCAGCGTCCCCGAGATGCCCCCGACCGCCTCGGCCGCGCTGCCCTGCGCCGGCCACGCCGGCGCCGCGGCGGGCGCCGCCACCGGCTGGACCTCCATCGCGGTGACCGTGGGCGCGACGGCGTGCAGCGGCCACAGCAGCGTCGTCCCCGCATACGCACCGAGCACGGCGGCGATCGCGAGGGTGGGAACCACGACGCCGGCGCGCAGCGGCGAGCGCCGCGGTGCGTCGGAGAGCAGGTCGGCGTCGACGGTGACGTAGGGGGTGGCCGCGGCGGTCAGATCGCCGGGAGCGGCGCCGAGGCCCACGGTCGTCTCATCGACCCAGGCGAGGGCGGTGCGTGCGCCGCCCGCGGCGGGGCGGAGATCGTCGGCGCCCGGGAGGTCGGCGAGCGCCTCGTGACCCGCAGGATCCCAGGTGGCGACGGGGACCGAGGGCGCGGGAAGGAGTCCGGGGATGACAGGGCCTGTCTGCGGCGCCGCATCGAACAGGGGCATCGTGGGCGCGATCGCCGTGGGGCTGTCGCCGAGCGGCACGGTGGCGATCGTCGGCGCGACGGCGGGCACGTCGACCGGGGCGGTGCTGCTGCCCGGGTGCACGACCTCCGTCTCGCCGGTGGCGACGGTGAGGATGCCGCCGCCTTCCGGGGCACCGGCCGAGGCCGGTGTCGGCACGGCACCGGTCTGCGCCCGACGCGCGCGACGCGTGGGCACGGGGGTGTCGTCCGGAGTCACCCCCTCAAAATACCCGTCATCGCGGCGGTATACTGAACGACATAACCACGGGAGTCCGGTGAGCCGGGCTGAGAGGAAGCGATCCACGCTTCGACCGTCGAACCTGATCCGGATCATGCCGGCGCAGGGAGGAGTTCACATGCACACGTCCGCGTCCGCATCCACCCCCGTTGCGGCCACCTCTTCGAGCCCGCGCAGCCTGCGCTGGCGAGTCGTCGACATCGTCGTCGCCGCGGTCCTCGGCGTCGCGATCGGCCTCGTCTTCTGGGCCTGGAACACCGTCGGCTACGCCTGGTTCATCGCCATGGACGGCCTGACGCCCGGCCTCGGTGGACTCGCCGTCGGCATCTGGCTGATCGGCGGCGTCATCGGCGGTCTCGTCATCCGCAAGCCCGGCGCGGCGCTCCTCGTCGAGGTGATCGCCGCGATCGTGTCGATGCTCATCGGCAACGTGTGGGGCGTGTCGACGCTGCTGTCGGGTCTGGTCCAGGGCCTCGGTGCAGAGCTGATCTTCGCCCTCTTCCTCTACCGCCGCTTCACCCTGCCCGTGGCGATGCTCGCCGGTGCGGGCGCCGCCGCCGGCGCCTGGGTGTTCGAGCTGTTCTACGGCAGCTCGCCGAACATCCTGAAGACGCTCGAGTTCAACGTGATCTACCTCGTCTCGCTCATCGTCTCGGGTGCCGTGCTCGCCGGTGTCGTCGGCTGGCTCGCCGTCCGTGGGCTCGCCGCCACCGGCGCGCTCAACCGCTTCGCGGCAGGACGCGAAGCGCGCCGCGAGGTCTGACGATGGCCTCGACCCGTCCGGCCCGCCTCACGGCGGACGGCTGGGGATGGCGGTACGCCGGCCGGCGCGCGCCGGCCGTCCGCGACGTGTCGTTCACGATCGAACCGGGGGAGCGCGTGCTGCTGCTCGGCGCCTCGGGCGCCGGCAAGTCGACGCTCCTCGCCGGCATGGCGGGCCTGCTCGGCGGGGCCGACGAGGGCGATGAGACGGGTTCGCTGCTGATCGACGGCGAGCGGCCGGAAGCCCACCGCGGGCGCGTCGGGCTCGTGCTGCAGGATCCCGATGCGGGCGTCGTGCTGTCGAAGGTCGGCGACGACGTGGCCTTCGGCTGCGAGAACCTCGGGGTGCCGGCGGCCGAGATCCCCGCGCGTGTCGCCGAGGCGCTCGAAGCCGTCGGGCTCGACGTCCCCCTCGCGCGGCCGACGAAGGCGCTCTCGGGCGGGCAGAAGCAGCGGCTCGCCCTCGCCGGCGTGCTCGCGATGCGACCCGGTGTGCTGCTGCTCGACGAGCCGACCGCGAATCTCGACCCCGACGGCGTCCGCGAGGTGCGCTCGAGCATCGAGCACGCCCTCGCCGGGACGGGGGCGACCCTCGTGGTGATCGAGCACCGCACGGCGGTCTGGGCCGATCTGATGGACCGTGTTCTCGTCGTCGGTGCGGACGGCGGCCTCCTCGCCGACGGCTCCCCGGCCGAGGTGTT
>NZ_DATCVK010000001.1:0-5911 GCF_036566905.1 Microbacterium sp. | reverse complement strand
GACCTGGCCGGCTTCCGCGATCGCGGCCTGGCGCGTCGACGCGAAGTTCTCGTAGACCGACACCGCGACGAGTGCGAGCAGGATCCCGAAGAAGACGCCGAACGTGCCGATGACGTGCGCGAGAGCTCGGTCCCACTCCTTCGGGTCGGTCACGAGCCGGTTCACGACCGGGCGCAGCGCGACCACGATCAGGCACGAGATCACCACGAACCCGCCCACGAACAGCGGCAGCGTGATCAGGATGCTCGTCTCGTAGAACCAATCCACCATGCTCGCTCCCCCACCCCGGTGGAGGACGGGCGACGTGCGCCCGTCGATGCGGCACAGCCTACGGAAGGCGCGCGGTCGCCCGCCATCCCCAATCCGCGCTGGTGCGTTCGCTCGCGGCGACGGCCTGAGTCACGCCGACGAACGCGATCCGGTTTCGAGGAGCCGCCACCGCTCGTACTCGTCGACCGGTTCGTGCACCTCGATGTACTCGCCTCCCGGCAGGCGCACGATGCGGCCGGTCTCGTACCCGTGGAGCACGACGTCGCGATCCTTGCGCTGCAGGCCGAGGCACACCCGCCGCGCGAGGGTGAAGCCGATGGCGGGCCCGACCAGCACGATCTGCATCGTGAGCACCACGCCCTCGATCGTGAGGCTGAAGGCGTCGGCGATGAGATCCGCACTGCCGGCCGCCCAGAGCGTGGCGTAGAACACGACGCCAGCGACGCCGATGCCGGTTCTCGTCGGCATGTTCCTCGGGCGGTCGAGCAGGTGGTGCTCGCCGCGGTCACCCGTGATCCGCTCCTCGAGGAACGGGTAGACGGCCACGAGCAGGAGGAAGATCCCGATCACCGCGAGCGGCACGAGCACGGCGAGCGTCCAGGTGCGATCGAGCGCGACGAACTCCCAACCAGGGGGCACGAGCCGCAGCGCGCCGTCGAGGAAGCCCGTGTACCAGTCGGGCTGGCTGCCGGCGCCGGCGTCGCCGGGCGAGGCCGGGCCGTACAGCCAGATCGGGTTGATCGTGACGGTCGCCGCGATCAGCATCAGCATGCCCGAGACGATCAGGAAGAGCCCGCCCGCGCGGGCGGCGGCATTGGGGAACAGCGGCACGCCGACGACGTTGGCAGCCGTTCGCCCGGGGCCGGCGAACTGCGGCGGCTGGTGCCGGGCCAGCAGCGCGACGCGCACCACGATGAGCGCGATCATCGCCGGCACGACCGCGAGGTGGAGCGGATACAGGCGCTCGATGATCTCGCCCGGGAACTGGCCGCCGAACAGCAGGTCCTTCATCCAGGTGCCGACCACGGGGATGCCGAGCGTGATTCCCTCGACGATGCGCAGCCCCGTGCCCGAGAGCATGTCGTCGGGCAGCGCGTAGCCGCTCCATCCGCCCGCGAGCGCCGCGATGAGCAGCAGGAACAGCAGCACCCAGCCCGCGCGCCGCGGCCGACGGAACGCGCCGGTGAAGAACGTCACCAGGAGTTGCGCGAGCAATGCCGCCGGCAGCAGGAGTGCGGCCCAGTGATGCGCCTGCCGGAGGGCGAGCCCGCCGGGAACCTCGAACGAGACGTGCATGGTCGACGCGAACGCCTCGGAGACCTCTGCGCCGTGCAGCGTCGGATACGCCCCGTCGTAGACGACCGTCGTGCCCGACGGCGTGTAGTGGAACATCAGCACCACGCCCGTCACGGTGATGACCGCGAGGCAGGCCAGCGCGACCACTCCGAACAGGTTCGACCAGTGCAGCGGCACGACGCGATGACGAAGCTCCTGCATCGCGGCCGAGCCGCGCCTGCCGATCGTCGTCTGCGACAGGCGCTCGGCCAGCCGCCCCGTGAAGTCCGTGCGTGGTTCCCGTACTCCCGACACGTTGGTCTCCTCTCAGGCCCTTCACCACATACGACACGGGAAGGCCCCGATTTGTGACAGGTCGAGTAACTTCCGCCAGAGGTGTCCGATCGGGGCCACGCTGTTCGTAGCAAGGGTGAGAGGTCGTCCGTGGGCGGCGACCCGAGAAGGGACATGATCATGAAGCTGATCACCAACACCCAGATCACCGTCGACGGCGTGATGCAGGCCAACGGCGGCAACAACCCCGAGTTCGACCCCGGATTCGAACGAGGCGGGTGTGCGCTGCCGCTCGGCGATGAGGAGTCGACCGGCTACATCGGCGACGTCTACCGGCGTGCCGACGCGTTCCTCTTCGGCCGGCGCACCTACGACCTCTTCGCGGGGTACTGGGGTGTGCAGCGCGACGTCGAGAACCCGTTCGTGAGCTCACTGAATTCGCGCCCGAAGTTCGTCGCGTCGAACACGATCACCGACCCGCAGTGGGCCGACACGACCGTGCTCTCCGGAGACGTCGAGGCCGCCGTGCGAGAGCTGAAGGCGCAGCCGGGCGGTGAGCTGCAGGTGCACGGCAGCGGCCAGCTCATCCGCTGGCTGCTCGAACGTGAGCTCGTCGACGAGATGACGCTGATCGTCTTCCCCGTGGTCGTCGGTGCGGGCACGCGGCTCTTCCCCGACGAGGGCACGGACTTCGCCCTCGAGCTGCTCGAGACGCGCACGTTCTCGACCGGCATCATGGCGCAGACCTACCGGCCCGCAGGCCGGCCGCAGTACGCGTAGCCCCGTGCGGCGGCGCAGACCAGAATGTCCCTGAACGGCACATGGAGGTGTGAGATGCAGTATCTGGTTTCCGTGATCGACGACACGACCAACTCCGGCACGGAAGAGGAGATGGTGGCGATCCGAGCGTTCAACGAGCGACTCCGATCGGGCGGTCATTGGGTGTTCGCCGCGGGCCTCGCGGCACCCGAGACGTCGACGGTCATCGACGCCCGCGGCGAGGAGCCGGTGCTCACCGACGGCCCATTCATCGAGTCGAAGGAGCACATGGCCGGGCTCTGGATCATCGAGGCGCCCGACCTCGACGTCGCGCTCGAGCTCATGACCGCCGGGTCGAAGGCGTGCAACCGGCGGCTCGAGGTACGACCGCTCCTGTTCGTGTGAGCATCCTCGCGTGAACCCCGTCGATGCACGCGAGGCGATCACCCGGGCGCACCACGCCGAGTGGGCTCGGGTGGTCGCCTCGCTCGCGAGGCGCTTCGGCGACCTCGACATCGCCGAGGAGGCGGCGGCCGAGGCCTTCGCCGTAGCGGTCGAGCGGTGGCCGGTCGACGGCGTGCCGCCGAACCCGGGAGCCTGGCTCACCACGACCGCCAACCACAAGGCGATCGACCGCATCAGGCGCGAGCAGAAGCGCGCCGACAAGCACCGGGAGGCCATGATGCTGACCGACGACACCCCGCCCGAACCGCTCGGCGCCATCGACGACGACCGACTGCGCCTGATCTTCACGTGCTGCCACCCGGCACTCGCGATGGAGGCGCGCATCGCACTCACCCTGCGCCTCGTCGGGGGCCTCACCGTGCCCGAGATCGCCCGGGGGTTCCTCGTGCAGGAGTCGGCCATGGCTCGGCGCATCACCCGGGCGAAGGGCAAGATCTCGGCAGCCGGCATCCCCTACCGCGTGCCCTCGGCGCAGGATCTGCCGGCGCGCATCACCGGCGTGCTCGCCGTGCTCTACCTCGTCTTCAACGAGGGCTACCTCGCGACCGGCCCCGACACCGACCCCGTTCGGGCCGACCTGACCGCCGAGGCGATCCGGCTCACGCGCCTGATCCGCACGCTGCTGCCCGACGACGGCGAGGTGGCGGGCCTCCTGGCGCTGATGCTGCTGACCGAGGCGCGTCGCCCCGCCCGCGTCTCGACGACCGGCGAACTCGTCCCCCTCGGCGAACAAGACCGCGGCATGTGGTCCGACGCGCTGATCGACGAGGGCCACCGGCTGGTGCGCGAGCGACTGGCATCCGGAATCGCACCGGGTCGCTACCAACTGCTCGCGGCCGTCAACGCCGTGCACACCGACGCACGAGACGCCCGCGACACCGACTGGTCGCAGGTCGTCGCCCTGTACGACCAGTTGGTGCGCCTCGACCCCTCGCCGATCGTCGCCCTCAACCGCGCCATCGCGGTCGCCGAGCTCGACGGTCCGGATGCCGCGTTGCCCGCCATCGATCACCTGGGCGACGCCTTGCGCGGGTACCACGCCTTCCACGCCACCCGGGCCGAGCTGCTGCGCCGGCTCGGGCGCCGCGACGAGTCGCGCGACGCCTACGACCGCGCCATCGCGCTCGCCGGCAACAGCGCGGAGATCGCCTACCTGGCGCACCGCCGCGACGAGCTCGACTGAGACCGGCCGCCGCCTACGCCCAGCCCAGCTCGCCGAGCTTCGCGTCGTCGAGGCCGAAGTAGTGACCGATCTCGTGCACGAGCGTGATGCGCACTCGGGTGCGCAGGGACTCGAGGTCGGCGCTGTGCGCCTGCATGTTGTTCTGGAAGAGCGTGATGCGGTCGGGCAGCTCCCCGAAGCCGTAGACCCCTCGCGTCTTCAGCGGGCGCCCGCTGTACAGCCCGAACAGGCGCGGCCGCTCGCCGACCGGCTGGTTCTCGATCAGGATCGCGACGTTCTCGACGCCGCGCACCATGTCGTCGGGCAGCGCGTCGAACACCTCGCCGACCATGCGTTCGAAGTCCGCGTCCGAGATCTCGACCATGCTCCCATTGTGCGCGCTCCCCGCGTCATTGCGGCCGTGCATCGTCCCGGGCGGCCCGCGCACTGGGGGCATCGGAGGACCGCCTCCGTTCTGTAGCGTGAGCGCGTGACATCCGGTTCCGCCGGCATCGCCGACGGTGCCCCTGCAACGACGCCGCCCCCTCGGCCGCCTCGCGGATGGTATCGAGACCAGGCGGATGCCGCGCAGTGGCGATTCTGGACGGGCACTGCGTGGACCGACCATCGGCACGAGCGCGACTCCCAGCAGGCCGCCGACTTCCTCCCCGAGGGCCCCGCGAAGCCGACGCCGAGCGCCGCCCCAGTCGACCTTCGCGGTCGCGTTCCGGCGCACTCGGTGATCGAGAAGCTCATCGAGCTCGACGGTGCGGGGCTCCACGCCGAGCAGTACTCCTGGCATTCGGGCGCGGTCGGCGAACGATACGTCGCCGTGCTGCTCGGCCGACTCGGGCCCGAATGGACGGTGCTGCACTCCGTGCCGGTGGGGGTAGACGGCAGCGATATCGACCACGTCCTGATCGGGCCGCCCGGCGTCTTCACGATCAACACGAAGCACCATCCCGACGGGCGGGTCTGGGTCGCCGGCCACGGGCTGCGCGTCAACAATCAGCCGAAGCACTACCTCTCGAACGCGGCGCACGAAGCGGCCCGCGCCGAGCGCCTGCTCTCGAGGGCGAGCGGCCTGTCGGTCGAGGTGGTGGGCATCATCGTGATCGTCGGCGCGAGCGTCACCGTCAAGGCGCCGCCGCACAGCGACACCGCGCAGATCGGCGTCATCCCCGCAGCCGCCCTGCTGCAGACGGTGCAGGTACGCCGGGCCTACAGCGACGAGCAGCTCGCGAGCATCGTCGCGGCGGCCGTGCGCCCCGAGACCTGGAGTTCCGCACGCCCGAAGCGATCGATGGACCCGGCGGTGCTCCTCGCAGAGTTCGACCGCATCGATCTGCGGCTCAGGTCGCAGCCCCGCGCCACGCCCGCCGCTCGTGCCGGTCGGCCGCCGACCGTCCGACGCCGTCGGAGCTTCGGCGAGGTCGTGCTCAGGCTGCTTGCGGCCGGCGCCCTCATGGTCGGGATCTGGTGGGCCCTGTCCACGGTAGTGCCGCTCGTGGTCCAGAACATCGCCGCCTCGAGCCAGGCGCGAACTGCCGAGCGGGCGGAGCTGGCGGCCCTGACCGCGTCGGCGTCAGCCGCGGCATCCGCTCTCGATGAGATCGCAGCGGGCGGCGCACGCCCGGCCGCGTTGACGATCACGCCCGGCGAGGCGCTGCTGCTGACCGACGGCGG